>NZ_CALPDB010000014.1 GCF_943193155.1 Veillonella intestinalis | reverse complement strand
AATACATCATAAAGGAGCTTTTTATTATGGCAATTAAATATTCAAATGAATTTAAAGAATCGATTGTTAGCTTAAGTCAGACTGGCCGTTCGGTCAACTCACTGGCTAAAGAATACAACGTCAGTGTTTCAACGGTCACTAAGTGGATTAAAAAAGCTGATCCTAACAACACTAAAGTGCTATCATCAAATGAACGTGCTCTGATTAAAGAAAATAAACGGTTAAAAGAAGAACTTGATATTTTAAAACGAGCGGCGGTGCTCATGGCAAAAAGCTAATTATTAAAGGGCGTGCCCTCGTGTTAGAAGTCGTCAACGCTAATTTACTTGCTGGGCACCGCATTACGCGTATCTTATCAGTACTCAAAATTCCGCGCTCAACCTACTATGATTATCTACATTGGCAGCCAAGTAGAACTGAACGCCGCCGGCATTTAATTAAACAAGAAGTGTTAACGGCTTGGTTAAGATATCCAATGTATGGCTACCCACGATTAACGATCTTACTAAATCAACAGTCTGATATTCACGTTAGTCAGCGTCTGGTCTATCAACAAATGTGTGAATTAGGGATTAGATCTAGAATGGTTAAACGAATCAATAAGCCAACCACTCAGACTGATTATGATCAGCGACCAAACTTGATTAAGCAGTTAACTGATCAATCTGGTATTTTATTGACTGATATTACGTACATTCCCCTTAACCATACTTGGTGTTACCTAGCTAGTGTCTATAATCCAGTAACCCTACGGGTTATTGCTTACCAACTTAATACGCAGATGACTAAAGAACTAGCGACTAACGTTATTACCCAAGTCATGGCGCAAGCAGTTAAACCACAAATTATTCATAGTGATATGGGAAGCCAATACACAAGTGACTTATTTGAAAACACTTTATCGAAGTATGGTATCAAGCATTCTTACTCCCGAAAGGGTCAGCCCGGCGATAACGCGCGAATTGAAAGTTTTCATTCAATTTTGAAACGTGAATACGTTAATTTCCAAGATTTTAAGA
>NZ_CALPDB010000013.1 GCF_943193155.1 Veillonella intestinalis | reverse complement strand
TCGCCCTATTCAGACTCGCTTTCGCTTCGGCTCCATGTTTTCCACTTAACCTCGCTAGTAACAGTAACTCGCCGGTTCATTCTTCAATAGGCACGCCGTCGCGCTGCAATTATACGCGCTTCGACTGTTTGTAGACATACGGTTTCAGGTTCTCTTTCACTCCCCTCCCGGGGTGCTTTTCACCTTTCCCTCACGGTACTATGCGCTATCGGTCCATACTGGTATTTTGCCTTGGAGGGTGGTCCCCCCTGCTTCCCACAAGGTTTCACGTGTCTCGTGGTACTCTGGATACTGTCCCATGCATGCAGGATTTCGATTACAGGGCTTTCACCTTCTACGGCTGTGCGTTCCAACACAATTCTTCTATCCCATTTACACTTGATGACAGTCCTCAACCCCGGTTCGGTTTCCCGATCCGGTTTGGGCTCTTCCCCGTTCGCTCGCCGCTACTAGGAGAATCTCGTTTGATTACTCTTCCTCTGGGTACTTAGATGTTTCAGTTCCCCAGGTGCCCTCCTCATACTCTATGGTATGGGTGACGGAACATAACTTCCGCCGGGTTCCCCCATTCGGAGATCTACGGGTCAATGGTTGCTTGCACCTCTCCGTAGCTTTTCGCAGCTTACCGCGTCCTTCATCGGCCAGTATAGCCAAGGCATCCACCGTACGCCCTTAAAATCTTTACTTTAGATTTTTAAGACTTTCGTCTCGCCTGTAGCTTAACCTACTTCTATAAATCAGAGAATTATTTCCTAATGTGCTTGGTCAACCCTTGGATGACTCCAAGAGGCTTACCTTACATATTATCTATCTTCTATGCAGTTTTCAAAGAACAATGCTCATATATACATAATCTGCTATATAAGCTGAGAGTCTTTGCAGATCTCTCAAAACCGAACAATGTAAAGCTGACAACGTTAGTACTAACATTGCGCCAAAGTGTCGACCTAAGTGACACCGAAAGTCTTGCTTTCGTGTATGTCTCCCTAGAAAGGAGGTGATCCAGCCGCACCTTCCGATACGGCTACCTTGTTACGACTTCACCCCAATCATCGACTTTACCTTAGACGGCTGGCTCCCGAAGG
>NZ_CALPDB010000012.1 GCF_943193155.1 Veillonella intestinalis | reverse complement strand
GTGGGTATCTCAGTTCGGTGTAGGTCGTTCGCTCCAAGCTGGGCTGTGTGCACGAACCCCCCGTTCAGCCCGACCGCTGCGCCTTATCCGGTAACTAGCGTCTTGAGTCCAACCCGGTAAGACACGACTTATCGCCACTGGCAGCAGCCACTGGTAACAGGATTAGCAGAGCGAGGTATGTAGGCGGTGCTACAGAGTTCTTGAAGTGGTGGCCTAACTACGGCTACACTAGAAGAACAGTATTTGGTATCTGCGCTCTGCTGAAGCCAGTTACCTTCGGAAAAAGAGTTGGTAGCTCTTGATCCGGCAAACAAACCACCGCTGGTAGCGGTGGTTTTTTTGTTTGCAAGCAGCAGATTACGCGCAGAAAAAAAGGATCTCAAGAAGATCCTTTGATCTTTTCTACGGGGTCTGACGCTCAGTGGAACGAAAACTCACGTTAAGGGATTTTGGTCATGAGATTATCAAAAAGGATCTTCACCTAGATCCTTTTAAATTAAAAATGAAGTTTTAAATCAATCTAAAGTATATATGAGTAAACTTGGTCTGACAGTTATTATTTACCCACCACTTTGGTAATTTCGCCTTTCACGTAATGCACAAATTCTTCCAGCTGATCCGCACGGCTGGCCAGACGATCTTCTTCCTGGCCCAGATACGCCTGACGCGCTTCCAGAATCACCGGCTGATACTGCGCCGGCAGACGTTCCATGGCCCAATCCGCCGCCACATCTTTCGGCGCAATTTTGCCGGTCACCGCGCTATACCAAATACGGCTCAGGGTCAGCACCACGTTGCGTTCATCACCCGCCCAATCCGGCGGGCTGTTCCACAGGGTCAGGGTTTCGTTCAGCGCTTCAAACAGGTCCTGTTCCGGCACCGGATCAAACAGTTCTTCCGCTGCCGGACCAACCAGCGCCACGCTATGTTCACGCGCTTTGGTCAGCAGAATGGCCAGATCGATATCAATGGTCGCCGGTTCAAAAATGCCGGCCAGAATATCGTTACGCTGCCATTCGCCAAACTGCAGCTCACGTTTCGCCGGATAACGCCACGGAATAATGTCATCATGCACCACGATGGTCACTTCCACCGCACGCAGAATTTCGCTTTCACCC
>NZ_CALPDB010000010.1 GCF_943193155.1 Veillonella intestinalis | reverse complement strand
GGCTATGTCACAACAAACAGTTGATAAATAGCCATTTTTGTAGGGGAGTATCAGAACTCCCCTACAAACTGTTATTTGCAGTTATCTATACTCATTTGGAATTTCGATATGAAATGTCTCACACAATAACTTCACATCATGTGCATCATTTTCATCAAACTCGTATCCCAGATGGAACATTACTTGACTATATGGTTCAATACAGGAAACCTCTATTTCCTCAATTCTTCCTTTACCCGAAAAAGTTTCTACCGGAAAACAATCCCCATCATAAAGAATTTCACCTTCGTCCGTATATTCAAAACAATGCAAATCAATAATTCTGTTTTTCAAATCTTCCCATACAGTATGGTTCAATGTTGTATATTCCATCTTAATCTCATAAAAGCCATTAGCTTTCATTATTTCTATAAAGTTCTGATAATCGTTCTTTTCTACAAAAATGTCAATATCATTATGGGCTCTTGACTGATATCCAAGAAGAGCATCTACACCCCAGCCACCATCAAGAAAGACTTTAATCTCCGCATCTATTGCAAATTGAAGAATCTGTTTTACATCTGTTATATTGACCATCTTATCATCTCCACAAATTCTAATTAGGCGACCAGAGGAACTGCTGGTCTGTTTGATAAATCTCTGCATTTAGCAGTTTTCAATGTTGCCAAAACAAAAGTTAAGAAGATGTTCCTTTTCTCCATGTCGCTTTCTTTGGCGTAATTTACAAGGTTATTCCACACAAGATAGTTGTTCAGATACTTGGTAGAAACACCGTTAAAGCCACGCATAAACCTCTTTAGCTGGCTATGGTAGCTATTGATATGTTGGATATTATAAATGCCTTTCTTGGCTTTGCCAGTCTTTAACTGCACAAGGTCAATGCCATTGGCATTTGTAAATCTCACATAGGAGTTCATCTTGTCCGTAACAAGAGTGGAATTGGTCTTAATCCTACCATCATAAATATGATGTAAATCTCTTGTAGAAACTCTACCAGTATTCGTAATCTTGGAGATAGACAAGCCATTCCTATTAACCGCACAAGGAACACATACCTTTTCTTGGGACAAGCCTCTGATATGTGTAGAATGACCACGCTTATGAGCCTTGCGTGGCATAGCAAATGTCTTACTCTTGCTATGATTGCCCTTGTACGAGATGGCGAAAAAAGTTTCGTCAGCCTCAATAATGCCGTCAAGGGTAACATCGTCTGCCATATTCTGAAGTGCATCCAAAATCTTGTGTCTCCAAAGGAATGCGGTGTTTCTGTGAATCCCACAAGCAACAGCAGTCTTACGAATGGATAAGCCATTCATCATACAATCAATGTACTGCTCCCACACGGACAAGTCTTTTCTTGTACCAGACACAATGGAGTTCGTAGCAATCACGAAGGACTTGCCACAATCCTTACATACATATCGCTGTGTGCCATCTTTACGATGACCATTGCGAACCACATGGATACAGCCACAAAGAGGGCATACACGACCATTTGCAAAGCGTTCCTTTGCTACGAAATCTTCAATATTCAAAGACTTTACAAAGGCAGGACTTAAAAGCATTGTTTTAAGGCTTTCCTGCTCTGCGACAGTCAACTTACCGATAATATCTAATGCGTCTTTGATAGTAGGCATATCCAATTACCTCCTTCGGTGGTACTGTTTCTTACTATTATTATACGCTATTTCTCGTCAAAAATCAACCATTTGTTGTGACAGAGCC
>NZ_CALPDB010000009.1 GCF_943193155.1 Veillonella intestinalis | reverse complement strand
TTGTGTGAGACATTTCATATCGAAATTCCAAATGAGTATAGATAACTGCAAATAACAGTTTGTAGGGGAGTTCTGATACTCCCCTACAAAAATGGCTATTTATCAACTGTTTGTTGTGACATAGCCATATAAAAGATTAGTTAACTAATTAATATTTATGGTATTTATTTAATTAACTCATTAATTTTTAAGGCTGCTTGATGTAATGCTTCTGTAGCAGATTGACTACCATTGAGAATTACATCGCGGGCGTCGATTAAAACTTGTTCTGCCTGAAGTCCATTTTGCCCAGGGAAACTAACCCATGGCGTTACATTAGGGAGCATAGCCATCGCTTTTTTAATGTTGTCGTTTTCATCGATAAGCTTTTTGTAAGGCCCTTCTTTATCCATGTTTTTGCGTGGTGGTAAATAACCCGTTCCAGTATCCCATTTTGTTAGATTTTCTGAACTTTCTAAATATTTAATAAATTCTACCGCTGCTTTTTGCTTAGCTTCATCTTTAGAAAGAATCATTAAGAAGTTACCGCCAGCTGGTACTTTTACAGGTTTAGATCCAAAAGCTGGAAAGGTTGTAGTCATTACTTTAAATTGGGATGATTTTTCAAAGTTAGCTCGTTTACCAATAGTGGTAGCCACCATTGCTAACTTCCCTGATGTAAAGCTTTGGAATCCTTCTTCATTGGTTGCATGTAAGCCAGTGCCTGCTTTTATCATATCAGCAATGACTTGATAGCCTTGGGCTGCTTCTGGTGTATCAAAACCAGCTTGCCATTTGCCATCTTTTTGTATAAGCATGGTTCCACCATTAGATTCTACTAAAGCTTGATTTGTCCAAGTATCAGCATATTCTTGCATAAAGAAAGCAGGTGTTCCTGTTGCATTTTTTATTTGCTGTGCATATTGTTGGACTTCTTCCCAGGTTTTTGGTGGTGTATTTGGATCTAAGCCAGCCGCTTTAAATATGTCTGGATTATAGTATAATACAGGCACTGATAATGAGTAAGGGACACCAACTTGCGTTCCTTCGGCCGTTTGTGCTAAACGGGCTATATTAGGTTCAAAGGTATCGTTAATAAAATTAGAATCGCCTGCTTTAGCAAATATTTTGTTAATATCTTCATTTTCAAAATTTTCATGAGCATAATTTAGAAAATTCCACCCCATTTGCACAACATCTGGTGTTTGACCAGATGCTAGAGAGGCTTGTAAATTTTGTGTTAATCCTTTGTACATATCAGGATTGAATTTTTCAGTTACTTTAATATTAGGATGGGTTTTATTAAAGTCATCTACTAATTCTCGAACAGTTTGTCCACCAAAACTATCTGATGCTACATGCCAATACTCTATTTCTACTACTTTGTCGTTGGTTGTTGATGTATTTGATGTGGAACCACCACAACCAGCAAACATTAATGCTGATGTCATGCAAAGAAGACCTGTTAATAGAGCCTTGTATTTCATGATTTGCCTCCTACCTCTTGTGAGGTGTTATAACGATAAAAATAAAAATTAGTGCACTCTTTGTTTTCCATTTAAACATATAATTGTAAATAGAAAAGCTAGTAGTTGTAAAATTTTATTAAATTTTTATCAAGTGTTGTGTTTGGTTGATTTTAATTGGTAAATTTAAATAATAGAATGTATAAAAAAAGCGACTCCTATATAGGAGTCGCTTTTGTGTTTTGTAAGATATTATTTATGTTCTTCTTCATTGATGCGTTGGATTTCAAGGGCTTCTTCACGATTGAACTTTGTAGATAATACAAGATTTACAAAGTAAGCAATTGTAATGAGGAATACCGCTAAGCCAAGCCATTCAGCAGTGCTAGCAAAGTCTTTGCCTACCATGCCAAGTGGATCTTCGCCACCACCAGAGGTTACGGAAATAACGATGATTACCGCAATTAATACACCAATTAAACTTTCGCCAACAATCATGCCAGAGGCAAATAATACGCCACGGCGATTACATTGTTCAACATCTGCATCGGCTAATTCACCGCTGCGTTCTTTTGCACGTTTTACTAAATATTTACCTACGAAATAGCTCATGAAAGAACCAATAACAAGTGGCATTTCAAGGCTTGGTGGTAAGTAAATACCCATGCCAATCGCTAATGGTGGCAAGGATAAAGTAGCAGTTGTGCTTTTTAGAATTAAGTTAATGATAATCCCGATGATACCAATACCAACACCAATAAGGATATAGTCCCAATCAAGATTGGAACTGAAGATACCTTGTGCAATGGTTGTCATTAAGGTAGCTTGTGGTGCTGATAAAGCAGCTGATGGGTCCATTTCAGGACGAGGTAAAGCGCCTGTAAAACCATAAGCTTCATATAATAAGTTAAGTACAGGTGCGATAGCTACAGCACCAGCTACAGAACCAATTAATAAAGCAACCTGCTGTTTCCAAGGCGTAGCACCTACAAGTTGACCAGTTTTAAGGTCTTGTAGGTTATCATTAGAAATAGCAGCGATACATACTACTACGCTAGTCATAAATAGTGCCATAGCGGTAGCAAATTTTACACCGGCTTCTGTAGCAAATAAGTCATTGGCAGAGGCAATGGCAAATACTACGAGGGAGGATATGATAATCCCTAAAATACCGATACCAGAGATTGGGCTGGCAGAAGTACCAATTAGGCCTGCCATGTAACCACAAGCAGCGGCAACGAAGAAACCGATGCAGAGGGCGATTACGATGCCACAAACTACAAGTGTCCACATAAGTGCAGGATTAATATCAACTGCGCTTACAAAGGAATAGAAACAAATTACGAGACCAACTAAGATAACTAAGAATACAAGGCCAATGGTAGATGGTTTCATATCTGTATCCATACGATGTGTATCGCGTTCTTCGCTGGACATTTTCATGTTTTTAATAGAGATACGCATGCCTTCAACGATTGGTTTTGTTAGGGTAATTAAAGTCCAAATAGCAGCAATACCGATACAACCAGCGCCGATGAAACGAACTTTTTCTTTCCAAACGGCCATAGCAAAGGATTCTACTGATTTAGCATCGCCCATAGGTAGTACATTTGTTAAGTATGGTACGAAACCACCCCAGGCGATAATCATACCTACAAGAATAGCGATACCGCTGGCAATACCAATGAGGAAACCAGCTCCTAAAAGAGCGGTAGAGAACCCGAGTGGGAATTGAGTTACCCCACGGCCTACGCCAAACCAGAAACTCATTTCACCAGCGAGGTAATGGAAACCGTTAGTACAAAGACTAATAATACCAGCAAAAATACCGCCACTTACGATTTCTTTCATGCCACTAGCGGATTTGCTAGTGCCTGATTCATCAGTATGTGCTTGGCTACCTACTTTTAAAATCTCGGCAGCAGCGCGACCTTCAGGATACGGTAAATCACTGTTTACAACCATAGCTCGACGAAGTGGAATGGTAAATAACACACCTAAAGAGCCCCCACAAGCACAGAGCAACAATGTTTCTCCATAAGGGAAGCCTTGCCAATAGCCTAGCATCAATAGACCTGGCAATACGAAAATAACAGCTGATAAGGTACCAGCAGCTGATGCTTGGGTTTGCACCATGTTGTTTTCAAGGACGTTAGAGTCTTTGAAAAAACGTAGGATAGCCATAGAGATAACGGCTGCAGGAATTGAACTTGAGAAGGTTAAACCAACTTTAAGCCCTAAATAAACGTTTGACGCGGTAAAGATAATAGTTATAAGTACACCTAAGAGCATACCGCGAAACGTTAATTCCGGCAGATGTAAGTCATGACTCATAAAATCATGCTTCATACTAATCCTCCTTACTTGCATAAAATAATAAATAAATAATATCCTTACTAGACAATTGTATAAGATATGCGGACAAAATACAATGATTTGTCGCTAACTATATTGTATACATATAATTCATCATGAATTTTTCACTACAATCTGTTATACTTGTTATATGTTTAACGCATATATAGCATGAATATATGGGCGTGAAATGTAAGAAGTACATTGTTTAAGGAGGGTTTTGTAATGAAACATGTATTGAAATCATATATATTAGCTGCCCTAGTGGGGACAGTTGCTTTTGGTGGTTTTGGTGTGGCACAAGCTGCCGATGTGGCAGTAGTAAAGGTTAATGCAGAACCTGCAGCTGCTGTAGTAGATGAAAGTGGTGATGTAGTAGCCGTAGCAACACCAACAGAAGCTCATAATAATACTACGGGCATTATGACGAAACGTATTTCTCAGGATATTTCCCCAGCTACCAATAAAACGGTATGGGAAGAATCGGATAAATTAGCGCGCGAAGCAGATTTAGTAGAAGTGCCAGAAGCGAATGCGTATTACCAACGTTTGGCGGTATCTGTTTCTCCAGTAGCTGTGACTGGTGATCGTTTACATATTACGTATCCTACGGTTACATCTGTTAGCCCAGTCGTGACGAAGGCTATCAATGATCGAATTACTAAATATGTACAAACGTTACAAAAGAATTTAGAAAAAGCTAATTTAAAAGCAGACATGAAAGAAAATCTTTATATTAGCTATGATGTAGAAGCTAATGATAAAGGTATCTTCAGTGTGCTAATTAAATCTTATACGATTGGCGATCATGCAGCCAATGGTTTGAATACAGTAAAAGCATTTACCTTCAATAGTACCAGTGGTAAATTACTATCTTTAGGTGATTTTGGTGGCGTTTCTAAAGATGTATTAAATAAAGCTATCAATGAGGATGAAGAGTTAAAAGAACAATTTTTCCCTGATAACTTGCCAATTGATAAAGTACCGACTGATTTCTATGCTACCGAAGACCATGAGTTATATATTATCTTCCAACAAGGAACAGTTGGTTCTATGGCAGCAGGTACGATTTATGTACCAGTCGGTAAAAGTAAACGCTAAGTAAGTTAGGCTAAGTGATAGCTAGTGTTAATTGGTTTAAGTGCCTACCTGCTGATTAAAAGGTAATTCATAATAAAAGGATGTCATGACTATCTGTTGATAGTTGTGACATCCTTTTTGATTACTATAACTCGTTAGCACTAATAACTAGCTGCTGTCCGATTTGATAGGCTCTAGTTAAATCGTGTTCAAAGTGTGCGGCTTGATATGCTTTTTTATCGCTTTCAGAGAAAATTGATGATTCAAATTTACTGTAATCATCGAATTGTACGGTATTATAGACATAATGTTTAATAGGTTCTACCCCTAAAATACGATGTACACCAGCTTCAATAGGTAATAAGCTATCTCGTAAATGGTATTGATAGCTTTGCTCTTCGGTCATGTTCATGGTATAAATAAAAGCAGAAGGAATTGTTTTGCCAAGAACAGATGGTACATCAGCGCTATAAATATAATTTGAAAAGAGGAAGCGTTCAAAGAGTGCTTGTAAGGCTGCCGTTATATTTGAAAAGTAGATAGGCGAGCCCCAAATGATAGCATCGGCTTCTTTTAATTGTTCAATAATAGGTGTTAAATCGTCTTTAATAATACAGGTACCATGCTCTTTATCTTTGCGTTTACAATAAAAACAGCTGAAACAGCCACGATACTGTAAGGGATAGAGTGAGATTAATTCTGTTTCAGCGCCAGCTGCTTGAGCACCAGCTAAGGCTTTATTAAGCAATTGCACTGTATTTTTGTTAGGTCGAGGGCTACCATTAATAGCGATAACTTTCATAATAAAACTCCTTTACACATTAAATTAGAACTTTCTTTTTATAGTCGTATAAAAAAGGGGATAGCTATGACATATCCAATGTATTTTTTCTCAGAAGATTTTTTGTCGATTCGTCCATTACTTGAGGAGTTACCTGTTAAAATATTTGATTTTAAAGAAGGTGATTACCTCTGGCAACCTGGAGATTCTTTAGAATATTTACATTATATTCAGTCTGGTGTTTTACAGTTTGCTATCACGCATTCTACAGGCCGTGAAAAGATTATATCTTTTCATGGTAGAGATACTTTATTTCCTGTTTTTTATGAAGGTCCTGTACGTCTTGAACATGCGTTAGAAGCACAAATACTAGCGGATACGCATACTATGGCAGTAAAACGAACAGATTTTCAGCAGTTATTAATGGTTCATCCGGACGTTAGTTTAGCTGTTATTCGCTGGTATACGCGCTTCGCTAATCTATTACTTTATGATACAGGACATCAAGAATTTAATGATGGTTTTAGTAAATTATGTAATATTATTTACTTATTACTTTGTCGTGATAAAACAGAATTAATTATTAGTCAGGAACGATTGGGTCAAATCTTAGGTATGAGTCGTGTACATATTAATCGTTACTTAGGCCGACTTAAAGAAGAAGGCATTATTCAAGTGCAGCGTATGCGGATTAATGTGCTTGACAAAGTTAAGTTGATGGCGTATTGTTCAGCTGAAACTGTGGATTTAGACTTATAACACTAATGCTATTTACTAGAAAAAATTTTATTAAGAAATATACAGGTAGGTCATGGCTTATTTTAGTATAAACAAGATGTCATACTATT
Organism: Veillonella intestinalis; assembly: GCF_943193155.1. Lineage (GTDB taxonomy): Bacteria > Bacillota > Negativicutes > Veillonellales > Veillonellaceae > Veillonella_A > Veillonella_A intestinalis. The sequence continues at coordinate 12,342 of NZ_CALPDB010000009.1, read as the reverse complement.
GTCTGTAAACTAGGTTACACAACTTAAAAAAGCCCTTAGGTGCAATATACTTATACATTGTTAGTATATGTGCCGTAAGGGCTTTTAGCTATTTATTTGTATGGAATGTTTACGTTTTATGTTTATGTAACTTTAAAAGTATGGATTACACATTGAAGCGGAAGTAGGTTACGTCCCCATCTTTCATCACGTATTCTTTACCTTCAAGGCGCACTAGGCCTTTTTCTTTGGCTGCATTTTGGCTACCGCAAGCTACGAGATCATCGAAGGCTACGATTTCAGCACGAATGAACCCTTTTTCAATATCAGAGTGAATTTTACCCGCTGCTTGAGGAGCTTTCGTTCCATCCACAATGGTCCAAGCGCGTGCTTCCATTTCACCGGCTGTGAAGAAGTTGATGAGACCAAGTAATGCATAACTGGCTTTAATCAATTTATCTAAACCGCTTTCAGATACGCCCAACTCTTCTAAGAACGCCATGGATTCTTCATCAGATAATTCTGCAATTTCTGACTCAATGCGTGCAGATACAACAACAACGCCAGAACCTTCTTTAGCTGCATATTCCTGTACTCGTTTCACATGTTCGTTACCGGAATAATCTGAAATTTCATCTTCTGAAATATTAGCTACATAGAGGGATTTTTTGGCTGTCAGTAAGGTCAATTCTTTAAGAATTTCTAACTCTTCTTCTTCAAGACCTTGAGCTCGTACAGGAATAGCATCGCCTAAGCCTTCAATGACTTTTTCAAGAATTGGCAGTTCGATACGAGCGTCTTTATCACCACTTTTAGCAATTTTTTCAATACGCTGTTTACGTTTTTCGACAGAATCTAAGTCAGCTAAGCAAAGTTCTGTGTTAATGATTTCAATATCACGGATTGGATCGATGGAGCCAGATACATGGGTAATATTAGGGTCATCAAAACAACGAACTACTTGAGCAATAGCGTCGACTTGGCGAATATGGCTAAGGAATTTGTTGCCTAAGCCTTCCCCTTTAGAAGCCCCTGCTACAAGACCGGCAATATCTACGAAACGCATAGCCGCAGGAATTACTTTTTTAGATTTAAACATGTCTGCTAATTTATAAATGCGGTCGTCTGGTACATCAACGACACCCACATTTGGTTCAATGGTACAGAATGGATAGTTAGCGGCTTCAGCGCCTGCTTTAGTAATAGCATTGAATAATGTACTTTTTCCTACATTAGGAAGACCTACGATACCTACTTCAAGATTTGTGCTCATAATACCACCTTTTTAAATGACTCGATATATACAAATTGTTGTTTATTTTATAACTGTGTATGTTATATGAATATGATTTTATCGTATATGCACATGACTCTATATGCATATCAACAATATATTATAGCATAGAAATAGTTTTACTGCATGATATTTGCGCATAGGAATTGAAATTTGCTAACTGTATGAAAAAGGGGCTGAAACAAAATGGAGAATAACATTCGCATTTCGTTACAGCCCTTTATATGGAGTGTGTTATAAGTTACATTTTAGATTATAAGGAGTGTGCACGTAATTCTTCAGCACTGTGCGTAGAAATCCAAGCTGGTGGAATATCAAAAACTGTATAAGCACCAGTACCACCATGTTTAGCTAAGCGATAAATACCACGAGCATAGGCTGTTAAAACAGAGCCCGTGAATTCTGGATTGCTATCAAGTTTTAAGGAATATTCAACTACATGACGAGTACCTTCTGTGCTTTCGCCGCTGCGAAGGACAAAACCGCCATGAGGAATTCCTTTATGGTTTTTATCGAGCTCTTCTTGAGAGATAAAATGTACAATTGTTTCATAACCAACAAAGTAGTTTTCCATGGTTTTAATGTCATGCTCAATTTTAGCTTTATCAGCATCATCGGCAGCTACTACATAGCATTCACGAAGATGGCCAGATTGAGCAGTTACTTCAGGCGTTTCACCATTGCGAATCTGGTCTAAATACTCTTCACGAGGTACTGTATATTGACGGGCATCAACAACACCTTCTAGGCGACGAATCGCATCGGAGTGACCTTGGCTAACACCACGACCCCAGAAAGTATAAGATTTGCCTTGAGGTAAAATGCTTTCAGCAAATACGCGCTGTAAGGAGAACATACCTGGATCCCAACCACAGGAGATAAGAGCGGCATGACCTGCTTCTTTTGCTGCTTTATTAACATTTTCAAAGTGCTCAGGAATGCGTGCATGTGTATCGAAGCTATCAATAACTGTGAAATGTTTAGCCACCATTGGTGTTTGCTCGATTAAATCAGTCGCAGAGCCACCACAGAGTACCATAACGTCAATTTTGCCTTTGAAGTTTTCTAGTTCGCTCATAGCATAGCTTGGTACACCACTTACAGTTTGTAAACCGCTACGACGAGAGAATATACCAACTAATTCCATATCTGGTTGTAAGTTAACAGCAGCTTCTACGCCACGGCCAAGATTGCCATAGCCTACGATGCCTACTTTAATTAAATTCATAGGTAAGACCTCCTAAATAATGTATGTGATAATAACTCTTATTTAATTATCTTGTTTTAGTATACCGTTTGATGGGCAACCTGTACAGAGAAAAATCTAATTTTCTATAGAAAATTTATTTTTGCTAGGTATATAGGCTAAATTTATGGATGAAATATGATAAAAGTATAATTTATATCATATAAAGGTATTGTGTTTTATTCTTGCTTAGGTTATAATAGTAAGGCTTATTGATGGTAAGCGCTTCCTACCCCTATGGAAGATAGGGGCATAAGTCCAAAAGAGGAGGTGATTTTGTATGAACAAATACGAAGTCATGGTGATTGTGAAACCAGCCGAAGAAGAGACAACCAACGCAGTTATTGAAAAAGTAGAAGCTTTGATTGCTCGTGTAGGCGGCACAGTAGAAAAGGTAGATCGTTGGGGCAAGCGTCGTCTTGCTTACGCAGTGAAAAAATTCACTGACGGTTTCTACGTATTGATTAACTTTGAAGCAGATCCTGCTGAAATCAAAGAAATCGATCGTGTATTGAAAATCAACGATGATGTCCTTAAACACCTAATTGTTAAACACGGCAAGTAAGCTCTGGGAGGTTTATTATGAACTCAGTACAGATCTTAGGTAATTTAGCTCGTGACCCTGAAGTGCGCTTTACTAAAACAGGTAGAGCCGTAGCAACATTTACAGTGGCTGCGACAAACACATATTTTGATTCCACAACCAATGAACAGAAGGAACAAACTGCCTTCATTAATTGTGTTGCATGGGGCAAATTAGGGGAAGCAGCTGGTAACCTTCGCAAAGGGAGCCGTTGTTTCGTTGAAGGTCGTTTAAATACCCGTTCTTATGAAACTCAGGATGGGCAAAAACGCTATGTTACTGAAGTAGTGGCTAACTTTGTTGGCCAGTCTTTAGATGCACAAAACGCTGATAGCTTTGGCGGTGGTTCATCTAACTTCGACAGCTTTGGTGGCGGTAACGAAGAAAACATTCCGTTCTAGTGTTTAGGACTCCTACTAATTCGAAAAGGAGGATTCACAATGAGAAGAGATAGAGGCAGAAAGCCAAGAAGAAAAGTATGTAACTTCTGCGTTGATCATGTAGATCAAATCGACTATAAAGATATTGCTAAACTTCGTCGTTTTACGACTGAACGCGGCAAAATTCTTCCTCGTCGTATTTCTGGCACTTGCGCTAAACATCAGCGCAAATTGACTCTTGCAATTAAACGCGCTCGCGCTATTGCATTGTTGCCATTCACTGCAGAATAATCGCATAACAAATGAAAACCCAGTAACCATGATGGTTGCTGGGTTCTTTTATTTTATCAATCTTTGCCACATACTTTCCTATTTCATTATCCAATTAATCAGAAATTTAATCAACTATAATGTTTTTTCCGATATGATTTTGACATAAAGTAGGCACGTCGAATTTGTTCTGGTGTTTTATTGCCGTAAAGTATAAAATCGTCTTCTTCGCGTACTACTATATCAGCATGAAGAGGCTTTGTATAGCTACCTAAATGTAATAGAATGCCTTCTTTTTCTTTGTTATACATGAGGTTATCGTCTCCTTAACTTCGGAAATATACTATTTCATAGATGAATTTATGTATTATTGGAAATAGTTAGAGTATATGGACATGATTAATTTTATAAGGATAGGTTTATTAAGTATGTACCTATTAAGTATGTGTCTATTAAGTGTGTGTTTATTAAGTATCTACCTATTAAGTATCTACTTATAAAATTAAATACATTGATTTTTACTATTATATTAATGAATGATGAAATTTTACGCTCGTTTATCATTTATTATACTCCTTTTATAAATAATGTAAATATAAAATATGACAAAGTTGTTGGTGATTAATACTTTAATAAAATAAATATAACGAAAATAAACATATATAAATAGTAGGTTTTATATAAAAGTTATATATGAGGTGAATTATATATTGGTATTGATACATTTTCTCGGTACATATACCCCTAATAGTATAAATACTATACCCTGCTAGGTATAATAGATAGTTGAATTTCGATGAATTTCCAGTATTTATGAACAAATAATAATATTTTGTTCTTTTTTGAGAAAAAATAGCAATAATTCATGACTAATAATTGACAGAATACAAAAAGATAAGATACCATAATATCAATATAGGTTTTATTTTATAATATTCAAATAATATACTATTACAATTCTATAATGAAATTCATGTTGTAAGTGTCGGGTATGCCGAGCGATAATAAGAGGAAAATAGGTGTAAATCCTATGCTGCCACACAGCTGTAAATGAGGAGTCAATTTCGCTAAAGAGTCACTGGGAAACTGGGAAGGCTAGAAATTGATAATGAGTCATGAGCCAGAAAGCCTGCTTATAACAAATTAGCTATTACACCCTTGGAATCGTGTTATAGGATTAATTTGTTGTTGAGTTCATACTCGCTCTTTCAAAGAGCGAGTTTTTTTATTGGGAGAATAATAGCTATATGTAGGGAGGAATAGGTATGGTAAAGAGGACACTGCAACATTTGGGGCAAGTGTTAGTTACATTAATAGGGGTTACCTTTTTAACATTTAGTTTGAGTTTTTTAGCACCTGGTGATCCAGTACTTATGTTATTAGAAACAGCAGATACTATTGTTTCACAAGAGTTAATCGATCAAACTAGGCAAGAATTGGGATTAGATAAACCTTTTCTCGTGCAGTATGGCAATTGGGTAATGCATGCAGTTCAAGGTGATTTGGGTATGTCTTATTCGGCTAAAAAACCAGTTGTAGATAAGATGTTGGAAGCCTTGCCAGGCACACTTATGTTAGCTAGTGTAACCATTGTTATGATTTTGATTATGGCAGTGCCTTTAGGGATTATAGCAGCAATTAACCAAAATAAATGGCCTGACTTTTTAATCCGAGGGATTGCTTTTGTTGGTATATCTTTGCCTGCCTTTTGGTTAGGCCTTATGTTACTTTATATTTTCGGTTATAAATTAGGGATTGCTCCTATTGCAACCGCAACAGTATCTTTAAAGAATGCAATTTTACCTGCTTTTACTTTGGCGTTTGCCTTGATGTCTAAATTTATGCGACAAGTGCGTTTAGTTATTTTAGAGGAAATTAATAAAGATTATGTAGTAGGGGCGCGCGCACGTGGCATGGGGCATATGGAAATTATGTTTCGTCATATTCTACCGAATGCTTTTTTACCGCTTTTGACTATCTTTGGTATGTCTATGGGGTGGCTGCTAGGCGGTGTAGCAGTTGTAGAAATGGTATTTTCTTGGCCTGGACTTGGCAAAATGGCGGTACAAGCTATTACTTTTCGAGATTATCCTTTAATTGAAGGTTTTGTACTTTGGGCATCGGTAGCCTATATGTTAATCAATGGGATTATTGATTATTCTTATACTATATTGGACCCACGGTTGAAACGGGGGTGTAAATAGTGAAAGCGTTTATTAGTAATAATAAGGCCTTTTCTTTTTATTCTTCTTTAGTCATATTGGTTATTTTAGTGGCTGTTTTTTCACCTTGGTTAACACCACATGATGCGTTTGTTTCTGATTTGAGTAATGCTTTACAAGCACCAAGTGATACGCATTGGTTTGGTACTGATAAATTAGGTCGTGATGTGTTGTCACGTATTATTTATGGTACAGGTTTGTCATTATTTATGGCCTTTACTATTGTGTGTTTAGTTGCTTCTATTGGCACTATTGTAGGCTCTGTGGCGGGCTATTTTGGTGGTGTCGTAGAGATGGTGCTTATGCGCATTTGTGACATTATGATTTCCTTCCCTGGTATTGTATTGGCTATTGCGATTGCTGGTATTATGGGTGGCAGTGTAGGCAATACTATATTGGCACTTACGATTGTAGGATGGGCAAAATATGCTCGTTTGGTGCGCAGTTTAGTTATTAAAGTGCGGCAAGAAGATTACATAGCCGCTGCTATTATGAGTGGCGGTACTTCAGCCGTTATTTTACGGCGCCATATTTTACCAAATTGTATGCCTTTGGTAGTAGTCACCGCTAGTATGGATTTAGGAATTATGATGCTCGAAGTGGCGGGTTTATCCTTTTTGGGGTTTGGGGCACAACCGCCCACACCAGAATGGGGGCTTATGCTTAATGAAGGGCGTCAATATTTACAATTAGCACCTTGGTTGATGATGTTTCCTGGGGCGGCCATTTTAATAGTGGTAGCGATTTTTAATGTGTGGAGTGATAGTTTACGTGATATTTTAGATCCTCGACAAAAATAGTTTATTTGTAAGAATGACTAAACGAGTGATTTTAAATATATGAGTAGCATCAGATGTAACTATTAGGTATTAGGTTTAGGGTATTTATTTTTAGAAGGGATGTTGAGTATGAAAAAGTTTTGGCGTAAGGCTTTGTTAGGCAGTGTAGGTGTAATGCTCTGTGCTTCTTTATTGGCTGGTTGCGGTAGTGAATCGGCTGATAATAAAGAGGTCTTAAAAGTGGGCGTAACTAACTTTGCTGATACATTAGAGCCAACGGATAATTTCTATGCTTGGGTGGTTATGCGTTATGGTATTGGGGAAACATTGACCAAATTTGACAAAGAAATGAAACCAACTCCATGGTTAGCCTCTAAATGGTCTTTAAGTGATGATAAAGTAACATGGACATTTATTATTGATGATAAAGCGAAATTTTCTAATGGTAAGAAGTTAACCGCTGCAGAAGTGAAAGCCTCTATTGAGCGTGCTTTTGCTAAAAGTAAGCGAGCCGCTACATTTTTTGAATATGACTCCATTGAAGCAAATGGACAGGAATTAGTAATTAAAACGAAGAAGCCAATGCCGAATATGCCAGGTCTTTTAGCGGATCCTCTATTCTTGGTTGTTGATGTACAATCTGAACAAGACGGGCGTAATTTCTCTAAAGAAGGTCCTATTGCTACAGGCCCTTATAAAGTAGTGTCATATAGCAAAGATAAATCCGTATTAGAGGCTAATGAAAACTATTGGAATGGTACAGTGCCATTTAAAACTGTTGAAATACCGTCTATTGAAGATCCAAATACACGAGCTATGGCGTTGCAGTCTGGGGAAGTCGATATGGCGGTTAATATTGGGCCTGGCGAAATTGGTTTGTTTAAAGGAAATGATAAATTCCAAGTTGATGAAATTGCTTCCTTGCGCGTTGTCTTAGCTCGAATTAATCAAAAAGGCTTATTAGGTGATTCAAAAGTAAGAGCAGCCTTTATTAGCGCTACTGACCGCAAAAATTATGCGGAGGTATTACTAAAAGGCACGTTTATCCCTGGTAAGGCGCCAATTCCACCTTCTATGGACTATGGTTTTGATCAATTAACCGACCCTAATGCGTATAATCCGGAACGGTCTAAGCAATTATTGGCTGAAGCAGGGTGGAAAGATACGGATGGGGATGGTATTTTAGATAAAGATGGCAAGCCATTATCCGTTAACTTTGTAGTTTATAATAGTCGTGCTGAATTGCCAATTTATGCAGAAGCTGTGCAGGCGGATCTTCGTAAAGTTGGTGTGGATGTAAAAATTAAAACAGTTGATTATACATTAATCGATAAAATGGGGATTGATGGGGATTATGATTTATTAATTTCTAATATTGTAACCGCAAATACAGGGGACCCTGAAACGTTCTTAAAATGGTATTGGAAAACTAATGTAAATGGCGATAATCCCCAAAATGGCTCTGGCTATAGCAATCCAGAAGTAGATGCAAAATTAGATGCATTATCTACAGAGTTTGATCCAGCTAAACGGAAACAATTAATTATTGAAGTACAACAATTATTATTAAATGATGGGGCTGCTTTATACTTTGGTTATCCAATGACTAATATTATTGCTAAGAAATCCTTAAAAGGAGTTGTTATGTTCCCATCTGATTATTATTGGATTACGAATGACATTGCTAAATAAAATGTGTGGTTAACTAACATATATAGTAGCTATATTTTTAGTATATATATTATTAGGGATTAGATTTTTGACGAGCGTATAAAGAAAGGGTGTGCGTGTCATATATGACGCAGAAGGCAGCATTGGTTGAGGTAAAAAATCTAAGTATAGCTTATGGTGAAGCGGCGCCTTCTGTGACAGACGTCAACTTTTCTTTGGCAGAAGGTGAAGTGCTTGTCATTGTAGGTGAATCAGGTAGTGGTAAAACGACGATTATTCGGGCATTAATAGACTGTTTATCTGTTAGTGGTCAGGTGGTACAGGGGCATCTGTATTATGATGGTGATGACATAAGCACTTGGTCAGAAACTAAATGGCGCCAATATCGTGGAACGGATATTTCTATGATTTTTCAAGACAGTGGTAGTGCTATGGATCCGATACAAACTATTGGTAAACAGTTTATTGCCCATATTCGTCGTCATAGTGGCATGACTAAATCGGCGGCAGAAAATAAAGCACTGGAATTATTAGCTATGGTGTCCTTGCCAGCTAGTAAAGATATGTTACATCGCTATCCATTTGAGTTGAGCGGTGGTCAACGACAACGGTTAGGCATTGCTATGGCTATGGCGTTTACGCCCCGTTTATTACTAGCGGATGAACCGACGTCAGCTTTAGACGTAACGACACAGGCTCAAATTGTAGAAGAATTGCTACGCCTTTGCAAACAAAATAAAACAGGGATTATCATGGTGACCCATAATATTGGCGTAGCGGCACATATGGCAGATAAAATTATGGTTATGCAACAAGGCCAGGTTGTTGATTATGGTACACGGGATGAGGTTTTATTTACCCATCATTCTGATTACACGGCTAAGTTATTAGATGCTGTGCCTACATTAGGAGGAAAACGCTATGTCGATGCAGTTGAATAAAGAACCGATAAATAATCAAAGGGCTAGCATGACTGACAAAGCCATAGGTACGCCTGTTTTAGAAGTTAAGAACCTTTGCAAAACCTTTTCATTACCTAATGGGGGGATGCTAGAAGCTTGTAAACATGTATCCTGGTCTTTGTGGCGTGGTGAGTCCTTAGGTATTGTGGGGGAATCGGGATGTGGTAAGAGTACTCTCTTAAAAATGATTTTGCGCATGTTGACACCTACGAGTGGTGATATTTATTTGGACGGTGTCCGCATGGAAGTCGGTAATGGTAAGACTGATCGGGAGCAACGTCGTAAAATTCAAATGGTGTTTCAAGATTCCTCGCAAGCATTTGATCCTCGCATGACAGTAGAGGATATTATTTGCGAACCTCTTTATAATTTTGGGCTGTTGGCACGTGGTGAAACGACGGCTATTGCAACTCGGTATTTAGAGATGGTCGGTTTAGAAGGGGATTTTGCCAAACGGTATCCCCATGAGATGAGTGGGGGTCAGCGTCAACGGGTGGCCATTGCGCGAGCGTTGGTGTTAGAACCAGAGATCATTGTATTTGATGAGGCTACGTCTGCTCTTGATGTATCGGTGCAGGATGCGATTGCTAAATTATTAGTAAAATTACAAAGAGAGAAAAATTTAACCTATGTATTTGTGGCCCATGATATTGCCTTTATACGTAGTATATGTCATCGGGTAGTGGTGATGTATTATGGTGAAGTAGTGGATGAAGTGTCAGCAGCCCGATTGACTGAGGCGGAGCACCCTTATACACGAAAGTTGATAAATGCTGTATTTGAAGTAGGTAATGATAGAAAAAGAGTTGTAATTTAATATAAAAGTAAGCTATACTTTAATAGAATGAAATAAATACTACTATATATACATATATAGTAGTATTTGTTGTATAAGGTGTTTTTAGGAGGATAAAAGACAAAGGTATGATAACTGTAGAACTGATTACACCGGACACCAAGTGGGAGCCGATTTATCAATTCTTAGTAGAGCAAATGCATGTGCATTATGGTAGACCTTTTGATTCGGAACGGAATCAACAATTTTTAAATTTAGCGGAGCAATACAATCCAGCTAAGCGCAGTCAAGCCTATGTGGCTTATAATGAAGCGGGTGATGTTATCGGGACAGGCTGTTTGACCCCGTTAGCAGAACAAGAACATCGTCCGCCACATTGTACGAGTTTAGACACTTGGGGATATGTATCGCGAATCTATGTGGCTGAAAATCTTCATGGCCAAGGGGTAGGGCGTAAAATATATGAAGCTATTGAAGTATCGGCGCAACTATTTGGATATACTCATTTATGTTTAAATACGCATAGATTTTTAAACAAGGGATGTTCTTTTTGGCAACGACAAGGTTATATTGAGTATGAAGATACACATGATGAATGGCAAACGATTTGGCTTAGTAAAGAGTTAAATGCGTTAAGTGAGCTAGCATTGTAAAAGATATCCACAAAAATAGTAAGTTATACACATAAAAACTAAGATATATCCACAGAAAACACCTGACTTATCCACAGTAGGTGTGCATGAGCACTAGTAATGAACGTGTGATGTTATTTTTAGGCTAAAGGAAGAACGTAGTACAATGAATTAAATTGTATTACGTTCTTTAATTAGGCGTGAAAGGAATGTAGGGATACTGGTGAAAGGGGGAGAGGGTAATGCGTATTGATACAGATCATATGGAATATTTTTTAGCAGTAGTTCGTCATGGCACTGTTACTAAAGCAGCACAAGCATTGCATGTAGCACAACCTGCTGTAAGTCGGAAAATAAGGGCGCTAGAAAATATATTGAATATAGCTTTGTTGGATCGCCAACCTCGTATGGTATTAGTCACAGAGGCAGGCAAAGCTTATGCTGAAGTATTTACTCAATATTTACAGGCTATGAAAGCGGTGCAGGCTAAATTTGGCAATCATGATGAGCAGGTGATTCGCTATGGTATGTTCTTAGGTTGGAACTGGCCTAAATCATTAACCTCATATGTGTCGACGTTTCAGAAGGAACATCCTCATATCAAATTAATTGGTACTAGTGAAGATGTAAAAGGGCTCCGTGAGGGATTAGTTAGTAAGCGTTTAGATTGTGTTGTAGCTTTACCAGAAATGTTGCCAGACTATGAAGGGATTCAGCAAGTTCCACTAGGGGATATAAGTCGCACAGTAGTCTACTCTAAGCGAAATTCATTGGCAAATCGTGACAATGTAACATTAAAGGACTTTAAAGATCAACCTTGCTATATGTTTCAAGATGAGGTGACTGAAGTGGCTAGGAAAATGATTATGGATTTATTTAAGACATATCACCTGCCAGAGCCTGAAATTCGTGTGGTAGATAATTTAGAGTCAGCAGTAATGGCATTGGAACAAGGCGAAGGGTTTGCTTTGCTCGATGATAATCAGCGTATTATTCATAATTTGCAATTTAAATACTTTATATTACCTGAAACAAAGACTATGTGCTTGGCATATACTACAGAAAGTAGTGAAAAATCTGAATTGATACAATTTGTTGAGGGGATAGAGAATGCGTTGAAAGTATAGTTTGTCTTCTGTGAGAGTAATAATGTGTTATATTAGATTTCCTGAAAATATTTTAAGAAAAAGGGTTGACGAAGTATTCGAAAAAGAGTATTATAATTCATGTCCTCAATCACGGGACATCAAAGGGGCGAGATAAATGAAATCTTAAAGCTCTTTTTTGAAAAATAAGTGAGATATTGTTTACTAAGTTTTTCTGAAAATATTTTACAAAAATACTTGACAGTGAAAATTAGTTGCGATATAATAATTAAGCTGTCGCAAACTGGTAACAGTAAAGCGATGTAGCAGATCTTTGAAAACTGAACAATGTAAGGTAATCATTTCTAACGAAATGAACATAGCCAGAGTGCGGGTTTCAACAACGTTGAAACCAACCAAATAAATTCTAAGTTAGATAACTT
>NZ_CALPDB010000008.1 GCF_943193155.1 Veillonella intestinalis | reverse complement strand
GTGTGAGACATTTCATATCGAAATTCCAAATGAGTATAGATAACTGCAAATAACAGTTTGTAGGGGAGTTCTGATACTCCCCTACAAAAATGGCTATTTATCAACTGTTTGTTGTGACATAGCCTTTTAAAATAACGGAACTAATGCCGCCAAAGTTGGTTGATTATGAGCACGTAAAAAATCGCGTAATGACCAAAGGCCACCTACTATTTCTACATAATGCAAACGCAATTTCATACTCAATAGCGGATTGTCCCCTTCAAATATAGGCACACGATTCAAATTAAAATTATTCGCCCCTTGATTGACATTACCTGTATCTACAGTGAAAGCTAAACGATAGCCCGCTTGTTTAGTTAAATTATCTATGTCAGCCGTAGTAAAACCACAAGGATACGCAATATATTCCACAGAATGGCCTAGTACACCTTCTAGCAGCTGTTTAGACTTTATAAGCTCTGTCGTCACTGCACTTAATGCTAAAGAACGCAAATCTTTATGACTATACGTGTGAGACTCTATATCAAAAGTCTGACTCGCCTCCATCGCTCGCAATTGCTCTGCATTTAAAAAACCGGGAGTACCAATAGAATCGCCAATCATAAATAGGGTTGCCTTCATGCCATATTTTTGCAAAATTGGCATTGCCTTTTCATAGTTATCTACATAACCATCATCAAAGGTAATGACCACTGGTTTTTCAGGCAAGGAAACATTATTTTGTAAATAATTATAAAGTTGATTTAGCGTAATTGCATGAAAACCTTCCTCATGCAAATATGCCATCTGTACTTCAAAGTCGCTGGTTTTCATTGTTAGTGGTGAAAACTTCTCATCATTCACTTGATGATAATTTAAGACGGGAATACCACGCCATGAATATATAGGTGCTGTTACATAAAAACCAACCATAATACTTGTTAGTATAAGCGCCAATAAACCGATTCCCTTAAAAACTTTTTGTAACATGTTATGCGTCCTTATGCACCATATAGTGAATGCCAAGCATTAGCTAAGCGAGCAAACTCATCTAAAGTAAAAGTTTCGCCTCGCAAACTACCATCAATCTGAGCCTCGCTTAAAATAGCTTCAATCTGTTCTTTACTAAGCCCTGTCGTTTTCATAGTATTGCTAAAAGTCTTACGCCGTTGTGCAAAAGCAGCTTTAATAACGCGGAACAATAAACGTTCATCCCCTACTTGCACTGGTGGTTCTTTACGCAAACGACAACGAATAACAGCACTGGTTACTTCAGGTGGTGGTAAAAATGATTTTGGTGATACTTCAAACACAATATCAGGCTCAGTATAATACTGCACCGCTACTGATAAAGCACCATATGCCTTAGAACCTGGCGTTGCTACCATTCGCTCAGCTACTTCTTTTTGTACCATCACAACAAGACGCTCAATCGGCAATTTCATCTCTAGTAAAGACATGATAATCGGCGTTGTAATATAATAAGGCAAATTAGCCACTACTTTAAATGGCTTGTCATTCATTAATTCAGGAATATTTACCTTTAAAATATCACCATGAATAATGCGCACATTATCATAGCCCGCTAAGGTCGTATCTAATACTTCTAAAAGACGTCGATCTAATTCTACAGCTGTAACATCAGCTTTGCTCTGAGCTAGTCCTTGTGTCAACGTACCAATACCCGGTCCAATTTCTAGGACTGGCTCCCCTGGTATAAGTTGAGCCGCCTTTACAATATCATCAACTACATGGCGAGAAATCAAAAAGTTTTGCCCCAACTTTTTGCTCATGTGTATGCCAAAACGTTTACATATATAATGTACTACTTCTGGACTTGCAATAACTGATTCTAACATATAGTTCCTTTCAAAATATAAGTAAACGTTTACCCAATCATAATGTCACGCATCGCTTCATTAAACTCTTCGCGAGTAACACCATAATGATTAAGGCGGTATAAAAATTGCTTACTATTGCCATAGCCAATCCCTAATTTTGCCCCTGCAATAGCTCTATTATCGGCACTCCGTGGGAAACCAGTTAAACTATGTGCCACCATATCTTGCATCGTAAATTCTTCAGAAGATTCTAACGAATGCGTATGTAAATTGCTTAATGCTTCCCGAATAGCTTCTGGCGATGCTTGTTCAATACCAATATCATCATTGGCCGTTGCTAGATCACGTGACACAAATGCATGTTGTGCATTAGGAAATTTTTTAGCTAAAAAACGACGAATCCGTTCTCCAGCCGTATCAGGATCTGTAAAAATAATAATACCTCGTTTGTCATAGGCTACTTGAATCTGCTCTAATACGCCTTTACGCAATGTAAAACCTTCCGTGGCAATACAATCAGCTTCTATAGCTTTGGCAATTTGTTGAATGTCTGACTTACCTTCTACTACAATGACTTCTTTTAACATAAGTATGTCCTTTCCACAATAGCCTAATACTACGTTCTGTTAAATTTTTAATAGAGTTTCCTACGAGAGAAACTGACTATTTTTGCTATTTAATTTTACCAAATTCTGAGTAAATAATAAAGAAGCGGCCACAAAACTGTGAACCGCTTCTTACGCTGCGTTTTCCATATACATTTCTTTATAGAATTACTTATTGTAACACATAAACTTCAATAGATTGACGGCCAAATTCCATAGCCTCACCATACGAGTCCATCAATAAATCAATCCGATGACCTCGAATAGCCCCACCTGTATCCGCAGCTATGGCCATGCCATAACCAGGAATGTATAACCGTGTCCCCAATGGAATTACATTAGGGTCAACTGCTACTACGCCTCGTCTAGCCACCATACCGGTAGCTGTGATGCCTCGACCATCACCATCGCCTGGTAAATACGCGCTCGCTTCCATTGTAAGCACCTCGCGATAACGTACTACCCCACGTGATGTTTCAACTACATCACGGGAACCTTCTTTGATGATTGTCGGTACCATCTGTTTAATATCATTCTGACTAATAATTTGCTTTTTAATCTCTTTACCATCCTGGTACAAGATTTCTTCTTGAACGGAAACTAAGCCAGCAGTTCCTTCTTGAACTACTTCTTGCTCACCTACGTGCATAGAATCATCTCGTTGACGAATGACCTGTACTTCTACAGGTTTTTCATACGTTTTAACAGAACGACTGGTTACTCGGGCTATTGCTACCTCACTACCTGCTTGCAAGTGTGTGTCACTATCGCCCAATGGTACGTAATTAGGTGCCTTATATCCCAACTCATCAGCTAAGCCTTGGGCTGTTGTTTGCACAGTCATCACTTCTGAAGCTACGCCATCAACAGTTACTTTTACAGGAAACGCTCTTACTACAGTAAGTTCTGTGCCATTTTGTACAGTAGCTGTACTCAATAAAATAGCATCTTTACTACCAAGCGCAATCCCGGCATCATGTAAAATCCCATCCGCTGAGTTGAGGTGTGTCTTAACAACGCGTGTCTCTCCATCGGCAATAATTGTGACAGATTTTTCATTCCAAGCAAAGCCTGAAATAGTAATAAACACCATTGCTAAGAGTAACAGAACAAGCCCTGTATGACGCTTCACAAGACTCGTCATATGCTTCTTCTGCATTACTAGATATTTTGTCATCTAATCCCTCCTGCTCGCCTATTCTACCACAAAGAGATATTCACCGTCAATCATTTTGAGCAATACGAAAAAGAATGGCTATTTCATAAGGTTCTCAGGTTTTATCAAATGTGCGGTTATTTTATATTGAGTCCATACACAGTGTACACTAAAGAGTTATCACCACATATATTTATTTTTTTACTAAATCTTTCGTTCATTTTTTATTCAGTTTAGTAATAATAAACCCTTCACCACTGATAGCATACGCTTGAAAAGCCTATCCCATAAGGAGTGAAGGGTTATATTATGTTTCCGAATTTTAATACCAACTTTTGATATATTCAAATCTTTATCAAAAAAGAGTATCTTTTCGATTCAGAAAATTTATTTGTTTTTACTAAATTTTTGTAAAATTATAGAGAATTTTTAACCAAAGCAAATTTATATATTCCGCTCTCATTCGTTAAACGATTCGTGTAAATATTTTACCTCCATGTATAAGTAAAATTCCTATAATTATAGACTAATTTCCTATAAATTATAGGTTAAACTTCTATAAATTAATAGTTTTTACTCTTTATACATTGGTTGCATTCGTTCTACTACAGTTAGTTGTGGACGTTCACAAGCCTTTTTAGCCTCTTTCATGAGTACTTCTTGGGCCGAAACACGGTCTTCTTTACTTACCAATTTACGATAAGACCCATCAGCTCTCATTACATGAGCCTTTTGATTATCTTGTAAATATAGATCTAAAATACCACGAATACGTTCTTTATGATCTTTATCTTCAATTGGAATCATCAATTCTACCCGCTCATTTAAATTTCTTGGCATCCAATCAGCACTCGACAAGAATACACGATCACTACCACCATGGCGGAAATAGAATAAGCGATGATGTTCTAAGAAGCGCCCAATAATGGAACGAACTTGAATATTTTCACTTACATTTGGAATCCCTGGGCGCAAAGTGCAAATACCTCGAACTATTAAATCGATTTTTACCCCTTTTGATGAAGCTTCATATAATTTAGCCACTACTTCTTTATCTAACAAGGAGTTCATTTTAGCAATCATATACGCTTCTTCCCCTTGTTCAGCATATTTGATTTCTTCATCAATTTGCTCCATAATCTTCTCCCGCAAATTGAGTGGTGCCACTATGAATTTATTCCAAATAGGTGGATCTGAATATCCTGAAATTAAATTAAAGAATGCTGATGCATCTTCGCTGTATTCATCATTGCAAGTAAAAATACCACAGTCCGTATATAAACGAGCTGTTTTACCATTATAGTTCCCTGTAGCTAAATGAACATAGCGACGAATAGCGTCATCTTCACGGCGTACAACCATGGTAATTTTAGAATGGGTTTTCAAGCCTTTTAATCCATAAATAACATGGCAACCTGATTTTTCAAGGCGCCGAGCCATCAAGATGTTATTTGCTTCATCAAAACGAGCTTTTACTTCCATAAGCACAGTTACCTGCTTACCATTATCAGCCGCTTTAATTAAGGAAGAAATAATTGGCGAATTGCTACTTACACGGTATAAGGTTTGCTTAATAGCTAATACATTAGCATCATTGGCCGCTTGTGCTACAAAGTCCTCTACTGTTTGGAAGGTTTCAAAAGGATGATGTACAAAAATATCATGACGCTTAATAAGATCAAAGATATTTTCTTCTTCATGACCTACCAAATCAGCTGGTTCACAAGGCTCAAATGGCACATATCGTAAATGCTCATAGCCAGGCAAATCACAGAAACTAAAATACATACATAAATCTAATGGACCATGAACCATAAACGCATCTTTAGGCTTTAACTGTAAACTGGATAAAATAAAATGCAACAACTCATCATCAGGCTCTCCCGCCACTTCTAAGCGTACAGTTGCACCACGGCGACGACGGCGTAAGGATTCCTCCATTTCAAGGAGCAAATCCTGTGCTTCTTCTTCATCAATCTCTAAGTCCGCATCACGGGTAACGCGGAATGTCATAGTTTTTAAAATATCATACCCTACAAAGAAAGTATGCGCATAATAGGTAATAATATCTTCTAAATAAATAAAGTAACGTTGCCCTTCATGACTAGGTACTTCTACGATACGATCCAATACGGATGGGATTGGCAAAATAGCAATTTTTGCTTCTACATCTTCTTCAGTTTCTACGATAGAACGCTTAATCTGAACTACTGTATTAATAGTTTTATTCGCTAAAAAAGGAAATGGATGGCCAGAGTCTACAGCCAGCGGCGTAACAACAGGATATACCACTCGCTCAAAGTGCATCCGCAACCACTCTAATTGTTCACTATTTAAATCTTCCGGCCTAACAAAATGTAAACCTTCTTTACCTAGCATTTCCATAACATGATTCAAATACGTATATTGCACGCGCACTAAACGCTTTGCCGACTCATCAATAGCCTTTAATTGAGCCTTCGCATCCATATGTGCCGCATCATATTTTACAATCCCATTTTCTTCTTGGTGCCTTAAACCAGCTACACGAATCATAAAAAATTCGTCTAAATTAGAACTGGTAATAGCAATAAAACGCAATTTTTCCATTAAAGGATTAGAGTTGTCAATGGCCTCTTGCAACACTCGTTGGTTAAACTTTAGCCAAGATAATTCACGATTAAAGTAATATTTATAATTATTAAACATACCTTATTTGCCTCCTATACGTAAGACCATTTCCAAACCAAATACTTCGCTAAAATATTCAGCTTCTCTCTCAAAGGTCCACTTCTCTAATGATATATCTTGGTCTGTATGCACTTTGACAATCATTTTTTTATCATCACGTTTCACAGCAATTTTTGAAATCTTACGTTTATGACTTACATCTAAGGCCCGCATACAACGCAATATGGCGACAAACTTCATGACCCATACTTTTTGCGATTCTTTTAAATAACGGAAGTTTTCATCATCATCATCTGGTTTACCCTTGTAATGATAGTACACTACATTAGCAACAACTTCCTTTTCACTATCCGATAGGCCAAATAAGTCTGTGCCCATAATAATATGATAAGCGTGTTCACTATGATTGCGTAAACTAACAAATTTGCCAACTTCAGCCAAAATAGCCGCCAATTGAAGGACAAAAATCATACGATCTGTAATGCCATATTCAAGTAGCCCACGACATAACTGGAGGGAAAAACGTTCTACTTCACGAGCATGCTTCGTATCCACCTGATAACTCTCTGCAATGGCTCTAGCTAACTGTAAATTTTGCTCGCGCATCATATATAAAAACTTATTATTTTCAATTTCAGCCCCATAGTATAAGACTACCCCATCCACAAACCCATAGGAACTAATCAATAAACTTTGCGGATGAACCATTTTAAGTAGTTCAGAATACAAAACAATGGTAGGCATTAAAATATTAGCCCGATATTCTGGTAATTGATAACGGTTGACTAACTTAGTCGCCGTTACCCCATGGAAAGACTCAACGAACTCTTCAAATTGCTTAGGCAATAAAGCCATAGTCTCTTTACCATGAGTTTCAAACCCCATCAAATTAGCAATTTCACGAGCCTCGTCCCCTGATAAAACAAAATATTTAACATTAAAACGACGTACTTCCTCTTCCACTGGTTTTAGCATACTATGCAAGTATTCACCTACCGCATCTGGGAAAGACAACGAGGACCGCTGATTACGATTAAAGGACTCCATTACCCGTAACGTACCAATATGGATATTTTCCTGAAATAGTAAGGCCCCGCCTTTCCAAACGGTAATACCTACACCACCAGATGTAATATCAAGGAACAATGCAGCATCATCTGTATTGGTTAACCCTTGATGCATCATATGATAATAAAGACCAAAATATTTAAAATAAATTTCTTTAGGCATATCCACAACTTCTACTTTAAAGCCTGTTTGCATAAAGATTTGGTCCATAATACTACGACGATTTTCTGCCTCACGCACAATGGCCGTGGCATACACGGTATACTCCGTTACGCCATTTTCTTTCATCAGTCGTTTATAGCCTTTTAAGAGCCGGCAAATTTCTTCAATCGTTTGAAATGACAAGCGTTTATTATGAAACAGCTCTTCTCCGAAGGTAACATCACGAGACGCATATTCAATTATCTTTACATCATCAATCGTTGTATATTCTACGATTGTCATACTCATGCTACTAGCCCCTAAATGGATAATTCCATACAAGAGCGGCTTTTCTAAGGCCATAATACCTCCTTACAAGGCTTCACGCCATTCTACAAGTAGATTCTTTTTAAAATCTTTCTTACATTGTTTGATTAATTTATTAATCACCACTTCAGCCATCGATGTATTGCCCCCTGGCTTTTTCCAAACTGTTACAGTAATATCTTTATCTGTAAAATCAGAATTAACTAAGACAGCCGATTGCTCATGACTTTCATCAATAGCCTCAGCCAACGCTAATATGAGGGATACTTGAGCTATCATGGTCTTATCGTCAGTGCTTAATAAATGCCCATAAGGTGAGCTCTTAATAAACTTATTATTAGCTCCATGAGAATTAGCCGCTACAAAGGCGCAAATAGCCTGCTCACGATGAGATAAACCATATAAATTACTATTTACAATTAAGTACGCACTATGTCGCGCATGACCATAATAGTTAATGCTTTTTCCCAAGTCATGAAGTAATGCAGCAACTTGTATTAACTCTCGTGCTCGCTCCCCCCATTGATATACTAAATTCCATTGATCAAATAACATGGTGGCTAAATTCGTAATATATTTTGCATGGATTAAATCACATTGAACCATACCAAGTAATACATTTTGAGTGGAGTGCATCAAAATATTATCAATAATACCATCTGGATTCAAATAGTGTTCACCATAATACCGATAAAACATGCCATCACGAAGACCACAACCACTAACACGAATTGTATTCGCATCAACAAATTGTATAAGTTCTCTAATTAAAGCTGTACCCGCAATAATAATATCAGCACGTTCTACAGAAAGACCTGCTATTTTACGACGCTGTTCTAAGGATTTATTACAAACCATATCATAAATTTCATCTAAACGTTCATAAGTGAGTTCATAATTATGTAATTTTGCAATGGGATAGTTATGAGCTCGCTGATCAATTTTAGCTAAGTTACGTACGGTGCCACCAATCCCAACTAAAGGTAATTGCTTATTTTTTAGCCATTTTTCTTTGCTAAGCATGTCTTGAATGTATGAGATAAGACTTTTACGTTCCTTCTCACTCATTTCATCGCCTTTTTGAAACTCCCCTGTCAAAGTAAGTGCGCCCATAGGCAAACTTACACTCTGTTTTATCTTGCGACTCTTAACTAAAGTAATCTCAATACTAGCGCCACCTAAATCGAATAGAATAAAATCTTCTAAGCCGATGGTGTTAACAACCCCTAAGAACCCTAAAAAGGCTTCTTCTGAACCATCAATACACTCTAGATTAATGCCGGTTCGCTCCTTCACAATTCGAATGAAATCATCACCATTTTTAGCTAAGCGAACTGCCGCTGTAGCCACGGCGTAAATCTCTTCACTTTCCATAGCCTTGGCCATATGAGCAAAGCCCTTTAAAGTCAAAATAGCACGGTCAATCGCTTCATCGGTGAGACGATTCTTCTCCCACATATTTTCACTTAAACGAATGCTTTCCTTTTGTTGATATATAAGCTGATAACTTCCATTTTTATTAATTTCAATAATTACAAAACGAACGGAGTTAGATCCTAAATCAATAAATGAAACACGCTTCATATTTTTACCTCTCACTCTAAAACAATATGTTACCTTAATCTTACCGAAACTGAAAGGGTATTTCAAGAATATTACATAATCTTTACGTGTTTTATACAAAATTTCTAGTAATTTCCAAAGAGTTACTTATAATTTACGGATAAAACAAAAGAAAGGCTACCTTCACCAAACTAGCAAAAGGAGCCTTTCTTTTTTATGTTTACTTTTCTATTTTATATTAAATATACGTTTCCCATTTTCAAGGGCAATAGCTGCTAATTCATCAGGATCCATACCACGAAGACGAGCAATTTCTTGCGCCACAAATTGTGTTTTACTAGGGTCATTACGACGTCCTCTAAATGGTGGTGGCGTTAAATAAGGCGAATCTGTTTCAATCAACAAACGATCTAATGGCACCTCTTTAGCTACTTCTTTTAATTTAGTAGATTTTGGAAATACCACAGGGCCTGCAAAAGAAATATAATAACCCATTTTAATACATTCTTTTGCCATTTCCCAACTTCCAGAATAGCAGTGAAAAATACCATAGTTACCTTTACCATAAGTACGCAACGTATCCATAATATCTCCATGAGCATCACGATCATGGATAATAATAGGCAAATCTACTTCACGAGCTAAGTCTAGTTGACGTTTAAATTCGCGCATCTGAGTATCTCTATCAGAAAAGTCATAATAATAATCTAAGCCAATTTCACCAATAGCCTTTACTTTATCATTATGCAACGCTTGTTCTTTAAAGTATTCGTAATCAGCTTCGGTTACATCTTTTGATTCGTGAGGATGTACACCCACTGACGCATATACAAAGTCATACTTAGCTGCTAGAGCAATAGCCGATTCAGCAGTTTCACGGTCAACCGCCGGACACATAATGAATTCTACGCCTTGGGCTAAACAATCTTCAAGCATAACCTCTCTATCGTTATCAAAGCGATTATCGTTAATATGCGCATGAGTATCAAATAAACGCATCTTACTTCACCAAACTTCCTGGGATTAAGGATTCAATATTAGTTACTTCTAAATGATCAGCAAAATCGGAGGCAGATAAAATCATACCGCTAGATTCAATACCCATTAATTTTTTAGGGGCTAAATTAGCTAAGTAGATTACTTTTTTACCAATCATGCTCTCTGGTTCATAATATTGAGAAATACCACTCACTACAATCCGTTCTTCTACACCTACATCAAGAACAAATTTTAAAAGTTTCTTAGATTTTTTAACTTTTTCACAAGAAATAACTTGTGCTACCCGTAAATCTAATTTAGCAAAATCATCGTATTCAATATTTTCTTTAATTGGTGGAATTTCTTGTACCGCTTCAGTTGCTTCATTCTCGTCTTGAGCTACAACAACTTCATTAGCTACAGCCGGCGTTTCAATCATTTCAGGCACTTCGAAGCGAGGGTAAATTGGGTCCCCTTTTACGACTTTAGTACCTGTAGCTAAACCACCCCATTGACGAACATCATCTAAGGTAGCCTTCGCAAAGCCAGTTAAACCCAACTGGTCCCAAATTTTAGGAGCCCCTGTAGGGATTACTGGATCGACTAACACTGCAATAATACGAAGCGCTTCTGCTAAGTGATACATAACAGTCTGTAGTTTTTCTGCGTCCCCTTCATTAGCCCCTTTAGCCAATACCCAAGGCATAGTTTCATCAATATATTTATTGGTACGGCTGATAAGAGCCCACACAGCTTTTAAAGCGCGATTTAAATCAAACTCTTCCATATAGGTTTCATAATCTTTTACAGTCTGCACAGCCAAAGCAGCTAGATCTTTATCATACTCACCAACCGAAGGCATAGCTGTAATAACACCACCATGATATTTTTCAATCATAGCCACAGTACGATTTAATAAGTTACCTAAATCATTAGCTAAATCGGAGTTTACTCGCTGTACAAAGTTTGGCAAAGTAAAGTTACCATCATTACCTAAATGAATTTCACTAAGCAAATAATAACGCAACGCATCAGAGCCATACATATCAATCAATGGGATTGGGTCCACTACATTGCCAAGGGATTTACTCATTTTTGTGCCATCAACTACAAGCCAGCCATGACCAAACACTTTCTTTGGAATAGGAAGTTCCAAACTCATAAGCATAATCGGCCAAATAATCGAGTGGAAACGAACAATTTCTTTCCCCACTAAATGAATATCCGCCGGCCAGAATTTTTCAAATAAGCTCTTATCCTCTTCTAATGGATTTAACGCACTAATATAGTTAACTAACGCATCAAACCATACATATACAACATGTTTAGGATCAAATGGAACTTTAATACCCCAGTCAAAGCTAGTACGCGATACGCATAAGTCTTCAAGACCCTGTTTTACGAACTGAATCATTTCATTACGACGTGCTTCTGGTTGAATAAAATCAGGATTTTCTTCAATAAATTGTAGCCACTGGTCAGCGTATTTATTCATTTTAAAGAAATAGCTTTCTTCTTCTACTTCTTCCACAGGACGACCACAATCTGGACACGTATGATTAGGTCCTAATTTTTGTTCAGTCCAGAATGTTTCATCAGGAGTACAGTACCAACCTTTATATTTAGATTTATAAATATCCCCTTTGTCATAGGCCTTTTGGAATAAATACTGTACGACTTTTTCATGACGTTTTTCTGTAGTACGAATAAAATCATCATTGGAAATGTTCAATGCTTTCCATAATTCTTGGAACCCATTTACAATCTTTGTCGTATATTCTAATGGGGTAATACCCATGGCTTCGGCAGCACGTTGTATTTTTTGACCATGTTCATCAGACCCTGTTAAAAAACGTACTTCATAACCAGCACGACGTTTGAAACGTGCCACTGTATCCGCAATCGTTGTGCAATAGGTATGGCCAATGTGTAATTTAGCACTTGGATAATAAATTGGCGTAGTAATATAAAATCGTTTATTAGTTGTATCAGACATACAATAACCTCCTCTTAATCGCGCAGGGCTGTTTCCACTGCATTATAGACATCTCGTCTTGAAACGCCTGTCCGTTTAGCTATTTCCCGAATGGCCTCTTTTTTTGCCATTCCTTCTTCCATAAGCATCGTTACAGCACTTACATAATCACTAGCATCAACTTGTGTATTTTCATTCTCACTATTTTCACTATAGCTAGCACCACCAATGATTAACACAAACTCGCCCTTAATAGTAATCCACGCCTCAGCCTCCTGTAAATTAGCTAAATCCGTGCGCACAAAGGTTTCAAACTTCTTAGTTAATTCTCGACCTACCACTATAGGACGGTTGCCTAAATATTTATATAACTCCTGTAACGAGGCTTGTAAACGATGAGGTGCTTCATAAAATATCAAAGTACCTTCATACGTTGCCACGCGCTCTAATAAAGCCTGACGATGACTACTTTTTTTAGGTAAAAAACCTAAAAACGTAAATTCCCTTGTATCTAAGCCTGAAGCAATGAGGGCTGTTAAAGCTGCATTAGGTCCTGGTAATGGAACTACTTCAATAGACGCCTCAATAGCAGCTTGCACTAATTCAGCTCCAGGATCTGAAATGGCCGGCATACCTGCATCACTAACAAGAGCCACATCATGACCATTTAAAAGTAATTCCATAATAGGTTCTTCTTTCACTTCTTTATTATGTTCATGATAGGAAATCAAGGGCTTTTTAATATCAAAATGCTTTAATAGCAACCCACTATGACGAGTATCTTCGGCGGCAATGGTGTGAACTTCCTGCAACACACGAACAGCCCGATACGTCATATCTTCTAAATTGCCAATCGGCGTAGGCACCAAATATAAGGTTCCTTTCTTATCGCTCATACCAACTACGCACCTCCTCACTATACACCTTAGGTTGCTCATATATATACAAAGGTGGCTCTGTAATAAGGCCAACCTGACCAGCTTTACAACTCTCTATCAAAACTAATTTAGCTTTTGTATGGGGAAAACTATGCACATAGCGAAGTCGCTTAGGTTCTAAATTGGCAGAACGTAAAGCAACTACTAAATCTACCAATCGTTCCGCATTATAAATCCACCACACCTGACCACGGTATTTTACTAATCGAGCCGCTGCTTGCACAATCGCCGCCAAAGAATACTTCATCTCATGACGTGCTAAACTTACATCAAGCGCTTGAGGCTGTTTTCCCTGTTGCGAATTAAAATACGGCGGATTGATAAGAATACCATCAAAACGGCCTATCCACATAGCGCCACTTAATTGACAATAATCAGCTTGAACCACTTCAATGAAGTCTTCTTTCTTATTAAGTTCAACATTGCGTGCCGCTAATTCAGCCATCAAGGGATTTACCTCAATGGCTGTAATCTGCTTGGCCCCACGGGTTGTCATCAACAAAGGGATAACACCTGTACCAGTGCCCAAATCAGCATATGTTCGTTTCTCATGAAATTTTGGAAAATGAGCTAATATAACGGCATCAATAGCAAAACAAAATTGATCTGTTCGTTGCCATAATTTCATGCCCTCAATTAATAAATCATCTAAGCGCTCATTATTCTTCATCAGGCAACACAATTTCTGTCCATGGAAGATCAATCGTGCGACCTTCTTCTAATTGGACTTTGACAGTTTTCTTATTGCGATTGATTTTGAGGACTTTCCCCATCCCTTCATCAGTCACAACATCTTTACCAATTCCTGGTGGCTCCACTACAACAGGTACTACTTTAGCTTTTTGTGTATACAAATCGCCACCTTTAGCATAGAGATCGTTCTCATAGTTTAAGCAGCACATAAGTCGGCCACAAACGCCCGAAATTTTAGTAGGGTTCAAACTCAAGTTCTGATCCTTTGCCATACGAATTGATACAGGCGTAAAGTCACCTAAAAATGTAGCACAGCAAAGTGGACGACCACAAGCACCAATACTATTGAGTATTTTAGCTTCATCACGTACACCCACTTGACGTAATTCAATACGAGTGCGGAATACTGTAGCTAAATCTTTTACTAAATCACGGAAGTCAATACGACCATCAGCGGTAAAGAAAAAGATAATTTTATTCATATCAAATGTGTATTCTACATTGATAAGTTTCATTGGCAATTTGCGATTAGCAATCTTTTCTAAGCAAATCTCAAAGGCCTTTTCTTCTCGCTGTTTATTCTTCTCAACTTGCTTGTAATCCTTTGGCGTTGCCTTACGAATTACACTTTTTAAGGGTTGAACAACAGTCTCAGGATCCACCTGACGAGGGGCAATCACCACATCACCAAACTCTAACCCCCGAGCTGTTTCTACGATAACGCCATCGCCTAAATCTAGGTTAGCACCACCGGGAGCAAAATAGTAAATCTTGCCCGCTTTTTTAAATCTAACTCCAACAATGGTAGTCACTGGGTGTCCTCCTTTATGGCTTGTCGTAGCGCAATTAACACGCCATCCATGACTAAACCGGCTTTTACATATAATCGAAGTGCCTCTTCGGCCGCTAATGTCTCT
Source organism: Veillonella intestinalis (assembly GCF_943193155.1). Taxonomy (GTDB): domain Bacteria; phylum Bacillota; class Negativicutes; order Veillonellales; family Veillonellaceae; genus Veillonella_A; species Veillonella_A intestinalis. The sequence continues at coordinate 13,559 of NZ_CALPDB010000008.1, read as the reverse complement.
CGTTCCACCGCTAATAGCGATTTAACCCGCCACTGTTCTAAAATGGCCAACATCCGCGCTTTTTGTAAAGGACACTGTAATACTTCATCGGGGGCACCAACGCGTAGTGCCATCATATCTCTTGCTAATAGGCGTAACCACCCCATAAGCTCTCTCATATCATCCCGACTCAATGCTTCTGTTTGCAAACTTAAGTGTGTAAAAAATAATCGTCTAGGTAATCCTTCCATAATTTTCATAGCTTGTTCTAATAAGGGCAAGGCCCCTTTCAACGCAAGTTCACGAACTAAGGCAGGATTCCCTTGACCAGCACCTAAAGCTTGTCGTAAATCACCTTGAATACCTTCCTTAGCTAACGCAGCTTCAATCTCACTATCAGCTACAGGCCCAAAAGGAACTAGCATGCAGCGAGATTTTATAGTAGGTAATACAGTGGCAATTTGATTCGTAATAATAAGGAAAAAAACATTAGCTGGGGGCTCTTCAATAGTTTTTAACATAGCATTCGCCATCACTGCATTGGCTGTATGAAAGTCTTCCACTATTACCACCCGGCGCCCTTCACTAGCCCGTCCTAAATAAGAAGTAAGCAATTCATACCATTGCTCAACTTTTAGCACAGATTTCATAGGGCGCAGCCAAAAAGCATCGCCTCGGTCAATATATATAGGCAAACCCTCTGCTTCTGTCTTTTTCTCTGATTCACCATCTGCTACGCGAGCTGAAGCTACAGCTTCTAAAAAAGAAGCCCCTCCATCGGGTGAAAAAACAGGACGACCTATTAATAAGGACGCCAATCCTATTGCCGTATTGAGTTTTCCTAGGCCTTGCTCACCATATAGCAATACACTATGTGGTAATGTACCTCGTTCAACCAATGCTGTTAAATGAGCAATAATCGAACGCTGCCCAATGACATGATCAAAATACGACATAGCACCTCCTGCGTAACGTTTCTTGCTGAAAAATCCTTTATAAAAAAGACCTTTACAATATATTATTATATACCGTAAAGGCCCTAAAAAACAACTTATTACTTCTCATCCAACAATGAGCGTACAGCTCTATAAACATCGTCATGAATCGCTTCAATAGTCCGAAGCTGATAGTCTTCTGTTGTACAAGGTATTCGTTGCCACCCATATCGCGCCACTAACTCATCATAAGCACCATGAACGCGCTTTAAATACTCATGATCCCGCTCATGAATATCACCAGTAGCACCACCAGTTTTATGTTTCCGGTCACGCATCAAAGCTTCACTAGCAGCTAAAGGCATATCCAATAAGCACACTAAATCAGGTCTAGGCAAACCAAATTTTACAAATTCAAACTCTTCTAGCCAATCTAAAAACTGACTTCTAGCTATAGGGTCTTCATATTTTACCATTTGATGAACCATATTAGACGTAGTATAGCGATCAGCCAATATAATACTGTCTGACTCGTAATCCTGTTGCCAATCCATACGAAAAGAAGCAAACCGATCCACTGCATATAAACTACTTGCTACAAAGGGATTAACATCATTGGGATTCTTACCAAAATCACCAGCTAAATACATTTTAACAGGCATCGCCGCTGGACTATCATAATTAGGAAAACTAACCGCTTTTACGGTATATCCTTCTTTTACTAGACGGTCTTGCAATAAAGCAGTTTGCGTTGCCTTACCACTGCCATCGCCACCTTCAATAATAATCAATCGACCCATATTACACCTCACCGCACATCTTCAATTACTTGAATCATAGTTAACGATTTATCTGCACTCCCATTGGGAACATATCCTTGGGCTTGTCGCTCTCTTATATATTCTACCACAGCTGGCGTAATTCGTTCACCTACAGCAATAAATGGAATACCTGGTGGATAATAACTAATAGTCTCACCACAAACACGGCCTATAGCTTCCACTAAGGGGATACTAGTCATAGGCTGGTAAAATCCTGCCCGTGGCGTTAACACAACTTCTGGAGTAGGTAGCTTTGTGCTTAAAATAGCACTATCAGAGCCAGCCTTTTCTTCCTTTAAATCAGTCATGTTAGCATGGTTTAAAATAGAAGCTTTACTCTCTATAGTCGCTGTACTCTTATGAATAGAAGCCTTCTGTGCAATGTGATGAACGGCTTTTACCAGCCGCCCTATTGAATCAGCAGTATCCCCTATGGTAATTAAGACTAAGACATGATACCCCTGTACTAACTCAACTTCAATACCTTCCTTACGCAACAGCTGTTCCGCTTCACTCCCAGTTAACTGCAACGCTTTAAAGTCTATCAATACTTTGGTCTGATCATACTCATAAATATCAGCAAAATCATCAGCCTCTGGTACAGCAATGCCTGGTATTGCCTGCAATGCGTTCCGCAAGTCGTTAGCTAGCTGTTCCGCTTGCCCTACCAAAGTTCGTCCTTCCATAGCCATTTGTTGCCGCGCCATATCTAAGGAAGCCAAGAAAATATAATTGGGACTCGTGCTTTGCAACACTTGATGTGCTTGTGTAATACGTCGTTGATTCACAAGTGATCCCTGACAATGAAGCATAGAAGTCTGGGTTAAAGAGCCTATTAATTTATGCGTACTCTGCGCTACTACGTCAGCTCCGCATGCTAAAGCACTGTGAGGTAACTGTTTACCAAAAGGTAAATGAGCGCCATGGGCTTCATCAACTAACACCATCACACCATGAGCATGAGCCACTTCAATAATAGCTTTTAAATCAATAGCAATACCGTAATAATTAGGATTTACTAAAACTAACGCTTTTGCTTCTGGATGAGCCAATAAAGTAGCTTCGACTTCTGCTACTGTCGTTCCCAAAGGCACTCCCCAGCGTTCATCAAAACGGCCATTCAAATAAACAGGCCTAGCACCACTCAAAAGTAAACCGCCCATAACTGAGCGGTGCGCTTCACGAGGTATAATAATTGTATCATCAGGACCTACAGTCCCCATAATCATGGTTTCAATTAAAGCAGTTGTACCATTAATAGAAAACCAAGTTTGATCAGCTCCGTATAATTGGGCTGCTAAATCTTGTGCTTCTTTTAAAGCCCCTTCTGGTTCATGCAAATCATCGAGGGCATACATAACACCTAAGTCATAGGGTAAGGCATTAGCCAACCATTGTCTTAATTTTGTAGGTGCCCCTACCCCTAATTTATGCCCTGGTGTATGAAAGGCAGTAAAACCATCCTTCGCATAAGCTTCTAAGGCTTCTACAAAAGGCATTCGTTCTTGTGAATATTGTTTCTCATTTCTACTATGAACTTCAATTGTACTTTGAGCTTCAACTATACGTTGAGCGTCAACAGTATTATAAGCATCAGTTGTACTCTGAAGTTCAGTTTTGCTATGAGGCTCACTATTAGCCGTCATTTTATTTTTCTTCATATATTTTAACGCATACCTCTTGCCAAACTGTCTATTTGAATGTATCTACAAAATACTGGCGTAATTCTTGACCTCGTTCGCTACTAGTCTGAATTCGTTCTAAAGCTTGGCGCAATGAATCTTGTAAACGATACGTATGGAACTCAGAAGGTTTCACCCAAGCAAAGTCAGTATGTTCCTCTGATAAAACAATATCTCGACTGGTAGCTTTTGCGATAAAAATAACACCCGTTAAGAATTGCAATTTTGTACGTTTATATGACCATAGTCCAGCTACATCTAATAATTCTACCGTTAAACCTGTTTCTTCTCGCACTTCTCGTAAGGCCGCATCATGTAAATCTTCACCAAATTCTAACCCACCACCAGGAAATTCCCAAGGTCTAAGGCCTTCTCGATCTTTCTTCTGTAAAAGTAACACATCTCCATCACAAAAAATCATACACTTTACTGACATCCCCATTCGTGGGGCTCGGCGTGTTCTTGGTGACAATGGGCGTGATTTACGATTTTTACTATTTTGACGTACGAACATGCAATCCTCCAGTATATAGCTCACTTAAACTCTACTCTTTATTCTTCCAAATCTATATTATAAACTTCAAATCCATATTATAAATTATTTTATATCGAAAAAAAAGAGACTATAACTCCGTATAGTCTCCTGTGTCTTACGCTATCTTATTTACTATAAGCGGCTGCATACTGCGTCCCAAGCGTTACATATTTTTCCATTTGCTGAATAACATATCGTAGCTGTCTGCCACTTAATGTTGTTAATTCTTTGCCTTTTGAGGCGTTATTAATAATGTGAGAAATCTCGAAACCACTATATCCCAGCACCGATAAGCGGTTCGATAAACTTTTAATCTTGTTCATAATCGAACCTCCTTGTAATAATGTCTTACAGCGATTTGGGTTAAAACCAACTGCTCTTAAAGTGGTTGGGTTATTACCACATACCCTTTTCGACTGCACAGGAATGTTCAAGATTATGACGTTGTTGGGTTTAAAGTTCATCCTCCTCAAGCATTAACACTGACAATCTATTCCGGATAATATATCAATTATATCGAAATTATTAGAATATGTCAAGTTATTTTTAGGCTGAGTTTAAAATTATAACATATTCACTCATATGTTGCAAATAAAATCAAATCTTAATTCCGACGCCCTTTCTTTGGATTGTATAAGTTCATTCCCTTATCAATCCCCACTTCTAAGGTGCCTAAAATTGCCTCTGCCATGGCTTTAATCCCCTTAGAAACCTTTTCTTGTTGGTCTTCAGGGAAAGGTGCTAACACATGATCAATAACAGTCCATTGTGGCAAAGGACGACCAATACCAAAACGGAAATGAGGAAACTCTGATGTCCCTATATGAGCAATCAGTGATTTAATCCCATTATGACCACCAGCACTACCATTAGGGCGAATGCGCAATTTACCGACTGGTAAATCCATATCATCATAAACGCAATATACATCGGCTGGGTCAATTTTATAATAACGCATCAAAGGGCCTACTGACTCCCCACTAGCATTCATAAATGTCTGTGGTTTTACCAGTAACACTTTTTCACCATCAATAGTAATTGTGGTAATTAAAGCTTTAAAGTCTTCACGCCATGGTGTATGAGCTTCTTTTTCAACCATAGCATCAATCACCATAAAGCCTATATTATGCTTTGTCTTCTCATACTCTTTGCCTGGATTTCCCAGACCGACTACCATTTTCACTGTTTAAATCCTTATCCTTCATAGTCAACACACTACGGGCTGAACCAAACAGTCTGTAGGTGTATTATTTATCAAATAAATTACTTACCGACACTTCGTGGAAGATACGCATAATCGCTTCGCCCAATAAAGGTGCTACTGATAATGACGTAATATTAGGCAATTTATGTTCTTCTGGCAAATCAATCGTATTCGTTACAATTAATTCTTTAATATTGGAATTAGCAATACGTTCACAAGCAGGGTCTGTTAATACAGCATGTGTTACACAGGCCATAACAGATTTAGCACCAAATTCTTTAAGCGCTTTAGCCCCTTCAACTAAAGAACCAGCTGTATCAACAATATCATCAATGATAATACAGTTTTTGCCTTCTACATTACCAATTAAATTCATTACTTTTGCTACCCCTGGTTGAGGCCGTTTCTTTTCAATAATCGCAATAGGCGCTCCAATACGGTCAGCCAAATCACGAGCCCGTGTAACGCCACCAAGATCTGGAGATACTACGATTAAATCTTCCATATTTTTTTCATTAATGTATTTTGCTAAAATAGACGCACCAAATAAGTGATCCACTGGCACATTAAAGAAGCCTTGAATCTGACCAGCATGAAGATCGATAGTTACCAATCGAGTAATCCCTGCTGTTTGCATTAAATCAGCTACTAATTTAGCTGTAATTGGTTCGCGACCACGAGTTTTGCGGTCTTGACGTGCATACCCATAATAAGGTACAACGGCTGTAATATGACGTGCTGATGCACGTTTTAGAGCATCCGCCATTACTAACAATTCCACTAAATTGTCATTCACTGGATAGCTTGTAGGTTGTACGATGAAAACATCTTTACCACGTACACTTTCATCAATCATAATTTGAACTTCGCCATTGTTGAAACGACCTACAAATGCTTCGCCTAAAGGTAAGCCTAAGTAATCACAGATTTCTTTCGCCAACTCTGGATTTGCATTGCCTGTGAAAATTTTAAGTTTCTTACCGTCTTCAAATGCCATGATTCAATACCCCTTTTGCTTATTAATAACTTCGTTGCTCCTAGCAAACCTCATTCTTTATTATTGTATACTATTTACTACCTACATTGCAAAAAAGTAATCAAAATTTTTTATTTTTTCTTAAATGTATCATCAGTTACCCAATTTTCTTTCACAATTTGACGGGCACGACCAACAGCCAAAGATTTACTTGGCACATCTTTAGTAATCGTTGAGCCAGCTCCAATATAGCTATAATCACCAATAGATACAGGTGCTACTAAGTTTGAATTACAACCTACAAAAGCACCATCGCCAATATGCGTACGATGCTTTATTTTCCCATCATAGTTGACTGTAATTGTACCGCAGCCAATATTAACACCACTGCCTACATCGCTATCACCAATATAGGATAAATGTGGGAACTTAGTGCCTTCACCTACAATACTATTTTTCACTTCTACAAAGTTACCAATGTGAACACGTTCACCAATCACCGTATTAGGTCGTAAATGAACATATGGGCCAATATCAGCACCAGCTTTTACCTCACAATCATGAGCATATGTAAAATAAATAACAGCACCATCACCAACAACTACATTCGTAAAACGACTGTGCGGACCAATTTCACAACCTTCGCCAATGACTGTATTCCCTTCTAAAATCGTTCCCGGATGAATCACTGTATCGGCACCGATTTCAACCTCCGGTGCAATATATGTGTTACTAGGATCAATTATAGTCACCCCTTGATCCATAAACTGGCGGTTCGTACGATTACGCAATATCCGTTCTGCTTCTGCCAATTGTGCACGCGAGTTAACACCTAAGGACTCTTCTTCATTATCCATCATGTAGGCACTTACACGGTCACCTTGATTTACAAGAATGCCAACTACATCTGTAATATACAACTCACCCTGTGCATTATCATCAGCTAATTGCTCTAAACAAGGCCATAATTTTTGACTATCAAAGGCATACATACCCGTATTAATTTCTTGCACAGCCAATTCGTCTGGACGACCATCCTTTTGTTCCACAATGCGCAATACTTTGCCAGTTGCCTCATCACGAATAATACGACCATACCCTGTTGGATCTGCCATATGAGCTGTTAATACTGTAGCCGCTGCACCAGTAGCCTCATGTTCAGCTAATAAAGCTTCTAAAGATTCTTTGGTCACTAATGGTGTATCGCCACAGAGCAATAAAATTGTCCCTTCATAGGCGCCCAATAAAGGCTTCGCTTGTTTTACCGCATGGCCAGTCCCCTTTTGTTCATGTTGGGTTACAAATTCAGCTTGGTCACCCAAATGAGCTTGCACCGCTTCACCACCAAAGCCAACGATAACAATATTACGTTCTGTACCAACAGTTTTTACTGTATCAAGAACTCGTTCTACCATAGCCTTACCAGCAACAGCATGCAATACTTTTGGCAGTTTAGACTTCATGCGCGTTCCTTTGCCCGCTGCTAAAATTAAAGATGTTATATGTTTCATAATTAGGCCTCCTCATTAGGCTTGCAATATACTGGTTCAATATCAACTGTCCGTGCGGTTTCATCAACCCCATTTAACACGAGTAATGCTTCATAATCACCGACTACTTTAGGACTAGGTGAAGCTGTTGCTACTAAAACGCCAGTCCCCACGACGGTGCCTCCCATTTCAGTGACTAACTCTTTCATACCGTTAGCCGTGCCACCAGCTTTCATAAAATCATCAATGAGTAGCACTCTAGATTTTGGTGGAATCGCCCGTTTTGTCAATGACATAGTTTGAATCCGCCGCGAAGATCCGGTCACATAATTAATACTTATAGAAGACCCCTCTGTTACCTTACTATCACGGCGTGCAATAACTAAAGGTTTATTAAAAGCACGTGCTACCATGACCGCTAAAGGAATCCCCTTTGTTTCAACGGTCATAATATAATCTGGCCTCCGTTCAGCAAAGCGAGTCATAAAAATCTCGCCTAAACGGCTCGTAATATGCCAATCATATAAAATATCTGACATATATAAAAAACCACCAGGAATCACTCGATCTGGTTCTTGTAAACGCTGCTGTACTTCTTTAAGAACGGCAAAAGCCCGCTCTCCTTGACGATACGGTATAAACCGAACACCACCAGCTACACCAGCTACTGTTTCAATGGTTCCTAATGAAAAATGCTGTAAGGATGCTTTTACACAACTTAAATCTTCGCTTAACGTTGATTTAGCAATATCAAAGAATTCGCAAAAATAGCGTAAAGATATCAATTCTTGCGGAGAATCTACTAACAGTTTAGTAAGCGCTACCATGCGCTCGACGCGTCGCACTTTTTCCACTGTATACCTCCTTATACAAAAAAATAACGTTGTCGCCTCAGCCAACAACTCTTTTCTCTCTTTAAGGATACCACAAAATAAGTATTAAATATATACTTTTCCCTAAAAAACCATACATTAAGAACTAAAATTTTTCGAACGTTCGTATAACACAAAAAGCCCTCGATTCCTATCGAAGGCTTTTGCTGCATTTTAGATGTTAATAATTAAATACCTACCAAGTACTAACTCTTCTCTAAAATATATCCCTATTAATCTAATACATATACCGTAACCGTTTGACGACCAAATTGAATGGCCTCACCATGCGAATCCATGGCTAAGTCGATACGATTACCTATAATACTGCCACCTGTATCATCAGCTACCGCATAGCCATATCCTTCTACGTATACAGCTGTGCCTAAAGGAATCACATCAGGATCAACAGATACATAGCCTCGTTTTAATAAATTACCACGAGCTGTGTAAGCTGTATTACCTGGATCATATGCTGAATAGGCAGTAGCGTTCATTGTCAGAGCTTTCTTATACTCTGTAGGAACGCCTGGTTGCTGAGAAAGCAACGTCATTGTCTCACTATCTACTTCACCAGTTACAGTTAAGCCATTAGCTTCTTGAAAGCGTTTTAAAGCGCTAGCTGTTCCTTGACCAAAGATACCATCAATGGAACCTGGTGAAAAACCACTGCTGGCTAAACGAGTTTGCAAGTCAGAGACAGAGCGGCCTCGATCGCCAAAACGGGAAACTTCCACGTTATTGCGCACATTGCGAGACTGTTGCGCTGCTGCAAACAGCTTATTGTTCTCTTTCATCGCTGCTAAGGTATCACCATCAACTCGGCCAGTAGCAGATAAGCCCATTTGTGATTGAAATGCGCGTACTGCATATTCTGTATTATTGCCGAAAATACCATCAGCTTGGTCTACAAGGTACCCCTGCGTTATCATCAAACGCTGAACAAGTTGCACCTCACTACCGCGATCACCGCGTCCTACATCGGCTAGTACAACAGATGTACAAGCCATTAGAAACGTCAAGAGAACTGTCACTATTCTAAGTTTTCTCAATATTTCCACCTCGTATCTAAATGCAACACTATTTTACCGTATTTTGGGCTTTTTGTCAAAATTTGCCCCTTTTAAGCAATACTTGTCACCACTTTTTAGGCTTAATTCAAACAATTTTCCCACCATGATTACTTTTTTCAAAATAAAAAGAGTTGCTTTCCCCAAACAATCCAATTTAGGATAAACAACTCTTTTATTACGAACTTACTATATGATTCTAACTTATCAGCAATTGCAAAATATTATTTAAATAAGCACACCTTACTCATAAAAATCATCTGTTTCAATAACTTCACATTCTGGCGCTACATAACGAAGAACTACATAGCCCAATACGCCAGATACGATAGAACCTAGGAAGATACCTACTTTAGCTAATTCTTGAGTATGTCCTGGCTCTAACGCTAATAAATTAACAAATAGACTCATAGTAAAGCCTACACCACAACAAAGTGCTACACCATACATATGTGTCCAAGTCAACTGATTTGGTAGTTTTACTAATTTAGATTTTACCAATACTAGCATAATGCCAAAAATACCAATCTGCTTACCTAAAAACAAGCCTAAAGCAATCCCTAACACAACAGGATGAAATAAGTCACTACTCTGGAAATCGCCAAATGATACACCTGCATTTACAAAACCAAATAGAGGCACAATTAAGAAAGTAATCCATAAAGCCAATGCATGATGCCATTGATTTAAAGGAAGAATCTCTTTATCCCCTTTCCATACTCGCGATGGAATTGTCATAGCTAAGATAACACCGGCTAAGGTAGCATGTAGACCCGATTTAAAAATACAGAACCAAAGGGCAATCCCCAAAATCGCATAAGGCCAAGGGCTTACTACATTCTTTTTATTAAAAATTAATAAAAGAATAAATATGGCTAACGCCCCACCCATAAAAGCAAAATTAAAGGTTGTGGTGTACACCGCAGCAATAATAATAACTGCTATTAAATCATCTACCACCGCCAAAGTTGTTAAAAACACTTTAGCCGCCAAGGGCGCCCGCGTACCTACTAATGAAATAATACCTATAGAAAAGGCAATATCAGTAGCTGTTGGAATCGCCCAACCACGCAATAATTCTGCATCACTATAATTAAAGGCTGCATATACCAACGCTGGTGCGAGTACCCCCATAAGGGCTGCAATAGTTGGCAAGAATCGTTTTGCATGGGTGTTTAATTCCCCTTCTAGCATTTCATGCTTTACTTCTAGCCCAACGCCCAAGAAGAAAATAGCCATCAATACGTCATTAACCCAAAGTTCAACGGATAGTGGCCCTAACATCAGATGTAAAAATGAGGTATACGCCTCAGACCACCCAGAATTCGCAATGCCTACTGCAAGAATTGACATTAATAACAATAGTATACCACCTGTAGCAGGTGCATGTAATAGTTCTTTTAAACGCTCCATGTACTCCCTCACTTCAAATTATATTTAATATATACTGCTTAATAATTCGTCATTAATAAACACTAAATATATTATACCGCAAATAAAAAGAGGCTTGCAATAATGGAAGAAGCTCACCACTCTAAAATGGTGAGCCTTTTCCGCAAGCTAGTATTACTAAATTGAATACTAAAATAAATTATGAGTCTTTCTTTTCTAATTCCGATACATCTGGCGTAAAATAACGTAATACTACATAGCCAATGCAACCAGATAAAATAGATCCAATGAAAATCCCTATTTTAGCCATCTCTTGCGCATGACTTGGCGGGTACGCCAATAAGTCCACGAATAAACTCATTGTAAAGCCAATCCCGCAACAAACAGCTATACCATACACGTGAGACCAAGTCGCATGAACCGGCATATCAACTAGTTTAGCCTTAACTAAAATAAATACTGTACTAAATACCCCAATTTGTTTGCCTAAAAAGAGTGCTAGTGAAACGCCGAGAACTACTGGATGGAATAAATCGTTGAATGAAAAATCATGGAATGATACGCCTGCATTAATAAAACCAAACAAAGGTAAAATTATAAAAGTTATCCACTTAATCAACGCTGCATTCCATTGAATTACTGGTGAAATCCACTTACCTGATTTATACTGTGCTCGATATGGAATCGTCATAGCCAAAAATACACCAGACAACGTAGCATGCAAGCCAGATTTAAAAATACAATACCATAAAATAATGCCGAGTAATACATAAGGTAAAGGATTGAATATATTTCGCTTATTTAAAATCATTAGCAAAATAAATATTAATACACCAAATCCCATGTATAAAAATTGTAAGCTCTCTGTATAAAAAGCAGCTATAATTACAACAGCAATTAAATCATCAACTACAGCTAACGTCGTAAGCAGAACCTTCATCGCAACAGGTACACGCGATCCCAATAAGGATACAACACCAATAGAAAACGCTATATCCGTAGCCGTTGGAATAGCCCATCCTCGATGATATAAAGGGTTATCATAATTAAAAGCAAAATAAATAATAGCAGGCACTATTACCCCACAACAAGCAGCAATAGTTGGTAATACCCGTTTTGCATTTGTATTTAATTCCCCATTAATCATTTCATGCTTGATTTCCAAGCCTACACTTAAAAAGAAGATTGCCATCAGCACATCATTCACCCATAATTCAACTGGGAATGGTCCTAAATTGAATTTCAAGAACTGAAAATACTGTTCTGAAAATGGTGAGTTAGCTGCTCCAATGGCTAAAGCTGCAGAAATTAACAGTAGAATACCGCCAGCAGAGGGAGACTGTAAAAAAGCTTTGATTTGACTCATACGCGTCCTCTTCTTTCTAAAGAGATACTTTTCAATATAGTCTGAAAAGTATCTCCTGTATAATTATTTCATTCCGTCATTTTATATATAATATTATATCATCTTTTATCAACAAACAGAAATTCATTTTGTGCATTTTGAAGGTACATCTGTCTAATTAAAGAATAACGAATAAAAAGAGAAGGAATTATGTCTATCAAGTAAAAATAAAAGAACCATACTTTCGTATGGTTCTAATAATGGTGACCCAGGAGAGATTCGAACTCCCGACCTTTTGATTCGTAGTCAAACGCTCTATCCAGCTGAGCTACTGAGTCATGTAAATTTTCAATTATGTGAGTAAAATGGTGACCCAGGAGAGATTCGAACTCCCGACCTTTTGATTCGTAGTCAAACGCTCTATCCAGCTGAGCTACTGAGTCATAACTTACCACTCGAATATGATACCACAATATACTATCCAATGCAAGCATAATTTAAAATTCATTCAAAATGAATTAATCTAGCCTAAACAATAGAATGAGCGACCCTAAGGTCGCTTTCTATATTGTGGCAGGGGCAGTAGGACTTGAACCCACAACCAACGGTTTTGGAGACCGCTACTCTACCAATTGAGCTATACCCCTATGTAGTATCAAGTCACACTTGATACTAGAATATAATAACAAAAGTTGAGTAAAATGTCAAACACTATTTTAATATCTTAAACTCAGAATTTAAATACATCCTATCATATATTTTTTTACCATAGACCCTCTATAAATTAATAGTAAAACACATAAAATTGTATTTTCTAAGGCTCTAGGAGGCGAAAAATTTGCCCTCCTATTCAACCTACTAATATCCAATAAGATTATAAATAGTGTAAATAAAAGAGTTGTAGCAGCTAAAAGAATATTAATAGAGCCTTATTTTTCTAACTATCACATTCTTAGTGCTTTTCACTTATTGAAACCATTTGCTAAGAAGTTTTTAATATCGATTTAAGTAATTCATTTGATTTTGTTCGCCCTTTTACCCCTATAAAGGCAGTTTACTACTTTTCTCAGCTTCTGGTCGGATAGGAAGCTATACCAAAAAAGACACCAACCTAAGTTGATGTCTTTGATCAATCAGCGACTACCTATCCTCCCAGGCCGCTTCCAGCCAAGTACTTTCGGCGTTTACGAGCTTAACTACTGTGTTCGAGATGGGAACAGGTGGACCCTCATAGCTATCGCCACTGAATCTGTCAGAG
>NZ_CALPDB010000007.1 GCF_943193155.1 Veillonella intestinalis | reverse complement strand
ATTGTGTGAGACATTTCATATCGAAATTCCAAATGAGTATAGATAACTGCAAATAACAGTTTGTAGGGGAGTTCTGATACTCCCCTACAAAAATGGCTATTTATCAACTGTTTGTTGTGACATAGCCAAAAGAAAAAAGCCGGCACTGTAAACCGAGACAATATCTCGAGCAACCCTATGAGCTGTGTATTTGCCTGGGGATTACTTAATGCAAAGGAGCCCACATGAATCCCAATAACGCCTAACATACAAAGCCCGCGCATATACGTAATTTCAGGTAAAAACGACTGTTTCAAAACAGTTCTCCTCTCTAACAAAAACAGGACGAAGGACTAAGCCCTCCGTCCCGTATACATCTGTCTATTCTTTCGTTACTGGTACTGGTGTGGACATAGCGCCACTAGTATCAGTCGTCGGTGCCACCGCACCATTAGCTGCTGCTTTAGCTTTTGCCTCTGCTTCAGCCTTAGCTTTTGCTTCTGCTTCTGCTTTAGCCCGTGCTTCTGCTTCTCGCTGTAAACGCAATTCTTTTTGTAATGGAGCTACTGGTTGATCATATACAGTAATATCCGTTTCGAATAAACGGCCCCAAGGGAATCGAGCAGATACTGTCCGAGGATCGATTTTTAAATATTTTTCAGCAAAATCTTGCACTCGTTCACCCATATAGGCTTCTAGTTTCTCATTTAACGTACCAGTATAGCGCACATTATCCGTACGAATGGAATCTTGCATACGATAAATATCCTTACGAATATTCGCCTGATATGCCCAGTTATCCAAATATTGTTGTGTCAACATATTGCGCTTTTCTTGTTCTGGCATAACTTTGCCTAAAACACCTTGCGCAATAGCATAACCAACCGTATTACTTGCCGTATTCCAACCATTATAAGATTCTACTTTATATAACAAATCACGTTTATAAAGGCCATATACAAAGGTATTATCAGCGCCATTGGAGTAAGAAATATCAGCTACACTCACTGGCACCTGTTGATTAATAGCCGTTTCAATTTTATCTAAAAAGGCATTTGTACTAGCTGAAATCATTGGGAAGTTTTCAAATGCTTCTGATTCCCCAGTTACCTTGCCTAATGGTGTATTCACAGCCAATAAAATATCTGGTTTACCATTGGTTGTCATGGTACCGCCTACAGCTTCAATATGTTCTGCAATCGTTTTAGCCACCGACTGATCTTCATAGTGAGGTACCGTTTCACCAGCACCACCTAATGGATAAATCATTTCAAAAGATGGTTTTAAATTATTGCGGTCCACATGAGCCCGAGCAATGAGCAATAAACCTAATTGGTCTGCCCCAGGGAAGCTACCATATTGATCAACTTTAAGACCTTTACTATATAATTTCAAGTAACGACTTTCCAAAGCGGATTGGGATAACGTGCTTGTATCATCATGACCAAGAGCGAAATATTTGAAAACACCTTTACGTGTTTCATCAATTAACGCCCGATTTACAGTCATATTCTTTTGACGACGATTAAACCAATCTTGTAAATATTCAATAGGCACAGTAGCTTGTAATTGCACTAAACTAGCTTGTTCTTCTTGGCTTAAATTACCTGCGTCTAATTTATCTTGTAAGGCCGCAATTTGGAAAATTGTTGGGCCATATTCATCATAATACGAAGGCTCTACACCGCCACCACTAGCACGAGGTGAACGCATGACAGTACCGAACGCATAAATTGGTACATTTGGATATTTAGCATGCAAACTGCCAATCTGCTTAGTCCGATTTAATAACATATTTAAAGATAAATTATGTTTACGAGAGTCAACCAAACCGCCATAAATCAAGGTGTCAGTGCTCAATACCATTACATCAGCACGAGCTGCATTTTCATCAACCCATTGCCAAATTTTATCCGCTTCACCATGATAATTTTTACCAGATACTAAATAATCTGGCGGTGTAATTACTGTATAGCCAGCACCTTCAGCAGTATCAACAGTATAAGACAAACTAACTGGCCGGTTATCTTGTGGCACAAATAAAATCGTTGCCGCCGATACTTGCGATGTTCCCCATAACACAGCCGCTGCCAAAGCGCCTGCAAACCAGGAAAATCGTTTACCCAATATACTCAACTCCTTCTTAATTCACTTGCTAACAAACCTGTCTAGCAATACCATCTCCGCACTTATCCCGATGAATAAGTGAAACTATCTAATTTTCATTGAAAATCTCTCTGAAACGACTGTTTATAAGTCTTTTTTAATCTTATATATTATACCATAGGAACATATATAATAAAACTAAAATCCACACTAACAGCCTACTCCTACCGAATGCGTGGCAAACTCCAACTATAGCGTAATGCTAGAGTACGAATAACCACAACAATAATAAATGCACTATACGACGCCATCTGCCATTGCCCGGCATGATAAAACGCATAGTACACAATCCCTCCAATAATAGCGGGTAACGCATAAACCTCTTCCCGCAATACTGACGGTACACGCTGTGCTAAGACATCGCGAATAACCCCGCCACCAACAGCAGTCAAAAGCCCCAAGATAACTGCAAGAACTGGCATTTCAGGATAGTTATATACCCCTATCCCTGCCCCAGTTACAGTAAAAGAGGCAAGACCGAGCGTGTCAGCACCCAGATACATGCGACGCACCCACCGTGTGCCAATATAATGAGCTCGCCGTACGCGATAAATAAAAAAGACCCCAAATGTAACCGCCATTACAATAAACACATAGGTAAACGTACGCAGTGAATTGGGCGGAATATTACCAACAATCAAATCACGCATAATACCGCCACCAATAGCAGTGGCCAAAGCCAACACGAGCATACCAAAAATATCCATTCGCCGACCAATCCCCACAAGAGTCCCTGAAATGGCAAAGGCAATCGTGCCAATAATATCAAACGTAAACCATAGTAATTCCAAGATGAATTCTCCTTTAGTAAAACCCACCACTAATCTATAATGTTTAAATCCCCCAATAATAAATATCTCTCATTCTTAAAGCTACCTCATATTATATCATACACTGACTCCTTTAAAATAACTGGTTTAATTTAGTACATACTTAATTCTAAATAGTAATATATGCCTTGTCTCTTTTAAATAAACATTTGTATTTACAAAAGAGACTTTTAATGATAATATAATTTTCATATTCTGTTTATTTTTCAATAGCGTCAGCTCATAAACTGAGAATACGTATAAGAAGAGAGGGATTGCGATGGAACATTTTATTGTAGTATTAGAAACTATTGTTACAGCAATTAATGATGTACTTTGGGGATACATACTTATGTATGCTTTGGTAGGAATTGGCATTTTCTTTACTATTTATCTAGGGGCTCCACAATTTATTCGCTTCGGTCCTGCCTGTCGTCAAGTCTTTGGTCGCCTTTATAAAGGTCATAAACCTGAAGGCAGTAACAATGAAAAATCGATATCTTCATTTCAAGCACTTGCTGTGGCAATCTCCGCTCAAGTCGGAACCGGAAATGTAGCTGGTGTTGCTACTGCTATTATGGCTGGTGGACCAGGCGCAATCTTCTGGATGTGGTTAAGCGCTATGTTTGGTATGGCTACCATTTTTTCAGAAGCAATATTAGCGCAACATTATCGAGAGGATATTAAAGGCCAATTTATCGGTGGCCCTGCCTTCTACATTTCAAAAGGTCTTAAAAATATTATAGGCTCTAATTCCGCTAACTTTCTCGCGTACTTTTTTTCTATCGCCATTATTATTGCGTTAGGTTTTATTGGTTGCATGGTGCAATCCAATTCCATCGCCTCCTCTGTAAATAGTGCTTTTGGCTTTGAACCTATTTATATTGGCATCTCAATCGCCCTATTAGCTGGTTTAATTTTTATTGGTGGAATACAGCGCATTGCCACCTTTGCCCAATTAGTCGTACCTTTTATGGCGCTTTTATATATTTTATGCGCTATTGCTATTTTATTTAAATTCTCTAATCATATTATGCCTACCTTACAATATATTTTTGAAGGAGCTTTCAACCCATCTGCTATTGGCGGTGGCGCTTTAGGTATAACAATGAAAGAAGCCATTCGTTTTGGTGTCGCTCGTGGCTTATTCTCCAATGAAGCTGGTATGGGCTCTACCCCACATGCTCACGCTACAGCATTAGTATTACATCCCGTATTACAAGGTTTTGTAGCTTTCTTTGGCGTATTCTTTGATACCATTATCATTTGTACAGCTACCGCATTAATTATTCTTTTAACTGGTAGTCATGAACTAGGTCTATCTGGTGCACTTATTACCCAACAAGCCTTTGCTACCGCCTTTGGTGATATTGGACCTGCTATTATCGCTATTTGCTTAACATTCTTCGCCTTTACTACCGTAGTTGGTTGGTACTATTTCGGTGAGTCCAATATTCGATTCTTATTCAAACAAAAAAATATAGCAATTCATATCTATCGTATTATTGTATTAGTATTCATTGTATTAGGTTCTGCTGGTAAAGTAGACTTTGTGTGGAATTTAAGTGATATGTTTAACGGTATTATGGTAATTCCAAACTTAATTGCCTTAATTTTACTACGTAAAGAAATTAAAAGTATCCTTAAACATTACGACGAAAGCCGCCAAGATGGACCACCTTCTTATGAATATCCTGAAGTAAATCAATAGATGGGAAATTCATCAATATTAACAAAATCATATTGTTATCTATAGTCAAAAAGCGCCCTGTGAAAACTCACAAGGCGCTTATTTACTGTATGGTGCGGTTGATGGGACTTGAACCCATACGAGCGTACGCTCACCACCCCCTCAAGATGGCGTGTCTGCCATTCCACCACAACCGCATAGAATTTTTATTCTTAATGGTGCCTCAGGACAGAATCGAACTGTCGACACAAGGATTTTCAGTCCTTTGCTCTACCGACTGAGCTACCGAGGCAAATGAGGAAAAACTTTTGTAAATAAAAAAATGGCGACCCCGATCAGATTTGAACTGACGATCTTCGCCGTGACAGGGCGACATGTTAACCGCTACACCACGGGGCCGCAATACCGTTATTCCAGGTACTTTCATATAGTATCATGATTTTATTTTTTGCGCAAGAGGGAAAATGAATTTTCTTACATTTTTTTGAGGGAATATGTAAGATGAGGATTAGACCGTAATATAAAATTACACTACTCTCAAACTAGTTTCAAAAGGTGGCGACTGTGCAGGAAGTTTTAAACCAAACTAGTATTACACTACTCTCAAACAGATATGACAAAACGAATCGCTACTGGCGAGTTTTAGACCACACTAGTATTACACTACTCTCAAACTAAGTTTTAACTCTGCTCATTGATTATCTAAGTTTTAGACCACACTAGTATTACACTACTCTCAAACATGTCAACTGATTTACTTTCGCTTGCCTTAGTTTTAGACCACACTAGTATTACACTACTCTCAAACCCCAAATTGCATATTTACAAAATTTTATGAATTTAAAGTTCAAGAGAATTTTCCGGTTACGAGCCAAGTGCCATACTAGTGTTTCAATCTAAAATACACATAAATCTTTATCTAAAGTATAAATTATTTCCTTATTTCTTACAACTGATATATCATCTTTACATACTCGTTCTATACATAGTACTGGAATTTTTTTACAAAGCATTGTTTCAAAAAATAAAGTTATTTCCCCATCATCCATATATGAACGGGGGTTCAACAAAACCATCAATTTAGGATTTAGTAACTCTATAACTACATCAATAAAATTAGCCACTTTACCAATATCATCAAACTCATCATCTCTAATTAGAAAATTGCCTAGCTTAACAATATCTTGTACTGCAATTAATTCATTGTGAAAAACATCAATAGAAAGACTGCTTTCTAACGATAATAAAAGCTGTTGTATTTTTTGATTAATCTCATACAATAGCTCAACCTCTTCTGTAGCAATTCCAGACAATCTTTGATGTAATTTAGATAGTAAAGTCTTATTATTAATATCTAATTTAAAGAAATCACTAATAAAATACACATCCTTTTTTATATCCAGTATTTTATTAGCTACTGATAGTACCCATTCACTTTCTTCTCCACCACTAGCTTGAAAAAAGTCCTTTACTAACTTTCTAAAGACACTCCTTTCTTCAACTATTAAAGTCGTAATTATTTCATCAGATAAATCAAGTTCTAAATCCAATGTTAAATAAGTTAGTTTCATAATACTAATAGCCGATCTGTAGACGTTACAACTTCAGTTGCTACTTCACCAACCAGCGTCTCCATTTTTGCAAATTGTTTTTCTGTAATCACAAGCATTTGTACTAACCCTTCAGGTGGCTTCTGACATCTAACATACGCCATAACCTTATTAGCTTCTGTTTGATTCAGCACCAACTTAGCATATATTGATTCTTGCATCATATAAAATCCTGTGGATAGTAAAAATTTTCTAAAAACTCTATATGATTTACGATTAGCTGAAGATTCCACAGGTAGATCAAACATAACCATTACTCTCATAAATCTATAACTCATACTCCACAAACCTTATTAGTCTAATATCATTTTCTTTAAGTGCATCAAATATACTTTTACAATAAATCTTAATAGCCGCACTTAAATACTGATTAGTTCCCTCGATTTTTACTTCTGAATTTAATAAATCAATTAACTCTAATCGCTCCTTCCTTGTAAAGTGTGTATGATTTATTCCCACTACATATCTATCGACTATTCCTCGTAATGGCTCAATAACATCACAACTTAAATTAAAAGGATTAAATTGATTACAATGATTTAGACCTAATTGAGTTAAGTATCCCATAGCTACAATTTCCCGATTAATGGCAGATAATAAAATAGAGTATCCATAATCAAGAGCAGCATTTATGTTATTATCATCATCACGAGTAAAAAGTTTACCAAATAAAGAGTTAAAATAAACTTTTGCTGCATGCCCTTCACGTTGCGATTCATCATTAAATCGTAGATCATCTACATATGAATCAAGTAGACTATATTCCAACTTATTCATCGATTTAAGTAACCTTGCTTGATTCCTAATTTTTTGCTTAACTAATGCAGTCCAAACAGACTGCTTAATATCCTCCGCCCATTCAATTTGTTCTCTACATCGCTTACTTGTATTGTGACTGCCATATAAAGAAACTACTTCACTAGTAGGGTTAAATTTTTCATCACAAAAAATGATTTTTACTTTTGCTTTTATTAATTGATTAAGCAAGGCGGCGGTTAAACTAACCGCCGTTGATGCTATTACTAAAACCTGAATCTCATTGATATATACTCTATTACAACCACATTCCTTACGAACAACCATATAATTCATTTTAAAATCTAATTTTGCCCGATTATCTACTACAACTACACGCCAGCCCATAGAATCAGCCTTTCTATCACTCCCATAACTATCAGATAATCTTTATTTCCTTACTATATAAACCAGTAATAGATTTTGTAACTATAGAAAACTCTTGTAACTTAGTAATATTCATATTAATAGTACATCTAGAAGCAGATAAACCTATCATTTTTATATCAAATGTTGTTTTTTGATGCGTTAATAAATTTAACAATTCAAACAATATATAACACTGTTTTCTCAAATCTATTTTTTTGAATGCATTAAGTGTTTCTAACTTAGATAGTTCATCCTTTTTATTCATTTTCATAGTCGAAAAAGCTTTTTTGCCCATTTTCTCTATTAAAGAATTATATATTTCAATGTTATTTTCCTCATTGATATATTCTAAATTAGGCTCATATTTATTATCATTCTGTACTCTATTCAAATAAGTTTCTATAACCTTTAGTTTTTTTACTATCTCCGCATTAAGAACAAGCGACGTTGCTGAATTTATATAAACTTTATTATTAGTCTTACCACCTATATAATATAAAAAACCATTAATCTTAACTAACGAGTCTATACATAGTTTTCTATAAACTAACCTAACTACATCATATTTATTACTATCGATTACACTACTTGCATAGGCAATATAATCATCAACACTTTTTAGTTGATTAATCTTAAGTATAGGCATTGCTAATAATTGAAATTCATGTTCTTTATTCTTTTTATTATATAGTTCAAAAATACTATAATAAGCGATCTTAATACTTGTGAATCCTCCATATTTTTTTACATCAGCCAACACTGAATTATTTCTTTTAAGTGGTTCATAACTATTTATTTTAGCAACACTAGCTTTATATATGGTAGCATCATACAAAGCCCCTTTTTGCTCAATTAATTTTTTTGTCACTTGCACATCATTGTTGGCCATCATTTTCTTTACTACTGGATAGCTATTATCTGGATTCCAAATTACACGTTGTCCCACTTTAAGCAGAAAATCAAACATTTTACTCAAATTATATGGCCGTTTTTTCTCTGCTCTAGCTTTTTTGATAAAATTACGAGGGTTATTAGTAAATTTCTCATGATAAACATTACCTACTACAATGTTTAAATAAGCATCTTTAGCATGATGGTGTGCATTCAAACTACGCAATTTAACAAATTCATTTTTTTGCCGGAAATCTGAAACATTTTCAGCTTTTACATAACAAATTGTTGTATCTGGGTACAACCTCTTTAATAAATTAGTAACTGCTTTAACTGCTTGGTTGGTTTCTACTAATTGTCTACTCACAAAGTCAGCTAACTCATCAGCAGTCAATGGAGTTGTGCGGATTAACCGTTCATACTTTTTCTCACTAATTAAGTTGTATTTTAATAAGCGGTTCCACAATCCCTCACACTTTTTCTGTGTTTCGATTTCAATAGGATAATTATCCGTCTTTTCACGATTTAGTATAGATTTAACTAGCACTAAATTGTCCCAACTATTATCTTTTGTAACACTTTGAGGATAGATATGGTCTATATCATATTTAGATGTAAATAGATCACCTAAATCAATAGGCTCTCCCGAATACATACAACGTCCCTGTTGCGTATAATATAAATATAATTTTTTAGATTGAAATTTTCCGGCTTCAGTTTCTTTGATTTCCTTAGACCAATTACGAGCTTCATCTTTAATATTTTTATAAAGATATAATAATTTAGCCTGTCTAGAGTTTGTTCGTTTCTTCTCCGCACGATTTGTTCGAGCTACTTCAACAAAAATTTTCTTTGGTATCCCTCTGCGGAGTTGTGTAATTTCCTCTAAAATCCGTAAAGTTTGCCACACGGAACGTTTTACTGCTGGTGATATATATAATTCATCAACTAAATCATAACTCCCCCGTTCAACCACTTCAGTGCGCTTAGCATTAAATTCCTCAATAGCTGCTAAATACGAATTATGAGAACTCAATACTTCCATTAAAGTCAGTGACTGTGTTTCCATACAAGTCAAAATATTGCATTCTGGGCCATCTCCAGCTACACCGACAATTTTCTTCAAAAATGCTTCTGACAACCGTCCCCATTCTTTATACTTTAATTTTTGTATTTGTTTTACTTGTACTTCACTGATTGTATCCTTAAACTCTTTTTTCAATACATCAGCTAGTATTTTTTTTGCATCACCAAATAATGTAACATAGCGAATAATTCGTTCAGCTAATTGCTCATCAAAGCCTTCACCTAAAATTCTCACCATATCTCTATATGACTTCAAATCACTCTTTATGTCAATGTCCAAACCTGTTAATTCCCCTGTACCATCAGTGAAACCTTTCAACTTCAAAAAGCTCTTAATTGCTTTTTCCGTCATTTTTTTATGTTCTGCTTGAAAACATTCTGTAATAAACGCCATTTTAACTTCATAGGATAAAGGGTGCCCATTGTATTTTAAATTATTAAGTTCATTGAGTAACATAAATTTAGAATATGCTAATGAATATTTAGGTAATACATCTTCACCAATCAAATACGTGCACTTATTCGTCAAATTTTCTATAAATGCCTGTGCCGACGCATTTATATCCACCTTCTTCTCAAAATCCCACGGATATACTTTGCCGGCTTCTTTACGTACTACCCAAGCAAATCCATTACTGTCTTTATGTGCTGGATTTAATGGTCCTACAAAATAAGGAATTCTAAATGTTAGCAATTTTAAAATTTTCTTAGCTACAGTAAATCCAGATTCATCACAACTATTTAGAAATTCATACTTTTTACTAGCAACTGCTAATATTTGTTCCAATTCTTCTTCATGGATTTGATAATGTATTACTCCATTTTCACGGACACGTAGCAGGGGTAAAAATACATCTAAATCAATTAATTGCAATATTTCACTTTTTAAAATACTCTCCGGCAAAACTTCAAGTACTTTTTTCAAAAATTTATAAAAATCCTCTCTCGAACAATTTTTACCACTTTGGCTCTTACCTATATAAGCTATATAATTAGCACTATCTTTTGTATCATCACGAAAAACACTATTATAAAGGGCTTTTTCACCTTTTAACAACTTTTTCAGCTTTACTAAGTGTTCCTGATGCTCATTAAATACTTCAACCTTAGCTTCTGATAAATACTTCCCATCTGGCTTTATCGTTGATAACAAACGACTATCATACAACGCTTTACAACCATCTAACGCTAAAATACTTTCCCCTAAGATGCTTTCATATTTTTCTCGCTCTTCCCAATAATCTTTCCCAGAAAACTCTACACTTCTTACATCGGCATCCAATTCTTTATATTCAGGTTCATTAAATAATTCATCTAAATTCCCTTTTAATCCTAAGACTAATGATGTGAATGCCTTAGCTTGCTTTTTAAGACCTTTATCAGCTATACTATCACTCACTAATTTTGCAATATCACTACAGGTACGCCCTGTACTAGTCAATAAGTCAACAAATACTTGTTCATCAATTTGATCATGTAAGCGTGAAAACTCCATACAGCTTAATACTTGATGTAAAATATCCATTACACCACCTGAGGTTTTTATCGGTTCACCTTCAAGTAAAAAATTCCCACGATATTTTATAATATGATGAACTGCTAAAAAGAGTAATCGAATATCTTTTGCAGGCTCTTTCATTAATGAACTGCGCAAATGATATATAGTTGGATACTCCTTATGATAAGTTTTATCCGTATAATCTACATCATTAAATAAAAAATACTGTCCATCCGTATTTTTATCCTCGTGATGGTATTGACTTTCATGTAACCGCTGATAAAATGCTGGATCCACTTTATATATTTCTGAAGCAAATAATTCTTCTAAAATTGCAAGCCTATCATTTCGTCTATCTAAACGACGACGCCCTGCTCTATAATTTCTCCGTTCGGCAGCAGTCTGACCTTCTTCAAATAATCGGCTTCCCCACATTCTGTGCCCTTTTGCCCGTAACACCTCATATAATTCATTAGTAACAGCCCATCCTACGGAACTTGTCCCTATGTCTAGGCCTACAAAATAATCTTTTACTTGCTTCAAATCCTCTTTACTAGATACCTTCATAATTTACCTCCTCAGTATGTTTTACCCTATTTCATAATATTAAATCTCTCATCAATAGTTATAAAGTCTATTTCCACAAGAATCTTATAATTTTACAATTGACAAAATAATCAATTACGATTACTATATAGATGTAACTAGTGGATTAGACCACACTAGTATTACACTACGAGTTCAAATAAAGATTTATCTACAATGCCTTCGGGCGGCTCGGTGTGAGCCTTTTATCTGAACTTTACTCGACTCTTATGAGTCGAGTTTTTTTATTAACAAAAAATACGCCTATACTCCAAAAATCCTTAATTATACTTCGATTATACGCTCGTTCACCAGCAAAGCACAAATTGATTTTCTAAATCTACAATTTATTTTTATATTAATCTCACAAATCAAGTCTTAATCATATGTTTTACCCTATAATATGAGTCAGTTATATTTTAATGTTCTAATCATTTTTCAAAATGATATGCATGTTCAATTTATCAAATATACCTAAAAGGAGTCTTAACTATGCAATACAAACGTCTTGGCAATACTCATATTGCGTTCCGATTAAATCCAGGCGAAGAGCTGGTAGAATCTATTGAAAAAATTGCCCGCCAAGAAAACGTGACCACTGCCATGATTCAAGGACTAGGTGCTACCAATGACATTGTTCTTGAAACCTATCGCGCTGCGGAAAAGAAATATTATCATCATCGTTTAACCGGTGATTTTGAAATTACCTCCATTACAGGTACTATCGATTTGCTAAATGATGACCATTATTCCCACCTCCACATTACTATTGCAGATCAAGAAGGTCATTCCCATGGTGGTCATTTAACAAGTGCAATTATTAGCGTTACAGCTGAAATGATACTAACCTTATTGCCTGAAGATATTCATCGTGGCTATGATAAAGAGGCTGACTTAAATTTGTGGCAGTTGGATAAGTAAAATATCAATAATACAAAAACATGCAAATTCATATGTAAATCTAAACACAAAAGCAGCAATCTTGTAGATTGCTGCTTTTCTTTATATAGCTCTATTTATTTGTAGCAACTGTACTTTCTATTTTTTTAGCTAACAGTTCACTTAACCCCTGACAAAGATTAATAAAACTACCTAATTGTTGTTTTTCTTCAACCGTATATAATGCATAATCTTTTAAAAAATTATGTTTTCTCATATAAATGCGCAACATAACAATCTTATTTGCCGTATGATCTAACAACATTCGAGCTTCTTCGACCTGATATCCACACTGTTTCAATGATGTAATATTACCTTGAATATTATCAGCTTGCTTAATTGCTTCAGCTGACACATCTTTATTCTTTTTGTACCACTTAGCAACACCTACTAACAGTGAAATAATACTAATCCCCCAACCAATCGGTCCAAGCATAGATAATATAAAACGACTTCCTATAAAAGAACCACCTGCAGCAATAGAACCAAATCCACCAACTACAACAGACATATTAGCTAATCCTGAACCTGTAGCTGCTAGTAAAGTAGAACCAGCCGATATAGAACCGAATGTCGTTGACATTGCTACAGCCATAGACGGACCTAAACTTACTAGTCCAACACCAACCCCACTCACCATCCCAAACTTAGCTAAACGCTCACCTAATTGATGTTTCGTTAATTTTTCTAGCTGAGCTACTTCTTCTGAAAATGCCTGTGACTTTAATTGAATATCTCCCATTTCTTGTAATAACTTTTTAGGTTTATTTGCTATTGTACTCAGAAACAACTCACATTCTTCAAGAACTTTAACAGCTACTATTTTATGATTATGAAATGTTTCCGCACTTTTTAAAGCATCTGAATAAATTACCGTATAATCTTGTTGTACTTTTTGTAACAGACGAAGGGCTTGCTTCTTTTCACCATAATGAAACATAAGACCCCTCCTAACTCATAAAATCATCCACATCATGCGTTGATTTTACTTGCTGTTCCTCCGCTACTCCTAAACTATCTGAAATTTGACAAGTTGCCTGTAACTGACTATCTAAATTTTCCCTATAATCTTCATGATTATACTCTAAACAACTACAGTCATAATCTACATATCCTGCCTTACAACGACCCCAATCACACTTCGTAAGCGGTTCTACTAATGCCTCAATAGAATCAGTTAGTCTCTTATATTCAGTTGTTAACTCCCGTAACTCTGCAACCTCTGAACTTTCAAAAAATTCTTCAATTCGTTCGGCCACATTATACCGCTCCAGCAAGAAAAAGCCTGTAGTCATCATCATACCAGCGATTAAAGCTCCTAAAAATTCAGTCAATGCATCCCCTACTGGTAACTCTGCCACAATAGAACCTAACGAAGTAATAATCAAACTACCAAAAACCACACTACTACTTACAATAAAACATTTTAGAATAGCATCAGTTCGATCAGCTAATGGAATATCTTCTTTTGAAAAAATAACCTTACTTTTTTCCATCACTACTTTTCGCATCTGAAATAAAGCTTGTAATATTACACGAATCGAATGTCGAAATGAATTAATCAGCATAACAACAATATTAAACCAAGTTCCTTCTAATGCTTCTTCTTTAACATATTTCCAAAATACAGGAAAATTACTTTTGGCATTAGTAAAACCAAATTTAATACCCTGCTCCATTTTACGACTAAACTCTTTTATACTTTTTACGGTTGACCACTCGTTAAAACATTTTTCACGAATGCCAAACCATATTTCAGCTAAAAAGAAACCTACTCCTTGTCGAAGAGCCATTTGAATACCTTTATTCAAAACATTTTTACCAGCACCTACCCAATATTTATGATCTGTAAGATGGGATAAATGAACTTGATTTTTTAAACTCCCCTGATAATTGTTATACGTAGTTTCCATATTATTTAAAATCGAGTCTTGTACTATATCATCCAATGAAAATTCTTCCATTTCTACTTCTTTTATAGTTTCTTTAGCCTTCTCGATTTTCCGCTTAACTTGGTTTGAAAAATTCACTAAATTTTTCTTTGGCAGAATAAATGTTGCCATATTCGTAAACTTATCTTGTATTCCCGTTACAATAGACTCCACATATGACTCTTGTGGCTCTTCTGCCATAACCTCATCCATAACACGCTCATAAGCTTCATTAGAAATTGGAGGTTCTACATCATCATTACTTAAATGACATTCTCGTAAATAATCAAGCCCAAACGTAGTAATCAAACTCTGCAACATAGTTTCTTCATAATTTTTTAATAAGTCTAACCCTGACGGTCTGAATGACATTGCCATATCCATACAACTCACCCCATACATACCTTACAACGCTAACCTTAATAACCCCATAATTAGTTAGTTTTTATCAATTTGTATATATCGACTTAAATTATTTACCTATATTTATTATTTTAAAATCCGCACAAATATATCTTATCTAAATAATACCACATTCTTCATCTTATTTCCATATTTAAACTTTATTTCTTCTTTTGACTATCTGTGACATCTAAAATCTTTCAATAGATACAATTTAAGTATATGTGCCATATATATGCTTTTGTCTCAAAATTCATTTTATTGTATAATATAATCATAAAAAGGAGGTATTTCTATGATTAAAGAAAAATTAGTTGAAATGATTAGTGCTTACTTCAAAGTTGATGAAAGTAAATTCATGTCGGTAGTAAATAATATCGAAGGACTTAATGTTAACAGCATTGAGGATATAAAAAATCTTGATACCGCCCAATTACAAACGCTTCTTGAAAGTCTTAAAGATGCCTATGGTGAATTAAGTGGCAACGAAGATCTAAAAGAAGGGCTTAGCAACTTAGCTGGTAAGTTTTTCAAATAAATAAACTAACAAAAAAGGGTTATCATGCAATATATAGCATGATAACCCTTTTTATATCCCTATTTTATTAACTTTATTTCTATGATTAACACTAACAAAATCCCCAATAACAACAAGCCCTTACTTAAACAATGCTTCCAGATCTACCAAGCCCACTGGTGTCGGTGATACTAAGAAAAGGCTCACTACGGCTAAAATAGTCACGGCAATAGCGGTATACGAGAAGGTCCCTCGACGACTAAACTCATACATCCCTGCAAAGCGCATACCAATCGCAGCGCCTACAGCGGCTACTAAAGCAGGCATAGAGAAAATAAATTCTGTTGCAAAAATTGCCATAATGCCAATGAACGCAGCAACAAAGGTAATAACTGGAATCATCACATCTTGCTTACTCGTAAAATTACGATTTAATGCGCATGCATAAAAAGAGCTATCAAGACCAAACAAACCTAAGAACAAGGTCAAGAAGTTCCAAATTTGTGTCCAAGTCCCCCGAAATGCGTCACGATGTTTAGCTGCATACCAAGCAAAACCAGTAAGCCCTAACATAGCTAACCCCACCAAAATAAAGTAGTACGCTTCTGGTATGTACGCTACAGCAAATACACCAACCAAACACCAAATAGTAGCAATAACTGTACTTACTAACACCTGACTAAGCACAGGCCGTTCTCCCTGTGGCAAGCGTTGATACATATTCATAGCTAATTCAGCAATAAAACACAAAATGAAAAAAGCAATTGATACCGGTGGTGCAATAAAGGCTAATACTAATGATCCCACTATAGGAATCGCTATACGCCAGCCCTTAAATAATACAAGATTTTTAATATTAAGACGAAAATCTTGTGTTTCAGAAGTAAACCCATTATATACAGCAAAGGTTAGCATAAAGGCAACTAACTCTAGTGGTTTCGCGCCCCAATATAACAAAGTAGGAGCCATCACAAAAGACAAGGCAATCCCTGTAAAACGCGAAATAAGAGCCGCTACCAAACCAGCCGTAAAAAACGGCAATAACGCAACAATAATATCCATCATACTCTCCATTCTACACTAATAATATATTATAACGTGCTACTTTCTTGCCTTCTAGTATAACGAATTCAGCCCTTATAATGCAACTTTCCTTTAACTTTGTTTCCATGCCTTTTTAACTTTCTTTCTATGCCCGTTTAACTTTCTTTCCGTGCCCCTTTATAACCACTCCACTGATCAAGGCGCCGCCGCACAGCTGAATAGGAGCAACCTAGTTCTTCAGCAATCTGCAAAGGACTATGCCCCTGCTGATAACGCAAGCAAACATCAAATGTATTGAGTTTTAATTGATTGCCTCGCAAGTGAATCCCCGCCTCTTTTAAGCGTTCAGCTACGGTTGAAGGCTTAAGATTATATAAGCTAGCTAACATTATTGTCGACATATGTCGCTGTGTATAAAGATATACTAACTCTTTCGTATTTACATAAATTCGCTTATTACTATGACGGATAGCAATCCCCGCTTGTCGTAAAGTGGTGAGCACCGTCCACCGTGAAAGCTGTAATCGCCTAGCAATCCACGAAGCACTTTGCCCATTTCTGTAAAAAGCTAGTATCTGTTGTTGTTTACTAGCCGTTGGCTTTATATATGCTACTTGTTTTGATACTAATACACCTAAATCTCGTAAACGCTGGGCCACGGTTGTATGTGAACATTGGTAGCGTCTAGCCAGTTCTTTTACCCCTAGCCCTTCATCCACGTACAGATGGATTAATTCCTTCACAGGCAATAACTTACGTCTTGTCCGAATTGGAATTTCATATTCATGTAAACGTCGTACTACAGTATCCTGACTACAATGTAGCTCTTTAGCAATTGCCCATGTAGATAACTGCTGTTCCGTATATAAACGTTGTAATAAAGGCCGTGGAATGACCACTTGTCGCCCTGTTCCCATAAAACAAAAACCTCCCTTACCGTTTCTAACACTATACATTGAGCTCACTATTCATTATAAGAAGACCTCCCTTTAAAAACAATGTATTCACTCATACCAGTAGTGTGAGTATCATACCATTAGTAAATAATCCACTGACAGTTCATTTTTTGACGCCTTCAACAACTAGTTTCGCCAAAGTAGTTTTATTTTCTATCTAATAAATTAACTCTTTGATGCCATTGACGATATGGCTACCACTTTGCGTATATCGATAATTTACGGTATACTATTACATATACACTTATCAAAAAGGAGATGTTTATGTCTAATTTTAATGTATTGACTATTGTGGCTACCTTACCAGCCATTATTATTGCCATGGCGATGCACGAATATGCACATGCTAAAGTGGCAGATATATTAGGGGATGATACGCCTCGTCGCATGGGGCGTTTAACTATGAATCCCTTAGCCCATCTTGATTTTATCGGCATGTTAATGCTTTTACTTTTACATTTTGGTTGGGCAAAACCCGTAATGATTAATCCTGCAAATTTCAAAAATAAAAAAAGAGACGATATACTCGTTTCAGCAGCAGGGCCATTAGCTAATATTGTAGTCGCCTTTCTCTCTGCCTTTGTTTTATTCTTTATCAATAATCACAATATAGAAATTTCACAAGGCCTTTACACGGTTATCTCCCTAATGGTTATTATTAATATAAACTTCGCTTTATTCAATTTAATTCCTATTCCCCCTTTAGATGGTGCTCATATTGTGTCTAATTTTCTATCCCCTGCTTGGCAAATGAAATACTGGCAGTGGCAGCGCTTTGGTTTCTTAGCCTTAATTCTGCTAGCATATACACCATTTTTAAGCCTTGTACTTATTCCCTTACAACAAGGCATTTTACGTGTATTTAGTCTGATTTTACAGTTTGTATAAAGAGGAGTTTATTATGACCGCTACCAAACGGCCCATTCATGTTCAGTTTGTTTGTCACGGCAATATTTGTCGATCTACCATGGCAGAATTTATTTTTAAAGAATTAGTAAATAAATCAGCCCTAACAGAACAATTTAAGATTGACTCTACCGCAACAAGTCGTGAAGAAATTGGTAATGACACTCATCCTGGCACTAAAACTAAATTGCGTGATATGAATATTCCGTTCACACCACGCCAAGCGCGCCAAATTACGAAAGCCGATTATGCTTCAGCCGACTATATTATCATTATGGATGAAAATAACCGCCGTAACCTCGAACGACTACTCGGACCTGATACAGAGCATAAAATTCATAAAATGCTCTCCTTTATTGGCGAGACCCGTGATGTAAAAGATCCTTGGTATACAGGCAATTTTGATGAAACTTATAATGACATTGCCCCTAGTTGCGAAGCTTTACTAAAACAAATCAAACAAGAATATAATATATAACGAAACACAAAAGAGAGCTATCAATTCTTGATAGCTCTCTTTTAATTTTTAATTTTTAATTTTTGATTTTTACTATTTATCTATTTACTATTTATTGTATATCATCTTATTTCACACACTTATTAACAAAATAAGAAAGCATACTTTCTTGCCTTCCATATATACGCTACTTATTTACGCGCTTCTGCTACAGCGGCAACAAATTTCTTAGCCGTTTCTGCAATCTCTGCTAAAGATTTTCCGCCACCAGTCAAAGCACCACCAGCTCCAACAGCCACAGCGCCTGCTTTAAACCATTCAGCTACATTATCGATGCTAACACCACCAGTTGGCATCATTTGAGCCTGTGGTAATGGCCCTTTTACGGCTTTAATAAACTTGCTACCTACTACTTCACCAGGGAATACTTTTACAATATCGGCTCCCAATTCAAGGGCTTGAATAACACCTTGAATCGTAGTTGTGCCAGGCATACAAGCCACACGATAGCGATTACATAATTTGATAGTATCTTCATCAAAAGCTGGGGATACAATAAAAGCTGCCCCATTTAAAATAGCCAAACGTGCTGTTTCAGAGTCTAAAACTGTACCCGCACCAATGACTACATCAGCATTATCTTTGTATTTTTCAGATAATGTTAAAATGGCTTCATGAGCACGTGGTGTTGTAAAGGCTACTTCAATAGCCGTTACTCCTCCAGCAATGCAGGCTTCTGAAATTTGAGCAGCCTCTTCTGGCGTATTACCACGAATAACGGCAACTACACCAATTTTTTTAACTGTTTCAATAATTTGTAATTTATCCATACGGGTCCTCCCAATCTTATCTTTAGCTCTGTTTCCTACTCTATTATATACATTTCAGAACTATCCGTCATTACTTTTCGTGCCTATTAAATATTCGCTTACTCATCAGGCTATTACTACCTACTAATGATTCACTTAATTAACACTACTTAGCTTGACTATCAATTATTCGCTTAATTTAGCGCTCTTTTGATACGCTACTAATTGATCAGGTGTTGGTAACCCCTCATTATCGCCTTCCACTTGTACTTGAAGGGCCCCAATGGCAGCGCCACGACGAACTGCTTCCGCCCAGCTAAGACCTTCTAAACGACCACTAACGGTACCTACGGCAAAGCCATCACCAGCCCCAACTGTGTCAACTACGTTTTCAACAATATATGCAGGCGCATAGAATACTTCTTCAGCAGTCTTCACATAAGCACCTTTAGTCCCTAATTTCACAATAACTGCTTTCGCACCTTGTTTCAAATAAAATTCAGCAATGTCTTCTGGTGTGTCAAAACCTGTTAAGATTTTTCCTTCGCCAAAGCCTGGTAATACAATATCAGCTAAGGACGCCAAGTAATTAATATTTTCACGCATTACGTCTTCAGATGGCCAAAGAGCGGGACGAAGATTAGTATCAAAGGACACTTGCACACCATGAGATTTAGCGGCTTTCATCATAGCAATGGACGTTTCACGGCAACTTTCAGACAACGCTGGTGGAATGCCAGTCACATGCAAATGATCGTATTTTCCCCATTGTACCGTATCCACAACGGATGGTTCCATATAGGAGAATGCTGTAAAACGACGGAAGTTAACCACTTCTGGATCCCCTTCTAAAGTTTTAGCTTTTAACTGCATTCCTGTCCGATTCACATCATCCAATGTTACATAGTCTGTACCAATATGTTGTTCTGCCAAAAAATCTAAAATATGTTGACCAAATGGATCATTCCCTACACGACTGATATACGCTGTTTCATGACCTAAACGGCTCATACCAACGGCAAAATTAACTTCTGCCCCACATACATAGCGACGAAATGTTGTCACATCTTTTAATGCTTTAGGTTCTGTGGCTACCATTAACCCCATAGGCTCACCAATTGTAAGAACACGTGCCATTTTTATTCCTCCTCATTATAGCAAGCAACACCCTGAGCCGACGGAGGCGCAAGGTGTGCTGCTGAAGCTTTAATTATATTACCCATTTACCACAATGCGAGCGGCTTTAGTTTTACCTTCATCGCTGAAACGTTTACACCAAAAAGCTGTTACAATTGGTACTAAAATTGATGTAACAACTACGGCCGTAGCTACTAATGCAGTAGCGGCTGGCGCAATTGGTGCAAAGGCGGGAATCATTCCAGCAATAATGATTGGGTTTGTTACCGCAGCCCCAGCTGTACTAGAAGCAGCTAGACCAGCACCACCATTACCACCTGCAATATATTTGTCTGCTAAAATAAGTGGAATACCAGTGATAACAATTACGGCAAGCCCTAATAAAATACCTAATAAGCCTGTATGTGCAACCATCATAAGGTCAATTGTATTACCTAAGGCAAAGCCGAAGAAGGGAATCATAAGCATAGTGCCTTGGCTAAAGAAGGTTTTGCATTCTTTGTCAATGTTACCTAGTGCAAAGCCGATTAAGAATGGTAATACAGCGCCTACAAATAGATGTGGCTCAAAGGTAGCCGCCCCAGTTGTACCAAGAATCATCATGGTTACTAATGGGCCAGACTCAATAGACATCAATACAAATGCCCCTGCGTCTTCCTTGGAGCCATACTGTGCCATCAAGGAAGCATATAAACCACCATTAGTCATGTCCATAGCTGTAACAATAGCTAAGGTGGAGAGTCCTGCAAAAAATCCTGTTTCAATCATACCACTAGGCATAAACATAACACATATATGCCCAACGATCCATGCTACTAAAATCTTTGTTACTACTAATGTACCCGATTTTTTCAAAACGGTACCTGTTGCTTTTAAATCAATGCTAGCACCCATACAGAAAAACCATACCGATAAAATAGGAACGGTGCCGCTAATTAAACCATTTGTAAATGAACCAAAATATTTACCAGTGCCAGGTGCTAACGTATGTAACAAAGCACCGAGTAGTAAAGGAACGAGCATAAGCCCGCCGGGAACACGTGATACTGCCTTCATGATATTCATGCTGATTTCCTCCAATATAGGGGGCAGGCCTCACGGGGAGGCCCTCCCGAATAAATTATGGTTGTTTACCGATGTAAGCTAAAATCCCACCATCTACATATAATACATGGCCATTAATAAAGTCAGATGCTTCAGATGCTAAGAATACAGCTGGACCTTGTAAATCTTCAGGTGTACCCCAACGAGCAGCTGGTGTTTTAGCAATAATAAAGCTATTGAATGGATGACCTTCGGTACGAAGTGGTGCTGTCTGTGGCGTAGCAATGTAGCCAGGTCCAAGACCATTACATTGGATGTTATATTCGCCATATTCAGAAGCAATATTACGAGTTAACATTTTTAAGCCACCCTTAGCCGCTGCATAAGCAGATACTGTTTCACGGCCTAATTCACTCATCATGGAGCAAATGTTAATAATTTTACCATGACCTTTTTTAATCATTCCAGGGATAACAGCTTTAGCCATAATGAATGGACCTACTAAGTCGATATCAATTACTTGACGGAATTCATCGGCTGCCATTTCAGTCATTGGAATACGTTTAATAATTCCCGCATTATTTACAAGAATATCTATGCCACCAAGTTTTTCTTCAATATCTTTAATCATAGGAATGATTTCTTCTTCTTTAGTTACGTCTGCTACGTAGCCTACTGCATCAATGCCTACTTCTTTGTAATCAGCTACTGCTTTATCACGTGTTGCTTCATCTAAACAGTTGAAAGCAATCTTAGCACCTGCTCCAGCGAGTGCTTGCGCAATCGCAAAACCAATGCCATATACAGCCCCTGTTACGAGTGCTACTTTTCCATCTAAGCGGAATTGTTCTAAGCCGTTCATGAGAACCTCCAATTTTATAAATTTAAGTAATAGATTTAAGTTTCAGATACAAATAAACCGAGCAAAATTCGTATGTGTATCGATTTCTAAAAGTGTTAAAAAAATATATTTTTAACATCAGTATTTTTATTAACTACTTCGTATATATCTTCAGTAGCTACTATTTCATATCCGTAATTGCAATATGATCCATATCATCAAACGCTTGGTTTTCGCCACCCATAGCCCAGATGAAGGTATAGTTGGATGTACCAGCACCAGCATGTAAGCTCCAAGAAGGACTAATTACAGCTTCTTCATTGTGCATTACGATATGGCGTGTTTCCTGTGCTTCACCCATCATATGGAATACAACATTATCTTGTGGTACTTCAAAGTAGAAGTAAATTTCCATACGACGCTCATGTGTATGTGGCGGCATAGAATTCCAAACACTACCTGGTTTTAACTGAGTTAACCCCATAGATAACTGGCAAGTTTCTAATACATCTGGATGAATAAACTGATTAATCACACGATCATTAGCTGTTTCCATGGCCCCCATAGGACGTTTGTTAGCTTTTGCCATTGGAATAAAGGTTGTTTTATGAGACGTATGTGCTGGGGCAGACACCATGTAGAATTTAGCCGGTTTTGCTGGATCAACGCTCTGGAACATTACTTCTTTAGTTCCTTTAGTAATATATACGCAATCGGTATATGTAAGGTTAAATTCTTCGCCATCAGCTACGATTTTACCATCGCCACCAACATTAAAAATACCAATTTCACGGCGTTCTAAGAAGAAGTGTGTACCAAATGTATGCCAAATGTCCATACCTTTTTCAAGGTTAACCACTTCATTAACTGGCATACAACCAAGCGTTACCATGCGGTCAACGTGGCTATATACAGCCGTTACTTCATCAGCCTTAAAAATGTCTTGAATCAAAAATTCATTGCGCAACTCCTCAGTTGTATAACGTTTAATGTCGCGCGGGTTTACACTATAACGTGTATCCATGTGTGTCACTCCTTTTATATACTCTTAAAATAAATACCTAACTTATCCTTTGTAATAATTCTATATTAGAGTTCATTGAAACGAGCTCATTATTACCTTAATTAACTACACCACTTATAGTGACTGGCGTTCAACAATGGAGCATGGTAAAATTACTTTTTGGCGTTCCAATACTTCACTAGCGGCCTCATTCAAAGATTCCTTAATGCGACCAACTAATAAGCGAGCACATTCTTGGCCTATTTCATAAGTCGGTAATTCAACAACGGAAATACCAGGTCCAATGACATCCATCCAGGTCCAGTTATCATAACTATATACTCCTAAGTCTTGAGGAATAGTTAGCTGTTGTTGACGTGTAATCTTAGCAATATCACTAAGCACTACCCCGTTACCAGCAAATACAGCAAATCGTTCCTTCGCTTGTCGTGCTGCTGCTAGTTCTGTCATCACCGTATTGGTAAGTATATCCTTTGTTGTTTTATCATACTCTAAGGTAAGTGCTGATCGCCCTGTTTTGGCTTCATACTGTTTCACAAATTCATCAAAGCGTAAACGACGAATACCATTGGTACCGACTCGCCGAGTAGCAAATAAAATTCGCTCATACCCTTTGCTTAATAATAAGTCTAAACTAGCCTCTGTAATATGCTCCGTATCTGATGATACTAAATCACAATCACAACCTGCCACTGGTCGGTCAGCTAATACAATCGGCATAACTGAACGGTTTACTTCATTTAAGTATTCCACTTCAGCACCCGTTGCATTAATAACTATACCATCTACACCTTGGGCAATCATAGATTGAATATATCGCCGTTCTTTCTGTGGATCATCAGCCGCATCAGCTAAGAGTACGGTAAATCCATGTTCTTCACACCAATCAGCAATACCAGAATATAGAATGGCTGAGAAGGGACTCGAAATATCAGACACTATAACCCCAATCATATGACTTTGTTGTAAACGTAAGCTACGAGCCATTTTATTTGGCTTATACTCGATTTCCTTAATTACTTCACTAATTCGTTCCCGTGTGGCCGCTGACATATATTCATATTTACCATTTAAGTATCTAGAAATTGTTGTCTTTGAAAAACCTGTGCGTTCAGCTACATCGGCAATCGTTATTTTACCCATATAGCAGCCTCCTTTCCTATCTTGCGCATAAAAGAGGTAAGCACTTAGCTACTCCATACACGAACTATTAGATCCCCTTTAGTGTGGTCAAATAGACCATCACTCACTCCTTAACTTACACAATATTTGTTGTGTATCGATTTACGAAATC
Organism: Veillonella intestinalis; assembly: GCF_943193155.1. Lineage (GTDB taxonomy): Bacteria > Bacillota > Negativicutes > Veillonellales > Veillonellaceae > Veillonella_A > Veillonella_A intestinalis. The sequence goes on along the minus strand of NZ_CALPDB010000007.1, from coordinate 41,588 downwards.
GTTTTCGTAACTTCGTCACAATCATAATACAACAAGAAGAATGTTTTTACAACATATTTGCTATGCATTGTTAACATACGACTTTTATTTTTACACTATTTTTACTATTTATTTACGAGCAAAAAGCCCGATTCACTCCGTAATTACTAGAGGAATCGGGCTATAGCTGTTTTGCATGCTTAGCACTATTTTTTATTAAAACTTCAAAATAATGGTAAATAATCATCTTTCCCATTATTATAGTTAGCAATTTTTGCTCACTTCACAAATACCTGCTGAATAAGAACCATATATACAACAGTCCCCGTAGCAATACTCAATAACATATTGCGCTTTAATAAATGTACCAAGATAATACTTACAATAGCAATGATTTCAGGTAAGCCATGGGGATAGGTCCACACTGTCATGTCTTTTAAAGAATATACTACCAATAAACCCATAACAGCGGCTGGCAACACAGTGCCTAAATAAGCAATAATAGCAGGTGGCTTACCCGCTTTTGAAAAAATAAGAAATGGGGTAAACCGCGTTGCCATAGTGCCTAAAACAACAGCACCAATCGTAAGTACAATTTCCCAACCAGTCATATATTACGCGCCTCCTTTTCACCCTTACTATTAAACCAAAAGAGTCCACAGAATATAATGACCATCAATGCCATGGCTGGCAAAATAAATAAATTAGGACCTAACAAATACAGCATGCCAAGTGCCACGAAGAAACCAATCAAACCAGACTGATATTTTTTAGCTGTTAATAACATGTCTAAAAATATGACTGTAAATAAGGCCGTTAAAATAAATTCAATCCCTTGCATATTGAATTTAATAAAATGACTCCCTATAGCGCCAAGGGCAACACCGCCTACCCAATATATATAGTTTAGCCAAGTTACATGTAAATAAAACCACCCTCGATCAATTTGACTCGGTAAATTAATGGTCGCATTAATAGCAAATGTTTCATCACATAAACCATAAATCAACGGATATTTCTTCCAATCTAAGGGGCCATAACGAGTCAACATAGTAAGGCCATAAAAAATATGACGCCCATTGACCATAAAAGCTAATACGAATGCCCCTAAAGGATCAAATGGCGCAGCCAACAAGGCTACAGTGACAAACTCCATAGATCCTGCAAAAATAGTAGCACTCATAAGAAATGGCAAATACCAAGGCAAGCCCTGTCCTACTGCATACAAGCCATAAGAAATTCCTAAAAAAAGGAAACTAGCACAAATCGGTACTGTTAGGGGGAAAGCATAGCGAAAGGCTTCCCGACCTTTATTTGTTTCATCAATCTTCATAAGGCCCCCAAGCCTTTTCTGCCACACGTTTAATAAGGGCTAACTTCGCAAATTGCTCTGCTTCAGTTAGATTATTGCCTTCCTCCGTGGAGGCAAAGCCACACTGTGGACTTAAGGCTAATTGTTCTTTTGGTACATATAGCGATGCTTCTTCAATACGGGCTAATAAATCTTCTTCTTTTTCTAACTCAGGGAATTTAGAAGTCACTAAACCTAGTACCACTTTTTGATTTTTAATAAACCGCAATGGTGCAAAACCACCCGCTCTATCAGAGTCATACTCCAAGAAGAAGCCATCAATATGACAATGACCAAACAAGGTCTCTGCAATTGGTTCATAACCACCAGACGAGAACCAAGTCGATCTAAAATTACCACGACAAATATGCATAGTCACGGCTAAATCATCTGGTTTTCCTTCTAATGCATAATTAATAACTTCCACATATTTTTTAGCAATATATTGCAAATCTAAGCCACGAGCTGCATATTCTTTACGCTTAGTTTCATCACAAAATTCACCCCAAGAAGTATCATCTAATTGCAAATAACGACAACCAGCTGCATAAAAAGCTTGAATTGCCTTGCGATATGCTTTAGCAATAGCCTCAAATAAGGCTTCTTCTTGCGCATATTGTGGTAATGCTTCATAATGTTCTTCACGGACACAACAAATCAAATGAAGCATAGATGGTGAAGGAATCGTAAATTTAGCAACAGCGCTATCCCCTGCACATTCTTTCACAAACTGAAAGTCTTTTATAAATGGATGATCCTCAGGGAAATCAATGTCACCTACGATTTTAAGCGTAGCCGCCTTTGGCTGATGCCCTTTGAAAGCCACAGACCACTGTTCTGCTTTAATTCGCTCAACACCCACTAATTGTTCTAAAAAGTCCAAATGCCAGTAAGCTCGACGGAACTCACCATCAGTTACAGCTCGTAAGCCTACTTCTACTTCTTTATTAATCAAATCGCGAATTGAATCATCTTCTACTTTACGTAATTCTACTGCATTTATCTTGCCTGCTTCGACGGCTTGACGAGCTTCTTTTACTGCATCAGGTCGCAAAAAGCTACCTACTACATCATAACGAAATGGTCCTTTACCGATTACTTGTTTTGTATTACTCATACTCTCAGTCTCCTCTCCTAGTGGCCCATAAATAAAAAAAGTCGTCAACAAATGACGACCTATGTCTTATCATCTGTCGGTTTCCCGTTGGACTTAGCACCTTGCTTCATAACCCCAATTATAAAGCAGGTTGCCGCAGCATCAATGGGCCAGTTCCCTCAGCTGCTCTGGATGATACTATACAATTATTAATAAAGGCATATTAAATATCACCTTTTGGATATATATTATGATACTTCAAATAAAACATATCTGTCAACTGTAGTTGTACCAGCAAGCATAGCTATAAAATAATAATCTACCCTCTGCTTTTTACTTAGTATATAAAAAGGGCATTGAAGCTAATGCTTAGCACCAGCCTCCAATGCCCTATTTGTCTTATAGTTAAGCTATAGTAAAACTAGTCTCATCTCAATATATAATAGCCTAGTTTTATTCAGGCTTTTTAAATTTAGGAGATGTTGGACAAGTTTCAGGTGTTACATCTTTACGAACACCTAAATCAGCACTGCGATCAGTGTAATGAGTATGTAACAATTCTTCGGAACGTTCCCCTAATGGTTTACCTAAGAATTCTTCGTAAATTGCCTTAATTTCTGGATTTTCATAGCTGGAACGAAGTTTCATTTCAGAATCAGCTTTATAAATACCTTCAATACGAGCTGATTTTACTTTATCAGCTACTGGCATTTTAACGCGTGGCTGACCGCCACCACCAATACAACCACCACGGCAAGCCATCATTTCAATGAAATCATATTTCTTGCCAGTTGCTTTCATATTATCTAAGAAATCGCGGATATTTTTACCACCATGAACTACGGCAACTTTTAATGTTTTACCAGCGATTTCAACGTCAGCTTCTTTAACACCTTCCATACCACGAACATCTTGTAAGTTAGTGAAAGGTTCTGGAGATGGTTCATTACCAGTGATGAATTTGTAAGCACTACGCATAGCCGCTTCCATTACGCCACCAGTGTTACAGAAAATAACACTACCACCAGTTTCAGCACCAATATATTTATCCATAGTAGATTCTTCTACTTGTGTGAAATCAATACCAGACTCACGAATCCATTTTGCAAACTCACGAGTAGTAATGCAATAATCAGTATCGCGAAGATCTTCTTTGCCCCAGTATTCAGCAGATTTGTTCTGTTCTGGACGACGAATTTCAAATTTCTTAGCTGTACATGGTGCTACACTTACGGATACAATTTTTTCTGGATCCAATTTCATTTTTTCAGCAAAATATGTTTTTAACATAGCTGCTTCCATAGCAATACAGCTACGAGTTGTAGAAATATTAGGTAAATATTCTGGATAATATGTTTCAGCAAATTTTACCCATGCTGGACAGCAACTAGTGAACTGTGGCAATTCGCCATGACCATTAATAACACGTTCAATTAATTCGCTAGCTTCTTCCATGATAGTTAAGTCAGCACCAAAATTAGTGTCAACTACATAGTCCGCACCTAAGGCACGAAGGGCACCAATCATTTTACCTTCTAAGAAGGAACCTGGTTCATAACCAAATTCTTCACCAATACCAACGCGTACAGCTGGTGCTGTTTGAATAACAACAATTTTATCTGGATCAGCAATCGCTGCTTTTACTTGATCTAATTCACTACGTTCATTCATGGAATCGAATGGACACGCAGCGGCACATTGACCACAATGAACACAGATAGGATTATCCCCTGTAGATTCTAAATCATAGTAGTCAAGTACACCCATCACGTCTGCACAAGCACGACGACATAATGTACAGTTTTTACATTTTTCCAAATCATGTACAATCGCAATGTTATCTTCAGCAATTGGGACACGACGATCAATGTGTTGGAATCGACTTTCGAAACTCATAATTTTGCACCTCACACAATATAATACTAGTTATGTATTCAAATACCCCGACATCTGCCGGAATGGACCTCGACCATGCGATTCATGGTTGTGAGTGATGTCTCTTTGTAGTATATCATCTTAAATGTCCTATTTTCAAATAGGAATTAGATAAACTTTGTGCATATTTACTATGCATTTACTAATAGTTATGGTCTTAAAAAAATAAGGAATTTAATGTAAAACTCTATAGAATTTTACATTAAATTCCTGCACCACTAGACATATATCTTTCGTTTTATTTTTTATCTTTATTTTTTCTTCTCTCTTCTATTTAGACTTCTACCTTCTATTTATACTTTTATCTTCTATTTATATTTTTATCTATAAGCTGCTTTTTTATATATTACATATTATACTTTGGCTTTGTTTACTAAATAGCCAAATTACTGTGCCAACTATCTTGGCAAATGCATGAATAGCTGTTTCAAACGATACGATATGGCAAATGCTGACCAATAAGCAATCAGCTCAAACACTTCCTCAAAACCTTGATGATACGGTTCTAAAGGCGTAATTAAATTCTTTTCAAAAACCGTTTCACTTAAAACTAATCCCAATATAAAAAGAACTAAATACAGACGAATCGTATGATCGCTCTTATACTGACTAAATATAGATCGTATCAAAGTACGACTTCGCCATAAATTATAAAGTAATATAAGTCCGGCAAGACCTAATACCCAAGGTAAATAAGGCCCAAACCACACTTCTTTGATACTTAAAAATTCAGGTCCTTCCGATCCCATACCGACTGGATAAAATATACGGCCCCAACTAATTTCACGGCCAAAGGCAACTAAAAATAAAATAGCCTCACTTATATATATTGATTTCAAATAACTGATTGAGTCTTCACTCTTTATAGCCCAAACAAAATTAAACAGACAAGCACCTAGTAAAACTACAGCCTGCATATTTTCTACCCAATGATTTTCCCAAAAAGCCCACTTAGGTAAGCATATAGCAAGCGGTATTGCTGCTAACAGAAACAAAAATGTAACAATATTAACTTTTCTCACAATATCCCTCATAACTTTAAATACATTATACTAACTTAAAATCTGTAATAATTGCTTAAACAGTATGTAAAATCTTCTTATATTTTACTCTTTTTTTATAAAATAGCAATATAGCCTTTATATAAATTCCCTAGCCCTAAGCCTAGACAAGGCATTGATATAAATAGATTCTCTTCCACCAAAAGAGAATTTCTAAGCCAAGAACCTGTATAAACTTTGCAATAATAAATTCTTAAGTCTGGTATCAACTTCATTGAACACCTTCGATATTTGGCGTATAATAAAGACAATGTATAATCTATCTTTGAATCTAAATTAACGAGGTGACACCATGAAAATTATCGTAATGGAGCCATTAGGCGTATCAGCAGAAAAAATTGAAGCCGTATCAGCACCACTTAAAGCAGCGGGTCATGAGTTTTTCTATCCTGAAACTCAAGAATTAGATCAGGCTAAATTATTGGACCGTGTAAAAGAAGCTGATGTCCTAATCTTAGCCAATCAAAAATTATCTGGTGATATTATTCGCCAATGTCCAAATTTAAAAATGATTTCGATTGCCTTTACAGGTGTGGATCATGTTGATTTGGCTACTTGTCGTGAACGTAATATTACTGTATGTAATGCAGCGGGCTACTCCACCAATGCAGTTGCTGAATTAGCCTTTGGCCTAGCCATCTCTGTATGTCGCAACATCGTTCCATGTGACCACCAAAGTCGTCATGAAGGCACCAAAACAGGACTTGTTGGTTTTGAATTATTCGGTAAAACATTTGGCGTTGTTGGCACTGGTGCTATTGGTAAACGTGTAGCCGAAATTGCCCTTGCCTTTGGCTGTCGTGTTATTGCATATAATCGCAGTGAAAAACCTGATTTAATAGCTAAAGGTGTTACCTTTGTTTCCAAAGAAGAGTTGTTCCGTCAAGCTGACTTCGTATCTTTACATACACCACTTACAGAAGACACCAAAGGCTTAGTGGATGCAGAAACAATCAAACTCATGAAGTCATCTGCAGTTCTTATTAACACAGCTCGTGGTCCAGTAGTAGATAGCGAAGCTTTAGCCGCTGCTTTAAACGAAGGCCGTTTAGCTGGTGCTGGTATCGATGTTTTTGAAATGGAACCACCAATTCCAGCTGACCATCCACTCTGTCATGCAAAAAATACTGTCTTAACACCTCATGTCGCCTTTGCTAGCAAAGAAGCCCTTGAAACAAGAGCCGACATTGTTATTGAAAACATAAAACAATGGGAAGCCGGTACACCACAAAATTTAGTGTAAATAATTACATTTTCACTAATGTGTACTGTGCTTAAATAAAAAGATTGTATAGTTATGAAGTCCCTTTACCCTCTACTCGCTCTTCTAAACATTAAATAATTAAGTTGATAGAAATTTATTTGTGTAAAAAATAAAAAGCGTGCCTGTAGTTATGAAGTCCCACGCTGCCCCTATCTTTACAATATTAAATAGTTACATTTTCACTAATGTGTACTGTGCTTAAATAAAAAGATTACATAGTTATGAAGTCCCTCTACCCACCCTCCTAAACACTAAATAATCAAGTTGATAGAAATTTATTTGTGTAAAAAATAGAAAGCGTGCCTGTAGTTATGAAGTCCCTTGATGCTTGCATCGCCAGGACAAATAACTACAGGCACGCTTATCTATGTATATACCACTAATATTCTATCGACTTGATTATTTAATATTGTCCATCAATTATCTCAGTCCCTTGTTCTTTCAACTGGTCTTCAATCCATTGACGATCGGCTTCGCCAATTAATGCTTCATGTACTTTTTCAGCATCTTCAGCTTGTAATTTCTTAGCACTCTCAATTATTTCAGCTGCATCTTGCCATGGTACAACAATAACACCATCTTGGTCCATCACAATGATATCACCAGGATTTACGGAAATACCGCCACAAGCAATAGGTGTATTGATTTCGCCAGTACCATTTTTATATGGCCCTGCAGGATTCGTACCATTAGCATATACAGGCAATGCCATCGTAGCCACAGCATCACTATCACGAATAGGGCCATCAATAACTACACCGGCTAATTGTTTATATGTAGCATACCCAAACATGATTTCACCCATCAATGCACGGTATTCAGAACCACCATCATTAGATACCATAATCACATCGCCAGGTTCAGCTATATTTAATGCTTTATGAATCATCAAATTATCGCCACCACGAGTTTTCACAGTTAATGCACGCCCTACTGTAACAGGTTGTTTAGGGGCAGACTTCAAGGAAACACGTGGATGAAGTGCACTCAAACGCCCCATACAATCTGCTACATTAGCGGCAGGAATCCCTTTAAACTCATTCAATAATTCCTCGCTCACCATAGGTCGTTGCAAATACACTCGATTACCAACTGCCATTACATTCACTCCATTCTTCACTAACAATCGTATCAATAGATAGGCTCTTGATAAAATTAATTTTCAATTTTATATCAAGAAATCTCTATATATTTATGATACCTATATTTCATCAAAATTTCAAGTCACCCTAACTAAGCGCCCTACCCTTAATAGGAGACAAATAAAAATAGCCTATTTCATAGCCAATACTAAGCATTCCACGGTATAATAAAATAGATTAAAGAATACAATCGCTTGTCTACAAACTACAAATCTATTTTATCGCTAGCAGTATAAGTTTTAATTGACTTTACCTATTTTTTATGTAAAAATTATTTGAATATATCTATATATGGATACGATTAAGGAGGCTCACCATGGCAGATGACAGACTAATAGTTGCCTTAGACGTAGCAACAATGGAGCAAGTTACAGAGCTAGTAACTACATTAGGCGATAGTGTTTCCTATTACAAAGTTGGTATGGAGTTATTTTATGCAGCAGGTGCACAGACGGTAACGTATCTTCAAGAACAAGGAAAATCCGTATTTCTTGACCTAAAGTTACACGATATTCCCAACACCGTAGCCCAAGGCGTAACATCGCTTACACATTTAGGTGCTAAACTAATCACCCTACATGCTCAAGGTGGTCCCGTTATGATGGCAGCCGCAGCCAAAGCCGCAACGGAAGCTGCCGAATCACTTCAAGTGGAACGACCAAAACTATTAGCTGTTACCGTACTCACCAGTTTTGATGATGAGGCTTGGACAGCCATCGGTGGTCAATTGCCAATTCGAGACCAAGTACTCCGTCTCGCCAAATTAGCTAAAGCATCCGGCATGGATGGTGTAGTAGCCTCACCCTTGGAAGCAAAGGCTATTCGCGAAGCTTGTGGGGAAGATTTTCTGATTGTAACCCCAGGTATTCGTCCTACCTTTGCCGCAGCGAATGACCAAAAACGAATTGCCACTCCAAAAAGTGCCCTCCAAGACGGCGCTTCTAAATTGGTAATCGGACGACCTATTACTAAAGCTGACAATCCGCAAGAAGCGGTTCGTTTAATTGTTGAAGAAATGGAGGCTATCAACGCATGATGACAGAACAAGAAGTAAAACAATTATTAATCGACACGAAAGCTATTTTAGAAGGCCATTTTCTACTTACCTCTGGTCTTCATAGCCCTATGTATGTAGAAAAATTTAATGTATTACAACATCCAAAATACACGGAACGCCTTTGCCAAGAATTAGCAGAACGTTTCAAAGATCAAAATGTAGAACTTGTAATTGGTCCTATGACTGGTGGCATTCTATTAGCTCATGAAGTAGGGAAAGCTCTCGGTACGCGAGCTATTTTTACAGAGCGCGAAAAAGGTGTTATGACTCTTCGCCGTGGTTTCCGCATCGAACCAGGCACACGTGTACTTATTGTAGAAGACATTGTAACTACTGGTGGCTCAGTTCGCGAAGTAGTGGATGTAGTTAATGCTTCTCAAGGTGAAATCGTAGGCGTTGGCTTACTTGTCAACCGCAGTGGTGGCAAAGCTGATTTTGGTATTCCAAACGATAAAGTTCAAGCTTTATTAAATTTGACGGTACCAACTTACCAACCAGAAGAATGCCCTCTTTGTCACGATAATGTTCCAATGACAGAACGTGGCAGTAAACACATTAAATAATACTTTTTAAAATTACATATTTAATATAAACAAAGTGCCCCTTGCGGTAACTTATTGAAACTGTATACTTTCAATAAGCTATTCGCCAAGGGGCTTTTTTCTGTCTAAATGCTATGTTTATGTTACCTATTATAAGGCTAGCTATTTAATAAATCGGTCAATAGCTTCATTCAATTTCTTTAACGTTTCCGTATCATTATTCTTTACCGCATCAACTATGCAGTGTTCAATATGATCTTTCATAACAACACGACTCACACTTTTTACAGCCGAACCTACCGCCGCTAATTGCACCAATACTTCACTGCAATCTCGCTCATTCTCTACCATACGTTTTACTGATTCTAAATGTCCAATAATTCGTGATAGGCGATTCAGAACCGCCTTAGTTTGCGTATGAGAATGGGTATGACCATGGTCATGATTATGAGCAATCCCTAACTCATGCAACAACTCATGTGATTCTTGACTCATCCTTTCACCACCTTATAAATACAAACAAGCTTTTATGTATTTATTATAACATATGTGGCAAGCATGACATTTTATGGCTTAATATTTTATCGCTTAATATTTTATGACTTAATATTTCATAACTTAATGTCTATAAACTAATATTGTATGATTGCTATGTATGCCCTAACATCTTGTATGCCTTCACCAGCTCTTTAGCCGTATCAGATTGTGGACTTACTAATAATTGGGCAATCGTTGTACTTTCGACAATATGGCCTTCTTCTAGCACATATACCTTGTCACACAAAGCTGCCGCTACCCATAAATCATGAGTCACTACAAGACCTGCTAACTTCTGTTGGTCTCTAATCTGACACAATAACTCAATAATGTCAGCCTGTACCGTCTCATCTAAAGCCGAGGTCATTTCATCACAAAATAGTACTTGTGGCTTACTACTTAAAGCTCTAGCTATGGCCGCGCGCTGACATTCTCCACCACTTAATTCATGAGGATACCGCGCGCCATAGCTAGCCGGTAATTGTACTTCTTCTAATAAAGCTGCTACATCTATAGTTTGCCCTCGCCTGCGCAAAGCTTCACCTACACTCCAGCCAATAGTTTGTCGTGGATTAAATGAGCTTTGCGGATTCTGTAAAATAGGCTGTACAATTTGACCTAAGTCCCGTTTTGAAAGTGAATGCAAGGGTTTTCCCTCATATGTAATCGTTCCTTGCTGTATAGGTTGTTCGCCTAACAAAGTGTTAAATAAAGTGCTCTTGCCCGCTCCGCTCAGACCTATTATGGCAGCCCATTCACCAGGATATAAACTTAACGATATATCCTGTAATGCCCGCTCATTGGTGCCATGCACCACACTTACAGAGTCTACAGCTAATAAAGGATGAACCTTTTCACTGTTACTTTTAGCAAATAAAGGCCTTTTATCTAATTCCTGCCCAGAATTTTGTTCCTGCCAAGTGAAATCTTTTTTTGACTCCCCTAAAAGCACACGCTTAAGCTGTCCCTCTTTCATTTCATACAAAGTATGGCCAATCTGCTTTGCTAATTCCATTTGATGAGTAACAAATATAATCGCCACTCCTGTAAGAGCCTGTACTTCATTCAATAATGCCACCATTTGTTGTTGCCGCATCATATCTAAATTCGCAGTAGGCTCATCAGCGACTATAAGTTTTGGCTGTGACAATAACGCCAATAGCATAACCACACGCTGTGCCATCCCACCAGATAAAGCACTAGGTCGCTTCGCTAACAAACTGCTTGGTAAGTCTAACTGAATTAATAATCGCTCAATCCGTTGCTGTGCCTCATTCCAAGATATGGAAAGAGCCTTCGCCACATCACGGCACTGAGTTTCAATTGTTTTTATTGGACTTAACGAGGCTTGCGCATCTTGCGGAACAAAAGCAATAGCCTCTCCCCGAAGTATATGCCAATCTTGTTCAGACGCTGGCCAAGGTTGCCCGTCAAATAAAGCCGTCGAAAAACTCACCTGACTATCTCGAGGTAGTAAACCTAATAGGGTTCGCAATAAGGTAGTTTTACCACTTCCCGAAGGCCCTACAATCGCTACTGTCTCACCAGCACGCAACTGTAAATTCAAATTAGCCAAAACTACTTGTTGCTTATATGTGACAGTAAGGTCTTGTAAATCTAATAACCAAGGCGACTCAGTGCTCACTCGCTTCATCTCCTCTTATCATTTAAGATCTATATCCTTAGTAATTTCATAATAATCTGTCGGATACGCTTTAAAATTAATCACATTATGCGCCATTACTAAATTCATTTTTAAATGGGCCACATAAATAAAAGCATTGTCAGTTAACACTTGCTGTGTCATTTGCTCAAACAATCTTTGTCGTGCTTCTGGATTTACAGTGCCGTCTAATTGTTCCATAAATGCTACAATTTGAGGACTTTCATAGTGTCCCACATTATCAACCGCCCCAGACATAATATTAGTCTTAAAATAATAGGTACCATCACCAGTAGGTGCTGTTACAAAAGCTTTAGCAAATACATCAAACTTCCCTTGTTGCAACACACTTCTATACGCATCTGTAGCATTAACGTCCACCTTAATACCAATTTGTTTTAACGTTGCCTGAGCCGACTCAGCTAATAGAGGTAATTCCTGACGGGAGGTATATGTCAACCAACGTACCGTCAAGGGTACGCCCCCTTTATCCACATAACCATCACCATCAGTATCCTTATACCCTGCTTCTGCTAATAAAACCTTTGCTTTATTTTCATCGTAAATAGGCGCCACTACCTGCATTTGTCCTAGTTTTGTATTATTCGGAAAAGGTCCTACGGCCGGTATACCCTTGCCTTTCAACAATACAGCGGCAAATTGTTCTTTATTAATCGCACTAGCAATCGCTTGACGAACTCGTACATCTTGCATAGCTGAGCTGTTAAAATTAAATCCTATCTGATACACCCGCGAAGTAGCAGCTGAACTAATGGTATATTGCGCGGCATCAGCAAAAAGATTTAAAGAACTATAGGGTAAGCCCTGAGCCGCTTCAATATCACCCTTTTGTAGCGCCATAGTCAACGTATCACCATCGGTAATGCGTATCACTTCTACGCCTTCTAATTTAGGCATGCCACCCCAGTAGTGATCGTTACGGACTAAACTTATACCACTTTCGCTTACTTTAGTAGCTTTAAAAGGACCCGTCCCCACTACGATTCCCTCAGGTGTCCCATCACTCAAATCAACAATCGCACTATAGGGATCCGCTAAAAAGGTCAATAATACAGCTACAGGATTCACCGAGTGAATCGTTATATACGCATCATCAGCTGTTATAGATTCAATTTTCAAATCCTTCGGCGCCCTATCATGATCACGAACTAACGCTTCTAAATTCTGTTTTACAGCTTCTGGTGTAAGCGGTTTCCCATTTGAAAAGGTTACCCCTTCGCGAATATGTAAACGCACTGTATGATCATCTATACTTTGCCAAGAATCTGCTAACCAAGGAGCAACTTCCATCGTTTCAGTAAAACGTACCAACGTTTCACCTACACCATACCGCACTGCACTCCATCCCTGATAGGCCACATGAGGATTCAATCCTGCATTCTCCATAGCAGGGCCATATGCCGTTGTACCATAATGAAGCACTTTACTATATTTCGGTTCCTCTGTACCACAGCCAACTAGCCCTAAAAAAACAATAAATAAACTAATCAACCCTACTAAACGACCTAATGAAAACTGTGATTTTACTCTTTCCACTTCTTTTACCATATACAGACTCTCTTTCACACAACTACACTTCGTAGAATAGTATCTCACCGGTTAAAACTCTCTAACCTGCATTCCTATTTTAAAGTAGGTTACCTTAACGCTTATCGTACATTATCTGATGCCGTAACTGTTCGCCCATATAATGAAACGCCCCTACAGTTAGGATAATTGCTATGCCTGGGGCCCACATGAGCCAAGGAGCCGTCTGTAGCAAGCTTCGATTTAAGCTTAACAGACTGCCCCACTCTGCTAGTGGTGGTGCTGCCCCTAGCCCTAAAAAAGAAAGTCCCGCCAGTTCCATAAGCACTACACCCAAATCCAGCACAGCCGTCACAATAATGGTTACCATAATATTAGGTATAATGTGATATCTCACTATACCAACTTCACTTTGCCCTTGTAAGCGAGCTAATTGCATATAAGGAGCCTTTTTAATTTGTAACGTCAAACTACAGGCTAATCGTGCATATTTCGGCCAGCCTACACAGATTAAAGCTAACGCCGCATATTCCATCCCCCCGCCTAGTACCGCGGCTAAGGCAATGGCAAATACTAAAGCCGGCAAAGATACAGCTACATCCGTCAAGCTAACAATTAGGCGACTCAGCCAAGTCTGCTTCCATGCACTCCACAGACCTAACAGGGTTCCTCCTAAACAAATTATAATAGTAATACATACGGTGAGCCCCACTGTTAAACGACCACCGACTAACACTCGCGCTAACACATCTCGGCCATATTGATCCGTTCCCAACCAATGCAAACTATTAGGTCCCTGTAAAGCTATGTCCAAATTTTGTTCATATGGATTAAAAGAGCAAATATATGGGCCTACACTAAGCACTAAAAAAATAATAAGACCAGGCCAAAGAAACGACCACCAATGGCTAAAAACATACTGTTTTAAAACTAAACGATTACCCTCCATAGATGCTCTATTTAGATTATTCCTCATACTGCTGGCCTCCTAGCACTTGTTTTTGCCAATACTGTTGCCAACGCTCTACTCCATAGTTTAAGAGAACATAAAACAAAGATACCCATAATACATAAGCTTGTAATACAGGGTAGTCACGAGAAGTAATAGCATCAAACGCCATTTTACCAATGCCGTCCCACATAAAAATAGATTCTACAATCGTTACGCCTCCTAATAAGGAGCCACAACTCAAAGCAACCAATGTTAAAAGAGGCGGAGCAATAGCTAAACTCACATAACGGCTCATAATCATAAACCAACTAAGCCCACGACTACGCAAGCCAAGAATATATGGTTTCTGAAGTTCCTCTAAAGCTAAGGCACGAGTTTGTTGTATATATTTAGCACTCATAGACCAAAATAGAGTCAGTGTAGGCAACAGAATACTTTGCCAATCCATTTTTCGTGAAACGACTGGTAATAGATCCCATTGCAATGCTACTACATATAATAATAATAGAGCCGTAAAAAAATTAGGCATTGTATTTCCCAATACGGTAATCCCTCGTATGAAACGATCCTGCCAAGAACCTGCTTTACAGGCAAGCCATAAACCTACTGGTACAGCTATTAGCAGAGTACTCCCTATAGCGCTAACCATTAATACCAACGTAGCAGATAATTTTCTGCTCATAATATTGCTAACCTCTTCACCAGTTACTAATGAATTTCCTAAATCACCTTGAAATAGTTGCCCCCACCAGCGAACATATTGTGTTACCAATGAGTCATCTAAACCTAAGGCCGCTCTTTTTTCAGCCTGCATAGCTGCACTTAAACTTTGCTGTTGTGAAAATACCATATCTACCACATCATCTTGTGTAGCATGCATCAACAAAAATGTTAGTGTCGCTACTAACCATACCACAAATACACCTCGCCATATTGGCCAGCGACCAATCGAACTAAACCGCTTATGTGTATTAACGCTCATAACGACACCTCCTCACTGAAACATTACTTATTTTAGTGTACCTATCTCTTAGGTTCTTGAAAAGCCACCCTGGGGGATAGATATTTAAAAATAACCCCCACCCCCGCTTACAAACTCCTTAAAATTTATCTATACTACTAAAGTAACAATACCGTATTCACTTACACTTGGGGAATCTATTATGAATATATCTAAACGAATTGAATCTTATTGGGATACACGTAGCGATGCGTTCAATGAATTGCGGCTTCGCGAATTAAAAAGTCCCAATGCACTGGCTTGGCATCATTTATTAGCGGAACATATCCCTTTAACTCGCCCTTTACGTATCTTAGACGTAGGTACTGGTACAGGCTTCTTTACCTTCTTACTCTGTCACCATGGACATAGAGTTACTGGTATTGATATGTCCCAACAAATGGTACATAATGCTCAAAATAATGCAAAAAACTTTCATAGTACAGCGACCTTTGAAAAAATGGACGCTACTAATTTACAATATGAAGATGAAACCTTTGATGCTGTTTTAAGTCGCAATTTAACCTGGACCCTCCCAGATCCTAAAACAGCTTATAAAGAATGGCTACGCGTATTAAAACCTCATGGTGTGATTCTTAATTTTGATTCCGACTACGGACAAACACAGTTCACTCGTAATGAAGGCAGAGTGCACGCCCAAATTGATACCGCTTTGTTAGACGAATGCACAGCTATTAAAAATAGCTTAGCCATTAGTCAAGAAACTAGGCCCGCTTGGGATATGACTGTATTCAAAGAACTCGGCGTTCAACAAGTTAGTGTCATTCAAGATGTACGTCACGAAGTTCAAAAAGATCCTAATTTGCAGTACGAAGAAATTCCTATATTCATGATTAGGGTTGTAAAATAAGTTAATCTTTTACCTGCAACAAAATGGAGTATTGGCTCAAAAACACAGAGTTCTTACGAACAATGGTTTTCTACGCCAATACTCCATTTTTATTTCTACACTATAAAAACTAACTGTATTTTATACGCCTTTACCAATATCTACCCAGCCTAATGATTGAGAATAGGTTTCTAATTCTGGCACAGATAGTTTTACAGCACTATGGTCATTACCTGCTGCAGGGTATACAATATCAAAACGCTGTAACGATATATCTAAATAAGTTTTAACATTGGGTTTGACTTCAAATGGGCATACGCCACCTGGAGCATGTCCAATATAAGCTTCAACTTCATCAAAAGCAATCATTTTTGCCTTTTTCTGAAAAGTTGCTTTAAATTTTTTATTATCTACTTTTACATCCCCTGCTACCACAACTAATATAGGTTCTTCCTCTACTAAAAAAGACATGGTTTTAGCAATTTGCTTGGCTTCACAGCCCACAGCAATGGCTGCTTCTTCTACGGTAGCACTTGAATGCTCCAACAGTTTAACACGGTCCCCCAAACCAATATTTTCAAAATATGTTTTTACTCTCTCAAATGACATAGGTCCTCTCTCAACTTATAAACATTTCAACTCTGCAATGGCATATAAAGCAGCTTTTCCTGCTAATATTACTCTAGTACCTTGCATAGAACAATATAAAGTACCACCCCGTTTAGATGCCTGATACGCTACTACCGAATCTTTTTGTAACTTTTCAGCCCAATACGGTACTATGTGACAATGACCAGAGCCACAAACTGGATCTTCAGGAACATTGAGCTTAGGTGCAAATGAACGAGAAATACAGTATCCGTAAAGGCATCAACAATAAACTGCTTCATAAAATCCCTCCTCTATGTATTGCTTATTGTAACACACTATCTAACATTAACCTACTATAAAATAGAGGAAATATATTACAACTCTTCTCTCCCCCCGTTATATTCAGTCAGTCTGATATGCCTAGAAAAAAAAGAGAGTTGTCGACAGAGTAAACCATTGTTCGTAAGAACACCTCCCCCCTCCTCCCTTATTTGCTTAGTCAGTTTTGATGCTACCTTTAGCTAAAAAAGCGTATTATTGGTGGAGAAAACCATTGTTCGTAAGAACGCCGGTTTTTGAACCAATAATACGCTTTGATTTTATTAATATCTTAAGTCAAAACTGACTAAACATATAACAAATTATTCGCGTGGAAGATCGATTTCTTTAAGAATAACTTGTTTGCTGTGTTTTTCGAAGAACTGTAATGCTACTTCTGGGAACATAGCATAGGATAATACGTCTTCATCAGTGAAACCTTGGTAACCTAATTCGGACAATTTCTGACGATATAATTCCAATTCAGGTTTGATAAGGTCTGCTGGACGGCATGTAATAGGTTCTTCATCACCAATAATTTTCTTGCGAATATCTTCGCTAATTGGTGCAGGTAAACGACCATATTTACCACGAACTAAGTCTTTAACTTCGCTAGGAGTCATTTGGTAACGTTCCATACCATTAGCCATGAAGTTAACGTTCATCATAGCCATAGTACCAACGATTTGGCTAGTAGGTGTTACCAATGGAGGGTAACCAAGGTCAGCACGTACTTTAGGCATTTCGTTCATTACATCAAAGAATTTGTCTGCCATACCCATTTCACGAAGTTGATTCTGAGTATTAGACAACATACCACCAGGGATTTGGTAATGACGAACTTCTGGCAATACTTCATGAGCTGGCGTAATACCAAATTCATCAGCGATTTCTTTACGAACGCCACGGAAGTATTCAGCTAATTCACGAAGAGATGCTAAATCTAAACCAGTATCATATTCAGTACCACGGAACATTTCAACAATACTTTCAGTTGCAGGTTGAGAAGTTGCATGACCGAATGGGCTAAGAGCTGTATCGATTACATCAACACCAGCTTCTACAGCTTTTAAGTAAGTAGCACTAGCAAGACCACAAGTGAAATGGCTATGTAAGTCAATCATCATGTCATCGCCAAGACGTTTTTTAAGGTCTTGAATCAAGGATACTGCATCATATGGCGCTAATAAACCGGACATATCCTTAATGCACAAGGAATTCATGCCCATATCCTTTAATTCTTCAGCCACTTTTACGAACATTTCATTTGTATGTACAGGGCTAATAGTATAAACCATTGTACCTTGTACATGAACGCCACATTTGTTACCTGCTTTAATAGCAGCTTCCATGTTACGAGGATCGTTCAACGCATCAAAAATACGGATACGATCAATACCGTTTTCTTTTGCTTTTTTAACAAATGCTTCTACTACATCATCAGCATAATGTTTGTAACCTAATAAGTTTTGGCCACGTAACAACATCTGTAATGGAGTGTTTTTAAGATGAGCTTTTAACGTGCGAAGACGTTGCCATGGATCTTCGTCTAAGAAACGAAGACAGCTATCAAAGGTAGCACCGCCCCAACATTCTAACGCTTCATAACCAACAGAGTCCAATTTTTCCAATACTGGCAACATTTGGCTAGTACGCATACGTGTTGCCAAAACGGACTGATGACCATCGCGGAGGACGGTTTCCATGATTCTTACTTTTTTCGCTTTCATAACTCCTTCTCCTTCACTTTCGAAATAAATTGTAACCTGCCATCCTATAAAACCTTCCACATTTTATAGATGCTTACAATTCATTTCACCTTCAAATTACGCTTATAACGAATACTTTCTATCTAATCCCTTAATAGAACTAGTATTCATCTCACATATCTATTAGACTACTAAAGAGTTTCTTTGTCAACATATTTACAATACGGATTACTCATAAATATATATTTCTTAATCTTATTTAATTTTTTTAGGTGCCGTTTCGATTATAATATTTCGGCCATCTTTTTTCACTTGTATAGAAAAATCGCCTACACCATCTTTAAAATATTCCATCTTAATATCCAGTAAAAGTTTACCAATCTGAGTCTCTACCTTCTCAGTTAGGAACTCACGGTAAAAGGCTTCTTGACTGTTACTAGAGGACTTTCGTAGCGGTGCAGGACGCTTACTCTCAGCCTCACCTTTTAACATCGCTGTTTCAAAGGTTTCCTCTTCCACCACATTTTTAAACATCTCCGCATCACTTAAGCCTTTTTTAATTTTAAACTTAGCCATAATTACCTCCTCATAGTTCATATAGTCAAGAAAAGGCCTGCTACAGCAGACCTTTTCACTTACCTATGCATAAACCTCATAATTGAAATCAAAAGTCTGTTTATGCTTATTTATTGTTTTTTATTATCACTAGAACGTTTATCACTTATCATTTTTTCGATAGACGCTACTGTAATATCTTTTAACTCTTGTGGCTCACTAAAAGTATCCACCGTTTCAAAGCCAACGCCTAATCGGCCTTGTAATACAGATAAGACTTTGTCATCTTCATCAACTTTAGCAATATAAATATCTTTATCTTTATCAACGCCAACTAAACGATAACGCCCTGCCGGATTAATAACCCGCCAACCACCTTCAGTGCCGTCAAACATAAATACATCGCCAGTGCGAACATTATCGTAGAAGAAGATATCCTCATCATAGAAAACAGCGATTCGGCCTATATTCGAAGCCTGCATGTATACTCGGCGGGTGTCATAGTTCGCATCGGTCCGATAAATTCGGTATGCATTTTCAGCAACCTTAATTTTCATATACACTACATTAGTCGCCGTTGAAAACGCTGCATCTACAATTTTACTATCTGCTGGTAAATCTTGCATGGTTGTATCCACTTCATGCTCAGGGCTTTCAGGGTCAAAACGAGCCAATACTACATTATCTTCAACACCACCATGTAACCCCATAATCGCTAAGTCACGATCCGGCAACCACTCAAAATAACTAACTTGACGCCCCTTTAAATCAATATCTATCGGTGTTTTCTCACCAGATGTATATACTTTTACAGAGTCTTGCGTTACAACGGCCATATATTTATGCCCTTGTGAATAGTATTTATTGCCTTCCCCTACATCAGGAAAATTACCGTCTTTTTCTTGCCCATCACTGGCCGTCACTTCAAACTCAGTAGTAGGCGCAAAATAAATTTGATCTAAATAATAATAAATTCCGCCTTGTAATGCTAGCCCCAAGACAAAGGCGCTTAAAACTTTACCAAACGATGCCATGGGTCCTCCTATTTCACAACAAAGGCGGTTGGAATCATCCGCTCACCTAACAAGTCAGCTGGTTTATTAACAACTTTACCATTGTAATATAAAGTCGTACTAGAACCACCATCTAAATTCGCAGCAATATAGCAGCCTTCTTCAAATAGTACATCTTGCACATCACGAAGCGTTGCCCCCGTGGAATAACCAGGTTGACGACCATCAATAACGACAAAAATAACAGTACCATCTTTTTTCTGACCAATAGCCGTACGAGGCCCAATACCCCAGCCACCATCACCATCAGTAATCATTTTCTTACCATCTACAATAAGTGGTGGTCCAAAGGTAATACCTTCAGCCGCTTTCATTTCAGCCAATTCTGTTTTATTGTATGTGCCAGCAATCAAGTTGCCATCTTTTGTAAAACCAACAAAGTCTACCGCTTCATCAGGTCCTACATCTTTACCAATCACATAGTCCCCTTCTTGCATGATGAAACCATACGGCAAACGACCAGTACCAGTACCATTAGGATCGTGGAAACCACCTGCATTAATAGCGGCTACCGCATCATTATCCTTAGCAATATTACTTACGGTTTCCCCTTTTTCTTGAATGTTTCTAGCCGTTGCCACCTTTACACGACGAGGGTCAGGAATTTCTAGTACATAACCAACATAACGAGTTGACTCAATTTTACGCATTTTAAGCGTTGTATCTTCACGAGCTTTAAACTTAAATAAATCTTGGCTTCGCACTGTACTTACCGTGCCTAGAATCATATTGATTTCATCCTGATTAAACAGCCATGTAATGTAATGAGGATGGCGCGAGCGCATAATAGCGCCCACAACGGTACGTTTCAGATTATCAAAAGGGCCAAATAGCACTACAATGGGCGAGGTAAGCATGGTAAAAATAAACATGACGAGAATAAATTTTACCCACCCTTTACTAAAAAATCGTTTCATCCTTAACTCCTATCTGTCCTTATAAATCAGCATACTCTTCCGTTGTTATCCGTTCTTCAAAATGAGCGAGATCTACAGCATTACCAATCCAAATACGTTGCAAAGCATACGGATTATCGCCTTCATGGACCCAACCTGGATTCATGGTTACAGCCAATAAAATACCATTATCCGTAGCTGCTTTTTGAGAATATTCATTTTCACGACCATAAGGATAACAGAACCATTGATTATCAATGCCTAATTTTTCTTTTAACGCCATTTGTGCTTTTACAATATTAGCTAATTGCTCACTATCAGATAATTCATTCATCCGCACATGGTCATACCCATGACTAGCAATAGTTATGCCATTATCGTGCATTTCTTTAATCTGTTCCCAAGTTAAACGCGTACCTACATCGCCTGGATTAACAAATACAGTGCCTGCAAAGCCATATTCTTTTAACACGGGATAGACAATGCTATACGTATCCTCATAGCCATCATCAAAGGTTAAGACTACTGGTTTAACTGGCACCGCCTTACCATGACGAACATAATCATTTAATTGTTCCATCGTAATAGGATTAAAACCTTTATCGTGTAAGAGCTTCATTTGGGCTCTGAACAAATCCTCACGAATGACCGCATCATTATCTTCTTCTGGCCCTACTTTGTGATACATAAGCACAGGAATACCCTTTGGTACTGCCGTCGCTACTGTTTTAGTTACTTTCTGTGGTTGTGCTTGTGCAGCACTAGCCGTTGTGTCTTTCGTTTCAGACATACAACCTGCTAAGAGCATCAATAAACTCCCAAGCAAGGCAAAGACTACTATGAAACGTTTCATAAATTGCCTCCTACTTATTTTATTGTATTTAAAAACAATTATACAAGGTATATTATATCACAAACAAACAGCCCATGCCTATTGACAGCCTTTTAAATCTCCCCCTATACTTATATTATAATTCATATAGTATATAACTTCTTGTTTACGACCATCTTGTCGTTTTGAATGGAGTATGTAATGAAAAAAAAAATTGCCCTATTACAAATGGATGTAACCGTTGGGGATGTAGATCGCAACTACTATCATGTGGAAGAATTAGTGGAAACGGCCGTTAAAGAAAGCCCCGATATTCTAGTTTTACCTGAAACCTGGAATACTGGCTTTTACCCCACCGACCACTTGCCACAAGAGGCTGATAAAAATGGGGAGCGCACCCAGACTTTACTTAGTCAATTAGCTAAAAAACATGAGGTAAATATTGTGGGTGGCTCGGTGGCTACCTTACGGGATAATAAAGTATATAATACTTCGTATATTGTAAATCGCGAAGGCACTATTATTTCACAATATGATAAAATTCATAGCTTTACACCTGCCAAAGAAGATAAGTTTTTTCAAGGGGGCGAACAAACTCACCGCTTCTACTTAGATGAAATACCTTGCTCCAGTGTAACATGCTATGATATTCGTTTTCCTGAAATCATCCGCACTACAACTTTACAAGGAGTCGACTTGTTCTTTGTGCCCGCTCAATGGCCTACTATGCGCCAGCGCCACTGGGAAATCTTAAACACAGCACGAGCTATTGAAAACCAAATGTTTCTCTGCGCAGTCAATACTTGTGGCTATATTGGTAAAATAAAATGTGCCGGAAATTCTTTATTACTTGATCCATGGGGCGATGAACTATTGCATCTAGGCGATTCTGAAGAAGTTGCTATTGGCACGATTGATTTAAGTGTTACAGACGATATTCGCCGCAAAATCAATGTCTTTAGAGATCGAAAACCCAATATGTATCATTTAGACTAACCAATATATAAACATATATCATACACAAAAAGCCGAACTGAGACAATAATAACTCAAAACCTTGCTTACATTTATCCGCTAGGCGGTAAATGATAGTTTTATGTAGTACCAAAGAAAGGTTGTGACTGGTATGAATATATTTATTAAATCTGTTACGGTAGCCACCTTATTACTCACCATGGCTTTACCAACGTTTGCGTATTCGGGGAATGCACGAACGAGTAAATTCCACTACGATGACTGCCGCGGGGCGCAAAAAATTAGTGACTACAATCGTGTATATCTTGATAGTCGCCAAGAAGCTATTAATAATGGCTATGTACCTTGTAAAGTATGTAAACCATAATACGCTAATCTAATACCTTAATCTAATACGATATAACGCTCATTTTTTCTTTTAGCTAGGGAAAAAATGAGCGTTTTTTGTTAATTAATCATATTAACAACATGTTTATTGACACAAAACATTAGACAATACATGTGATTAGGAGTAATATATAGTTGTTTATTTAATCTATCCCTATTACCACAACGAGGAGGCGTATGTGGTGTCAACCATAATTTCAAAATTAACAAATACCCATTCAATAAAACCAAGTGAAATAACTTTACAAAAACAAAACACCAGTCATGTAAAAACGTTTAGACTTAAACCAAATAGCAAATCAGCCTTAGCATTAGCAGCCTTCTTAAATCCACTCTGCCCTACTGCCTCAGTAGATACACCCTTAAAAGGGCAAGCTTTTTATACCTGTTTAGGCTGTAAAATTGCCCATTTACGCAAAGAAAAAGGTTGGTACCAAAAAGAGCTCTCTGAAAAAACAGGCATTAGCACGAGTTACATTTCTCGCCTTGAACGAGGCTATCGCATAGAAGGTGTTACCTTAGATATTCTATTAAAAGTAGCTGAGGTTTTTGACATAGCCATTAGCGAGCTATTTACCTATTCGCCTGACGAAATTAAACTAGCACATTATCGCGAAGAATTACACAAATACTGTTAAGATACTCCCCCTCTCAAATTGCATACACCGTAGGTAATCGAATAACTATCCCCTACCTTTACAATGAGACGTGTACTAATGCGACTATAAAGATTCAAATTTGCCCCATCTGACTGATTTAAATTTTTATTTTTTATGGATTGACAAGATTTTTACTTTCTTCTATAATAGTAAAGTACGTTACATGAAGTAGCGCCATATGGAGAGGTGTCCGAGCGGCTTAAGGAGCATGATTGGAAATCATGTGTGCGGTGATACCGTACCGAGGGTTCAAATCCCTCTCTCTCCGCCACAATTAAGAACTGTCTAGTTTACTAGACAGTTCTTTTTTTATTCCAAATCCTAATACTTTTAATCATGACTATTTTGTAACCACTCTTATAAAGTAGTTAAGTCAGTAACTCTTCTTTAGTATTACTAGTTAAGCATACAATCCTTATACTTATTTTCATTACATATTATAAGAATAAACTTGCTTATATCATCAAAATAAGAGCTTTAGCACAACAAAAACCACCTAAGGGCTTAGCCCTTAGGTGGTAAAAAAAGTTAACAATTTTTATTTTAACAAGTTAGTTCCAAATATAGAATCAATACCATTTAAAACAAGTCCTACAACCGCACATGCGCCTATAAATGACCATATTAGTAAATCCAAATGACCCCACATATGCCCTATAAAACCAGAGAATGATACAATTTGATATTTACTAGCTAAAATTCTATATATGCGATATGTTAACCAAATTATCGCAATAACCATTAATATACCTCTAATAGATTCCATAATACCCTCCTATTTTAGCCTTAACAATTATTATATTTTGTTTTTATTAAGGATTATATTTTCCATGCTCCCATTGCCCTGTATAATCTTTTGTGCCGTCTTCTTTGTATAAAGTTCCGAATCCATGAGGAGCTAATCGAAAATCAAACTCACCTTGATATTTAATTTTGCCATTCGGATAATAGATAGTTCCCGATTTCCCATTGAGCCTATAATGAGGTTTTTTCCCAGTTAGTAAATCTTCATGAACAACACCGATTCCACTAATATCACCAATAATATCGTATTCTAAATTTCCATTATCACCATATTTAAGAATACGTCTGTCTGAAATCTTATTTAACATTAAGTTTTCAATATCAAATTTAGGAGCTACTTTAAGTTTAATTTTTCCATCGTCAACATAGTAAGCAGTACTTATATTCTCATATAATGCAATATCAGATAAGTAATAACCTCTAAAGAACGACTGGAAAAAACTCTGTTCGGTATATTGATTAAATGGATCAAAATCATTAATCAAATAATATTGATTATTAAGAGATATCGAGTTCTCTAAAGATAAACCTTCTAATATTTTTGCATAAAAAAATTGTTGTGGTGATATATAGTAAAAGCCTTCGTTAATACTATTAGGTTCGTCATGTTCTTTTGGTATTGAAGAAATTTGCGTTATATTAGTTATGGAGCCTTCATAGTATAGTTTTCCCTGATAAAATGCAAGAACATATTCGCTTGACAATTTACCTTTAATGAATGTTCCAATAAACACTAACTCTCCTCTCGAAATATTTTTTTGAGAAGTATTTAAAATACCTGTAGATTTCCATAAAAGCCCTTCTCCATTAGGCCGTTTATTTTCTATGGGACCAAAATACAAATAATCAATATTACCTCCTGGTGCAGTTTCAACAAGTCCATTACTCCCTTTTGTAAGAGGGATCATCTTTGCATCACTCTTGTTGGAGTTTCTTAAAACTTCTAAAATTTTTATTCTTTGTTCATTAAAAGCATTAATGCCTACATGATTAGTCCAATAAAAATATTGACTAAGTGAATTATTAGTATCTTTAAATTCTCTAAAAGGGTTATTTTTATCTGCAGAATCTTCTGTATTTTTTACTTTATCATTTTCTGAGGTATTTGTAATAACTTGATTATTTTGTGAAGAGTTTTCATTATTTCCACACCCAAATAAAGCAATAGAAAGTGTTAATGTGACTAATAACAACAGTAATATTTTTAATTTTTTTAACGAATGCCCAGCCATCTCTACTAAATCTCCATTATCTTGAATAATACTCTCCTTCAGTTGAATCGCTACGTATTAATTTAAATAAATTAGGATTATTATTTGCAAATATAAATGTTAAAATATTTTTTCCATTTATAATTATAGAAATTTTAGTTAATTCACCTTCCCTTTCTATATCCCGTAAATAATACGGTGCTTTATTAATAGCATTACTGGTAATGGTCATTGTAGTACTGTCTTTAATAGCAATCCATTTACCTATTAATGCATTAGCCGTAATTCCATCACTTGCATAACTAGGAACTATTGTAAAGAACATCATTATACCTAATAATAAACAACGTTTTTTCATTTGTATATCCTATCTTTTAATATTTTAGTGATACTTAGAATAGAATCCTACTATTATTGTAAGTTTTATTATGCAATACTATATCGCCGGGATCTACATAAATCATATCTTTTCTTTGATATGTTTGTATCTCAACCCACAATGTTTTATTTAGGCGTGCCTCTACTATCTTACCTTTCTTATTCTCCCTAACAACAGTCCATTTTATATTTTCCACCCTTGCATTTTTCCCCCCTTCTATAAGTAAGACACTTGTTACTCTATCTCCTAAAGTTTCAGACTTTGTTAATTGCATAGTTTGTACAGTAGTGATATAGGCAGTATCTCCAAATCCTAAAAAATGAACACCCAAAAAACCGACTAATATTACTAATAATCCCCCTAATATATATTTTATTATTCTTTTTTTATTATCCAATTGGGGGACATTATTATTTGTTATTTCCTCTTGCGTATTATCATTAGACTCTACTAAACTACTATCATCTAAATTAACTGTTTCTTGAAGCCTAGCACCACAATTGTAACAGAATTTATTATCACCTGAATTTTCAGCATTACACTGTGTACAAATATATTTCATTTAAAGAACCTCTTTCTATCATAAAATATAAAGCAATAGAATTATTTGTGTTCTAATGGATCGGGTCCATATTGATTTCTTCCTTTAGTTCCTCTCTTTGTCGATAAATATAATAGGAAAAAATACGCACCTATGATAAAAAGTGGTTCAAGGTCTTTATATAATTTTGTAGTACCACGTAATGTATGTCCATCATTAAAGACACTTAGTAATGCCATAAATTCTAAAAAAACAATAGCTTTAGAAAGAAAAAATTTATCATCTTTATCATTATCCTCACTATTCGCTTCTACATCCTCATCAAAGGTTGCTAAATCTTGTTGCCTCCTAACATTTATACAGTAATTAGAATATACAAAACACATAGCCAGCGCAATCAGTAACCATTCAATAGGGCTTGACACATTTCCATAATCATCGGAGAGTAAATACCATAGTGTAAGCATAAAAACAAATCTAGATAAATGAATTGTTACTAAACGAAAAATATAAGGTTTTCTATTTAATCTCCCATCTTTTTTAAAAAAAGAATCAATAAAGCCTTTATCTTCAATAAATACTTGTTCTTCTGAATTTAATTTTGGCTCCCAAAAGTCCTCATGTATTTTCGCGCCCACCTTATCAAGTGTAGGAATAACTTTATTTTTTATTACTTCTGCACTATTTTTTTCTAACTTCTCAACATTAGAGTCTATCGTGTTCATTACTACATCTACACTATTTCTTTTTAAGCTTTTACCACAAGCGCCACAAAATTTGGCATCTTTATCCAATAATTTTCCACAATTAGAACAAAACTTTTCCATACTATCCTCCTATAGATTTTATATAAATATACAATGCACTTATTTCTCATAAGAGTCCATCACTTTATAAATTAAACCTCCATGCATTAAAATATTAATTGGAACATCATTTATACTACTGTATGTAACTTCAAATGACTGATTATTATATAACGTAAATTGCATATGAACATTAGCCTTTTTATCGTTATAGAGACATTTTCCCTTAAAATCTACAATAATACGATTATCATCACTAGTAAAAGATTCCCATTTGCTATCTTCAAAAAAATCATCAAAAGCTTCACCAATAGGTATATTAGGATAATCATAAAAGTTTCCATTTCGTACGACTTTTACATTATCATCATAACCGCACCCACCAACTAACAATAAAATAGAAAGTAATATAAAAAGAAATAATTTTGTAGATTGTTTTTGTCTAAAATAAGTTAATAAGTTCATAATTAGCCCTCCCTATCAAAAATTATAAAATTCCTATCCACTTTAATAAACTTTCTCCAATATACAACGGTATA
Source organism: Veillonella intestinalis (assembly GCF_943193155.1). Classification (GTDB taxonomy): domain Bacteria; phylum Bacillota; class Negativicutes; order Veillonellales; family Veillonellaceae; genus Veillonella_A; species Veillonella_A intestinalis. Next base: position 13,336 of record NZ_CALPDB010000007.1, on the reverse strand, counting down.
CCCATTATTAATCCAGCAATTAATATTGAGGAAATCAATAAATCTAAATGCCCCCACATATGCCCTATAAATCCTGAAAATGATACTATATTATATTTTTTTGCCAAAGAGCAATATACTTTAAATGTTAGCCACCCCCAATAATCAAAGCAATAATATTAATAAAATTACTAAATAATGTGGCCATATAAAAAACTCCTTTTCTACCATAAATAAGACTAATATTAAATTTTATAATTTAAAAGCATATTTAAAAAACTTTACGCTCATTTATTCTTTTATATCTAGCTAATAAAACTATATAAATAATAGGGATACTTAAAAGTACTAAAATAGTTTCAGTTATCCCATTTTTTATAATTAATTTTTCAATATTATTTAGCGCTAATATTGGGAGGCCGAGAAAATATATATGCAGTAATATTCGTATAATAATTTGATCAATTCTACTCAATAAACATATTCCTGCATTAATAAAATCATCCATTACTTCGTTAAATTTAATAATTAAATATCCACGATTCCAATTAATTGAATTAATTATAATTGGTACAGTATATACAATTACTATTAAATTAATAATAGTAATTATGATTATTGTTATAGAGCCAGAGGCTAAATTGTTTAATAATATTTTAAAAAACCACGAGTTAAATAAAGATAAATAAGACCATTGAAATAATCGATGAATAAAAGAATATTTTTCTTTGTCTATAAATTTTATATATCCCAATATTAATAATCCTACAATTAAGCCAATTTCTGGAATTAAATTTTTATCATAAATATCTGTAAAAATTGTAATAAATTCAAAAATACATAAAAAGCTGCCAAAACTATAAGCAATTAATTTAAGAGATATTTTTTTATCTCGCATTAAATTTAATAAAGCTCCTACCACAATAGATGCCAGAATTAATATAATTTTGTTTCCTTCAAACAAGAAAATCCCTCCAAATAACTACAAACTAGCTTATTTTATAAAATTTTTAAAATCTGACACCTCCCACCTTGCTTTTTCTTGATCGCTAAATTCTAAAACTTTAGTGAACTCTATATCAAGGCCCTCTGCTATCGCAATAATAGTATGAACAGATATGGATTTATTATAATTACCACGCTCTATTCTTCCTATACTATTAACACTCATATTAATCGCTTCAGCCAATTCTGATCTACTCAACCCTTTTATTTTTCGAAAATATTCGATTTTCACCCCAATCTGCTTCATTACAACCGATACATCAACCACATCAATCCAACCTTTCTTAATATATCTGCTATAGCAAAGTTCTCATTTTTAGTATGACATATTTTCAGATATTTATTGTTCTAATAATGGTTCTAATCAACCTAAAAATGGTATCAAAAGCCAACATTAAGTTGATTTATTAAAATAATTAACCTAATTCAAAAATCATAAAAATGAAAAAAGCGACTGCAAAAAAGCAGTCGCTTCATCATTTTTATAATTAATTATAATTTTATATTATGAATTTCAAATAAAATTAAACGCATTTTTTCGTTCTATATTCTAATCTTATAAATAAACTTTCAAAAATAAAATTTCATATAAACACTAAAATATATGCTAAGACTTAATAAACACTACCAACAACTTAATTCCTACTAAATTCATAAATTTATATATTTTCCTACTTTACAACTGTCTTTTCTTCATGCTATAATCAGCAAAGAAATTCAATAGCGATATTATCAAGAGTGATGGAGGGACTGGCCCTATGAAATCCGGCAACCATTCGATGGTGCTAATTCCTGCGGCGTATACCGAGAGATAAAAAGTAGTAACGATGACTCGGAATACCCGAGGGCATCGTTTTTTTATTACCCTATCGCTATATTAATTTTGTATTGGGGATGCAAAATTAATAATAAATTTCATACATATTTTTATTTGAGAAAAAGGAGGGCTTCATTTATGAAGAAGTTTTTATCCGTAGCCGCTACATTTGTATTAGGTAGCGCTCTATTACTCGCTGGCTGTGGCAATGATCAAGGCAATGCCGCCGCAGGTTCTGACAAAAAAGTAACCTTAACTGTGGGAGCTTCACCGGTACCACATGCAGAAATCTTAGAACAGGTAAAAGACAAATTAGCTAAAGAAGGAGTTGAACTTAAAATTATTGAGTTTAGCGATTACATCAAACCTAATTTAGCCTTAAATGATAAAGAACTAGATGCCAACTTCTACCAGCATATCCCATATATGAAAAAGTTTGAAGAAGAACACAATATGAAATTTGCATCTGCTGGTGCCGTTCATATTGAACCAATGGGTCTTTATTCCAACAAAATAAAAGACAAAGATTTACAAAAGTCAATTCCTAATGGCGCTAAAGTAGCCATTCCTAATGATCCTACTAATACGGGTCGTGCCTTGCTATTATTACAACAAGCTGGACTTATCACACTAAAAGATCCTAGCAATATTTACTCCACCAAAATTGACATAGCTTCTAATCCTAAAAACTTAGACATTGTTGAATTAGAAGCGGCACAAACACCACGTAGTCTAGACGATGTAGATATTGCTGTTATTAATGCCAACTATGCGTTAGGGGCCCAATTAAATCCCCTTAAAGATGCCTTATTCCTAGACGATAAGAACTCACCATACGCTAACTTAATTGCCGTACGTCCTGGTGATGAAAATCGTCCTGAAATTCAAAAATTAGTAAAAGCCCTTCAATCGGCAGACACTAAAAAATTCATCGAAGATAAATATCAAGGTTCCATTTTGCCAGCATTTTAACATATCTATTGTCACTAGCAAACTATGAACCAATACGAACCGACTCTGCCCCACAGAGTCGGTTTTCTTTTTGCTTTACAAATTTGTCCTCTCATGATATACTTACCAAAGAATTATATATGAAACGTTATCGAGAGTGATGGAGGGACTGGCCCTATGAAATCCGGCAACCATTCGATGGTGCTAATTCCTGCGGTATATACCGAGAGATACAACGCGCAAGCAGTGATGGCTCGGTGTCCGAGGCCATCTTTTTTTATTAACTCATCTGATGTTTCTTAATTACTGTATAACCTGAGGAGGTATAGTATGAAAAAACTTTTATCCCTAGCTGCCACAGCTATTCTTGGTAGCGCCTTATTACTTGCTGGTTGTGGTAGTGACACAGGCAGCTCAACTGGTTCATCTAACAAAGTAACAATTACGGTAGGTGCATCTCCAGTACCCCATGGTGAAATCTTAGAGCAAGCTAAACCATTATTAGAAAAAGAAGGCATTGATTTAAAAATCATCGAATTTACAGACTATGTAAAACCTAACTTAGCCTTAAATGATAAAGAATTAGATGCCAACTTCTTCCAGCATGTCCCATATATGGATAAATTTGCCAGCGAACACAAAATGGACCTTGTTTCCGCTGGTAAAGTTCATATCGAACCAATGGGGATTTACTCCAAAACGATTACAGATAAAAACTTAGATTCCGTATTACCAAATGGTTCTAAAATTGCAATTCCTAATGATCCAAGTAATAGTGGTCGTGCCCTTCTTTTACTTGAAAAAACAGGTTTAATTAAATTAAAAGATCCTAACAATATTTATGCCACTAAAACAGATATTGTAAGCAATCCAAAAAATCTTGAATTTGTAGAATTAGAAGCCGCACAATTGCCTCGTAGCTTAGACGATGTAGCCTTAGCAGTTATCAATACTAACTTTGCCCTAGAAGCTGGCTTAAATCCTGTTAAAGATGCTTTATTCTTAGAAGATAAAGATTCCCCATATGCTAACATCATAACAGTTCGTAAAGGCGATGAAAGCCGTCCTGAAATCCAAAAATTGATGAAAGCGCTTCAATCCGAAGAAATCAAGAAATTCATTGATGACAAATACAAAGGGGCTATTTTACCAGCCTTCTAAGGATCATATAATCTTGTAATCCTTACAATACAATAACTATACTAGGGAATACTACTTCACTAAATATTCTAGTAAGTTTATTTTCCTTGTAAACACAAAGCGAGTTAGCCGTAAAATCACCACACTGGTGTATACGACTAACTCGCTTTTATTATAAATATTATAAATCCCCAGGGCCAAAACTATGAGGCAATATGTCCTCTAAGGTGTAGCTAATGCTATCACCTGTCTCTGTTTCGCAATAAATTAGAGGTATTTTAAACTCCACTAAAACTTGGCGACAGGCTCCACAAGGCATACACGGTCCCTTTGAATCACCGACAATAGCAATCCCTTGAAATTCCTTATACCCCGCTGCCACAGCAGTCTGTATCGCTACTCGTTCCGCACAATTAGTAAGTCCAAATGATGCATTTTCTATATTGCACCCGGTAAATATAGTCCCATCCTTACAAAGTACAGCAGCGCCAACAGCAAACTTTGAGTAGGGACTATAAGAATTCTGTTTTGCCTCATGAGCCGCCTTTAATAGAACAGCGCCTATATCTACTGAAGAATTCGCTAATATAACTGATTCTTTCATATATATGATTCCGTCCCTTCTTCACTGACACGAGCCCACACCAAAGGTTTTGTAACTGGCTTCGTAGTACCAAATTCTAAGGCTGAAATATATCGCTCTTTAGCCTCTGCTAAGGTGCTTGCTGTATTGCTCTGCACATAGGCAATAGGCTCTCCTACCACAACCTTATCGCCTGTTTTTTTCAACATCCAAATACCTGCTTTATAATCAAGAATATCCGCTTTAGTATAACGTCCAGCTCCTAATAGTAACGCAGCCCGTCCACAAGTTTCAGCATCCATATGCATAATATAACCTGAAACGGGAGCCAATATGGCCTCCTTATAAGCGGCCTCCTTAAACATTGGCTCCATTAGCACAGAGCTATCGCCACCTTGAGCCTCAACCATTTCACAAAACTTAGTAAATGCTTGCCCACTTTTTAAAGTATCACTCGCCAATGTATGACAAGCTTCATAATCCCCCTTGCCCCCTAAATACAACATATTAGCTGCTAATTCGAGTGATTCACTGACCAAATCGGCTGGACCATGCCCCTGCAAAGTAGCCACAACTTCGGCAATCTCTACAGCATTGCCAATAGCTTGACCCAAAGGTCGATCCATATCAGTAATTAAGGCCACTGTTTTACGTTGGTTATGAGTACCAATGGCTACCATCATTTCAGCTAATTCTAGGGCGTCTTCATAGGTTTTCATAAAGGCACCACTGCCCACTTTAACATCTAGCAAAATGGCTTCACTGCCTGCTGCTATTTTTTTACTCATCACCGAAGAAGCGATAAGAGGAATGCTATCCACTGTGCCAGTCACATCACGCAAAGCATATAGCAATTTGTCAGCTGGCGCTAAGTTTCCCGACTGCCCTGTAACGGCTACGCCTACGGTGCGTACAATCTGAAAAAACTCCTCCTTAGAAAGTTCTACCTTCACATCGGGTATTGCTTCTAATTTATCAATGGTGCCTCCTGTATGTCCCAGACCACGACCTGACATCTTCGCCACCGGCACACCACAAGCGGCTACAATGGAGGCTATTATAAAGGTTGTTTTATCTCCTACACCGCCTGTACTATGCTTATCTACTGTAACTCCTGGTATACTCGACAAATCAATTTGTTCGCCCGATTGAGCCATAGCCATTGTTAAATCCGCTGTTTCCTCAGCTGTTAAGCCTTGAAAATATACAGCCATAAGCCAAGCACTCATCTGATAGTCAGGAATTGTGCCTTTAACAAGCTCAGTTACCATATATGTAAATTCCGCTTCACTATGAGTGCCACCATTACGTTTTTTTAAAATCAGCTCATTCATATGCATAGGCTTACCTCTCATTTCTTGAGTTATTTAGGACACTATCAGCCATTAATTTGTATAAGTAACAGCAAATGCAATATACTTCTACAGATCAGTTATACTTTTTAAGGATAAAGTCTCATCTAGCCGTGTCTCCAATAAACCAACGGCTGCACTAGCACCAATACGTTCACAACCAGCTGCTAAGTAGGCTAGCATATCTTCTATAGAGCGAATGCCACCTGCTGCTTTTATTTTCACGTTTGGTCCTATATATTGCTTAAATAAGAGCACATCTTCTAAGGTCGCTCCAGCTGTACCAAAACCAGTGGATGTTTTAATGTAATCGGCACCGCCATCTGTCACAGCCTGGCAAAGAACAATCTTCTCGCACTCCGTCAAATAGCAAGTTTCAATAATAACCTTTAAAATCGATTCACCACATACGTCTTTAAGAGCCTTAATTTCTTCTACCACAGCTGCATACTGGCCATTTTTGACAGTGCCAAGATTAACTACCATATCGATTTCATCAGCCCCGTTGGCTAGGGCCTCTTTTGTTTCTGCCACTTTTGCCTCTGTTGTCATATAACCTAAGGGAAAACCTATTACCGTACAAATTGTAATACCCGTTCCATAAGTCTCTCTTACACGTTTCACATAAGCTGGAGGAATACACACGGAGGCCGTCTTAAATGCCAATGCTTGCTCTACCAAGGTCTGAATCTGTGCCCACGTCGCTGTAGGGGCTAGTAATGTATGATCTACGTGAGCTAATATATCACGTCCCGTATATGTCTGTTGTGATTGTTTTTTATCCATCAGTAGCTCCTTAAACCAGAAGGCTTGTCCTATTTACCTATTACCTAATGTCTAGTACCTAGTAGATAATAGATAGTAAATAGTAAATAGTACCTAGTACCTAATTACCTAGTACCTAATTACCTAGTACCTAATTACCTAGTACCTAATTACCTAGTACCTAATTACCTAGTACCTAATTACCTGTTTTCCTATTATCTTTTATAACTATCCTAAAAAACTTAGTACCTTTAGAAGAATGACATCTGTTCGCCAGCTGCTTCTTCTTTTACTTTTTCACGGCGATCATCCGTAATAAAAGACTCCTTCGCTAAGCCTATATTAGCTAACAATTGTTCCATAGAATGAACACCACGCTTTTTAGCCGCTGCAATGGCTACTTGTGCACAAATTTCAGCATCATCTAAGGCATAATGATGTTTAAATTCATAACCTAAGTAAGCAGCCATTGTATTTAATTTATGATTCTGCAAGTCAGGCCAAACTCGTTTTGAAATTTTTACAGTACATGTAAAGTCTAATTCAGGCCATTCAATATTATAATGGTCTAATGTAGCTCGCAGTACACCAATATCAAACTTAGCATTATGAGCAATCACTAATTTACCTTTTAAATGATTTTCATAAATAGCGGGCCAGAGGGCATCAAAGGTAGGTTTATCCATCACTTCTTGCGGTTGAATCTGATGAATAGCAATACATTCTTCATCAAATTGCATAAATGGTGGCTTAATCAAGCTATAGCCTCGTTTAGTAATCTGTCCATCTTCTACTGTTACTACTGCTAATGAGCAAGCACTATTAGCATATTTATTAGCGGTTTCAAAATCTATCGCTACAAAATCAATCATATTAAACTCCTTTATACTATATATCTTTATAAGCAGTATCTTACAATACAATATTTACTATATCGAAAACTCCTATTATTTATTATACCCCATATGATAGGTTTTATCATCTTTTTGCCATACAAAAACACCGTAAGTTCGCTCAAAAGTTAGATTTTCATGGAATCTTAACCTTCTATCGTCCTTACGGTGTCATATGTGCAATATTAAGTAAAACAGAGCTAACTATTTAGCTTCTTGAGGCAAATCATCAGGAATTGTAATCCCCAATTTTTTAGCCATCTCAGGGTTCGTGGCAAGTTTCATAGTCGCTTGCATTTGAACAGGCATATCGGCGGGTTTAGATTTCCCATCTAAAATATCAGCTGCCATATGGCCTGCTTGAACACCTAATTGGTAAAAATCAACAGTATATCCCATAAAGCCGCCTTTTTCAATTAACATGCCATCGGATACAAAAACTGGCACCTTAGCGGCTTCCGCTACAGCTACTAAATTAGGCATAGCTGAAGCAATTAAATTATCTGTTGGCGTATAAATAACCTTTACACCTTTATTAATTAAGTTCGTAGCTACCTGTGGAATATCATTAACACTAGTAATGGTTTCTTCCGCTACTTTAATACCTTTAGTGGCTGCATATTCTTTAAAAGCTGCCACTTGGATCTGTGCATTAACTTCACTAGACGAATAAATAACGCCTACTTCCTTAGTGCCTGGTAATACTTTTAAAATTAAATCGAGCTGTTTCGGCACAGGGTTAAAATTTGTAGTACCGGTTACATTAGTTCCTGGCTTTTCCACGGAATGAACTAAACCAGTACCTTTGTAATCATAAATAGCGGCGCCTACAATAGGAATCTCTTTAGTTGCATTCGCTACAATTTGGGAGGCTGCCGTACCCACTACATAAATAAGATTATCCTTATCGGAAACAAAGCGACTCGTAATACTTTCCATATTAGAATGCTCACCTTGAGCATTTTGGAAGTCCAGTTCAACCTTGTCAGATGTATAACCACGTTCTGCCAAGCCAGCTTTAAAACCTTCTGTTGAAGCATCTAAAGCAGGATGTTCCACTTGTTGTAAAATACCAATACGAAGTTTTCCATCTTGGCTAGCACCACCAGTGCCGCAACCACCTACTAACAATGCTAAGCCCAAAAGGCCCACCATTACACTTACCATACTACGCTTAAACATATAAAAACTCCTCTCTACGCGTTGCCTAATGCAACTTCTACCATTCTACACACTAATCAAAACACTTGATTAGTATTTAACTCCCATGAGTTAAATTTATAAAATAGTATACTATGAAGTTTTATATATTTCAAGTTTTAATTTACTAGGTCATCCCCCCTTTCAAAATGAAATAGAGAATTTGCCCCTCCTATACAGCAGCCACTTAACAACTATATACTCTGAAAAAGGCTCACCAAAGACTTATTTTACTAACAAATGAGGCGCTTTCATTTCAATAAACGTATATGTCCCATTGGAGATCATCAATAAGTCTTTGTCTTGTAAATTCAAGGTATGGCGAATTTCATTATCTCGACCAGCTAGTATTTTAGCAAACCATTTAGGATCAATTAATACACCAATACCAACCGCTGCAATATCAGAATATTGTAGCGCTGCTTCTAAATCAGCACGGTTATGAATATCCCCCACAGATACTAATGGCAAACGGCCATTAATCGTTTCATACACATACTGCAACATAGATTTATCAGCATATTTTTCAAGATTAGTAGCTCGATCATAACGAGTTAACGAAATATGTAAGTAATCTAATTCTTTATCGGCCAATTTATCTACTAGCCATAAAGTTTCTTCTAAATTAAAACCTGGATCCGTTTCTTCTCGTGGTGAAAAACGATAGCCCACAATAAAGTCAGGTACATTCATCTCTTTAACTACACTCAAAACGCCATCTACGACGCGCTCAATAAAGGTATAACGTTTTTCTAATGAACCGCCCCATTGATCGTTACGGCGATTAGAATGCGGTGAGAAAAATTGATGTAATAAATAATGATTAGCGCCATGCAATTCTACACCATCAAACCCCGCTTTAATAGCGCGTACAGTAGCTGCTTTAAAGTTTTCAATAATTTCTTCAATTTCCTCATTTGTCAACTCACGTGGTACTTCAGAGCCTTCACGAGCTGAAGCAATAGCACTTGGCGCTACTGGCTGCTCGCCTTCTAAAGTTTTGCTATCGCTCATGCGCCCTGCATGAAAAATTTGAAGCACTGCTTTGGTGCCATTCTGTTTCATCGTAGCTGCCAAGCGACTTAAACCGGAAATAAACTTGTCATCATATACACCCAATTCACCAGTCCAGCCTCGCCCATTTGGTTGAATATGTGCTACGCCTGTAACAAATAATCCTACATCGCCTGTACGCATTCCATAATAAGCTATTTCATCACCAGTTACCGTATCATCATAATAACTCATACGTGTTGTCATTGGCGGAATCGCTAACCGATTCTTTAATACCACACCATTTCGTAAACGTACTTGCTCTGTTAATTGTTTCATTATTAACTCTCCTTTATTTATTACCAACAGCTGTGAGTTAACTAAATTACAAATCATTCCCACAAACTGACTGATTCACCATCAATTCTACTTTATCAATCACTATATCCATGCATGTTCATACATTTTTATAAATGAATGCTCATGCATATATTTTACTAATAATTTAATATATGTAAACGACCTAAGCAATAATCACGTCTCATCATTGCTTAGATCGGAATTACCAATCTTACGCATAAAATCTCTTTAATACGTCTTCCACAATCGGTTCTGCTTCCGCTAATCGTTTCAAACCACATTCTGTAATAGCAATATATACTCCGCGCTTATCACACTCACAACTAACGCGTTGAATAGAACCACAATTCATCCCTTCCATGCGAACGATCATACGAGACATAGCACTTTGGCTTAATCCCATTTGCTCTTGTAATAAGTTTAAACGCAATTTTTTTTCTTCACTATGCGCTAAAAAATAAAGCACATAATAGCCATTTAAATTTAATGACGAACGAGCTGTTAATTCTTTCTCCAAGGTTTCTGAAATTTCTTTAATCCGTCGTAAATCAGCTAGCCAATTAAGTATATAAGCCATATGTCCACCCCCCTTTAGGCGATTTAATTAATAAATGACTCTATCATTATCAGTCTAAATTTCTGACTTATATTTATTTTATATTTCACAAAATGCATGCACATGCATTTACTTATATCAGTATACATCGAATTATTTAAAAATGCAAGTGCTAATTTTCTTTAAACACTAAAATAAAAACGCCCCTTAGAACTATATTAGCTCTAAGGGGCTATTTCTATTGTATAAGACTTCTCTTTTTCCTATGTCAATGTATTTTATTTTTTAACAATTGGAACTGTATAAGAACCATGAGGCATAAGTAAAATTTCAGCATCGCTGCCCAATTTAGCATCAGCCAACTGAAGGGCTTCTTCCAAAGAATGTACAGGTGTAAAAAAGGCCTTTTTGGCGTATGCATCATCTAAACTAGAAAGTAAATAAAAATCTACTTTTTTCATCAAACGTGTTACTGCATAGGCCTTATGACGTCCAATTTGAAAATCTTGACGAACAGAATCTTCAATAGCTTGAATCGAATCAAAAGTATTAACTGTTTCATCAAAAATAGCCGACCCAGAGCCCTCACGGCATTCAGCTAATAAAATAACTACACCACCTGGCGCTACAGCGCGCACAGCATTATCCATCGTTTTTTGGGATTGATAAATATTAATATCTTTTGGGTAACCCCCTGTAGAGGCAATTACAATAGGTGCTTGACGTTCAATTTCTACCCCGTTTTGAGCATTTACAAAATCACAAGCTGCTTTGTGGGCCGTAATATAGTGACCAGCAAACACCCCAGTGAATTCTTTTTCCCCATTCAATACAACATTTAACAAAAATGTTGGTGGACACATAGCCACACCTTCAATTTGATCATCATAAATTGGGTTGCCTTCTAAATGTCCAATAGTCGCGTTTTCATCAAGCATCAAACTGTGGTTTTGACGAATTGTTTCATAAGATGCTACCCCTGGTAAAATAGCTTTTCGGCCACCACCAAAACCGGCAAAGAAATGATGAACTACGGAACCTGTACAAATAATATGGTCTGCATCCACTACATGACGATTTAAATATACTTCCGTGCCAAAAGAAGTGGTGCCTACATATTTAAAATCATCAGCTTTTTTAGCGGAAGAGTTAATCATTGTTACACGACCAGCCGCTTCCATGCCCACTTCGCTAATCATTTCAGCTTCAGTCATATCACGATGCGTCCCTAAAGCAAATACAATTTTAATATTTTCATCTGGGATACCTGCCTCATTAAGATAATCTAGTATAATGGGCATAAATACATGCGTATTAGCAATTCGCGTTGTATCATTTGCAATAATAGCAACTGTTTCATTAGGTTTTACTAATTCTTTTAGTGGTTTAGAATCAATGGGATTTTCTAATGCATCACGAATAGCAGATTCTGGATCAACAATAACTGGCGTTTCAGCCATATGTAATTCCCCAATAACACGCTTTTCATCCAAAGTACAATCAATCATCTGCTCTCCATAATGAAACGAATATGTTTTCATCAGTAATCCTCCATCAATTAACACTAAACTATACTTATATTTTAGTTTAAACTAGTAACATGTAATTTTCAATATCTAAATAACGCCCTTGTTTGACTCCAACCTCACGAATAGTACCACAAAAAGTGAAATTAAATTTATTATGTAAAGCTACACTAGCCTCATTACCAGCTGTAATCACTGATACAACCAAATGCACCGTTGGATCCTCTTTAGCAAGTTGTAATATATCTGCCATTAAACGACTTGCTATTCCCTTTCCCCGAAAATCAGGCCCCACATAAATAGACAATTCAACGGTACTTGAGTAAGCTTCTTTACTCCGATATTCTGATAAAGTTGCATATCCAGCTACCGTATTTTCAACAGTAGCTACAAGTAAAGGGTGGTTTTTGATATTATGTGCCTCATACCACTCAGTCCACTCTTCAATGGTTCTAGGACGTATATCCAGCGTTGCTACACCATGGAGTACCTCATAATTATATATGTCTAATAAGGCTGCAATATCTTGTCGTTCCCCACGACGAATTGTAATATTAATGCTCATATAAACCTCGTTTCTCTCTACTCAAAGTATATTTTATGATGGTATCAATTATATCATATTATCAAGCACATTGGGGAGTTCTTACAGTCCTTCAAAGCTGGTTCACTACTTTTCCCAGCTTCTGGGAGGATAGGAAGCAGATTCTAAAACACGGTATTCTTTCCTATCTGTTCGACAGCTGTGAATTCTTCTTCGAAGAATTTTACGCTGCGAACTAAAAGATTCACACCCATTTGTGCGTCACACTTAGTACATATTAAATACGTCCGTTCGGATGCTGTGGATTTCTCGAAGAGAAATCTTACGCCCCGAACTATGCGATTCGCAATAATTTATGCGTCACTTTGCTCCTATAAATTATGCTCTCTGCATACCAGGACTGCTTCTATTGTGCTTTAACACTTAGAGATACTCCTACTATGTTGGCTGGAAACTAACCTGATGAGTTACTCAGTAGCTCATCAGTAAAAGCAAAAGGGCCATACCTTTCGGTATGACCCTTTGCTTTTATTAATCAGCGACTACCTATCCTCCCAGGCCGCTTCCAGCCAAGTACTTTCGGCGTTTACGAGCTTAACTACTGTGTTCGAGATGGGAACAGGTGGACCCTCGTAGCTATCGCCACTGAATCTGTCAGAGCTTGTACTCTGA
>NZ_CALPDB010000006.1 GCF_943193155.1 Veillonella intestinalis | reverse complement strand
ACCGATAATATCTAATGCGTCTTTGATAGTAGGCATATCCAATTACCTCCTTCGGTGGTACTGTTTCTTACTATTATTATACGCTATTTCTCGTCAAAAATCAACCATTTGTTGTGACAGAGCCTTTCTTTTTATCCGCTTTTGGCCTATTTTATCATACGTCAAGTATGGCTGATTTTTCTTACAAGGATTTTCTCTGGCGACGTTCTCGTGTAGTGTTATTTCCCTATGTAGCTTGGTCATTATTATATATTTTGTATGCCGGTATTTCTGCCGGTAGTTTAGCTGGGTTTTTACCACGGTATTTATTGCCTACCTTATTCTTTGGAAATGGATATTACCATTTATATTTTATAGTCATTTTGCTTTGGTTCTACCTTCTTATGCCACTGTGGCGATTGCTGGTGCGAGGCATTTTGCAACGGCCTATAGTATGGTTAAGTTTACTATTTCTGGTACAAGTGGCATTTAATTACTGGTCCTCTTACTATAGTGGGCATATTACGTTTCAAAATCCTTGGTTACAATATGCTTACTCTATGAAGCTTAATTATTGGGTGTTGCATTATGTATGGATATTCTTGTTAGGCGCTGTAGTGGCAGAGCGTTATGAAAACGTAGTGGAGGGGCTGTGGCGCTATCGAGGGGCTTTAACTATGGTGTTTGCTTTTTCTGTAGCCTTAATGATGGGGAGCTATTATTATGTATTAAGTGAGCGACATTACACCTTGTTAGAGGCTATTTATACGATACATCAATTAAGCCCTATGGGGATGATATATACTGGTGCAGCTACGCTGTTTTTCTTGTTTTTCTTTTTAGCAACGCCTATGAGCAGTGGGGCGAAGGCATTTTGGGAGCAAATCGGCAATCAGTCTTATGGGATTTATTTAATTCATCCGTTTATGCTCATTGTATTGACCTATGGTATGGCGCAAGCGCAGTTACAGTATACGGCGGTAGTGGTTATTGGATTGTATATTTGTACGGTTTGTTTATCCTATTTGGGGACATTAGGTTTACAACAATTGCCTAAAGTAGTACGTCGTATTTTACTAGGGCGGTAGTGCAGATTTTTCAGGACTGTGCTATAATCGAAACATAATTATAGTCAGTATTTTGTGTAGTTTATACTTACGTATTCCACACAGCTTAGAATAGAGAGGTGTTCCAATGAAAGAGTTAACCTATTTTAATGGTGAATTTGTTGAACCAGGTGCTAAATGTGTGAGTCTTGATGACCGTGGTTATTGTTTTGGTGATGGTGTATATGAAGTAACTCGTGTTTTTAATGGTCGTTGCTTTGCTTTTTCCTATCATCAAGATCGACTCTATCGTTCCATGCGTTTCATGGATATTCCTGTAAAAATGCCACCAGAAGATTTACAAGAATTACATGAAATTATGATTGAACAAAGTGGTATTACGGATGGCTATATTTATTTACAAATTACTCGAGGCGTAGAACCTCGCCATCATGCGTATGACCGAGCTAAATTGGATCCTACCATGTATATGTACATTCGCCCAATTAAAGAAGATTTAAGTAAATTAGGGGAAGGGGTAAAAGCCATTAGCTTACCAGATGAACGTTGGCATCATGTAGATATTAAGACGTTGAATTTAATTCCTAATATTTTGGCACAAACAAAGGCAGAAAAGAAATTTGCTTATTCAGCTGTGTTGTTCCGTGATGGCATTTGTACTGAAGGGGCAACGTCCAATGTATTTGCCGTTAAAGATGGTATTTTATATACTCATCCTGCTAATGAATTGATTCTAAAAGGGATTACACGTCAGTTAGTAGTGACCAGAGTAGCACCTACGGCAGGGGTATCCTTGATTGAAAAGGAATTTGATCGTGAATTTGTAGATTCTGCGGATGAATTATTCTTTACCGATACCATTGGCGGTATTATTCCGATTACAAAATTAGACCGTCAACCTGTTGGTGATGGCAAAGTGGGGCCTGTGGCGTTGAAACTACGTGAAGGCTATGAAAAACTGTTGGCGGAAGGTTTGGCGTAATTAATTTATGGAACTTCGTACATTAACAGGTACAGCATTATTGTTGGCCGTGGCCTTATTAAGCCAAAGTTTGCGTGTGATTTTGCCAGTGCCACCAATGGTTAGTATGTTTCTAATTGGCTCCTTAGTAGGGCTAAGTATGCTATTGGCAACTATGCGCTATGGTGCAGTTAGCGGACTTGTTATTGCTTGGGTAACACCTATCATCGCGTTTATGCAATCCATGTTGCCATTTGCTCCATTTATTCCATTGGTTGGTATTGGCAATTCTGTATTTGTTATCTTAGGGCGTTTATTACAAAATCAGCCAGTTTGGTTACAGACTTTTGTTTGTAGTGTAGCTAAAGGGGTTGTACTGTATTGTAGTTTTTCCCTATTATTTATTGGTTTTTCCGTGCCGTATCCAGTTGAAAAGGCTGTATTGCTTATGATGAGTTGGCCACAATTGATTACAGGGGCTATTGCCGTCATGGGCGCGCGTTTTTTGTTGAATCGGAAGGCTTTTAAAGTGTGGCAGTAACTTTGGGTATGATAATTTAAGCTTTTTATGTTATATAGTGATTAGTAAACATAAAATTAAAATAAAAATTAAAATTAAAACGACTTAGTTAAAGTCTGCCTTGTAAAAATTTATGTCAGGCTACGGCTAAGTCGTTTTTTTGATTTCTTGATTAAAATTTTTGATATATTTAATTCCTCTATTGACAGTATGTCTATCCAGTGATATGATTTTATCACGTTAAAAAATACATAGGTTCATCAAGAGTTGACTGAGGGACTGGCCCGATGAAGTCGCGGCAACCATCCAAATAGGAACGGTGCCAATTCCAACGAAGTAATCACTTCGACAGATGAAGAACAGGGAACTACTCTTCATGTGTTATGGAGAGTTTTTTGTTTTTATATGTATTTCAATAGAGAGTGTTTTGAGAAAAGGAGAGCGATCACATGATTGAACTGACGCATATCAGTAAGGTTTATGAAGGACCGAATCGTGTAGAAGCCTTGAAGGATATTAGCCTTTCTGTAAAGGAAGGGGAAATATTTGGTGTCATTGGCCAAAGTGGGGCTGGTAAATCTACATTGATTCGCTGTATTAATATGTTAGAACGACCTACTTCTGGTGAAGTGGTTGTTGATGGTGTAGATTTAACAAAATTAAGTGATAAAGATTTACGAGAACAGCGTAAAAATATTGGTATGATTTTCCAGCATTTTAACTTACTATCTTCTCGTACAGTATATGACAATGTGGCCTTTCCGTTAGAATTGCAAGGCCTTAGCAAAGCGGAAATTAAAGAGCGCATATTACCAATTTTAGACATTGTAAAATTGAGCGACCGTTTAAATAACTATCCATCGCAATTATCTGGAGGTCAGAAACAGCGTGTAGGGATTGCTCGTGCCTTGGCAAGTAATCCAAAAGTATTGCTTTGTGATGAAGCAACGTCAGCGCTTGATCCACAGACAACTAAATCTATTTTAGAATTGTTGAAGGATATTAATGAAAAGTTAAAATTAACGATTGTCCTCATTACTCATGAAATGCAAGTGATTAAGGAAATCTGTGACCGTGTAGCGGTTATTGAAGGTGGCGTTATCTTAGAAGAAGGGCCTGTTGTTGATGTATTTACTGGACCTAAAGAAAAAACGACCAAAGAATTTGTTGGCGCTATTATCAGTCATAAGTTGCCAGAAGAAGCTTGGCGTCATTTGAACGTACAACCTGAATGGCGTGAAGGATTACATCCTATTATTCGCCTTAATTTCGTTGGCAATGTAGTGGATGAGCCTATTGTAGCTGGTATGATTCGGCGTTTTGGTCTTGACGTAAGCATACTATTTGGCGGTGTTGACTATATTCAAGATAAAAGCTTTGGTCATTTGATCGTTGTACTAGATGGGGAACGAGAAAATGAAGAACGAGGCATTCAATACTTGAAAGAGTTACCTATTGGAAGTGAGGTGATTGGCTATGTCGCAACAAATCATTAATTTGTTGATTCAAGGGCTAGGTGAAACCCTACAGATGACAATTATCTCTACCGTGGTAGCCACTATTATTGGGATTCCATTAGGGGTTATTCTTGTTATTACTGGCAAAGGCCATATTTTAGAAAATAAAGCATTAAATACAGTGTTAGGGGCTGTTGTAAACGCCTTGCGTTCGATACCATTTATCATTTTGATGGTAGCTATTATCCCATTGACTCGTATTATTGCGGGTACCTCTATTGGTACTACCGCCGCTTGTGTACCATTAACTATTGCGGCAATTCCATTTTTAGCGCGTTTAGTAGAAACGTCGATTCGTGAAATTAATAGTGGTGTTATTGAAGCGGCACAAGCTATGGGGGCGTCACCTTTGCAAATCATTCGCAAAGTGTTATTGCCAGAAGCCTTGCCTACTATTATTGACAATATTACGGTATTAATTGTTAACTTGATTAGTTACTCCGCTATGGCTGGTGCTATCGGTGGTGGTGGTCTTGGGGACATCGCTATTCGCTATGGTTACCAACGTTTCCAAGGGGATGTAATGTTAGCAACTATCGTTATCTTAATTGTTTTAGTACAATTGATTCAATCTTGTGGTGATTTCTTATCCCGCAAAGTGAATAAACGCTAAGTACAACTGGTTTGTTAGTTGTAGTTAATAGTTTTTAGATAGTATTTTAAAATAGTAGTAAATTGAGATTTGAGAGAAAGAGGGAACACACATGAAAAAATTAGCGTTTTTATTGGCTGCTATCGCTACATTTGCTCTTGTATTAGTGGGCTGTGGTAGTGATAGCAAAGAAAGTGCAAATGGCACTAATCAAGAATTTTCTGTTGGGGTAACGGCAGGACCTCATGCGCAAGTGATGGATTTTGTTGCTAAAGAAGCAGAAAAACAAGGTTTTAAAATTAAAGTAGTGGAATTTAATGACTACATTCAACCGAATATTGCTTTAGAACAAAAAGAGTTGAGTGCTAATTCGTTCCAACATCAGCCATTCTTGGACAACATGGTGACCGAACGAGGTCTACATTTAGTATCCGTAGGTAAGACTATTTTATTACCAATGGGTTTATATTCTAATCAGTATAAAGATTTGAGCACTGTTCCAAATGGTGCTTCGGTAGCAATTCCTAATGATCCAACTAATGGTGGTCGAGGTTTATTGTTATTACAACAAGCAGGCCTTTTAAAATTAAAAGATGGGGGCAGTCCAAAATCTACTGTAGCAGATATTGTGGAAAATCCTAAAAATCTTCAGATTAAAGAATTGGAAGCAGCACAAATTGCTCGTTCTTTAAATGATGTGGATATTGCTTGTGTAAATACTAACTATGCGCTAAATGCTGGTCTTAATCCATTGAAGGATGCTGTAGTAGTAGAAAGTAAAGAGTCTCCGTTTGCTAATGTAGTAGCTGTACGTGAAGGGGATAAAGATAGTGAAACTGTTAAAAAATTCTTATCTATTTATCAATCTGAGGCAACTAAGAAATTTATCGAAGATACCTTCAAAGGTTCTATTATTTCAGCTTTCTAAGGATGAAATAAGCTAGTTATTAATTATGAAGAAGACTTTTGCACTTTTTTGTGTGAAAGTCTTTTTCTTTTACCCCATTATGTAATATAATTAAAATAAATCTAAATTACTAAGGGAGGATCTTTATGAGTGTCAATGAGAAATTACGCAATCCTATGAATGACCAGTTATTCCAGGCTATATTAGCTTTGGAAACAATCGATGAGTGTTATGAATTCTTTGAAGATATTTGTACGGTCAATGAGCTAAAAGCATTGGCACAGCGTTTGCAGGTCGCACGGATGTTAGAATCTGGTGAAAGTTATGATAACATTGTAGAAACAACCGGTGCTAGTACTGCTACTATTAGCCGAGTAAAGCGGTGTTTAGTATATGGCGCCGATGGCTATAAAACGATTCTAAGTCGTTTGAAATGAGGAATATATGGATATAGTAAGCATGGTAGATCCTGCGTTGATGCTACCCTTAGTTTTATTTGTAGCAGGTGCTTTAGCAGGTTTTGTAGATTCTATTGTTGGGGGTGGCGGTCTAATTTCAGTGCCGGCGATGTTACTGACTAATTTACCGCCTAGTGTAGCGTTAGGTAGTAATAAATTATCTAGTGTATTTGGCGCGTTAACAGCGTCTATTGCTTACGCACGGTCTGGCATGGTAGAATGGCCCCTCGTAAAAAAGTTAATGCCGATTACCTTTATTGGTTCACTACTAGGTACGTGGTTGGTTATTAGCATTCCCCCTTTATATTTGAAGCCGATTATTATTGTTTTATTAGTTAGTGTTCTCTTATTTGTATTATTTAAAAAAGATTGGGGCACCGTAACTACCTATGCAGGGGCTTCGCAGAAAAAGTTACTACTCTTGGCATTAGGCGCTTTGACGCTTGGCTTTTATGATGGGTTTGTAGGACCTGGCACAGGTACTTTTTTGATATTCATGTTTATCTATGCAGGGTTTAACTTTTTATATTCTTCAGGTAATGCAAAGTTACTTAATTTTACGAGTAATTTAGGTTCTTTAATATTATTTTTGGCACTAGGTCACGTAGATTATGTGTTAGGTTTATCGGCTGGCGCTGGGCAGATTATTGGAGCCACATTGGGCTCGCGGCTAGCCATTAAAAAAGGCGTAGGCTTAGTTCGTTTTGTGTTTATTGCTACAACAGTGAGCATGCTTTGTAAATTGACTTATGATTATGCAGTGACTCATTGGTAAGTGAAGGACGGTGATTGTATGCCAATTAATAGTGAAAATCAAGTAGCCCTTATTAGTGGCGGTACCTCCGGTATTGGCTTCGCTACCGCACAGTTATTATTGAAACAAGGTTGGTGTGTAGTCATTAATGGGCGCAATGAACGGGCAGGACAAGAAGCAGTAGTTAAATTACGACGCATTTCCTCTAAAGTTCGTTTTGTACAAGGCGATGTAAGTAAGGTTATGAATTGTCGTCGCATTGTAGAAGAAACTTGTCGTTTATTTGGTGATATTAGTGCTTTGGTTACGGCAGCAGGTTTTTATAAAGAAGAATTATTGGATGAAGTAACGGAGCAAGATTTCGATGAAATGATTGGCACCAATGTGAAAGGAACTGTCTTTTTATGTCAAGCAGCAGCACCTTGTTTACGGCGTACTAAAGGCAGTATTGTGACGGTATCTAGTGATGCCGGCTTGCAGGGGAATGTAGCGTGCTCTGTATATGGAGCTTCTAAAGGTGCTATTGTAAGCTTTACCAAATCTTTAGCTCTTGAAATGGCAGTACATAATGTGCGGGTAAATTGTGTTTGTCCTGGCGATGTGGATACATCCTTAGTAGCACGTCAGCTGGCAGAAAGCAATCAAACCTTTGAAGAAGCTATGGAAGAAATGGCTACCCACTATCCATTGGGTCGAATTGCAAAACCAGAAGAAATTGGTGAAGTAATTGCCTTTTTATTAAGCTCCAAAGCATCCTTTGTAACAGGCGCAGCTTGGACTATAGACGGAGGCTTAACAAGCTGGTAATACTTGTAAGATTGAGCTAATTTCTACTATTTTGCATAATTTATATAGGAAAAAAGAGGATTTTTTCTTCTTTATATAGAAATTATTATAGTAAAGGTCTATAATTGAATTATATTGTTAAACTTTACAGGTGATAAAGGAGAGGTATAGATGGAAGACGTAAAAGATTTGATGACTCATCCTGAGGGAACGTTAGCGGCTGTAGAAGCAGAATTAGCAAATCGTGATGCTGAGATTGAAACTATTTGCCGTTGGGCTGCAGCACGTGCTGGCGTGCTTGTGATGGCACCAAAACTTAGTACGACAGCTTTAATTGCTAATGATGCGTATATGGTAAGTCGCATTGCCGCTGTATATGGTCATACCGCAACAGCTGGTGCCATTATTGGCTTCCTCGGTGGTTTAGGTGGTAGTTTAGTAAGTGCTTTACTAACATCGGTATTGCCTAATCCAAAAATTAAAATTCCCCTTGCTGTCTGTTTGACGTACGCAGTAGGTAAATGTGCTAAAACTTGGGTTGAAGGTGGCATGCCTATGCCTGGTGATTTCTCTGAATATAGAGAACGTTTAGCTGATATTATTGATCATAACAAAACGACGATTAAAGCACTTATGGATTCGCCAATGAGAAACAAACCATTAGGTGATGAAGGTAAAGATTTCTTAGCAGAAGCTGGCGTTAATAAAGATGATTTCTTAGGTCTTAGTCGTCTTAATTTAAGTGAATTATTTAGTGGCGATACATTAGCTAATCTTGGCTCTTTAAAAAATGTAGTGCTTGGTGTTGCTGCCGCTGCCGTAGCAGGTGTAGCGGGTAAAGCGATTGCTAATTCTGATAAAGAATATATTGCTAATGCTAAACATGCTTTATCCGGTATTGGAGCTTTATTGGTGACTGTTAGTGGCGCAGCTTTAGATTTAGCCGCTGGTGGTGCAAGCTCTGCTGTAAAATCTACTGATGATGTGAAGTCCACTGTATTAGGGAAATTAAGTGATTTATTGTCCGTAGCTGGCAATCGTAAAGAAGATGTAGTTGAACGAGTAAGTGATTTTATTGTTTCTGCAGGTGATAAACGAGAAGAGGTTGTGAAAAAAGTGAGCAATTTAGTAGATTCTGCAAAAGATAAAAAAGAAGAATTAGTCGATTTAGCGAAAGATAAAAAAGAAGAATTAGCTGATAAAGCAAGTGATTTAGCCGATAAAGCTAAAGATAAGGCTAGCGATTTAGCTGATTTAGCAAAAGACAAAAAAGAGGAATTAGCCGATAAAGCGAGTGATTTAGCTGATAAAGCTAAAGATAAGGCTAGTGACTTAGCTGATTTAGCAAAAGATAAAAAAGAAGAATTAGCTGATAAAGCGAGTGATTTAGCTGATAAAGCTAAAGATAAGGCTAGTGACTTAGCTGATTTAGCAAAAGATAAAAAAGAAGAATTAGCTGATAAAGCGAGTGATTTAGCTGATAAAGCTAAAGATAAAGCGGAAGAAGTAAAAGGCAAAGTAGAAGAAACTGTTGATGAAGCCAAATCTAAATTACAAAAATAATTTAGTAAGTCAGGCTAAGTACCGTAGTATATAGGAGTGAGTTTTAATGAGTCCTTTAAAGTTATTAAAGTACGCGAAGTTTTTTTCGTCATCTAAGTTTTTACGCTTTGCTAGCGGGATTGGTAAAAATGTAGCATTTTTACGTCGCGCATGTATTCTATTCTATTGTTTTCGTGATCCAGATACCCCAAAATATGTAAAAGCTATTATTGCAGGGGCTTTAGGGTATTTGATTTTACCAATTGATGTGATTTCGGATCGTATCCCAGGTCTTGGTTGGGTAGATGATGCGGCTGTTATCGCGTTAGCCTTTAAAGTGGCTAATCGTTCAATTAAACCAATGCATCGTGAACAGGCTCAAAAATTAGTGCCGTTTGGTTCGGAAGATTAAAATTGTGGTAAGTATAACTTACTAATATAAAAGCTGTAACAAAACGTGGCTTTGGCCATCAGTTTGTTACAGCTTTTTTGTGCTATTATAGTATATTTTATTCTAAAACTTTGTGAACCTAATCCCAGCTTTTAAAAGGAACGTTTGCCTAGTTTAGGATGACTACAAGGTTTTAGCGTTAAACGGTCGATGAGGTGAGCCGCTTCTTCTAACTCTACATCTTCATAACTGCCTTGACGCTCTAGGACACACATAGGGTGGTCTACACCGACTTCACCAGCAGGTAGATACACATATTCTTCGTTAGCCGTATCGCCAAAAATATAGCCGGCTTGTAAATGTTCTTTATGGATTCGACTCATATTCGCTCCTTATATTCTTAGTTTTATATTATATACTCTGTGTTAGTTATATGAATTGTGATAGTTATATGAATTGTGTTAGTTATATGAATTGTGTTAGTTATATGAATTGTATTAGTTATATGAATTGTATTAGTTATGATGAATTGTATTAGTTATATACCTTGCTTTCGCTATATAATTTGTTTTAGTTTAAAATTCATAAAATCAGCAGATACTAAATGTAATTGTGTGTTGCCAAAATGGTCAGGTATACGTTCAAAGGATGTTTTATCATGTAAATGACCAAAAATACAGTGGTCGACTTTATAGTTAGCCAATAAATCGGTAAAACCACTCGCTTCATTTTTATCATTAAATGGGGGATAGTGTAATAATAAAATGCGCAGAGTAGGTAATACTTTTTGATTTGCGCTAGTCTTTTCATAGTTTGATAGGGCTTTTTCCATTTCTTGTAAAGCTGCTTCAGTGCGAAGTAACTCGCGAGCGTAAATGGAAGTATCCGAATCTTCATTGAAGGATGTATCACGGGGGCATAAGTAACCGCGTGTGCCTCCAAAAGCAATATTGTTTACAGCCGTGCCATGACCTTGTAAAAAGGTAAGGCTATGATTTAGAGCAGCATTCATTTTATTAGCACTACTCCACCAATAGTCATGATTGCCACGAATTAAATAAATTTGTCCAGGTAAATTGGCGATTGTTTGTAAATCAGGGACGGCTTCCTCCAATTTTAAAGCCCAGGAAATATCCCCTACAACAAAGACGATATCTTCTGGACTTACTTGTTCCTGCCAAGCTGTAATAATTCGGTCACGATGATTTTGCCAATGGGGGCCAAACACATCCATTGGCTTAGTAGGTGGTTCTCCTGAAAAATGAAGATCGCCAATGGCAAAAATTTTCATAGGTTCTCCTTAAAATAATGGAAGTTTACTTAATTGTACTATTTGAAAAAGTCTCGATTTAGTTCCTCTTTGACTTGCTCAATGCGCTCTGTATTACTAATTTGGCTAATTGAATAGCCTACATATAGAGGCGAAGTAATATAACGAGGTACTATTTTAACATACTGTGAATCGGTATGCAAATCGTAGAAGAATAAGTTATAGGAGCCACTATGTTTAGAAAAATCTGTCAATATATATTGAAGTAGTTGTTGTATGCGACGACTCATTAAGGCTAAGGACGTTTGTTGGTTAAACTTCATATTAAATTCGAAGAAGCCAATAATTGGTTGGCTCGATAGGGTAATTACTAAGTTTGGATCTTCTTTTAAGATGGGTCCTTCAAAATGATGTTCTTTAATATCTTGCCGATAGTCATAGTCGTAAAGACCAATAATTTGGCTGTGTGGATGGCGAATGGAGCCGCCTGACATAGGGCCGAAATTTTTGAAATAGAGTACAGATTTAAATTCGTCACGTTCCATAGTTTCTTGCCATTTATGCAATGAAAAGGCTAGAACTTTTTCCGCTTGCTCAGGCGTATAGCGTGAATACTCACTAAAGCAATCATGGGTTTCAATGATAACTGTAGGCCAAGTTCGTTCTAATACAGGATATTTGTTCATAAGCCAAATAATATCATCTTCTGTTTCTAATATATTGGTTAATTGATCGACAGTACAGAAGGGACAGGCTACTTCACGATGGCGAATATTTTCAGGTTTACTACGGCCTATAGCGATATTAAATATTAGTGGTTCGTTCATAAGTGCACCTCTCTTATTTAATACTATCACAGGTTGGGACTTTTGGGCAGTATGATATAATTAATTAGTATAGATAATTTTAAAAATTTCTATATAATGATTATAATAATAAAAGTAGAGTAATAAGCATTCGCAAATATAGGAGAATGCTTAGTGAGGAGTTTGTATGAAACCTACTACCTTGTGCTTAATTATAAATGATAAGCAAGAAATTTTATTAGGTCGTAAGAAACGAGGCTTTGGAGCCGGTAAATATAATGGTTTTGGTGGTAAAAAACAGGAGGATGAAACATTTCGGCAATGTGCAGTCCGTGAAATCTTTGAAGAAGTGTCATTAATCGTAAACCCAGAAGACTTAATACCGGTAGCCATTATGAATTTCCAGTTTCCCTATGAAGAAACATTAAATCATCTTAATTATACATATATTGTTAAACAGTACGAAGGTTTACCACTAGAAAGTGAAGAAATGGAGCCGCAATGGTTTTCTTTTTCAGACATCCCTTATGAACTGATGTGGAAAGGCGATGATACGTGGATTCCTGAAGTATTAGCTGGTAAGCTACTCCATACATTGCTCATTTTTGGCAAGGATAATGATGAAGTAAAATTAGCTGAAAATACCTATGTTGATACGATTGAAGAATTTGAGACCATAGAAGCTATTACAGCTTGTTTGCGAAAGGAACGTAATTAGTGAATAGAGCGAATATGTCGACTACAGAAGTTGAATGGACTTCTGAGTTATTGCATTGGTATGATTTGAATAAACGTGATTTGCCTTGGCGAAAGACAAAGGATCCCTATTGTATTTGGGTTTCTGAAATTATGTCACAGCAAACGCGGATCGAAGCGATGAGACCATATTACGAAAATTGGATGACCCAATTTCCTACTAAGGAAGCATTAGCGGCTGCTGATGAAGATACGGTTGTTAAAGCTTGGCAAGGTCTTGGCTATTATTCAAGGGCTCGCAATTTACGCTTAGGCGTTCAAGAAGTTATGAATAAATATGGTGGCGAGATTCCCAAGACTCGTAAAGAGGTTGAAAGCTTAAAAGGTGTTGGCGCTTATACGGCAGGGGCGATTTTATCAGTCGCTTTTAATCAACGAGAAGCGGCGATAGATGGTAATGTACTTCGTGTATATGCTAGATTATACGCCGTGCAAGAGGACATTATGCGCACAGCTGGTAAAAAAGCAATCGCTGCTTTGGTTGATGAAACGTTGCCATATGATAGACCTGGTGATTTTAATCAAGCTTTAATGGATTTTGGCGCACGAGTTTGTATTCCAAAAGCCCCGCGTTGTGAAGGTTGTCCTTTACGGCGTTGGTGCAAGGCCGATGCCTTAGGGATAGCGACTGAGTTGCCTGTGCGCATTGTGAAAAAAGCAGTGCCCATTAGTTCAGTAATTACTGGACTAATTCAAAATGAAGAAGGGGCTTATTTATTGCATCGCCGCCCCAGTAAAGGTTTGCTTCACTCTATGTGGGAATTTCCTAATGTAGAAGTACCAAGGGACGCATTGGTGCAAGACAAAAAAGAATTGCCTTTGATTGGTTTAGATCCTTTAAAGGCTTATTGGGAAGAACAAGGCGCAACTATTCAGTGGCAAGACTCTTGTATAGCTACTTTGCGACATGTATTTTCCCATCGCTGTTGGGATATGGAAGCCTATGTAGGGCGGTGGCAACAAGAGCAGCGTGACACTGCAGTTAATTTCCTTTTTGATGACCATGCCGAGTGGCGCTGGGTGGCACCTGAAGACTTTATAGATTTACCTTGGGCTGGACCACATGGAAAATTGACAGTATATTGTCAAACGCATGAAATATAAACTATGAATTGTGAAATGAATTATAGATTTAATTATTGTTGATAGGTAGGTGAGAGAATGTCCGCGCGTTTTATGTTTTTAGCCATGACAACGCTCATTGTATTATTAATTGTGTTTGTTAATTCGTATTTAATTGTACGGGTAACTAAAGTAGCAAGGCGTGCATTATGGTTTTGGGGGTTAGTGGCGGTACAAGTGCTAGCTATTGGGGGAACTACGTACTATCAGTTGGCGCAGGTACAAATTTTTGATACTGCATTATATGAATGGTGGAAGCACTGGGCGATTGGCTCTTATGGTTTATTATTAGGACTCGGTGTGTGTTTTATTATTATGATTCCGTTAGCACTAGTTGTAGCGGCGGTAAATTGGCGAGCACAGCAAACTACTGACGAAGAACAAGATAGTCGGCGTCGATTTCTTAGAAATGCCCTTTGGGCTGTACCAGCTGTGACAGCTGGGGGTGGCGTAGTTAGAGCCTATGAAGGTGCTAAAGAATTAGAAGTTAATCATGTTGATTTGGTATTCCGCAGTTTACCCGAATATTTAAAAGGCTATAAATTAGCACAAATTAGTGATGTGCACATTGGCCCATTTATTGATTTACATGATTTTGATAAAATTACAGAAGCTGTTTTAGCTGAAAAGCCAGATCGCTTAGTTATTACAGGGGACTTAATTGATGAATTAGAATGGCTAAATCCTTTATGTGGTCGTTTAGAAGAATTATTCCCTAAAATTCCTGATGGCATTGATTATATATTAGGTAATCACGAATATTTTAAAAATTTACCACTTGTGTTAGAGGCGTTTAGTAAAATTTCTATGCGGATGCATCGGAATTCATCCTTGCGTTTAAGCGGTGGTTCGTGGCCTGTATATTTGGCGGGGGTAGAGTACTCTTTTGAGCGCACAGGGGAACAGCGTGAAGTATACTTAAAAGAAGCGCTTGCTAATGTGCCATCAGAGGCTTTTGTTATTTTGCTAGCGCATCATCCTGACTTTATCGAAAATGCTTTTGCGCATGATATTCCAGTTACCTTGTCTGGGCATACTCATGGTGGACAGATTGTAGTAGGCGATACGCCATTGGTACCTGTTGGCACTAAGTACTTTAAAGGTATGTATCGTGATAGTTGGAAGTATGGCTATGTAAATAATGGCACAGGTCATTGGTTCCCAGTTCGTTATAATTGTCCTCGGGAAATTACGATTTTTACCTTTAAAGAAGGCAAAGTGTCGTAAAAATGGCAAAAAATTGAATGTTTTTCAATTATTGACAGTAAAATACAAATTAACATTGAGAAATTCTGCTAAAAAGAATATAATGAATAGGCTGTTGTACAGGTTGTGTACAATAGCTGAAGCGGAAGGTCTTTGTATAAAGTTTTAGCATAAGGTTTTAATATAAGGTTTTAATATAAGGCTGTAATGTAAGACTTTAACATAAGGCGTTAGCGTTAAGGATTAGACAAAGGTCTAGGTGTTAACTTGCGATTTGGTAATTGAGGTGTAATAATGGATCAAAATATTATTGCCTTTATACTAGGCATTGTAGAAGGGGCAACGGAATTTTTGCCAGTCTCTAGTACGGGGCACATGATTTTAGTAGGTGACTTTTTAGGCTTTACTGGTGAGCGGGCTAGTGTATTTGAAGTGTTTATTCAGCTCGGGGCTATTTTATCAGTATTTCTTTTTTATCGTGAAAAGTTTATGACTATGTTGCGACGTGAGAATTGGGTGCGCACGAATGGTTTGTCCTTAGCTCATATTTTCTTTGGCATGTTGCCAGCTATGGGGATTGGCTATTTAGGTCATTCGTTTATTAAGAATAATTTATTTTCACCAGGCACAGTTATTATAGGCTTAATTATAGGCGGTCTTTTCATGCTACTAGCTGAAAAATATCATCGACCTATTACCACTCATACAGTGGATCATTTAAGCATGTATCAATGCTTGTTAATTGGTTTATTCCAAGTATTGTCTTTATGGCCTGGATTTTCTCGCTCTGGTTCTACCATTGCAGGGGGCTTAATCTTAGGGGTTAGCCGTAAGGCAGCGGCAGATTTTTCCTTTATTATGGCAGTGCCAATTATGTTGATTGCTTGTATTTATGATTTGTTGAAAATCATTGATCAATTGTATTGGTCTGACTTTGTAATGTTCCTCATTGGTTTTGTAACTGCTTTTGTATTTGCGTACTTATCCATTGTATGGTTCTTGAAATTCTTAAATAAATCGTCATTAGCAGGTTTTGCTTATTATCGCTTTGCTGTAGCTTTTGTGGCTATGATTTATTTCTTTATTTTTTAAGGGATGGCTAGAGTCTTGTAATTTGATTAAGGCAAATAAATAAGTAAAAAGCTATACTATCTTATAGTATGAAGTATAGAATAAAGGATAGCTCCTCTTTCATTAAGAGGGGCTATTATTTTTTAGAAATTTTATAATAAATTTTGAAATTTTATGAAAAAGTACTTGCGTAATTATTATGTCTATGCTATTATAATAAAGCACTAACGCACTAGCTGTGTTAGAGAACAAATTGTCAAACTGAGCTAAAAAAATCTATTGACAAGATGTTCTGGAATATGTATAATATTCCTTGTCGTGGTACGCTGGCGTAGCTCAATCGGTAGAGCAGCTGACTTGTAATCAGCAGGTTGTGGGTTCAATTCCTATCGCCAGCTCCATTTTTATTCGTGGAGGGATTCCCGAGCGGCCAAAGGGAGCAGACTGTAAATCTGCCGTCTTCGACTTCGAAGGTTCGAATCCTTCTCCCTCCACCATTCATCGCGGGGTGGAGCAGTTGGTAGCTCGTCGGGCTCATAACCCGAAGGTCGCAGGTTCAAGTCCTGTCCCCGCAACCATCATTTATACGTATGCTGGTGTAGCTCAGTCGGCAGAGCGTATCCTTGGTAAGGATAAGGTCACCGGTTCAATCCCGGTCACTAGCTCCATATACACATGGCGGCATAGCTCAGTTGGCTAGAGCAATCGGTTCATACCCGGTGTGTCCGCGGTTCAAATCCGTGTGCCGCCACCATTAACTTTTGTTAGTTACTCACATTTAATATGTGGGTTATTTTTTTGATTTTTTTGGTGCTTAGGAGGTGGACATTTGTATGTCCGAGGAAAAGGAGTTAGCTAGGGGGCTGAAAAACCGTCACGTGCAATTATTAGCGATAGGGGGCGCTATAGGGACGGGTTTATTTTTAGGCTCAGGTCGATCAATTCATTTGGCTGGTCCGTCAATATTATTTGCATACATTATTACAGGTCTTATTTCCTTTTTTATGATGCGTGCTTTAGGGGAATTATTATTATCAAATACAGAGCATCATTCCTTTGTAGATTTTGTGCATGAATATTTAGGCCCTGGGGCGGCCTTTATTACAGGTTGGACCTATTGGTTTTGTTGGGTTTCCTTAGCGATGGC
Source organism: Veillonella intestinalis (assembly GCF_943193155.1). Taxonomy (GTDB): domain Bacteria; phylum Bacillota; class Negativicutes; order Veillonellales; family Veillonellaceae; genus Veillonella_A; species Veillonella_A intestinalis. Next base: position 220,758 of record NZ_CALPDB010000006.1, on the reverse strand, counting down.
TGACGTTACTGCGGCCGGTGTGTATATGCAATATTGGATTCCTAATGTAGAACCGTGGATACCAAGTTTATGTATTTTATTAGTGTTATTTGCCTCAAACTTAATGGCTGTTAAAATATTCGGGGAGTTAGAATTTTGGTTTGCTTTAATTAAAGTTATTGCTATTTTAGGCCTTATTGTAGGTGGGCTATATCTAGTGTTTATTGGCTACCAAACTGATGTAGGGGCTGTAGGTTTTGCGAATTTGTGGTCTCATGGTGGCTGGTTCCCTAATGGCTGGGAAGGATTTGCGTTGTCCTTTCAAATGGTTGTATTCGCCTTTACTGGTATTGAATTGGTTGGTTTAACGGCAGGTGAAACAGAAAATCCTAAAAAGGTTATTCCACAGGCAATTAATAATATTCCTATTCGAATTATTATTTTCTATGTAGGCGCCTTAGCTATTATTATGAGTATTTACCCTTGGACGGCAGTGAATCCAACGGCAAGTCCATTCGTACAAGTTTTTAAAGCAGCTGGAATCGTAGCGGCTGCAGCTATTGTTAATTTTATTGTGTTAACATCGGCGGCCTCTGCTTGTAACAGTGGTCTTTTCAGTACAAGCCGTATGGTGTATACATTGGCTCGTGAAGGAAACGCACCTCGTCGTATGTTCCGTTTGCGTTCTAATCAGGTGCCAGTGAATGCAGTTGTATTTTCTGCGTTAGTTATTTTCATGGCAGTTATTATGCAGTATATTATGCCTGAAAATGTATTTATTATTATTACGAGTGTATCTACTTTCTGCTTTATTTTTATTTGGGCAATTATTTTGGTATGTCATATGAAATACCGTAAATTGCATCCAGCGCAGGCAAAAGCAAACCCATTTAAAATGCCATTGTATCCTGCAATGAATTACATTATTTTAGCATTTTATGCATTTGTATTAGCGTCGTTAGCGTTTAATGATGAAACCTTAATTGCGCTTTTATTTACGCCTGTTTGGTTTGGTATGTTATGGTGTTTTTATAAATTACAAACATTTAAACAGAATTATGGCAACTAATTTATCCTTAAATCACCAAAATCTACAAGAGATTTTGGTGATTTTGCTATATAGATTCTTTTCATTACTGATTTTTTGTATTATAATGAGCGTATATAGGTTTTTATTTTTGTGAAGGAGGCTCATTACTTCAATGGCAAAAGCAAAATTTGAACGTACTAAACCACATGTTAACATTGGTACAATTGGTCACGTTGACCATGGTAAAACTACTCTTACTGCAGCAATCACTAAAGTATTGGCTGAAGAAGGGAAAGCAGATTTCCAAGATTACAGCATGATCGACAAAGCTCCAGAAGAACGTGAACGTGGTATTACAATCAACACTTCCCACGTTGAATATGAAACTGAAACTCGTCACTATGCACACGTTGACTGCCCAGGCCATGCTGACTATGTTAAAAACATGATCACTGGTGCTGCTCAGATGGACGGCGCTATCTTAGTTATCGCTGCTACTGACGGCCCTATGGCTCAGACTCGTGAACACATCCTTCTTGCTCGTCAGGTAGGTGTACCAGCTATCGTTGTATTCTTGAATAAAGCTGATATGGTTGACGACGAAGAATTAATCGAATTAGTAGAAATGGAAGTTCGTGAACTTCTTTCCACTTACGAATTCCCTGGCGACGATGTGCCTATCGTTGTAGGTTCCGCTTTGAAAGCTTTAGAAGGGGACGCTAAATACGTTGCAAAAATTAAAGAATTAATGGACGCTGTTGATTCTTACATCCCAACTCCAGAACGCGACACTGATAAAACTTTCTTGATGCCAGTGGAAGACGTTTTCACAATCACTGGTCGTGGTACTGTAGCAACTGGCCGTGTTGAACGTGGCGAAGTTAAAGTAGGCGACACTGTTGAAATCGTTGGTCTTAAAGAAAAAGCTGAAAGCTATGTAGTAACTGGTCTTGAAATGTTCCGTAAAACTTTGGACTCCGCAGTAGCAGGTGACAACGTTGGTGCACTTCTTCGTGGTGTTGACCGCAAAGACATCGAACGTGGTCAAGTATTAGCTAAACCAGGTTCTATTCACCCACACACTAAATTCAAAGGTGAAGTTTACGTATTAACTAAAGAAGAAGGTGGCCGTCATACTCCATTCTTCTCTAACTACCGTCCACAGTTCTACTTCCGTACAACAGACGTAACGGGCGTTATCGAACTTCCAGAAGGTACTGAAATGTGTATGCCTGGTGATAACATTACTATGAGCATCGAATTAATTACACCAATCGCTATTGAAGCTGGTCTTCGTTTCGCTATCCGCGAAGGTGGCCACACAGTAGGTGCTGGTGTTGTTACTGAAATTGTTGAAGGCTAATAACAATAGATTACGGTTGTATTAACCTTTAGATTACAATTATGTATTCTCTCAATTAGAGTGCTATATAGTTGTTGATAGTTGAAGAGACACCGCTTGAGGATTACCTTGGGCGGTGTTTTTGATTATTTTTAAAATTACGCTTGACATGGACAAATGTTTTTCGTATAATAAGTTCAATCTTATAAATGTGCTGAGTACAGATAAAAGTGATGATGAAAGAAAGTAGCTCTATAAGGCATGCGCAGAGAGCCGTTGGTTGGTGTAAAACGGCAGTGATTATAGTGTGAAGTTCCTTTCTGAACTGCAAAGCTGAAATAGAGTAGGCTGAGCCGGCGTGGTTGTCGTTAGAAGAACTATGAGTTGGTCGATTCGAGATAATGAGGGTGGTACCGCGGAATTTCCGTCCCTTGGTGCTACGCTCTTTTTTTATTATCCAAAATCGTCAATGAGGGTGGTACCGCGATTCGTCATCGTCCCTTTTTTAGGGGCGATTTTTTATTTCTAACTTTGAGAATGAAGAGAGTATGTTAAGTCTAGTTAGGCGGACGGGCCGGTGATATGCCCCAATCACCATAGCGAAAGGAGCGAAAAATGACAATTTCAACTGTGATTGTAGGGCTGTATGTGGTATTACTCTTTGTTATTTCTTGGGTATCGCGTCGTTTAACGACGGGGAAAGCTGAAAATTATGTATTAGCAGGTCGTCGCATGACAACGCCATTGATTACTGTTTCAATTGTAGGCTTAGCAGTAGGTGGCGCCTCAACAATTGGAGTGGCAGAACAAGCGTATATGAAAGGGATTTCGGCTGGCTGGTATACGGCTGCTTGGGGGCTTGGTGCGATTGTGATGGGCCTTACAGTGGCTAAACGATACCGTCGTTTACAAATTACAACAGTGCCTGAAATGTTAGAACGGTATTATGATAAGAAAAGTCGAATTGCAGGCATTGTAATCCAGATCTTAGTGCAACTTTGTGTAATGAGTTTGCAGTATGTAGCTGGTGGCACCATTTTAGCCGCTCTATTGCCTGAAGTATTTACGGTAACAACTGGTATGATTATGAGTGCCGTTGTGTTCATCGGTGTTACTATGATGGGGGGCATGTGGTCAGCTAGTATTTCCAACTTGTTAAATGTTACGCTTAAGTATATCGGTATTGCAGCAGCGGCTTATATGGCAGTGCATTTAATGGGTGGTACGGCAGCCGTAGAAGCGCAGGCACCGATGCCTCATATGTTTGATTTAGTAGAAGGCGTTGGGGGTTTAACTATTTTAACTTGGGTAGTTACTTTGATTACCGTTAATTTATCGTTACAAAGTATTATTCAAATTTCCTTAGGCGCTAAAACAGTGGGGGTCGCTCGTAAAGGATTTATTCTTGGTGGTTTGATTATGCTTCCTATCGGGTTCGTTAGTGCGTATTTAGGTGTTATTGCAGCGGAGTTATATCCTGGGTTATCCCCTGCATTAGCCTTACCTAAGTTAATTGTTTCTTTACATCCTTTATTAGCAGGATTAACCTTAGCTGCTCTTTGGGCCGCAGATGTGAGTACGGCTTGTAATCTTTTGTTAAGTTCAGGGACTTTGTTCTCTCAAGACATTTATAAACGTTTCATCAACCCAAATGTAACCGATGAGCAGTATACATTGATTACCCGTATTGCTATTGTTGTCATGGGTTTATTAACCTTCACATTTGCTTTGACGATTAGTGGCATTATTGCTACTTTAATGCAGGGATTGAGCTTAATGGCTGCATTTTCGGTGATTGTGTTGATGACATTATTCGCGCCAAAATATTGTAGTCGTATAGGTGCATTCTACACATTAGTAGCCGCAGTAGTAACTTTAATTTTATGGAATATTGCTCCAGTGGTACGAATTGTACCGCATGTAATTTATTTAGAATGGATTGTATGTGCTATTACATTTGGTGTTTGTACTTTAGTTAGCAAACGTTCTATCGTTGTTGATGAAGCTTTGCAAGGGGAAGCGGCTTCTGAAAAGGGTATGGTTGGTGTAGATATTTAGGCTAAGTAATTTTAGTCGATTTTGGGGAATTTAATAGTAAGGGTTAAGATAAAAGCCATTTAATGCAAATCGTTGGGCGTTGAGAAACCACGAATTGTGATTAAATGGCTTTTTATTTTTATATTGTAAGGAGTAGGTTTTAAAATATATGTGGCTAAAAACAAGTGAATTTTTATTTTGTGGCTTAAAATTTTAGAAATAATGGAAGTCATTTTAGGAGCTTTTAGAAAAATTGAGGGAAATTTTGAATGATTTTTAAGAAAATTTGTGTGTAGTAATATAGATGAAAGTCCAGTAAATATAAGGATTTTTGAGACTGAGTATTAGAAGAATGATATGAAAATAAATTTTTATTAATTAAATTGCGCAAAATATAGTTGACAACAATTAAAAAATTGTGTACAATTAAATTATCGAAAGAGAGATAACCGGTGATACTCGATAAGTTAACATTTAAGTAATTTAGAATTGAAGTAAGGTAATAAGTTAGTAAGGTAATAAGTTAGTAAGTTAGTAAGTTAGTAAGTTAGCAAGTTAGTAAGTTAGTAAGTTAGCAAGTTAGTAAGTTAGTATTAAAGTAGACGTTAATTAAGTGAAACGCAGTAAGTTATGTGTAAAGGAGACAATATCATGGGCGTATACGATTACAGTGTATTAGATAAAGCAGGTAAAGAAGTTAGTTTAAAAGAATTTGAAGGTCAAGTATTAGTAATTGCTAATACGGCTAGCAAATGTGGTTTTACACCACAATATGAAGGCTTGGAAGCTTTATATAAAGAGTACAAAGATCAAGGATTTTCTGTCATAGCTGTTCCTGCTAATGAATTTTTAGAGCAAGAGCCAGGTTCTAATGAAGAAGTGCAGAGCTTTTGTAAATTAAATTATGGCGTAACCTTCCCGGTGATGGGGAAAGCTGTAGTTCGTGGTGCTGATGAAATCCCTTTATTCAAATATTTAACAGCACAACAAGGTTTTAAGGGGTTCAAAGGGGAAAAAGCAGACTTTTTGAATAACTTTTTAAAAGAAAAATTCCCAGAATTTTTAGGCGATGATTCGATTAAATGGAATTTTACAAAATTCTTGATTAATCGTAAAGGTGAAGTCATAGGGCGCTTTGAACCAACTGAAGAGCCAGCAGCCATGGAAGAGGCTATTAAAGACGCTCTTGCAGAATAAAAATAGAGTTTTATAGTAATACAGCAGAATAAAAAGTAGAGTTTTATGTAATACCGGCTGGAGCCGTTAATATAGATAGAAGTAACAATAGAATATGAGCATATCGCGATAATGAAGGAGCGTTCTTACTGATAAGGAGAGCGCTCTTTTGCTATGTTTATTTAGGAGGAATTAAACTATCTGTTGTATTTATTTAGTTGTATCTATAGTTATCTAAGATTGTTTAGTATATCTATTTTTATCTATGTTTATTTAGCAGGATATTTCATGTTATAATAAATAATTAAGATGTTGATTGCTCAAGGAGGTTGTGCCGTGACACGAAATGAAATATTAAATGGCTTACAATCGCTTCGGGCGAAGGAAGTAAGTCGAATTGAAAGCAATCCTCACAAACCATTTAAAGTGGGGTTAGTGTATCCTAATACATATTTTGTTGGCATGAGTAATTTGGGACTACAAATTATTTATGAAGAAATTAATGCAAGACCTACAAGTTGTGGGGAACGATATTTTTTACCACCTAATTCAGAATTGCGTGATTATGAAAAGCATCGTTTGCCGTTGATGAGTGTGGAAACGCAACGGCCCTTATATGAATGTGATGTAATCGGTTTTGATATTACTTTTGAAATGGATTATTTTAACATTCCTACCTTATTAAAATTAGGCCGTGTGCCAGTAAAACGAATTCATCGCATTGAACGGGATCCCATTGTTATTGCAGGTGGCCCTTGTGCTACCTTTAATCCTGAACCAGTATCTGATTTTATTGATGCATTTATTATTGGTGAAGGTGAAGAGTTAGTTTCGCATGTGTTGTCAGTAATTGAACAAGGGCGCAATGAACAATGGTTGCGCTCTGATATTTTACTTGCTTTAAGTAAAATCACGGGTGTATATGTGCCGGCCTTGTATGAGCCTCAATTTGATGACAGTGGGCGCTTTGCAGGCTATCACTTGGCTGAAGGTATAAGTGGTACCGCAGAAAATGTTGCAGTTACGGTAACAGAGAATACAAAAAATACTAATTCCACAGTTAGTACAGGTTGTGTAGTGCCTAAGGTGACACGACATTGGAAATCTCTTGATACAGTTGGTGAAACAGTTATTGCTACAGATTTTACTGAATTTGGGGCAATGTATATTGTTGAAGTAGCCCGTGGGTGTGGTCGTCACTGCCGTTTCTGTATGGCTGGCTATTGTTATCGAACGCCGCGCGTACGGCGTCTTGATTTGTTAAAAGCGGGCGTTGATAGAGCGGCGGCATTAAATAAAAAAGTAGGTCTCATGGGGGCAGCGATTTCAGACTATCCTGACATTGATGAATTAGTGACATATATTCGTTCTAAAGGGCTTCGCTATTCTTGTGCGTCATTGCGTGCTGACTCATTAACGCAGGCGGTGGTAGATGGTTTAGCGGCAAGTGGACAGCAAACGATTACGATTGCGCCCGAAGCGGGCAGTGATCGCTTGCGCCGTGTTATTAATAAAGGGATTTCAAATGAAGACATGGCAAAAGCGGTAAAGTTGGCGGCTAAGGCCGGTATACCTCACATTCGTTTGTATATTATGGTTGGGTTACCAACAGAAACAGAAGAAGATGTGATGGCTATTGTGAGTATGGCGGAAGATGTATATGCCTATATGCAAGAGGCTGGTTGCAAAGGTCGTTTAACCTTAAGTGTTAATCCGTTTATTCCTAAACCATTTACGCCGTTTCAGTGGATGCCAATGGCCCATCAAAAGGATGTAACTAAGAAGCTTAATACAATTAAGAAAGCGTTGAGTAAAAACCGACGTATTGAAGTGTTAGTAGAATCACCTAAAGAAGCCTATATTCAGGGCGTATTAGCGCGTGGCGATCGCCGTTTAGGCGATATTATTTTGGCGGCTGTTGAAGCGGGGGGACCAAAACAATTTAAAAAGGCTTGTAATGAGTATGCGTATGATATGGATGAGGCTTTATATAGAGAGCGAGAGTTAACAGAGCCTCTGCCTTGGGATATGTTAGATATGCAATTAGCTGAGGGCTATTTAGCGGCTGAATGGCAACGTAGTTTGACAGAAGTGTATACCCCGCCTTGTCAAGAGGGGTGTAAACGCTGTGGTGTTTGTGTAGGATGAGGTGAAACCTATGGCACGGCAAAATAGAACAGTAATTCGTGAGGGGGGCGGATTCCCTGGACGGCCTTTTGAATTTGAAGCGGCTACAGCATTAACTGGATTTTCCCTTATGCATGGGGTAACACGACGTTTTGGTGGCGTATCTCAAAAGCCCTTTGAGTCGTTTAATTTGGGGTTGCATGTAGGGGATGAGATGGAACATGTGTGGGAAAATCGGAAACGTTTAGCTAAACATTTGCGAGTAGCGCCTGAAATGCTAACTTGTGCTCAACAAGTACATGGCACACACATTTCAGAAGTGACAAAAGAGCAGGTAGGTGCAGGCGCTTTTCAGATGGATACGGCAATTCCTGATAGCGATGCGTTGATAACGAATCTAATCAGCGTGCCTTTATTGTTATTGGTCGCTGATTGTGTGCCCGTGTTAGTTTATGATCAACGTCAACATGCTATGGCCGTTATTCATGCTGGCTGGCGAGGTACGATTGGACATATACCAGTGCGTACTATAGAGGCTATGGGCGATGCTTATGGTACGAAACCAGAAGATTGTCATGTTTATTTAGGTCCATCCATCCAATATGAGTCGTTTGAAGTGAGTGAAGAATTGGCGGATTTATTTAGGCAAGCGGCACTCGTTCCAGAACAGATTGTAGGCTATAAATATCGGGCGGATAAAGGTATTCAGACCCCGCGGGTGAATTTACAGCAATTTATTGTACAAGAACTGCGTCAGTTAGGTGTACCTTGGCAGCAAATTACCGTGTCTACTTCCGATAGTATGACGGCCCCAGCTTGCTACTCTTATCGACGTGAATTTGGCAAAACGGGGCGCATGGCTTTGTTTGCTATGTTAACAAATTTAAAATAAGTGGAAATGTGATTCTTTTTTACTATAAAGTCCATTATTTGTTAAAATTTGGGGAATGTGTTATAATTTAGGAAAGAAATAGTCGGAGTAGAGACGTTAAACCTACTTCCAGTGGTCGGATGGAGACTGAAAACCCATTCCATGGCAGAGATAACTGTGTAAAATCAAGAAAAAGAGGGGTAATTACCCCTCTTTTTCTTATGTAAGGGGACATAAAATGAGCTCATTTAAGGAAAATATAAGGCGGAAGTTAATTGTTGGTGCCAATATATACGCGAATAATTTTTTGAATCAAGAGTATTTGATTTATTCGCGCCTTTTCAAATATAAAAAGTATTATATCTTGACAGCTAAAGAAGACAATTTTTTACATTTAACAGGAGTTACTGGGAATTTAGAACCTAAAAATTTTTTTGAAAAATGTCTGACGGAAACATTGTCTGTAGATGATTTTGAAATTTTCTCTAAACAGCAAAAGGGTTCTGTTAGACGAAAGGTTGCTGTATTAGAATCGGCTTGTCAAATGTTTAGTCAAGAATTGGTAATGGCGGAAGAATATTTTGAAAAAAATAAGATTCGTTGTGTCTTAGCTTCTTCAGATGGTGGATGTACTTTAGGGTTTACTGATACGAGAATACATGTTCCGCAGACTTTACTTAAAGGAAATGTATTAAAATATCCAGTACCGATAGAGGCAATTTTATCACGTAAGACGGGGGAAGAGCGGTTTGAAAATATTATTTTTAAAAGAGATGATGTAGAGCTTCAAGAGATTTTTTCGATATAAAGTTGACTTATATAGTTGCCTAATTTGAACTAAATATAAAAAATTTATAAAAATAACCTTAATATATACAGCGTTTCTCATATTTTCATTGGCATTTTACTTAAAGTATTATATAATATTATCGCATGAAAGTAATTTTTTACATGCACTGACAGGTGTTAGCCGGTGCATATAGGGGGTAGGCTATGATAAAAGATGCGTTAGAAGCTGTGCAAAAGCGTATGCAAGATGCTATGGCACAAGCGGGTAGACATGATGCAGTAACACTCATAGCAGTAACTAAGAATCATCCTGTAACAGCGGTGGAAACAGTGGCTCAACTAGGTGTTCGCACGGTAGGTGAAAATCGAGTACAAGAAGCAAAAGAAAAGATTTTAACCTATAAGGGACCAGAATTAGACTGGCATTTGATTGGTCATTTGCAAGTAAATAAGGTTCGGCAAGCAGTGCCGCTATTTTCTTTAATACATTCTGTCGATAGCAAGAAGCTACTAGATGAAATAAATAAAGTGGCCATTAAATGTGATAAAATACAAGATATTTTATTACAAGTTAATGTGGCACGAGAAGAAAGTAAATCGGGGTTGACGGTGGAAGACTTTCCAGAAGTGCGCGATTATGCGAAGACATTGCCAAATGTTAGAGTTAAAGGGTTGATGTGTATGGCGCCTTTTTTCGAAAATCCGGAAGAAGCTCGTCCTATTTTTCGAGTAGCCCATGCACTCTATGAAGATATGAAGTCCCAATTCCCAGAAGGACAGATTTCGTATTTATCAATGGGGATGACCCATGACTTTGAAGTGGCTTTAGGAGAAGGCGCGAATATGATTCGCGTTGGCACCGCAATTTTTGGTAACCGAGTATATAATTAATGGCTTAGCGCAATGTAGGAGGGTTTATAAATGAGCTTTAATTGGAGCAACATCAAAAAAATGTTTGTTGTAAATGATCGGGATGATTACGATGAAGAGACTTATGAAGATAATTTAGGTCCTGAATATGATGAGCCTGCACATCAGGTAGCTCAGACTAATTCTACCAGTTCTGCATTCCGTCCCGCAAAAACAGGAGGATATAACACCGTGGCACAGCGTCCTAATGCAATGAAAGTAGTAATTGTTGAACCAACTGTATTTGAAGATTCTGAAAAGATTACTAATGAACTTCGTGATATGCGTCCAGTTGTTATTAACTTTGAAAAAACAGACCCTCATGAAGCGGCTCGTATTGTAGACTTTGTAAGTGGTGCAACCTTTGCATTAGATGGTAAATTAGAAAAAATTGGTAAAGATATTTTCATTTGCGTACCTGTGAATGTAACTGTAGATTATAACGACAAAAGTTACAGTGATTTATCTGAAACATTTGCGTGGAAAGAGCCACAAATCTAATAGGAGCTACTATGTTAGGACAAATTTTATTTGTGGGGGCAGGAGCCATGGGAGGCGCTATATTACGTGGCGCCTTGCAGGCCAAGTTAATTACGCCTGAGCAGGTACAGGTGCTTGTTAGAACACAGGCTAGTGCTGAGGCGTTACAAACTGAATTAGGTGTTAAGGCCAGTGTTGAATTGCCTGATTTGAATCGGTTCAACACGATTATTTGGGCTGTCAAACCACAAGTATGGCCGCAAATAGTATCTCAATTTAAAGCGATTCCAGCTGGTACAGTGTGCTTGTCAGTAGCAGCAGGGATTAATTTAGCGACCCTAGAGGAGGCTTTACCACAGGCTGTTTGGTATCGTGCTATGCCTAATACGCCTGTTGCTGTTGGTGCAGGTTTAACTGCTTTAGCAGTAGGAACTAAGGGCACAGAAGAAGCTACGGCAGATTTTTGCCAATTATTCAGTGCTATAGGTGAAGCTGTTGTTGTAACAGAAGCTGATTTAGAACGCTTAACAGCTATCTCGGGTTCCGGCCCAGGCTATGCATTTGTGATTATGGATGCGTTGGCTGATGCAGGTGTTCGTCTTGGGTTAACGCGTCCGTTAGCTATTAAGGCGGCTGCCTATACCTTGTTTGGAGCGGGTAAAATGGCTCTTGAAACAGGTACTCATCCAGCTATTTTGCGCGATCAAGTGACTTCCCCTGGTGGTACGACAATTGCTGGGATTGCTGCTATGGAAAAAGCTGGACTCCGAACCGCTATGCAAGAGGGGGTAGTTGCTTGTTATGAACGCTCCTTTGAGTTAGGCAAGAAGTGAAGGAGGATTTGTGAAAGATAAAGAGAAATTAATTCGTTATTTTGAAGCATCTGGCAATGGTGAAGAAGCACGCCGTATGCTCGATTTAGCCGAGCAAGTGGTAGGTGGTAAACCATTTCGGGTGACTGAGTTTATGTCACCAGCTGGCCTTGTTATTGCAGATGCAATTAAAGCTAATTTGCCACAGTTGCGTGTGGAATTTGGCGGTGGCTATGAAGGAGCCGAGCGCATACGGGTAGCATTTGTAGCAGCAGATTTTCAAGGAACTGTTGATATAGGTATTAGTGCTTTAAAAGTTTCTTGGGATCCGCGGTTTCGCTTGTTAACCCATCGTGATGTGTTGGGCTCGCTCATGGGTTTGGGTATTGAGCGCACTAGTTTTGGCGATATTATTATGCAAACTGGTGGTGCCCAGTTAATTGTTGACTCTGCAATGGCAGACTATGTGAAACAAAATTTTACAAAGATTGCTATGGTTTCTGTATCGGTAGACGATATGGATTTGGCAGAGATTCAACCGAAAGAAGAAAAAATTAAAGAAATACGAACTACAGTCGCTTCTTTGCGCTTAGATGCAGTGGCATCTTCTGGATTTAGTGTATCTCGCACTAAAGTAGTGAGCTCTATTAATGCTGGGCTTGTTCAAGTGAATTGGCAACCAGCTAAAGGGCCAGCACAAGAAGTAAAAGAAGGAGATATTATATCTCTTCGTGGTCGTGGACGAATGAAGATTGAGGCCATCACAGGCACATCTCGTAAAGGACGTATTGGGGTATATCTCAAACGTTTCATGTAATAGGAGGTAAGCTATGATTACACCAATGGATATTCACAATAAAGAGTTTGAGAAAGGCTTTCGTGGGTACGATACAGCATCAGTTGATGCGTTTATGGCTGAATTAGTTCATGACTATGAAACACTTTATCGCGATAATCGTGAAATGACAGATAAAATTGAGCAATTAGAAAAACGAATTGCTCAATATGAACAAATGGAAGCAACCATGAATAATACACTTGTATTAGCGCAAGAAACAGGGGAAAATGTAAAAAATGCAGCTCGCAAAGAGGCTGACCTTATTATTCAGGAAGCAGAACAACAGCGTAAATTGATTTTAGAAGATGCAGAACGTAGTTTGCGTGAAGGTCAAGAAAAATACGCTATTATTCGTAATGAAGTTGCCGTATTTAAGGCTCGTATGGAATCTATTTTAAACTCTCAATTACAATTATTAGATGGCTGTGTACTAGGTGATAGTTCAGTACAAGTTGAATCTGTTGATATTGAAGAAGTGATTGCCGCTGTAGCCGAAGATAACTCTACGATTCATAAACATGCTGGTGTTGATCAAGCTGTGCTTGAAGCAAATGCTGCTGGTGATGCAGTGGCTGAAACAAACGCAACAACTAGTGAAGACGCAGAAACAACAGAAGAAACAGCTACAAATAAATAATTACACATTTTATCATGTAGTATCAATCGGCTTGATCTTATATCAAGCCGTTTTTGATATAAGGAACATATGAAAAATATTCATAGCTAATAGGAAGTGAGGTCCTAATGATTACAATGGCGATGCGCCTTACGGGTAAACGCTGCGTTGTCATTGGCGGAGGCCCGGTGGCAGCACGACGAATAGGATTGTTTTTAAATGAACAAGCTAATGTTACAGTGGTTAGTCCTACGGTAACCCCTGAAATTGCTGCTTGGGCGGCGGCAGGGCAGTTAGTGTGGATTGAGGCATCCTACTCAGAGGCCATTGATTTGCAGGTTGATTTTGTATTATTGGCCACTAGTGATAGTGAACTAAATGAGCAGCTAGCGCGACGAGCTAGGTCATTAGGGGCTTTGGTAAATCGCGCTGATAATCGTGATGATTGTGATTTTACATTTCCTGCTAATATAACAGTAGGGGATTTGCAATTTGCTATTTTTACGGGCCGGGTGAGTCCACGCCTTAGTCGTTTAATAAAGCAAGATTTAGCTAAGCGATATGAACCTGTAGCAGATATGTTACCTGCTTTAAAACAATTACGAAGAGAAGTACGACAATTGTTAGCTACACCTGCTGAGCGTGAAGCCTTTTGGCAGGCTCATCTTGGTGAAGCACAGTTGGCGATGATTATAGATGGTGAATGGAAACGTGTGGAGGAGATACTAAACAATGCAATTAGTAGTATTAGGCTTAAACCATAGAAGCGCACCAGTTAATGTGCGCGAAGTGTTTTCCTTTGATAAATCAGAAGTGGGTGATGCGTTAAACCATGTGTATGAACATGAACAAGTCGCTGAATGTGTGCTTTTATCCACTTGCAACCGTACAGAATTATATGCGGTATTAGATGATGTGGAAAAACCAAAAGAATTTATGCTTCATTTATTGCAACATTTAAAAGGTTGTGAAGATATGCATATTGAAGACGATTGGTTTTTTGTATATGAAGGGCGTGACTTATTAGGTCATTTATTTAATGTTGCCTCTAGTTTAGATTCTCTAGTATTAGGGGAAGGCCAGATTTTAAGTCAATTAAAAGTGGCTTATATTACGGCTTATAGTCGTGGTTTGACAGGACCAATTTTTAATATTGTGTTCCAGAGAGCCATTAGTGTTGGTAAAAAGGTTCGCACCCAGACGGGGATTGCCAATACACCTGTTTCAGTAAGTTATGCAGCCGTTAATTTAGCGGAAGATTGCTTAACAAAGCCTATGTCCGAGGCGAAAGTTTTGGTGTTAGGGGCAGGTGAAATGAGTGAGCTGACGGCGACTCATTTACAAGCTAAAGGGGTTAACAGTATTTTTGTATCTAACCGAACCTATCACAAAGCAGAGCAATTAGCGAAACGTTTCGGTGGAGAAGCCATTCAGTTTGATAAGTTTATCGAACAAGCGAAAGAAGCAGATATTTTAATTACTTCTACAGGCGCACCTCATTATATTATTGGCCCAGAAGAAGCTGCTAAAATTGCAGCTAATCGCCAAGGAAATCCGATTGTTATGATTGACATTGCTGTGCCACGGGATATTGATCCAGATGTGTCTGATATTTCAGATGTGTATCTGTTTAATATTGACTCCTTGGAAAGTGTAGTAGAAGCTAATAAACACCAACGAGAAGTGGAAGCGCAAAAAGCAAGACCAATTATTGCCGAGGCCATTGAAGAATTAGAAGATAAATTGGGCTACTTATCAGTACGACCAATGATGGTGTTATTAAGTGATAAAGCAGAACGGATTCGTAAACGTGAATTACATCGTGCCTTAGCTAAATTGCCAGATGCTGATGACCGTTTGCGTAAAATAATGGATAATATGAGTCGCATGATTGTTCGTAAACTATTGCGTGACCCAATGATTCGTTTTGGTGAAGTAGCCGGTAAAGACGAAGAAAATGAGTATTGGAAATTATTCCATGATATGTTTGACCTAGCAAAGGAGAGAAAATCCTTATGAGAGATATAATCCGTATTGGAACACGAAGTAGTGCCTTAGCTTTGTGGCAAGCTGAATTTGTAGGGGCAGAATTACAACGTTTATTTCCAGGTTGTCAGGTTGAACTAGTGCATCATAGCACTAAAGGGGACCGTATTTTAGAGAAGCCATTAGCTGAAATTGGTGGCAAAGGTTTATTCACAGAAGAATTAGAAGCATCTATGCGCGAAGGGGCTATTGATATTGCCGTTCATAGCTTAAAAGACATGCCTACAGAATTGCCTGAAGGGTTGACTTTAGGGGCTATTACAAAACGTGAAGTACCTTGTGATGCATTGGTTTCGCCTAAATATAAAACCTTAGATAAATTGCCAAAAGGGGCTAAAGTAGGGACTAGTAGCTTACGTCGTCAAGCACAGCTTTTACACCATCGTCCTGATCTACAAATCAGTGTATTACGTGGCAATGTACAGACTCGTTTGCGCAAATTAGAAGATGAAAATTTTGATGCCATTGTATTAGCGCAAGCTGGTTTGAAACGATTGGGTTTGGCTGATCAAATTACTCAAGTATTTACGGCTGATGAATTAATTCCAGCTGTAGGACAAGGGGCTTTGGCTATTGAATGTCGCAGTGACGATGAAGAAATGTTAGCTATGCTAGCTAAATTGAATGATGAAAATACTATGTGGTGTACCCGTGGTGAACGTAGTTTTTTACGCCAATTACAGGGGGGCTGTCAAGTTCCTATGGGCGTGCATGGGACAATTCATAAAGGGCAGTTGACTTTAAAAGCGATTATAGCCTCTTTAGATGGTAAAAATTGCTATGAAGGAGAAATGACAGGGCCTAAACAGACGGCAGAAATTATTGGTCGTAATTTAGCAAAAGCACTCTTTGAAGAAGGGGGCAAACATATTATTGAAGAGTTGGTTCAGGAGGGGATTTTGCAATGACCGGTATCGTATATTTGATTGGTGCAGGACCAGGCGATTATAAATTAATTACTGTGAAAGGTCGCGAATGTATCGAAAAGGCCGATGTCATTGTGTATGATTATTTGGCTGATGAGCATTTGTTGCGTTGGGCTCGTCCTGAAGCAGAACTCATTTATGCAGGTAAACAGTGTAAGCATCATACCTTACATCAATATGAGATTAACGAATTATTGGTTAAATTTGGTAAGGAAGGCAAAATCGTTGCGCGCCTAAAAGGGGGCGACCCACTCATCTTTGGCCGTGGTGGCGAAGAAGCGTTAGAATTAGCTAAAGCTGGTGTTCCTTTTGAATTTGTCCCTGGCGTTACTTCTGGTATTTCGGCGCCAGCATATGCAGGAATTCCTGTGACACAACGTGCTATGGCTACGTCGTTTGCTATTGTAACAGGTCATGAAGATCCGACTAAAAACGAGTCTGGCATTAATTGGGAAGGCTTGGCTACGTCTGTAGATACCATTAGTTTTGTTATGGGTGTAGGTAATTTGCCTATGATTTCGCAGAAATTAATGGAATATGGTCGTCCTAAAGATACGCCAGTGGCGGTTATTCGTTGGGGCACTAAACCAATTCAGCAGACATTGATTTCCACCTTGGAACATGTAGCGGCGGATGTTAAAAATGCTGGGATTAAACCACCATCTATTATTACGGTCGGTGATGTAGTGAATTTACGTGAATCCTTGCGTTGGTTTGACAATAAACCTCTCTTTGGTAAAACAATTATGGTAACACGGGCTCGTTCTAAAGCTAGTGTTTTAAGCGAACAATTAGAAGCATTAGGTGCTAATGTTATCGAAGCAGCAGCTATTAAGACGCAGGCCTTACCACTAGAGCGCAAAACAGAGGAGATTTTATTAAATTCTCATAATTTTAAAACGGTCATTTTTACGTCTGCCGAAGGTGTGCGCTATTACTTTAAAGCCTTGCAAACAATGGGCAAAGATAGTCGTGTGTTAGGGCAAGCTAAGCTTTGTGCGATTGGTAGTGCAACTGCTAAAGCGTTGCAAGATAAAGGCTTGTTGGCTGATATTGTACCGGCCGATTACAAGGGGGAGTCTGTAGTTAAAGCCTTGCAGCCTGTGTTAAAAGAAGGCGATAAAGTGTTACTTATTCAGCCAAAAGTAGCGCGTAAAGTCATTTATAATGGCCTTACCGAGGGTGGTATTGATGTAACCGTAGCTCGTTTGTATGAAACCTTAGTTGATGAATCACAAGCAACTACCTTGGTAGAGGCATTA
This sequence comes from Veillonella intestinalis, assembly GCF_943193155.1. GTDB lineage: Bacteria > Bacillota > Negativicutes > Veillonellales > Veillonellaceae > Veillonella_A > Veillonella_A intestinalis. The sequence continues at coordinate 203,518 of NZ_CALPDB010000006.1, read as the reverse complement.
CAATCTGATGAGGTAGATTATATTACATTTACAAGTTCCTCAACCGTTACAAATACATTAAAACTATTAGGTGAAGCGGGGAAAGAGTTGTTGAAAAAGGCAAAAGTAGCTTGTATTGGGCCGATTACAGCAGCTACTTGTGTAGAACAGGGGATTGAACCTGATTTAATTAGTGATACATTTACCATTCCTGCTATGGTAGCCATGATACAAGCAGATGCTACTACTAAAGAATAATAGACTCATGGGGCTACTTCTTAATCAGAGGTAGCCTTATTAGTAAATTCGTACTACAATAGTAGGGTAGTATAAAATAAAAGGAGACGAGGATTTATGATAGACTTAACATATCGTCCGCGCCGTTTGCGGACAACACCAGCTATGCGTGCGTTAGTGCAGGAAACAACTTTGCAAGTAGAGGATTTAATCTATCCTTTATTTGTTGTACCTGGCACTGGTGTTAAAGAAGAGATTCCATCGTTACCTGGACAATATCATTTATCAGTTGATGAAGCTGTTAAGATGGCTAAAGAAGCTTATGAATTAGGTATTCTAGGCGTAGAAGTATTTGGTATTCCTTCCTATAAAGATGAACAAGGTTCTTCTGCTTGGGACATGGAACAGCCTGTACAGCAGGCGATTGCAGCTATTCGTAAAGAAGTGCCAGAATTAATCGTCATTGGTGATGTATGCTTATGCCAATATACTTCCAGTGGTCATTGTGGCATGATTGATCATCATGAAATTTTAAATGATGAAACTTTACCTTTGTTAGGTAAAGTGGCTGTTAGTCAAGCTAAAGCAGGGGCGCAAATGGTTGCTCCATCTGATATGATGGACGGTCATATTGCTTGCTTACGTCAGAGTTTGGATGAAGCGGGCTTTACTAATGTATCCATTATGAGCTATGCCTCTAAATATGCTAGTGCTTATTATGGCCCATTCCGTGATGCGGTTCACTCAGCACCTGAGTTTGGTGACCGTAAAAGCTACCAAATGGATCCAGCCAATCGTTTAGAGTCTTTGCGCATGATTGAACGGGATATTCAGGAAGGGGCTGACATTATTATGATTAAGCCTGCCCTTTCATATTTGGATATTGTCCGTGAAGCTCGTGATAACTTTGATTATCCATTAGCTGTATATAATGTAAGTGGTGAATATGCTATGGTAAAAGCAGCGGCTGCACAGGGCTTAGTGGATGAAAAACGAATTGTGTTAGAAACCTTGTTATCTATGAAACGAGCTGGCGCTAAAATGATTATTACCTATCATGCCCTTGATGTAGCTCGTTGGTTGCGGTAATATCTTTTCAAAGTAGTCATTGTTGTTAATACCATGAGGAGAGAATTATGTATACGTTAGAAAAATCGAAGCAAGCCTTTCTTGAAGCAAAGGCTTATATGCCGGGCGGTGTAAATAGTCCGGTCCGTTCCTATCGTAGTGTAGGTTCTGAACCGCCATTTATCAGTTCTGCAGCAGGTGATCGTATTTATGATATTGATGGCAATGAATATATTGATTATGTATTGTCGTGGGGGCCTATGATTTTGGGCCATGCAAAATCCGAAGTAGTGGCAGCTTTGCAGGAAGCGGTACTACGTGGCACTAGTTATGGCGCACCGACTCTTTTAGAAACGGAAGTAGCTAAAAAGATTCAAGCTTTTATGCCTCATATGGAAATGGTGCGCATGGTTAACTCGGGCACAGAGTCTACCATGAGTGCTTTGCGTGTAGCGCGTGGCTATACGGGCCGTGATAAAATTGTAAAATTTGTTGGTTGTTATCATGGACACAGTGATTGCTTATTAGTAAAAGCTGGTTCTGGTTTGGCTACCTTTGGGGTGCCTGACAGCCCTGGCGTGCCAGCGGGCGTAGCGGCAGATACATTGACAGTGCCTTATAATGATATAGACGCCATTCGGGAGCTATTCCAAAAAGAAGGGCATGCTATTGCCGCTGTTATTGTAGAACCAGTAGCGGGTAACATGGGCTGTGTGCCACCAGTGCCAGGCTTCTTAGAAACTTTGCGTGAGCTTACTACGGCTCATGGAGCTTTACTTATCTTTGATGAAGTTATGTGTGGCTTCCGCGCTAGTTCCGGTGGAGCTCAGAAAAAATATGGTATCAAGCCAGATTTAACCTGCTTAGGTAAAATTGTTGGCGGTGGCTTACCTATGGCTGTATTTGGTGGTTCCCGTGAAATTATGAACCATGTAGCACCAGCGGGCCCAATTTATCAGGCTGGGACTTTGAGTGGCAATCCAATTGCTATGACTGCAGGATTGGCTACCCTTAGCATTTTGCAACAAGATCCAACCGTGTTTAAACGGATTGAACAAGCTACAGAGATGCTCTGTGAAGGATTGCGTGAACGGGCGGCTAAATATAATATTCCTGTTCAAGTGCAATCCGTAGGGTCCATGTTTACTTTATTCTTTAGTGATAAGCCAGTGGTTAATTTTGAGGATGCCTCTGCTTGTGATATGGAAGCCTTCAAAAAATTCTTCCACTATAATTTAAGTCATGGCATTTATTATGCGCCAAGCCAATATGAAAGCAATTTCCTTTCAGCTATGCATTCGCCACAGGATATTGAAAAGACCTTGGCTGTAGCAGAAGAAGCCTTTGCTACCTTATAATAATTGGGAGGTAGAACGATGACTGAGTTAACACCAGAAACGTTGGCAGCAGCACGAAAAAGCTTACAAGAGTGTTTAAGTGAAAGTGTAGTGCCTCGTGAATATTGGGATGAAATTGCACATTGGCTAGAAGCGACTCATGTAGAGAATCTATATTTAGTGGGTCGTGATGCTATTGGTGCTTGGTGGGCTGCTAAAGAAGTGCGCAAATTAGGCTTTGCCATTAATTTTGCTAAAAGTGGCTGTATGCCAGGCAATTGGTTCCCAGAAGGCGAAAATTGGGATGTGGCCCAAGCAAATGCAAAATATAAGCTTGTTGCCGATTGGCAGTGTCTGATTGACCATGAAGCATTAAGCAAAATTTAGTACATAAGTAAAGGGTGACCGATGTGTCCATAGGACTAGATAGTAGCACCACCGGTCACCTGCTTTTTATATGGGGTTGAGGATTAACGATTGAGGTTACTGCATGAAATCCTTTAAAAAGAGTGCCAGCTTATCGGTTGTTTCATTAAGCTGGCCAATTTTTATCGAAATTTTCTTACAAATGTTGATTGGGAATATTGACCAATTTATGATGAGTCATTATTCTCAAGAAGCGGTAGCGGCTGTAGCAAACGCCAATCAGGTTATGAATATTTTTATTATGCTGATTATCGTTATGAGTACGGCTAGCACCATTTTAATAGCCCAGTATTTAGGGGCTAAAAATCCAGATAAAATTAATGAAGTAACAACGGTAAGTATTGCTTTTAATTTTGTATTTAGTTCTTGTGCAGCGGCGTTTATTTTGGTGGCTCATAGGACATTATTTCAGTGGCTAGGCGTGCCGGCTGAAATTATGGATGATACGAGTTTATATATGACTATTGTAGCTTGTAGTATTCCTATTACAGGGATTTATACCGCCTTTGTAGCTACTTTTAGAGGCTTTTCTTTACCGATTATTACTATGTGTGTTGCCTTTGTAATGAATGTGATTCACATTTTAAGTAATGTTGTTTTAATTTATGGCTGGGGGCCTATTCCTTCCCTCGGTGTATTTGGGGTGTCCGTATCGACTGCTGTTAGTAAAGCTATTGGGTTGCTGTTGATTTATTATTTATTCCGCACCCAATTATCGATTAAACTATCTTGGTCATATTTAAAACCATTCCCGAAGGAAACTTTGAAACGATTGCTTCATATTGGTGTACCTTCAGGGGGCGAAACATTGTCGTATCAGCTATCTCAGACTACCATTATGAAGATGGTAAATATTTTTGGCATTATAGTTATAAATACTAAAGTGTATGCCTATATAATTTCTATGTTTTGTTATATGTATACGATTGCCTTAGCTAATGCTGCGCAAATTATAGTAGGCTTTCTAGTTGGCGCTAAGCGGGAAGATGAGATTTCGGCGCGCGTATGGCATACTATGTGGCTTGGTATGGCGATAAGTGTTGGTTTATCAACGACATTTTATTTATTAAGTGATTACATCTTTGCTTTTTTTACAACAGATCCAGAGATTATATCATTAGGCAAAACTATTTTGTTTATTGAAATCTTTTTAGAAATTGGTCGCACCGTAAACATTATTATGGTACAATGTTTGCAAGCTGCTGGAGATATCCGGACGCCAATGATTGTAGGTATCTTTGGTATGTGGCTCTGTGCCGTTAATTTGTCCTATATCCTAGGCATTTGGCTAGGGTGGGGTTTAATTGGCATTTGGATTGCCATGGCCATTGATGAAGGTGCGCGCGCTATTATTTTTGTGTGGCGTTGGCACAGTGGTAAGTGGAAGAACCGCAAGCTCATTGAAGAGCCTGCATAGTAGGGAGTTTTGTGAGGAAGTTGTCTCACAGGGCTCAAGGAAGGACGAACGTTATGAAACGGATTGTAGGAATTATTGGATTAGGTTTATTAGGTGGTTCATTAGCAAAAGGATTGGCGTCACATCCCGATTATGAAGTAATCGGGTATGCACGGCGCTCACATATAGGGGCTCAAGCCGTAGCGGAAGGCGCAGTTACTGCTGCTTATACGGAGGCTAAAGCCGTGGTGGAGCAAGCGGATATATTAGTATTCGCTTTGCCCCCAGATACGAATGCGAGGCTGTTTGAGGAATTAGTTCCTTATATTCGGCCTCGCACTCTTATAACCGATGTGTCTAGTACAAAGGCAAATTTTGCTCGTACAGTGAAACAGCAGTTGCCTAAAGGAGCTCATTTTGTGTCTATACATCCTATGGCAGGCTCTGAAAAAGGTGGCTATACTATGGCTCATTGTGATTTATTTAAGGGCTGTACTTGGATTATTTTGAGAGATGATAAGGAGCCTAGTTGGAGTGAAGCGGGTGCTCGTGAATTAATTGCAATGGGCGAATTTTTAGGTGGCCGTGTTGAACAAATTGCTATGGAAGATCATGATGGGTTTATGGCAACGGTGAGTCATATGCCGCATACTGTGGCTGCTATGATAGCTACCATAGCTGGTGGTGATGGGCAGGGAGACTTGCGTTTACGCTTGGCTGCAGGTGGTTTTAGAGATATTACAAGAGTAGCGGGTGGTAACCCCACCATGTGGCGTGAGATTATTACCAGTAATCGTCAGGAGGTAGTTAGAGCTTTATCACAATTAGAAGATGAAATATTACATATTAAAAATTTACTTTTGACCTCAGATGATGATACACTAGAGACATACTTGAAAGTCGCCAAAACAATTCGCGATGACTTTTCCCACTTATAGGAGGATACGATGGGCTTATTTGAAGAGACTTGTAAAAAAATTACCCCTAAAGATACAAAGATTGGGGAAGCAGTACAAGCAGTTTGGGATCGTGAAACACCCTATGGTAGTTATGGTAAATTAGTGGATATGGTGAAACAATATGCCATGGTAACACGGCAGATATCACCAGAAATTCCGAAGCGTTGTATGATTATAGCTTGTGCTGATCATGGCGTAGCGGAAATGGGTGTAAGTGCCTATCCAATTGATGTAACCGTTGGTATGACACAGAATTATTTGATTCCTAAAGGGGCTGGTGCTAATGCGCTAGGTAATTATTGTGGTACTGACATGGAAGTCGTTGATGTAGGGATTAAAGCAGATATGACTTGGGTGCCAGGCTTACGTCATAATAAGATTCGTATGGGGACGCGGAACTTTTTAAAAGAACCAGCGATGACTAAGGAAGAATGCATTCAGGCGATGGAAGTAGGGATTGCATTAGTAAATGAAAAAGTAGCAGAAGGTTATAATGTATTTCTTGTAGGTGAAATGGGTATTGCCAATACGACCGCTAGTGCTGTTATGACTGCTAAATTTGCTGGTATTACAGCTGAGCAGGCAACGGGGCGCGGTACTAATATTTCCGATGAACGTCTTAAAGTAAAACAAAAGGTAGTTCATGATGCATTAGTAAAATATGCCGACATTGATAAAAATGATGGCCTTGGTATTTTGCACTCTGTAGGTGGTTTAGAATTTGCGTGTATTACTGGTATTATTTTAGGCGCAGCAGCGGCTCATGCTATGGTTGTTATTGATGGATTTAATACTACTGCGTGTGCACTAGTGGCTCACACTATGGTACCAGCTAGTATGGATTATGTAATGGCTTCCCATCTTTCAGCTGAAAAAGCTCATGTAGAAGCGTTAAAAACACTGGGCTTAGAAGCATATGTTAACTTAGGTTTATGTTTAGGCGAAGCATCTGGTGGCTCCATTCAAATGGGGATGTTAGATTTAGCTATCCGCATGTATCAAGAATTAGAAGGAGGGCACCAAGCATGAGAGAGTTTACGATTCAACCATTAAACGAAGCGTGCATGGAGGCATGCCAACTTCGCGTAGATAATTTAACAAAACCAATTTATAGTTTGGCTCAATTAGAAAAAATTGCAGTTCGTTTAGCTGGTATTTATAATGTAGAACAGCCAAATCATATAAAAAATAGTGTGCTTATTTTTGCTGGTGACACAGCTGTTGACGGTAAACAGAATCATACTAAAGGGCAGGACAGTTTAGCGGCTGTGACTCGTCTTGGCAGTGGTCATAGTGCGACTGAAGCGGCGGCTCGAAAATTAAATGCAGCGGTATATACTGTAGATGTGGGCTTAGAACAGGACACTCAGGCAGTAGCCGGTGTAATCAATAAAAAAGTAGCGTCTGGCGCTAAATTCTTTGGGGCTGGTCCGGCTATGACTGAAGCTGAAATGGAAGCGTCTTTAGAAGTAGGCTTTGCTATGGCTGAGGAATTGGCTAGTAAAGGCGTACAGGCTGTGGCTCTTGGTAATGTAGGGGAACGTACTCTATTAAGTGCACTTGCTGTGACAGCGGCTATTACACAATATCCTATGACAGAGTTATTGACTGATAATGAATGTACATTATCCATTCAAGAAAAAGCGGAGCGTTTAACCGCTACATTAGCTAGATATGAGTTAACGCCTGAAAAGCCATTGCAGATTTTGCAATGTGTAGGTTCGCTTGATATAGCGGCTATGGTGGGCTTTTATTTAGGGGCAGCAGTTAATCGTTTAGGCGTTGTTTTTGACAATGCTGTTACTGGTGCTGCTTTGTTAGTCGCTCGTGCAATTAATCCAGCTGTTATGGATTTTGTATTCCAATCAGCTGCTTATAATGAGCCAGTTCACAAAGCACAGATGAAATTTTTAGGAATTAGTCCATACTTATACTATAACCTTGAAATGGATGAAGCCTTAGGTTCTGTTATGGGCTTATCTGTAGTGGATGCAGCTCTTCATATGTTAAATGATATGAAGACATTTGGTGAAGCGACAGTAACTGTGGCTGAAGATGGTCCTGGTAATAAACGTCAAGATGGCCGTTAAAAGTACTTTTGTAATTTAATGGTTGCGTTGCAAATGGCAGCGTTTAGATACTGGCAAACACACAAGATAGTTTGGATTTATCTTGGTTTGTGTTTGCCAGTTTTGTTAGTATTTGTTTTAATTGAAATGTGGCGTATTTTTTAGATTTATTAACAGCTAGGGATTGTTAATTAAAGATATTGAGCAGTATTGAGAGTTTGAGATGAGGAAATGACTATGAGTAAGTTTTTACATGGCCTGTGTGCCTCGGGAATTAGTGGCAATATGATGATCGGAGCGCTCTTAGATTATGGCGTACCTTTTGCGTATTTAAAGGACGCTTTACAACCTTTGGGGCTCAGAGATTTTGAGTACATTTGTGAGCCTGGTGAAAAGAATGGTGTTACCGGTACATACTTTGATGTAAAACTACATAGTCAAGCTCATACAGTACGCCGTTGGTTTAATCCGTTGACTTGGCATAGTCATAAGGGGCGACGTAATTATCCTGAAATAAAGGCCTTGATTGAAGGGGCGCCTTTAAGTCCTTGGGTAAAAGAGAAAGCTTTATTAGCCTTTTTAAATTTAGGCCAAGCAGAAGCTAAAGTCCATGAAACTACCCTTGAAAAAGTGCATTTTCATGAAGTAGGAGCCATTGATTGTATTATTGATATAGTAGGAACTATGTGTTGTTTAGAGTATCTCGGTGTAACAGGTATTAAGTTTTCGCCTCTTCATGTAGGTCAAGGTAAGGTGCGTTGTGATCATGGGCTAATGGATATTCCTACCCCCGCAACAGCCGCTTTGCTAGAAGGGGTTCCTACCTATGTAACGCCAGTTACTGGTGAATTGGTAACGCCTACAGGTGCGACGTTAGTCAAGACATTGGCTGTAAATACAGTTAAATCAAGTGTAAGTAGCGCTAGTACTGCTTTGGGTGGTACCACATCATCACATCCTGCTAACGATGTTAAGGTAGAAAGCACGGAGCAAGACTGTACTGCTACTAAGACTGTAGAAGACGCGGTTATGGCTATGATGGAAAAGGCTGATAGAGCTACAAAAAAGGGCATTGGTTTAGGGACTATGGATTTACTAATCCCAAATGTATTTACCATATTTGAAGGGTAAATAAAAGTCTGCTGAGTAGGCTGTAAATATTGTAAAATTTTTGCCAATAAATTTTTACAAAAGTGTTGACAGGGACTAGCTCTGTCTGTTATTATTATTAAGCGGTCAGGGACAAGACACTTTGAATGGTGTCGAGGTAAAAATATCTTGACAAAATATCGTTAACGGTGTAGAATTGTTTCTGTTGTGAAATGCGGAAATAGCTCAGTGGTAGAGCACCGCCTTGCCAAGGCGGGGGTCGCGAGTTCGAATCTCGTTTTCCGCTCCACTTTCATTCCTCGATAGCTCAGTCGGTAGAGCAATCGGCTGTTAACCGATCGGTCGTAGGTTCGAGTCCTACTCGGGGAGCCATTTTATTAACACAGGCTTGGTCCTTTGTATATATAGGGGTATCGCCAAGCGGTAAGGCAACGGACTCTGACTCCGTCATTCAAAGGTTCGAATCCTTTTACCCCTGCCATTTTTTACATGACTCACTAGCTCAGTTGGCAGAGCACCTGACTTTTAATCAGGGTGTCCCGCGTTCGAGTCGCGGGTGAGTCACCATTTTGGCCCGTTGGTCAAGCGGTTAAGACACCGCCCTTTCACGGCGGTATCGGGGGTTCGATTCCCCCACGGGTCACCAACATATGGACGATTAGCTCAGCTGGGAGAGCGCCTGCCTTACAAGCAGGATGTCGGCAGTTCGATCCTGTCATCGTCCACCAAACTTGCAAAAAGACGAACGTTCGGTATTTTTCGGAATACTAAAGAGTTCGTCTTTTTATTTTTTTGTTAATTTTTAAGATGCTGAATTAAGTCAGTGATTTAGTGATTGATTTTTTTATTTGCATAATAACATCTGCTAGAGTGATAGTTTCTATAGAATTATCACTCTTTTATTTTTGGTAAAATAATGAAAATTTATTTTATATATTAGAAAAATTAATACATACTTTAAGAGTGAGAGATAAATTAAATTGATATCAATATTAATAAAATGATAAAATTTAAAGAAAATATAAGAAAATAAAAGAAATAAAAAATAAATAAAAAGTATAGAAAAATAATTAAAAATTTTAGAAAAATTTGATTTAATTTGACAAATATGTCATTATATTAATATAAAGTGCATAATAGTCATAAAAAGAATGATTTATTTGCAAAATGAACTTGTGTTTTCTTTAGTAATTGGGAGGTTTTAGAGTAGTTCGTATAGGTTTATGCAAGTAGGGAGACGTAAGTGATTATTTTCACGAAAGGGGTTTGTTAGTATGGATAAAAAAACAAGAGCGCTTTTAGTGGCCACATTAGCTACTACGTCTGTTTTGTACACTGGGGGGGGGACTTATAGCTGCTGATTTAACTGCTGATCAACAGGCTGTATATGATGCTGTGGTAGCTAAGTTTGGTTCACAAATTACAGAGTTACAAGGTTGGACAAGAGATTTATATATTAAGAGTAATGCTATGCCTGCGCCTGGTACCGGTAAAGGCGTGGCATTAGGTAAAGACTCTGTAGCGAAAAGTGAATCAGCTGTTGCCATTGGCAATGGGGCGAACGCGAGTGAAGAAGAGTATGCTAATGTAGCGATAGGTTCTGCTGCTCAAGCCTTAGGTGGTAGTACTGTAGCTATAGGTAGTGGAGCCCAATCGATGACTGGAGGAGCTGTCGCTATTGGGACCAATGTAACATTAACAGATGAAAATAGCCATGGGAGTACAAACTCCATCGGTATTGGTCATAGTATACATAGTAATGGTGTAAGTTCTATTTTAATAGGGGAAGATATAGGAACAACAGACACACCTAATAAGAATGGGTATATGGTTGGTATTGGCTATAAAGTCAATCCAAGTTATGACTCAGTAGCTATTGGTAGCTTTTCAAGTACTCAAGGTAGTGGTGTCGCTATTGGTGCGGGATCTCATGCATTAGCTGATAATGGTGTAGCTATTGGATTTACTAGCTTTGCTGCTAGCCAAAATTCTGTAGCATTAGGTCATAATTCCTATGCTTACACGGGTAATGTAGCAGCTAAGTCGTATTTAAGTAATGAAGACTTTAGTGCTGATAATGGTGTGGTAGCCATAGGTAATAATTTTGAGTTAACTTTAGGGAACGATAAGTTTCCAATTAATCACCGCCGTATTACTGGTGTAGCCGGTGGTGCTGATGAATATGATGCAGTTAATGTGAAACAACTTCAGGCATTGAGCACAGATGTAGACACACGAATTGCCAATAAAATGAGTAATATAAGTGGTAGTTCTGTTGAATATGTATCTATTAATCCTGATAGAGATGCGGATAAAATTATCAATAAAGACAATCATGGTGCAGAGAAACCAGGTGCTATTGCCATAGGTTCAGGGGCCAAAACTAATGGATATGAGAGTATTGCCTTAGGGAATAGAGCCACGGTTGCATATGATGGCAAAGATGATAGTGCAGGTCAAATTGCCATAGGCTTTAACTCGAAAGCAAATAATACAGCATCTTTAGCTATAGGTGTGGAAGCTAATGCTGATAATGGGATTGCCATTGGGAATCTTGCTTATAGTAAGGAGACAACTTCTGTTAGTATAGGGGAAAATAGTAAAGCGAATAATCAAGGCAGTATAGCTATAGGGAATTGGACTGTATCAGAATTTAGAGGCGTTGCTATTGGTCAAGATGCGGTAGCGCATAGTGAGCAGTCAACTGCATTAGGAAGTAAAACTGGTGCGTATGCGCATAATTCAGTAGCTACTGGCTCTAATGCGAGCACATATAGTGCAGGGTCTATTGCTATTGGTAGTAATGCTATAGTATATTCTAGAGATCCTATAAATGAAGCAAAATTCCAATCTAAGACTGACGATGTAAAAGCAAATTTTAAACCGTCACCTAAGAATAATAATAGCGAGCCAGAAAATAATCTTTATTATTTAATAAGTCAAACATCTGGAAATGGTGTTGCTATTGGCTCTAATGCTACAGTGCAGAAAGATCAAGGTCTAGCTATAGGGATGAATGCTACAAGTGAAGTACTTGATGGAGTAGCAATAGGTAGCAATTCTAAAGCAACTATCAACTCTCAGGTCGTCGGATATGATCCAAATCCTAATAGTAAAAAAGATTTAGGGTCACCAGTTTGGAAATCTAAATTAGGGGCCGTATCAGTGGGCTACGGAGAATATAAGGATGAGAGTGGCCGAAAAAAAGAGGCTAATACTCGTCAAATCACTAATGTAGCTGCTGGCTCTAAAAATACTGATGCAGTGAATGTAGCACAGCTTAAGTCCTTAAATCAAAAGGTAGATACTAATAAAATTTCTTATGTATCTATTAAATCCAAAGAAACAGGTAACAAAGATAATTTAGGGGCAACAGGCACTGATTCTGTAGCTATTGGTCCTAATGCACAATCTATTGGTAAAAATAGTGTAGCTCTAGGCTCCAATGTAAAAGCTAGCATTGCAGATGCTATCATTATTGGTAGGGATATCACTGATGGCAAGGGGATTATAGTAGGTGTGAGTTCGGTAGCAACTACAGACCATAGTATTGCTATTGGTGTAGAAGCAGATGCATCTGGTAATGCTAGAAATACAGCCGTAGGTTGGAAGTCTAAAGCTACTGGTGACTATAGTGTGGCTTATGGTCAAAATAGTCAGGCGTTAGGAGAATCTTCAGTTGCTCTAGGGACAAGTGTAACGGCTAATGGTAAAGCTGGCATTGCTATTGGTAATTCGTCTGTTAGTAACTCTGAAAATAAAACGGAATCTTCTATTGCCATTGGTGATAGAGCAAAAGCTGAAAATGATGCAGGGGTTGCTATAGGGCTTAGAACAACTGCTTCTGGCGATAGAAGTACGGCTTTAGGCTTTTTTGCAAATTCGAGTGGTAAGAATGCTACAGCCTTAGGGGCCGATACTGAAGCCATCGGCAGTAGTAGTGTAGCTCTTGGTTCTGGCGCGAAGGCAGAAGTTGAACGCTCAATTGCTATTGGATCGAGTTCTGTTGCTGATAGAGCAGCCGGTACATTTGGTTATTCACCTGAGGCTGGCACATTTGCAAATGAGGGTGAATTAATGGCCTATTTAGGTAAAGTTGATGAATATAATGCATTAACGACACAGGCCCTAGAAAAGCAAAAAGAAATGTTAGAGAAAAAAGCAGCTGCTGATGCAAATCCGGGGGATAGCACTTTGCTTAAGGCTGCATTACAGGCTAGAAAAGAGCTTTTGGCAATTGTAGATGAGAGGAATAAACTAAGTGTTGCCTATAAATCAGGCTTAGGAGCTGTTTCAGTAGGTAATGAATATGCTACTCGTCAGATTACTCATGTGGCAGCTGGTACCGAAGATACAGATGCAGTTAACGTAGCACAGCTTAAAGCGTTGAACAATAAAGTAGATGCTAATAAAATTTCTTATGTATCGATTAATTCTACTGAAACGGGTAATAAAGATAATACAGGGGCAACAGGCACAGACTCTTTAGCTATTGGTCCTAATGCAAGTGCTAGTGCCAATAATACGGTAGCCCTAGGTTCTAATGTAACAGCTGGTATTAATAATGCTATTGTAATAGGTAGTAATATTACAGATGGCAAAGGGGTTGTTATTGGTGTAAATTCTGCTGCAACATCAGAACACAGTGTTGCTATAGGTACTCATGCTACAGCTGGCGATACAAATCAGTCTGATGTGGCGATTGGTAACTATGCTAAAGCTCGTGGGTATAGTGTGGCCATCGGTGATGGTGCGAATGCCTTTGATATTAATGACCCAACAAGTGATGCGAGTGGACTTTCTGTAGCTATTGGTTCTAGTGCAGCAGCAACAGGTCAAGGTGGCGTAGCCGTAGGTCAAGGGGCTAAGGCTGCATTCCAATCCAATGCCATGGGCTCTGGAGCTAAGGCGACTGGCCGCGGAACTGTTTCTATTGGTGATACTTCAGAGGCTAGTGCTGCAGCTGCCGTAGCTCTTGGTAATCGGGCTAAAGCAACAGATACATTTAGTATGGCTTTAGGCATGGAAGCAGAAGCTACAAAATCTGGCAGTGTTGCTGTTGGCGCACAAACAAAAGCTAATGGTGGCTGGTCACTAGCTGTAGGTAGAAGTACAGTAGCTAGTGGAGAAATGGCAACTGCTTTAGGTTATAAAACAACTGCAGATGGAGCTCGTTCTATTGCTATTGGTCCATGGGCTAATACCTCAGAAGGCAGTTATGGTACAGCTATAGGTTATAATGCAAAAACTAAGGGAACAAATACTATTGCTCTAGGTGGCTATACGGAAGCTTTTAGTGATAAAGCTATGGCTTTAGGCTATGCTTCTGAAGGTAATGTTGAAAATGGTGTTGCTCTAGGTGCATATTCAGTAGCTGATAGAGAAGAAGGTAAACTTGGTTATACAGTCGATGATGTAACCTTTAATAAGGCAGAAGATATAGCTTTATATTTAGGAAAATCGGCAGAATATGAGGCGGCTACAAAAGACTTTAATGAAAAAGTAGCAGCGTATAATGCTAAATTTGCAGAATTAGAAAAAGACCCTAATAATGAACAACTAAAAAGTGAAGTAGCTACATTAGAAAAGGCTGCTTATGCTAGTCAAAATGCTAGAAATGCTATTGTTTCACCATATTTATCTGGCTTAGGCGCTATTTCAGTAGGTACTGCATCTGATACTCGCCAGATTACTAATGTTGCAGCTGGTACTGAGGATACCGATGCTGTTAACGTGGCACAGCTTAAAGCGTTGAATAATAAAGTAGATGCGAATGCAATTGAATATGTATCTATTAAATCCACTGAAGCAGGTAATAAGGACAATTCTGGTGCTACTGGGAATAACGCGATTGCTATTGGGCCTGATGCGCAAGCGATTGCAAAAGGTGGGGTCGCTATTGGTAATTCTTCAAAGGCAAAGGCAAATGATACAGTAGCATTAGGTTCTAGAGCAGATGCCCAAAATACTAGTGATATAGCCCTTGGAACTGAAGCAATTGCTTCAGGTGGGTGGAGTGTTGCTATTGGTCAAAACTCTGCATTTAGTGGCGAAATTTCATTAGCTGTAGGCTTTGATGCACAGGCGAGTGGCATGCACTCGCAGGCTCTAGGGATTATTTCTAGAGCAAGTGGTGACGCAGCCAATGCATTTGGTAGTCAGGCCAGTGCTAGTGGTTTAGCTGCTAATGCTATTGGCTTACAAGCAAATGCAGCTGGCGATGATTCTATTGCAATTGGTCGTAATGCTACAGCGCAACTTCAAGGTGTTAATGGCATCGCTATTGGTATATCGTCTTACATAGGTAAGAAAACAGAAACTGGTGGAACTCCAGAGCAAGGTATACCGGACAATTCGCTTGTGATTGCTGAGGATGATACTACTTCAGGTAAACCAAATCAAGAGTATAAGAACTCTATTGCAATAGGTAATACGGCGAAATCATTTGGCTATCAGAATACAGTTTTAGGGGCAGGTGCTGAAGCCCATGATACAAATGAAGTGGCTGTTGGTACTGCAGCTAAGGCAAGAGGTCATTATGCAGTAGCACTTGGTCAACAGGCTAATGCCAATGGTAAAAATGCAACCGCATTAGGTCACTGGGCTCGTGCGTATGGTGAAAGTACAGTCGCTATTGGTGATTTTGCAATTACTAATACACTAGACGGTAAAGATTCAGTTACTAATGCAATTGCAATAGGCTCTCTAGCGCGTACAGCTTCAAATAACTCTATCGCATTAGGTTCAAATTCTCTTGCCTATATTGCTGATGATGTAAAAACAAAATCATATTTATCAGATGAAACATTTGGCAAGGAAGATGGCGTAGTGTCGGTAGGGAATGCTGAATATACTATTGGTGATACTACAGTAGAGGCTAATCGCCGCCGCATTACGAATGTTGCTGGTGGTGCCGATGATTATGATGCGGTTAATGTTAAGCAATTAAAAGCATTAAATTTGAGCATTATTGGAGATAATAAAGCTGAAGATGTACCGGTTGAAGGAAAGGTAAATTTAGCAACTCAAAAGTTGGCTATCAACGGTGATGGTAATATTACAACTACTGTAGCTGAAGATGGTCAGTCTATAAACCTTACATTATCTAAATCTGTAACAGATAAATTGGGGGCTGTAAAATATTTATCAGTAAATTCCACTGAAACTGGTACTGGCAGTAATGAGGATAATACTGGTGCTCAATCAATCCATGCAATAGCTATTGGTCCTAAGGCGGCGGTTGGTCCAGGTGAGCCAGAGCCAGGTAAAGAGTATGGACCTAGTTCGCAATATGGTGTAGCTCTTGGATATAATTCTCATGTAATAGGCTCTACCAGTGGTACGGCCTTGGGCCCTGAAACTGTAGTAAACAATTCTAATTCTGCCGTAGCGGTTGGTAGAAATGCTACTGTAGAAAATTCTAACATGGGGGTTTCTCTTGGGAATGGTTCCCATACTACTAATTCACAATATGGTATGGCTTTAGGCAATCGTTCTAACATAACTGATGCAGCGAATTCTGTTGCTTTAGGTTATAGTGCGACTGTAAATAAGGTGACTCGCGGAACGGCTTTGGGGTCTCAAGCCTCAGTTACTGCTACTGGCGGTGTGGCCTTAGGTGCTGATTCTATAGCTAGCACGAATGGAGCGGTATTAGGATATAATCCACTTACTGGAGCACAGTTTACTTCTCTCGATGAAGTAGCAAAAGTTGCTGGTGTGAGTGAACAATATGCGCCTTTAAAAGAGCAACGAGATAATTTAGCAGCTACAGTGGCAACTCAACAAGCAGAATATGATCGCTTAACTGCTCTTTATGAGCAGGATAAGACGAATGCTGAGGTAAAAAAAGCTAGAAGAGAGCTTGGAGATGCCTTAGATGCTTCTGAATTACAATTGAATAATGTAGAGGCTGCGATTGATCACCTAGTGTCTGCTTATGTTTCTAATGATGGTGCTGTATCAGTAGGTCGTGATGCTTATCAGCATAAAGGTAAAATTTATAGTGATATAAATCGTCAGATTACTCATGTAGCAGCTGGTACTGAAGATACAGATGCAGTTAACGTAGCTCAGTTGAAACAGGTACAAAAGTTAGCTAATAATCATACAGCCATCATGGTAAATGATGTAGCACCAGTAGCTGGTGCCGATGGTGCCTATGGTAAGTATGTAGATGCTAATGGTTTATCTGTAGCAGTTAAAGATGTTGAAGGACAAAAGATTTACGATTTCAAATTAAGTAAAGACATTACTGTTGGTACACCGGGTAAGGATGGCAAAGATGGTACTCCTGGTAGCATTACTATTGTCGGTGAAAAAGGTAAAGATGGCGCTGATGGAACACCAGGTAAGAATGCAATAGCTGAAATTACTGTTAAAGAAGGCACACCAGGTATTGACGGTAAAGACGGCGAAAGTATCACTCGCATCGTTTATGAAACTGGCGAAAAAGATGATAATGGTAACCCAATTGTTACAGAAGTAGCCACTCTCAATGATGGCATGAAATTTGCTGGCGATGATTTTGTTGATGATTCTACTAAATATGTAGCTAAAAAACTTAACGAGCAGCTAGATATTAAGGGTGGCGCGGCAGCTGATGCTTTAAGCGATAATAACATTGGCGTAGTTGCTGATGTAGATTCTAAGACTAGTGAAATTACTGGCTTACGTGTTAAATTAGCGAAGAACATTAAGCTAAACGATGGTAGTGTAGAGTTTGCAGAGGTAATAGTGGATACTAAGGGTAATCCATTAGTAAAAGGCCAAGATGATAAATGGTATACCAAAGACGGCGTATTAGTAGAAAATCCAATTATAGGTAAGGTAAAATTATCTGTTACAGGCTTAGACAATGGCAACCAACGGATTACTAATGTAGCTACTGGTACAGCTGATACAGATGCGGTTAACGTAGCACAGTTGAAACAGGTGGAATCATTAGCTAATAAACATACAGCCATCAAGGTAAACGATGTAGCTCCAGTAGCTGGTGCCGATGGTGCCTATGGTAAGTATGTAGATGCTAATGGTTTATCTGTAGCAGTTAAAGATGTTGAAGGACAAAAGATTTACGATTTCAAATTAAGTAAAGACATTACTGTTGGTACACCGGGTAAGGATGGAAAAGATGGTACGCCTGGTAGCATTACTATTGTCGGCGAAAAAGGTAAAGATGGTGCTGATGGAACACCAGGTAAGAATGCAATCGCTGAGATTACTGTTAAAGAAGGCACACCAGGTGTTGACGGTAAAGACGGAGAAAGTATCACTCGTATTGTTTATGAAACAGGCAAAGATGCTAATGACAATCCAATCGTTACAGAAGTAGCTACTCTCAATGATGGTATGAAATTTGCTGGCGATGATTTTGTTGATGATTCTACTAAATATGTAGCTAAAAAACTTAACGAGCAGCTAGATATTAAGGGTGGTGCTGCAGCTAATGCTTTAAGCGATAATAACATTGGCGTAGTTGCTGATGTAGACTCTAAGGATCCTAGCAAAGTTACGGGCTTACGTGTTAAGTTAGCGAAGAACATTATTTTACCTGACGGTAGTGTTCGCATTGTCGGTCCTACTGATAAAGAAGGGAAACCAACTGGCAGTATCTATATTGCTAATCAAAAACCTACGCCAAAAGTTGCTGATGAAGATGCACCAGATAAAGCTGTAGAAGGTTTATACATTACTGGTTTGGATAATACAGATTGGAACCCTGATACTACTGGTATCGTTGAAAATCGAGCAGCCACTGAAAAGCAATTACAAACAGCAATTAGTAATATTAGCTCACAAGTTGGCGAAGCTGGTGTTTGGAAGCTTCAAGTCAATGGTGCAGGTGAACGTTCTATTAAGAAAAACTCAATTATTAACTTTAAAGATGGCAAAAAGATTAAAGTTACACAATCCGGTAATGATATTACGATTGGTGTAGATCCTGCTTTTGTTAAAGAGGTAACAGATAATACTTCTAATATTACTACCTTGAACAATCGTGTAAGTAAGGTAGAAGGCGACATTAAGAACATCACTAATAATGGTATTGTTACCAAGGTTGAAGGCGATGCTACCGGCGTAAAAGTAACTCCAGTTGATGCGTCTGAACCGTCCAAAGGCGTAAAAGTTAGTCTTGATGAAAAAATCACAGTGGGTGGTATTGTTATCGATGGTACGAAACCAAAAGATGGGGAACCGGCTAATAACACAATTAAAGGCTTAACTAATACAACTTGGGATGGTGCGACTTTTGAAAGTGGTCGTGCGGCTACCGAAGATCAGCTTCAGGCTGTAGATGGCAAAATTACTAATATTATAGACAATATTACTGATATTGCTGGTGTAACAACGATTAAAGAAGGCGATGGGAATATCCTAGCGCCTAAGACTGATGGCAAGAATGAATATACCTTATCTTTGAACAAAGATCTTAAAGTGGGTAACAGTATTGCAGTTGGCGATAAAGTGTATATTACTAAAGATGGTATTAATGCAAATGGCAAACCAATTAGTAATATTGAAGCTGTTGAGTTGAGTGCTGATGGTAATTATGCAGCTACTACAGGTCAAGTATTTGAAGTACGAGAAACATTGGAAAAACAAATTGGTAGTGTTGCCAATGTAGTACAAAATAATACGCGTCAAATTTCACGTTTGGATACGAAGATTAACAAATCCGGTGCTGGCCTTGCCGCATTAGCAGCTTTACATCCGCTTGATTATGATCCAGATAACAAGTGGAATTTCACAGCCGGTATTGGTACGTATCACGGCTCTAATTCTGTAGCACTAGGTGCGTTCTATCGTCCAAACGAAAATACTATGTTTAGTGTAGGTGGTACCTTAGGCAATGGCGAAGATATGATGAACTTTGGCGTAAGCATGAAGTTTGGCGAATCTAATCCATATGCTGGTATGAGTAAAGGTCGTTTAATTGAGTATGTGGAAAAACAAACAACTGAAATTGATGACTTGAAGGCTCAAAATGAAAGCCAAAATGAACGTATTAAGAAGTTAGAAGAATTAGTTCAATCGTTGATGATTAGTAAATAACTAATTAGACAATGAAAAGTATAGTTACTTTAAGAAAGAGCTAATTACGATTTAGTGATTCAGGTTTTACAATTGAATAGTGTCCTCAACATACAAGGGAGCTAATGACAATTTAGATGTCGCTATATGGGGTAGTGCTCATAAAATATATTCGTGAGGTAATTGTTATTGTGTGTGTTGAGGACCTCCTACGACAAGGGCTGTTCCAAAATGCTGGCAATGAGTTAGATATCTAATTTTCATTTCAAGAGAGCTATTTTAGGGACAGCCTTTTGTTGTGTAAATGACAGCTATACTATATAATTAATTAGATAGAGATTTTTATAAAAGATAAGTTTTTACTAGAGACGTATTAGATGATCTAACAATCAAAGATAGCAGTTTTTAGCTAGTAAAATTCATAGTGTATATTATAGGATTAATGAATTAAAGGAGATAGTATGCGATTACGTAGAAAACCTTGGATTGATGAGGCGATTCACGAATATGATTCACATGTGATTTTAGAGAACCAGGAGGCGAATAAAGGGGCTTGGCGTGAATTATTTGTGGATTCTACTAAACCGTTATATTTTGAATTAGGAACAGGTAAAGGTCGCTTTATCGCAGGTATGGCTGAAGCCCACCCAGAAGCTAACTTTGTTGGCTTTGAGGTTCAATTAGGCGTGTTATATTATGCGGCGCAAAAGGTATTTGAACAGAATTTACCTAATGCTAAAGTAACACTCTTTGATATTGCTGGTATTGAAGATGTGGTTGAGCCTGGTGAAGTGGATCGTTTTTATATTAATTTCTGTGATCCTTGGCCAAAGGCACGTCATGCTAAACGTCGTTTGACTTATCGTACTTTTTTAGACCGTTATGCACGCTTATTGAAACCACAAGGTGAAATTCACTTCAAAACGGATAATGAAGGTTTATTTTTATTCTCTTTAGAAGAGTTTAAAGAGTGTGGTTGGATATTAAAAAATGTAACCTATGATTTACATAGTACGGATATGCCTAATGTAATGACTGAATATGAAGAGAAGTTTAGTAAAAAAGGACAGCCGATTTTCCGCCTAGAAGCGATTAAACCTGAGGAGGCGTAATCATGGCGAAGGAAGCAAAACGAGCTGAAGATACTTGGTTGCAGCGGCTCGTACGAAATGATGCACAGGGCATTATTTTGGTAGTAGCTATTTGGATTTTCATTGGTAGTGTTAATATTTATAGTGCTACGTCTGTTGAAATGGCACAACAAGGAACGATTTTAAAAAGTAATATTGTAAAACATATAGGATTTTTAATAGGCAGTCTGTTGGCAGGCAGTTATTTTTACCAGCTGGATTATCGCCGTCTTAAAGAACCTAAATTCATGATGTGGATTATGGTCGGTGTTTTTTTATCTCTAGCCTGGGTTGGTTTATTTGGTACTGTTGTTAATGGGGCGCGTCGTTGGATTAGTTTGCCTTTTGGCTTATCGGTACAACCTTCGGAGTTCGCTAAGTTAGCAGGCATAATTTGGGCGGCCCAATGCATTGAAGAGTGGCGTAAACGATTTCCTACAGTATCTTTGTTTGAAGCAAAAGATGCGAGTGGGCAGTTGCGTAAATATCCTGTGCCATCGAAAGTTTTATGGGCACCGCTGGTATTTGGCATTATCACGCTAGTTCAGCCAGATACAGGGACGGCCGTATTAATTGTGGCCTTTCCGCTCATTTTAATGGTAATGGCTCGTTTAAATCAGCGTAGTTTGCGGCAGCTGGGATTGGTTATGATTGCCGGAGCTATAGGTTTTGCGGCTATGATTTGGCATTCTCCGTACCGTCTAGAACGTATTTTAGCTTGGCTAGATCCTTGGGGACATGCACAAACCTTGAGTTATCAGAGCGTACAGAGTATGTTAGCCATTGGTTCTGGTGGTATATTAGGACAAGGCTTGGGACAAGGTACTGCTAAATATTTTTACTTACCAGAGGCACATACGGACTTTGCTTTTGCTGTGTGGGCACAGGAAACAGGCCTTTTGGGAGCGGCTATTTTAAGTTTTGTAGTGTTGGCATTTGTGTATTTTGGGTTTCGTGTAGCTATTGGTGCACGAGATTTCTTTGGCAAATTAATGGCCTTAGGCATTACTTGTATTATTGGCGGTCAAGCTGTATTTAATATGCTTATGGTATGTGGTATGTTGCCAGTTACAGGGGTGCCACTGCCTTTTGTATCCTATGGTGGGTCGTCTTTATTAATGAATGTAGTAGCGGTTGCTATTTTGCTCAGCATTTCACGGGTTAATGAAGAGGCTAATCGTAAAATCGGTAGCCAAGGCATTATGCCTTCTCTACGTGAAGAAACGCGGAGTCGTTTCAGACCGTCTAATGGGTAAGCGACAAATTATATTTAGTGTGGAGTTAGAAAGGATTTAGAGGACATGAAAGATTTTATTGATGTGTCTGAACGGCCGTCTAATGCGGCCATGTTGCCATTAAGTTTTCAACATTTATTTGCCATGTTTGGGTCGACGGTACTAGTACCGTATTTGTTAAAAGCAGACCCGGCCACGGCGCTTTTTATGAATGGGATTGGAACTATTTTGTACTTATTTATTTGTAAGGGAAAAATTCCTTCTTATTTAGGTTCCAGTTTTGCATTTATTGCCCCTGTGTTATCTGTTATGGCAGCAGGGATGTCTTATGAAGCGGCTCAAGGGGGCTTTATTGCCTTTGGTTTAGCTTTTATCGTATTGTCTTTCATTGTTCGTGCAGTGGGCATTGGTTGGATTGACGTATTATTCCCACCAGCGGCTATGGGCGCTATTATTGCCGTTATTGGTCTGGAGTTAGGGCCGGTAGCGATGGGCATGGCCGGTATTACGGGTGACAGTTGGCAGTCTTTGGGCATGACGCATGCACAAGTACTGACTATATCTTTATTCTCTTTAATAGTAACGATTTTAGGGACTGTTGTATTTCGCGGTTTCTTTGCGGTTATTCCTGTATTAATTGGTGTTGTATCCGGTTATATTTTGGCTGCGTTCATGGGGGTAGTGGACTTTTCAAAAGTATCAGAAGCAGCTTGGTTCTCCTTACCTCATATGAGTGCGCCTGTATTCAATATGAATGCTATTTTAATGATTATGCCAGCATTATTTGTTGTATTTGCTGAGCATGTAGGGCACTTGGTAGTAACAAGTAATATCGTAGGTCGTGATCTTATGAAGGATCCAGGTCTTGAACGCTCTTTGTTAGGGGATGGGATTGCTAATGTGCTTTCTGGTTTCTTTGGGGCTACGCCAAATACAACATATGGTGAAAACATTGGCGTATTAGCGATTACTCGCGTATTCAGTGTTTATGTTATTGGTGGGGCTGCTGTGTTGGCGATTATTTTCTCCTTCATTGGAAAAATTGCAGCCTTGATTCATGCTATTCCTGTACCAGTTATGGGTGGTGTAAGTATTTTGTTATTTGGTATTATTGCCGCGTCTGGTCTACGTATGTTGGTAGAACGTAAAGTAGATTATACGCGCCCTGATAATTTGATTTTAACATCTGTTGTTATGATTACTGGCTTAAGTGGCGCGCAAGTATCTTTGGGACCAGTTGTGCTTCAAGGTATGGGCCTTGCTACAGTTGTTGCTATTGTACTTAGTATTTGTTTTACAATTTTCCGTAAAACAGGACTTGGTAATAAACAGTTGAAACATGATTAAGAAATAGAAGGAAAAAGAAAAAGTAATTAGCAGTTAACCGTGTTCGGATGGTGTTAGCTATTTGACATGCTATAATTAGCACTGCTATAATGATTGGGTAGCCTTTGTACATATTTTGTGTGCAGAGGTGCCCATATATGCGCCTATAGCTCAGGGGATAGAGCATCGGTCTCCGGAACCGAGTGCGCAGGTTCGAATCCTGCTAGGCGCACCACCGATGTTTACTGACTTTTTAGAAAAAGTAGAATAAAAAATATTGGCGAGTAAGCCAATTTGTATGCCAGTTTTTAAAGAAAAGGTAGAAAATGAGCTTTCATTTTCTACCTTTTTGTTATTAAATTAAATTTTAAATTTCATTGCACAATTAACCATAACATATAATTATGTATTGGCTAAAAAAGTCCTACAATTGACTTTTTTTAGTAGGGCTTTGTACTATAAGATTATAAGATTGCGAATGAAAGAGGTGATATAAAGTGAGTAATCAACAAGATAAATTTAAAGGCAAAACGTTTTTGCTAATGCATAAAGATATACCTACTGTTAAATTTCATTTTTATAAGTATGAAATGTGGGCTAATGTTGATGAGGTATTAGATAAACATCATGCACCAGTTAATATGGTTGGGCATCACAAAGGTGTTGACTTTTATTTAAATAAGTTTTTAAATCACCATGTAATACCGAAAGATAGACCGAATGTTGCTGATATTCTTGAACGTAAAATACCTAATTTAGTTAATACACTTCAAAAACGAGTTAATTCATTAGAAAAAGAACTTACTAAAAGAAATCTTGTTGCTCATTTCAGTTGACGCTGAAATGAGCTTTTTTGTACATAGATTCTAAGTTTTAGAAAATATTCCTGAACTTTATAAGGGTGTATAAATAAAATTTTGTAAATAGTAAAGTTTTTGCTATAATGAATAAAAGTAAGGAGAGGAGTTTTATAATGAGTTTTTTATTAACTGTAATTTTAATTGTACTTATTGTATTTTTTATTAAAAAATACAATCGACTTCAGAATTTAAATCAGGAAATTAAAGAAGCAAGATCTAATATTAAAGTTGTGGTAGAACGCAAGGTAGCTATTGTTAATCAGTTCACTGAGCTTGTGAATAGTTATGGGGAATATGAAAAGCTAATGCAACTTAAAGTGTCTGGCAACTACGTAGAAATGGCAAAAGCATCTTCAGAAGCAGTTACTTCTATTCAAGCATTGGCTAATACATATCCTGAATTAAAAGCAAGCACTAATTATAATACATTTTTACAGAATATTGCACAGAATGAATCTATTTTGACTGAAAAGCGAGAAGCTTATAATAGCGTTGTAAAGGGTTATAATAGTGAAATCGCACAGATTCCAATGGTGTTTGTGGCTTCTGTATTAGGGTTTAAAGAAGCACCTTATTTTGATCTTAATAATGAAACTGAATTTAATGCTTTCAGTGGTGCGAATACAGAAGCTATTAAAGAATTAGCGATTAAAGGCACGGAAAAGTTGAAAGATAAAACAGAACAAATTAAAGGTAAATTTTAACACATATCATAAGCTGTAATGAGTACAACCATTGGTTGGGCTCATTGCAGCTTTTATAGTATATAATAAGTGAATGATAAGAAAAGAAAAAATAATAAAAATAATAGAAAAAATAGAAGATAATAAGATACCGAGAAAGTATTAAGAAAGGCGTGGCTATGGGAATTTTACTTGTTATTTTAACGGCTTTTGCTTATGGGATAGTGGCCGCTGTTGTATTACATTTTATAAATAGTATTTTAGCGGTATTTGGTGTTCAAAATTTATTGGAGCAACCTTTTATTCTTGAAATTTTACGGGCTTTTAACTTGCCAGAACATAGCTTTGCTATATCGTGTGTTTGGATTGGTTTGTTATTTGTAGCCTTTATTATTTTGTATCAATTACCACCAATTCAGAGTTTACATCTTTCTTTTAAGGGTATAACAAAACCAAAAGGGGACTTGGGAGACTATTTGATAGCCTGTTGGGAGGATGTGTGTCAACGGGCGGGCGTTAATCCGCAGCGATACCGTTTATATGTGGGACAAAGCGGCGAGATAAATGCTTTTGCTATGGGCCATGATCGTGTAGTTGTTTATGCTGGCTTATTAGCTGAAATGGAGCCCGCCGAATTAAAAGGCGTGTTAGCTCATGAGCTGAGTCATTTAGTTCATCGTGATACAACATATGGAATGACTTCGTTCGCTATTGCTTCGGCGTATAACTTAGTACTTCGTTTATTTAGCATCATTATTTGGTTCATTGTATTTGTGCATAACATCATCAGATTTATACCGTTTATTAATATTTTATCCTTGTTCTTTACGCTAATTATATTAATTTTGAATTTTATAGTTAAAATCATGAATTCTGCTGTTAATACAGCTTTTGTGTTATTGAGTCCTTTTGGCTCTCGTATTGCTGAATACCGTGCTGATCGCTACGCCTATGAATTGGGGCTAGGCACAGAGTTGGCATCGGCCCTAGCTAAATTAAGCCGTTATGGAGATACGCATGGATTTATTAATCAGCTATTTAGTGACCATCCGCCACTATATAAACGGGTGGCTAAGTTGCAGCAACTAGCTAGTAAATAAGAGAAAGGGATAAGGCGTACTGGAGATTAGGTATTTAATAGTGTTTGTAAAATGATAGCGTATATGCTATCATTGGACTAGGGAATGTAAGGTGATGTAAGTGTATAATATTGAATTTTATGAGAAAGGTAATGGGGACTCAGAAATATGGGATTATTTACAACGAAAAGGGGGAATATAAATGAAAACTTGGGAAGATTATAAAAATTATGTTAAGTCTATTGATGAAAAAATCGCTTTGATATTGAAGAAATAGAGGAATTAAGCGCTTTAGTAACGACAATTATTAAGAGGCGTAATGAATTAGGATTAAGTCAGCGTGCATTGGCAGAACAATGTGGAATTCCTCAATCTTCAGTAGCACGCATAGAATCATTTAAAACAATGCCAAAAGTTGATACCTTATTAAAAATTATGCAGCCTCTAGGTTTACGCTTACAAATTATTAGCTTATAAAATAAAGGTCCGTCGAGTCTTAGACGGACCTTTTTGTTTTAATATTTGCTTATTATGTTTCTGGCTGATATAGATTTTTTTTATTCCTGATGTAAAGTAATTGATATTTGTTACGCATGATTTATAGTTATATACTGTATGTGAAATTGTAATTACTGTAATTTATTAGGTATTAGAAGTAGTTAGGGGGTTAACTGATGGTTAATGTTTTAATTTTATGTGCCATTGTTGTGGCGATAGCTTTAGGCTATAGAACAAAAATTAATACAGGATTTTTTGGGATTGCTTTTGCATACATCATTGGCACATTTTACTTAGGTATTAAACCCGGTGATGTCATTAAAATGTGGCCCATGAGTATTTTCTTTGTTATTTTAGCGATTTCTTTATTTTATAATTTTGCCATGACTAATGGAACGCTTGAAAAACTAGCTCAACATATGTTATATCGGACTCGGCGTATTCCTAAGTTGTTACCATTTGCAATTTTTGTAGCAGCAACAATTTTAGCTGCATTAGGGGCAGGATTTTTTGCTGTTATGGCTTTTTTTACACCGATTACAATGTTGCTATGTAAAAAGACTGGCCTTAGTCCATTAATTGGTGCTTTAGCCGTTAATTATGGTGCTTTGTGTGGCAATAACTTTATGATTAGTCCTGGTGGCGTGGTATTTATTGGTTTAATGCAGAATGCTGGTTATGAAGCAGCAGCTTATGGATATGAATTTCAAATATTTCTTGCTTCTTTCTTAGTACCTTTAATTGTTCTAGGGATTATGATACTTTTGAATACCCGTAGAGAGGGAAGTACAGACTTAGTGGATATAACACTACCAGAAGCTTTTGATGATAAACAGCGGAGAACCTTATATTTAGTAATTGCGATGATTTTTGTTGTGTTAATTTTTCCTATTTTACTAATTTTCTTCCCACAAGTAGAAATTTTGAAAACGTTAGAAAAGTCTATTGATGTAGGTTTAGTAGCCATTGTGTTTGCGCTTCTTGCTTTACTGCTCAAATTAGGCGATGAAAAGGAAGTTATAAAAATGGTTCCTTGGGGAACATTGATCATGATTTGTGGTGTAGGAATGTTGATTTCAGTGGCAATTAAGGCTGGTACTGTAAAAATGATTGCTAGCTTTGTTAGCAATACAATTCCAGAACCGATTGTACCAATTGTTATGGCTGTTATAGGTGGCTTTATGTCATTCTTCTCTAGCACTATGGGGGTTGTAACGCCTGCATTATTCCCATTAGTACCAAGTTTGGCAGAAGCAACAGGGATAGATGCAATAGTTTTATTTTCTGCCATTGTTATTGGGGCGCAAGCTACTGCAATTTCGCCTTTCTCATCAGGTGGTAGCTTAGTTTTAAGTACAGTAAAAGAGGAAGAACGCGTAGATATGTTTAGTAAACTTATTTTCAGAGGTGTGCCTATCTGTTTAGGCGCTGCTATTATTTATGCGTTTGTTATTAATCTGATTATTCGTTAGGGAGGTATTATTATGAAAGTTGATACACATGCACATGTCTTTTCACCAGATTTGCAGTTAGCTAATGATCGGCGTTATGCTCCATCCTATGAAGCAAGTATTGAAGATTTTATTGCAAACTTTGAATCTAAAGGGCTACAAGCTGGTATGTTGATTCAGCCAAGCTTTTTAGGATTTGATAATAGTTATATGGTAGAGGCTATTAAAAAGTATCCAAATAAGCTATATGGGGTGGCCGTTGTAAATACGGATATTACTTTAAAAGAGCTAGAAGAATTAGCTAAGTATAATATTGTTGGGATTCGCCTTAATTTGTACGCTCGAGAAATTCCTAACTTACGTGAAGGAGAATGGCCACGTATTCTAAATTATGTAAAACAGTTAGGTTGGCATGTAGAGCTTCACATTGATGCAATACAGTTACAGCCGTTAATTGATGCATTATTAGAGGCGGGTGTGAAAGTAGTTGTTGATCATTTTGGAAAACCGACAGCAGATATAGCTGCAGAAGATGAAGGGTTTAAATATTTATTGTCAGTTGGTAAAACAGGACAAGTGTGGGTTAAAATCTCAGCTTCGTATCGTTTGAAGAAGGAAAAAACGTTAGAGGATAATGTAGCAATTGCTAAAACATTAATACCTAAATTATTAGAAGCATTTGGGCCAAGTCGTTTGTTATGGGGCAGTGATTGGCCACATACACAGTTTGAAACTTCAATTACGTATGATAAGGCTTGGCATGTTTTGAGTGAGCTTGTCCCTGATAAAGCTACTCAAGAAATCATTTTGAGTCAAAGTTTTGCTGAGTTAATCGGCAAGTAAAAAATTTAATTATTGATATTTAAATAATTATTTCATTCGAATTTATAGTCATAGTAGAGTTCTAAAGTTTTATGTTTAATAGATATTTTTATTTCCTTCAAGTGTTTAATGTAGTATGGTATACTAAATATATCGATATAGTTGTTTGATGATTTAGTAATTAAATTATCAGGCTATTTAGCGAGGTGCTACTATGTATATTGTGTAGCTTATGTATTACTACATTTGAAAGGAAGATATATATGAATATTACATCTAAAGATATTTTAGAGGCATTTAATTTTAGATATGCTTGCAAGAAGTTTGATGAAAACAAAAGAATACCAGAGGCAGATTTTAATACAATTTTAGAAGTAGCCCGTTTATCACCAAGCTCTTTTGGTTTTGAACCATGGAAATTTTTAGTGATTGAAAATCAAGCGTTAAAGGAGAAATTACTACCTATTTCTTGGGGCGGTCAAAATAGTTTAAAGGGAGCTAGTCATTTTGTGATTTTATTGGCTCGTAAAAAAGTCGATACTGTCGTTGATGCTCCCTACATTACACATATTATGAAGGACATCAAACATATGCCTGATGAAGTTATGGATATGATGCGTCAAGCATATGGCAATTTTCAGCAGAATGATTTTAACTTGTTAGAAAGTGATCGGGCTATTTATGATTGGGCGAGCAAACAAACGTATATTGCGTTGGCCAATATGATGACTGCTGCGGCAATGCTTGGCATTGATTCTTGTCCGATTGAAGGCTTTAATATTAAAGCGGTAGAAGAATTACTCGCCACAGAAGGTATCGTGGATACTAATCATTTTGGTGTATCCGTTATGGCGGGCTTTGGCTATCGTGATGAAGAACCTCATCGTGAAAAGACACGCCAAGCGATTGAAGATATTGTAACTTGGGTTAAATAATTAAAAGGATGTAACTATTACATGAGAGTGATTCATGTAAGGTTACATCCTTTTTTATTAAATTATAATAGTATTATAATATGCAACTGTAACATCTAGTTTTTAAAGAATAACGTTTTTAAAAGAATAGCAATAAGCCACCAATGCATAATAAGACGATACCTTGTATGCGATTTAATAGGCGTTGTGAACTAGGGCCTTGATGTAAAAAGCCGCGTAACTTGCCGGCACATAGGGCGATAAGGCTGAACAGGACAAAGGCTTGTAAACTAAAGGTGGCACCTAAAAAAGCAATGGATAAACTAGGATTTTCACTATTAGGGCTTACAAATTGTGGTAAAAAGGCTAAGAAAAATAATAAGACCTTTGGATTTAAGATGTTCATAATCAAACCCTTACGGTAAATAGCAAATCCCGTTTCAGACCGCTCTATTGCTGCAGTTTCCTTTTTGTGTGTAGTAAGTTCTGTTGTATTTTGGGTTGCTGTAGCCGTTTCAGTTGTTGCTATTTCTGCGGTAGCTGTTTCAGTTGTTGCTATTTC
This sequence comes from Veillonella intestinalis, assembly GCF_943193155.1. Lineage (GTDB taxonomy): Bacteria > Bacillota > Negativicutes > Veillonellales > Veillonellaceae > Veillonella_A > Veillonella_A intestinalis. The sequence continues at coordinate 173,343 of NZ_CALPDB010000006.1, read as the reverse complement.
TGCTGTAGTCGCTTCAGTTGTTTCTATTTCTGTTGGGGTGGTTTCAGATACGTTTGCTGTAAAAGCACCCCAAGCAAGATAAAATAAATAAGCCGCGCCTACATATTTTAACAGAGAAAAGGCGATAGGTGAACTTTTTACTAAGGCAGCTACACCTAGAATGACTAATGTTGTATGAAATATAATGCCCGATGCAAGACCGCCTGCTAAGATAATGCCAGCTTTAGCACCATCAGCTATACTTTTAGCTAGCAAATATAAATTGTCAGGCCCTGGTGCCAAGGTCAGAAGAATGGAAGAGATTAGAAAATAAGGAAATAAAGTAAAATCCATAAAAAACTCCTTTGATGCTTGTTAATACATATATTACCAAGTATAACACAAAAATAAAAGGAAGGCTGAAAATAAATCATAGTATTTGAGTAGGAAAACTTGACAAGAAGGCTCAATTATTCTACTATGAAAGCCAAAGAGATTGGAGGAGAATATATGGAATCAATGATAAATACTAAAATTACAGACGCTACCAGTACGGTAGCAGCTGTTAAAGAATTACAAAAAGAATATGAAAAAGATATTATTGCTTGGCGTCGCTATTTGCATCAATATCCAGAAGTGAGTTTTGAAGAGCAAGAGACGACAAAATACTTAGCTGGTGAATTGGATAAATTAGGCATTCCGTATGAAATTAACCCTGAAAAAAATACAGGGTTAGTAGCTTGGATTGAAGGACCTAAGCCAGGTAAAACAATTATGTTGCGTGCTGATATTGACGCACTTAATGTAACGGAAGAAACTGGTTGTGATTTTACATCACAGCATGCTGGTAAAATGCATGCTTGTGGCCACGATGGTCATATGGCGATTTTATTAGGTGCGGCTAAAATGCTTAAAACATTGCAACATGAAATTGAAGGCAAGGTATATCTTGTATTCCAACCTGCAGAAGAAAGCGCTGAAGGGGCTGAATTTATGAAGAAATTTGGTACCTGGTTTGCTGAAACAGACAGCGTATTTGGCGGGCATATTTGGATTGATTTGCCAGCTGGCAAAGTATCTGTAGAAGCTGGTGAGCGCATGGCAGCAGCACTTGAGATTAATATTGAAGTAGAAGGGAAAGCCGGCCATGGTGCACAACCTCATTTAACTGTGGATGCAACGGTAGTAGCCTCTGCCATTGTTATGAATTTGCAGACTATTGTTTCTCGTCATTTTAGTCCATTAGACTCTGTAGTTGTTACAATTGGTAAAATGACAAGTGGTGATCGTTATAATGTCATTTCAGGCCGTGCTAAGTTGGAAGGAACTGCTCGTTATTTCAAACCGGCCATAGGTGAAGAGTTAAAGAAAGCCATGGGACAAATGGCTGAAGAAACCGCAAAAGCGTATGGAGCGACGGCCAAAGCTTCATTCCGTCAGATGGTACCTCCTACTATTAATGAACCTGCTTGTTCTGAATTGGCTCATCGAGTGGGCGCTGATTTATTCGGTGAAGAGAATGTAGTTCTTATGGAAAAAACTATGGGTGGCGAAGATTTTGCTTATTATTTAGAAGAAAAACCGGGTTGTTTTGCCTTCTTTGGTATTGCTAACCCTGACCTTGATGCGGTTCATTCTCACCATAGTAATTTCTTCAAAATTGATGAGTCCGCTTTGCCAATGGGGGCGGCTATGTATGCTCAGTACGCTTTGCAGTGGTTGAAAGAAAATAAATAAAGTTAGCCGATAAGTAAAAAGTTAAAAAGCAATTTAATAAAATAAATTAAATAAGATAATAAAAAAGACAAGCTATAGAAAATTATTTAGTAGTTTCTAGCTTGTCTTTTTATTTATATAATTATGTGTTATCGTTAGCTTTTGCTGTTTCGTTGGCTACTTTCTCTTTATCGCGATTTTCTTGTTCTTTCTTTTCTTCATCTTGGAGTAGCTCATCTAATTGATGGTCAATAGCTTCTTTTTTTAGGTCGCTGTCTAAATCTCTATTGCGAATAATTTCAGCACTAATAAGAATGGTTTGAACCGATAAGTTAATCCAAATAAAGAGGATCATAATGCCTACGAGAGGCCCGTAAGTGGCAGAGCCACCCGCGAAATTTGTGATGTAAAAACGATAGCCTACTGTTAATAGTAGCCATAAAACCGTAGCTAATAAGCCTCCTGCAAAGGAACGTTTCCAGCTGATAACATTTCCTTTTTTATGGCGTGGTGCATAGTGATAAAATAAGGTTAAGGACAGAGTAAAAGATACTAGTGGCAATAAGGTTGTAAAGGCAGCTGCCAAATTGATTACGTCTTTGGAGATGCCGAAGAAATTGCCAAATAATTGTAGGAAGGATTGGCCGTACACGGAGAGAATAAGGCCTAAGAAACCTGTAATAGCCCCAATCAAGGTAAAGAATAAGGCTTTGCTATACATTTTAACAATGCCTTCTTCAATATGATCCAGTCCCAGCATTGTGTTAAGGGCATTAATTAAAGATCGTGTACTGGCTGATAAAGTCCAAAAGGCAGTGATAATACCCACTGAAAAGAGGGTGGTACTTTGATTCTGTGTCAAATCATCAATTAATTCTGTTAAGGTATGTTGAGAATCCGGTGGCAATAAATCTACTAATTGATTGAGTACATCCGTGTTATGGTTGAGAAATACGGTAATACCAGTTAAGACAATGATTAGAAATGGTACTATCGATAAAATAATATAATACGTTGTTTCAGCTGATAACCGTGAAATATTGTGACGGCTATAGTCTTTTAAAATAATATTGACCCAATTAATCATAGACTTCATAGTCGAAAACTCCTTAGTTATTTGAAAACAATAAAAATGAATACAATTCTTTATATCATACTTTTGCGACTTTGTAAAAAGATGTGAAGCATGTATTCTTAAAATTTAGTCTTATTATGAGAAAATAGGTTTTGACAAAGGGGAAAAATCGTTGTTTAATAAATATAAGGAATATATAGTTGGTGTTAAATTAGAAATATTTATTAAAAAGCAAGTGTAATTTATAAATTATAGGACCTATAAAACTGATATCTTTGTAGGTGTAGTAGAAGGGTTCACAGGTTGATTTATATTGTTAGAATTTCTATAAATATTTCTAAAGTAGCAACTATGTATAAATAGGTATAATGGTATTTTGTATGAGGGGGTTCTCATGAGCGAAGACGTTAAAAAGGCTGTTCATCCCGTCGATGAAATGTTGCCTACATCGCAGTTGTTTGCCTATGGCTTGCAACATGTATTAGCCATGTATGCAGGGGCGGTGGCCGTGCCAATCATCGTAGCACAGGCTATGCATTTGTCTGCAGAGCAGCTAATTCATTTGATTAATGCAGATTTATTTACTTGTGGTATTGCTACATTAATTCAAACCCTAGGTTTTTGGAAAGTAGGGGCTAGAATTCCTATGATCCAAGGGGTCACCTTTGCTTCGGTAACACCTATGATAGTTATTGGCTCTCAAGGAGGGATGACCGCCATTTATGGTGCCATTATAGTGGCGGGGTTGTTTACCTTTTTAGTAGCTCCGTATTTTAGTCGATTGATACGCTTATTCCCACCAGTGGTAACTGGTACTATTATTACCATTATAGGGATTACCTTATTGCCAGTTTCTGTTCGTTGGATTACCGGCTATGCGAAGCCTACATCACCTGAATTTGCAAGTCCCATGAGTTTGTTTTTAGCATTTTTAACTTTGACTATGGTTATTCTGGTATATCGATTCTGTAAAGGCTTTTTAAGTAATATTTCTGTATTAGTAGGCCTAATTGGTGGTACTATTGTTGCCACTCTTCTAGGGGTAGCTGATTTTAGTGAAGTGGCGACGGCTGATTGGATTGGTTTCATTACACCATTCTCTTTTGGCTATCCTACCTTCGATGTAGGGGCCATTATTTCTATGATTATTGTAATGATTGTAGTTATGGTGGAAACTACGGGCGACTGTGTAGCGATTGGTGAAATTGTAGGTAAGCCAATGGGTCGTAAAGGTCTGGCTAAATGTTTGCGTGCCGATGGTTTATCCACTATGTTGGGCGGTATTTTTAATAGCTTCCCATACACTGCATTTGCGCAAAACGTAGGTTTGTTAGCGGTAACTCGTGTAAAAAGTCGTTTTGTAGTCGCTATGTCTGGTTTAATTCTTGTAGTATTAGGTCTTGTACCTAAAATGGCGGCCATTGTAGCGTGCATTCCAAACTCTGTATTAGGTGGGGCAGGTATTGCTATGTTTGGTATGATTATTGCTAGTGGTATTCGCGCTTTATCTAAGGTTAATTTTGAAGGTAACTACAATCTAATGTTAGTTGCTGTAAGTATTGGGATGAGTATGGTTACCTTAACAGAGCCTAATTTCTATCATAATTTCCCAAGCTGGACTTCTGTTATTTTACATAGTGGCATTACACTTGGTAGTTTGACCGCAGTTGTGCTTAATTTAATCTTCAATGGTTTCGGTAAAGAGGAGCCTGTTGAAGAAGACGATTAACATAATAAAATTGGTTACTTTTAAGGCCGCTCTCTAACTGTTTTAGTTAACAGGCGAGAGTGGCCTTTTATTTTTGATTGTAGTTTATTTGGATATATCTAAGTATATAGGGATGCATTGAAGATTTTAGAAATAGATTTTGCTTATAGTAGATTGAAATAATTAACTGTTTGTCTTATATCTTGTTTAGGGATATCATGTATGCATAAAGAGGAATTATAGCTTGGGTGAAAGGGGCTGTGTGTAGTTAATTACAAAATCTACAAATGTTTTTACGGCTGATAATTGTTCATAGGAATGGCGATAGTACATCCACGTTTTTCTTAACAAAAAGTTTCCTTCAAGATCAATTAATGGTTCCGCTATAACGTCAGGGGTATCCTGACCACAGCTTTGGGATAGGAAGGTATAGCCTAGATTTTGTTGCACTAATTTTAAAGCTGTATCCATAGCATCTACTTCAATGGCCGTTTTAGGGGGTTTTTGAAAATGAGCATACCACCAATCATCTAGGACGGATTGTAAGAGGGAGTCCGTTTGATAATGAATATAAGGTAGCTTGGGCAAATCCTCGATAGAAATAGGTGTTTTATTAAAGACACATAGTGGTTCTTGCCAAAGCAGTTTTTTATGTTCTGTCCAATTGTGATCACCACGGACGATGCAAACGTGAAGATCTCCTTCAAGAAAGTCACGATAGCGATTGTGACTGTAGCCACTTTTCATTTGAATATCTATGGCTGGATATGTTTGCTTGAATTCGTGAAGTAATTTGGGCATATGGTATTTAGAAAAAACATTGGAACAACCTATGCGAATGAGACCTTTGGCAATATGATCTTTGGAAGCTAAGAACTCCTTGGTAGCTTCATAGGAGTTAAGGGCTTTCATAAAATAATGATATAAATATTCGCCTTCGGTAGTAAACTCGATTCCGCGAGGACGACGGATTAAAATAGTGCAGTTAAATTCCTTTTCTAAACGTCGTAGCCTATCACTTAAGGCTGGTTGCGATAGGAACATTCGCCGAGCTGTATGGGTAATATTTTTTTCTTCATATAAGGTTTTTAGTAATAATAAATCTTTATCATCCATAGTTTTCTCCTATTGATATAAGTAGTTAAGTATAAGTATAACATATATCTAAGGGATAGATAATAGGTGATATAGGTATAGTTGTAAATTGGTTTTAGTGAATTATAAAATGAGTTACATTGTAAAATGGAGGGATAAACATGGTTTCGTTACAAAATGGTATGTATTTAATTAATGGTCAACTAATGACCGAAGAGATGGTACAGCAGCAGGGCCTTTCAGTGAATAAGGAAGATGCTCGTCGTGGTACCATAGCGTATTCAATTTTGGAATCCCATCAGCAGGCGGAAGGCATGAATGATTTACGCATTAAATTTGATGCATTAGCATCTCATGATATTACCTATGTGGGTATTATTCAAACGGCGATTGCCAGTGGCTTAGATAAATTTCCAATTCCGTATGTATTAACTAACTGTCATAATAGTTTAGCCGCTGTAGGTGGCACGATTAATGAAGATGATCATGTATTTGGTCTATCCGCAGTTAAACGGTTTGGTGGCATTTATGTACCACCTCATTTAGCTGTTATTCATCAATATATGCGTGAAATGATGGCCGGTGGTGGCAAAATGATTTTAGGTTCAGATAGCCACACTCGTTATGGAGCCTTAGGAACCATGGCTATTGGCGAAGGCGGTCCTGAATTAGTAAAACAATTGTTAGGGCGTACTTATGATATTAAACGACCTGAAGTTATTGCTATTTATTTAAAAGGCAAACCAAAACATGGTATAGGGCCACAAGACGTTGCCTTAGCAATTGAAAAAGCTGTATTTGCTACGGGCTTAGTTAAAAATAAAGTTATGGAATTTATCGGACCTGGGGTAGCATCCTTGTCTATGGACTTTAGAAATGGCATTGACGTTATGAGTACGGAAACTACCTGCTTGTCCACAATTTGGCAGACTGACACTGTAGTGAAAGACTTCTTAACAATCCATGGACGTCCAGAAGCATATCGTGAAATGAAACCAGCCGATGTAACGTATTATGATGGTGTTGTTATGGTTGACTTAGATGCGATTGAATCTATGATTGCTATGCCGTTCCACCCTAGTAATGTGTATACGATTAAAGAGATTAATGAAGGCGGTATTGACTTATTACGCACTATCGAAGAGAATGCGATTGCTCAATTAGATAATAAATCATTGTCTTTAGGTCTTACTAATAAATACTATGATGGTAAATTACATTCCGACCAAGGGATTATTGTAGGTTGCTCTGGTGGTTTATATGAAAACTTGGTGGCAGCGGCTAATATTGTTGGTGGTAAAAGTGTAGGTAATGGCCGCTTCGCATTTAGCGTATATCCTTCCAGTCAGCCAATTTATCTAGAACTTATGAAAAACGGGGCCTTGGTTGATTTAGTGGAAGCAGGGGCTATTGTACGTACTGCATTCTGTGGGCCTTGCTTTGGTGCAGGGGATACGCCAAATAATGAAGGTTTTAGCGTGCGCCATGCAACTCGTAACTTCCCTAGTCGTGAAGGTTCGAAACCTGGTAATGGTCAGATTTCATCTGTGGCCCTTATGGATGCTCGCTCGGTAGCCGCTACCGCAATTCATGGAGGCGCATTAACACCGGCTACTGAAATTGATTATGATGATTCTGTGCCAGAATTCCATTATGATGCTAAGCCATATGAAAATAAAGTGTATGCAGGATTTGGTGAAGGCAACAAAGAAGAACAGTTAATTTATGCACCATCCATTAAAGCTTGGCCAAAAATTGAGCCACTACAGGAAAATTTACTTCTTAAAGTAGCAGCATATATTGATGATCCAGTGACAACGACTGACGAATTAATTCCATCAGGGGAAACATCTTCCTACCGTTCAGATCCATATGCCTTATCTGAATTTGCTTTAAGTAGAAAAGTACCTGAATACGTGGGTCGTGCAAAAGCTGTTAGAGATATTGAAAAAGCTCGTCAAGATGGAGAAAATAGTCCAGAATTAGTTAAATTATATGAAGTGGTTAAAGACGCTGTTTCATACACTGGAGATGTAGCTGAGTTTGTGAATAGTACGTCAATTGGTAGTGTTATTTATGCTAATAAACCAGGTGATGGTTCGGCTCGTGAACAAGCAGCATCTTGTCAACGTGTACTTGGTGGGGCCGCTAATATTGCACAAGAATATGCGACTAAACGCTATCGTAGTAATGTAATGAACTGGGGTATGTTACCATTTTTAATTAATGAAGATGATGCTAAGAAAATTACAGTGCATGATCTTGTTTGGGTACCAAAAGTACGTGATATCCTATTGAGTGATGATACTACATTTACTGGTTATGTAATTGGTGAAAGTGGTGTACAAAAGATTACCTTAACACTTGGTGATATTGAGCAGGATGAAAAGGATATTATTGCAGCCGGTTGCTTAATTAATTATTATGCGAATAATTAATTAGCATAAAGAATAATTAATTAGCATAAAGTTTGATTAAAAAGTAAGGGTATGAATAGTAAAATAGTGAAGCACTACATTATGTGTAATTAAATACGTTGCATTATGTGTAATTACATACGCTGCACTATATTAAATCTGGCATGACTTAGAATTTAGGTCATGTCAGATTTTTTTGTAAAATTAACAAGTAAACATGTTTAAGTTACCTATATCGTGTTATAATAGCTATTATATAGAAATCAATCTATACAGTGTTGCCAGAGCAACATACAAAGTGATTGATACAGTGGCATACTAAGCGTAGTAGCATGCAGCCGTAAATTTGCTAGGTATTTGTATCATCGGAGTATTTAGGGCTATGTACAGCTAAGACTTAGTAGGTCATAGAAAGGAACTAATATATATTATGGCAAAGGTTATTGCGATCTCCATTAGCGAAAAAAAAGGACAGAAGAAACATAATATTCCAGAAGCCAAGTTAATTACTGACTTTGGCATGGAAGGGGATGCACATGCTGGTAAATGGCATCGCCAAATTAGTTTGTTAGGCATTCAAAGTATTGATTTAATGCGAGCTAAGGGGGCGGATGTAAACCCTGGTGATTTTGCTGAAAACATTACAATTGAAGGCGTTGTTTTATATGAATTACCTGTCGGTACGCGTTTATTTGTAGGTGACGATGTACTGTTAGAAGTGACTCAGATTGGCAAGGAATGTCATTCTGGCTGTGAAATCCAAAAGCAAGTGGGTTCTTGTATTATGCCAACCCAGGGAATTTTTGCTAAAGTGTTAAGCGGTGGCACGATTAAAGTTGGCGATACTGTTGTGGTAGAAGAAGTGGCTAATTAAATAGCCCATAGGAGCGTTCGGATGGTACAAGATAGTTGGCAACGAACAATTGAATATGTGCGTGTATCACTAACGGAAGCCTGCAATTTTTGCTGTCCTTACTGCCGGCCAGAAGCCATTACCCCAGAGAGTCAAACCAATTTGCTAACACCTGATGAGTGGCTTGTTATTTTAGAAGCCTTTCATGAATTGGGGATACGCGCGTTGCGTTTGACAGGGGGTGAGCCATTACTATATCCGCAACTTGATACCTTGTTAGCTAAGTTGCAAGAACGTCAATGGTTTGAGGATATATCGATGACTACGAACGGCAGTTTGTTGGCTAACCGAGCGGATAGTCTATGCAAACTTGGTTTACAGCGGGTCAATATTAGCTTAGATGCTGTCGATGAAAAAACATTTGATGAGCGTACTGGCCGTACAGGGCAGTTACAAGCCGTTATTGATGGAATTGAAGCCTCCTTGCAGGCAGGGTTTAAAACAGTAAAAATTAATACTGTATTGATGGAAACATTGTCCGATGATATGGTGCGCTCTTTATTAGCCTATATGAAAAAATGGCCTGTAATCTGGCGATTTATCGAATACATGCCATTTCAAGGCGAGAAATTTAGAGGACCTACGTTTGATATGTGGCAGCAACAGCTGGAACGATTATGTGGTGGTAAACTAGTTCCTGTAGGACCAGCGCCTAAGACGCAGGACGTGACAGGCTTTGGCCCGGCCACGTATTATCGTCTGCCACAAGGTAATTTAGTGGGCTTTATTTTCCCTATGAGCCATAGTTATTGTGACTCATGTAATCGAGTGCGTTTAACGTCTGATGGTCGTTTACGCCTTTGTTTGCTTCGTGATGATGAAGCTGATTTAGTAGGTTTAGTTCGTCAAGGTAAAACAGCGCAAGAATTGGCACAGTATATTGTTGAAGTTTTACAATTGCGTAAAGAGCAACATGATGGCGCTGATATGGATGTACCTAAACGTGCTATGTGGCGCATCGGCGGTTGATGAGGTGACACAATGAAGCGGTATGATTGGGGTAAGACAAAAAAAGGTGAGGCTGTCAAGCTATATGAATTAGAAACGGAACAATTAATAGTTCGGATTTTAAATCGTGGCGCCACTATTGTAGATTTTATTGTAAAACCTTTGAAACGAAACATTGTGCTAGGTTATGATACGTTTCGTGGCTATGAACAAGGTGATGCCTACTTAGGCGCTACTGTAGGGCGCGTAGCTAATCGCATTGGCGGTGCTCGCTGTGAAATTGATGATAAAACCTATTCGTGGACACCTAATAATGGGCCTAATTTATTGCATAGCGGTGAATGTAGTTTAAGTTTTGCTCTTTGGCAATTGGTACCTAATAGTGAACGCAAAGAAGTCAATTATGAAAAAATAGTGCTCGCTACTACCTTACGAGGTCAAGATGATGGATTTTCTGGCGATTTGCGGGTTCAGCTATTGGTGGAAGTAGATGGAGCTGAGTTACGATTAACGTATCAATACATGACTTCAGAAAATTCAGTAGTCAATATTACAGGTCATAGTTATTTTAACTTGAATGGTACAGCCGCTCTACCTCATGTCAATGGGGCTATGGTTGCCGCTGATCAAGGCTTAATAACAAACCATGAAGTTCAATTGAATGCATCCCAATATTTACCATTTGGCGATAATCAAATTCCAACTGGTGAGATTGTTTCCGTGGAAGGAAGTCCTTTTGATTTTCGTGCATGGCAATCTATAGGTGACGCCTTGCGTCAGTATCAAGCACCATTAGCGGCTTATCGTGGCTACGATCATCATTATGTGTTGCGAGCGCCCAATACATTGGCGTTGTCTGATAATGGTATGATGAGTCATTCGCCGGTGGAAGTACAACGTTGCGGTTCGTTTCGGGTAGCGGATTTGACATTACATGTTTTATCAGATGCACCGGGCTTCCAACTATATACAGGTAACTGGCTAGCTGATGAAGGTCGTCAAGGTGAAGTCTATGAACAATACAGTGGAATTTGTATTGAACCACAATTCGCACCTAATGATGTGAATATGGCGACGTTTCAGGAATCGTTGACAAAAGCCAATGAAATGTACGAACGACGTATTACATATGCTGTGGAACTTCATTAAGATAAATCATATATTGGAATAGACATACAGCTATTGAAATAGACATGCAGCGAAAGAAATATTGAGAAAAATAATAAAATGTTTCGTTGTATCTATAGCTAATTTACGTTACAATTAAGATAATAAAACAGGAACCGGTTGTGCCACGCATGACCGGTTTACTGCATATGGATATGAATATAAAGGAGGTCCCTATGGACGCATTTACTTTTTATAACCCAACGAAGATTGTATTTGGCAAAGATTGTGTAAGTCAACTTAGTGAGGAATTAGCTCGCTATGGCAAAACGGTGTTACTCACCTATGGCGGTGGTAGCATTAAAAAGAACGGTATTTATGATGCCGTTAAGGCTCAATTACAAGCTGCTGGTAAAACTGTCGTTGAATTAAGCGGTATTATGTCTAATCCTCGCATGGAAAAAGTGCAGGAAGGTGCTGATTTGTGCCGTAAACATAATGTTGACTTTGTCTTGGCTGTTGGTGGTGGTTCCGTTATTGACTGCTCTAAATTTATTGCTGGTGTAGCGAAAACAGCGCCTGATTTTGATTGGTGGGAGCATATGTTTATGAAACGTGAAAACGTAACAGAAGCTTTGCCTATTGGGGTTGTTTTAACGATGTCGGCTACAGGCAGTGAAATGAATAACCGTGGTGTAGTTACTAATTGGGAGCTACAGAAGAAAATGGGCGGTTTTGGCGATGCTCTATTCCCACAATTTTCTTATCTAGATCCTACATATACATATACAATGCCACAAGAACAGCTAGTAAATGGTATTTGTGATATGTTATCCCATTTGATGGAGCAGTATTTCTCCTTGCCTGAAACGAATAATTTAAGTGACGCTATGATTGAAGCAGCCTTTAAGAATATTATGGAAAATGCTGATATTGCAGTTAAGAATCCAACAGATTATGAAGCTCGTTCCAATTTGATGTGGGGGGCTACGATTGCTCTTAATGGTATTATGGGCTTAGGTAAAAAACAGGACTGGATGGCCCATCAGATTGAACATTCCTTATCTGCGTTCCATGATATTGCTCATGGGGCTGGCCTTGCTATTGTTCACCCTATGCTACTTCGCTACATTTATAAAGATCATGTGGCACGCTTTGTGCGCTTTGCTACCAATGTGTGGGGCTTAAAGCGGAGTGACTACGACAGTGATGAGGCATTAGCCTTAGCGGGCATTGAAGCATTACGGGCTTATTTCAAGAGCCTTGGTGCACCAACAACCTTGACTGAAGTAGGGATTCCCGCAGAAGATTTACCAGCCATTGCGGAAAAATCAAACCGCTACCCAACATCATATACAAACTTTACAACAGAAGATATTTTGAACATCTATAAGAGCGCATTGTAATTTTATTTAAAGTATTAAAGCCGTTAGGCTACACTATTTCAATCGTGCCCTTAGATTCCAAAAAATAAAAATAAGCCGTAACAAGATGAAGAACTATAACTTACATTTTGTTATGGCTTTTTAGTTTATGAGTAGTTTTTCATTTCTTTTTGACAAACTTTATTTCCGTTGATAGCCCGATTTGTTCCATTCATAGAAAATTCGTTTACCAGATGTTTAAAATAACATACAATGCTATCAGATGAAGATGAGATGACAAGGTAACTTGTGAGCGGACAATCTATCACAAGAGAATCTCAGCTTACCATTGCACTTATTTTATTTTAGGAGGTTCCTACAGATGGAAATGAACGGGCTTTATTTAGTTATTGTATCGGCCCTAGTGCTTGCGATCGCATATCGCTTGTACGGGTCCTTCATAGCTGCCAAAGTATTGACGGTTAACCAATATCGGACAACACCAGCGGTAGCTATTAATGATGGGGTTGACTATGTACCTACCAATAAATGGGTAACCTTTGGTCAACATTTTGCTGCCATTGCTGGGGCAGGTCCTTTAGTGGGACCAGTTATTGCAGCACAATTTGGTTATTTACCAGGCGTGCTTTGGATTTTGATTGGTTCCGTATTAGCTGGGGCTGTTCACGATTTCGTGTTATTATTTGCTTCCGTACGTTATAATGGTAAATCCATTGCGGATATTGCGAAATCTGAAATTTCTAGCTTAGCTGGTATGGGCACTTTACTAGCGACTCTATTCTTGCTTATTATTACCATGGCAGGGATGGCAGCAGTAGTAGCTAACTCTCTTGAAAACTCTCCTTGGGGCTTTTTTACAGTGAGTGCTACGATTCCAATTGCTGTATTCATTGGTGTGTATCTTCGTTGGATTCGCCCTGGTAAAATTCGTGAAGCCACTGTTATTGGTGTTGCTTTGATTATGGCCGCTGTTATTTATGGGCCAGACATTGCACATTCCTCATTAGCACCTTATTTCACTTGGGATCGTCATTCCATTCAAATTATGTTAGCTGTATATAGCTTCTTTGCAGCAGCATTGCCAGTTTGGTTGTTATTAGCACCTCGTGGTTATTTATCTACTTACATGAAAGTAGGGACTATCGGCGCATTAGCACTTGGTATTATTATCGTAATGCCTGTTCTTCAAATGCCAGCTTTCTCTGATTATGTATATGGTGGTGGCCCTGTACTTAGTGGCTCTGCTATTCCATTCGTATTCATTACGATTGCTTGTGGTGCCTTATCTGGGTTCCATGCTACCGTTTCCACAGGTACAACCCCTAAAATGATTACCAATGAAAAAGAAATGTTACCAATTGGTTATGGCGCTATGCTTACTGAAGCATTTATCGCTATGATGGCGTTGATTGCAGCTACTAGCTTACATCCAAGTGACTATTTCGCAATTAACTCTACAACTGAAACATTTAATGCGTTAGGACTTCAAGTTCATGAATTGCCAGCTTTATCCGCTATGGTAGGGGAAGACTTAATGCATCGTCCAGGTGGTGCAGTGTCCTTGGCTGTTGGTATGGCTCATATCTTCTCTCAAATTCCAAGCATGGCTCACCTTATGAGTTACTGGTACCATTTCTGTATCATGTTCGAAGCTTTGTTCATCTTGACATTAATCGATACTGGTACACGCGTAAGCCGTTATATGGTACAAGAATTATTAGGTATGGCATTCCCTAAAATGAAAGATGCTCATTGGTTACCAGGCGTTTATATTGCGTCATTCCTTGTATGTTTCACTTGGGGTTACCTCGTATTACAAGGCAATATCGGAACCATTTGGCCATTATTTGGTGTATCTAATCAGTTGTTAGCTACTATGGGGCTTGCCATCGGTACTACTGTTATTATGCACCTTGGTCACAAACGTTACGCTTGGGTAACATTGATTCCTTGTATCTTTATCGCAGTTATTACAGTTATGGCGGACTATGAAAATATCGTCTATAACTATATTCCAGAAGGTCAGTGGATGCTTGTCGGTGTAAGTATTCTTATGCTTATCCTCGTTGCTATCGTTATGGTTGAAGCCGTTCGCAGTTGGATTCGCTTGGCAAAACAACCACAAGACTTTAGAACCGAAGCAGATATTGAAGCGGAAGAAGTAACTAATATGGAAACAGAAAATGCATAAGTCAATACCATTTTCTGTAGCCTAACATTCATCTAACATTAGAATCTCATTACAACTACTTACAATAAAATTAGGAGACTCCTCTAGCCTAATCTGAAACGTGATGGCTACTAGAGTCTCCTCGTTTTTTTGCTATCTTTCTACCTCTCACTAAAAGAGCTTGCTAGGGATTAACCTGATATAGGTTTGAATAGAAATTACATAAAGTACAGAGGATAAGCAAAGCGAGAGGCCTCGCGTAGCGACCATTGCTATCTTTCCTAGCTGGTCGTGAGGGAGACCTCTCGCTTTACTTTTATCAATACTTTATGTAGTTTTTTTAGCCAAACTTAGTTAATCCCTAGCAACTCTTTTATCAACTTCACTTGTGCTTTACTTACAGGAATGTCTACCAGTTCTTGTCCTTTAGCCGTTTGCTGTGGCAAGCGAAGCCAATAGGTGCCTTTAAACCATGGTACGACTTCACGCACTTTGTTAAGGTTCACAATATAGCTACGGTGCACGCGGTAAAGTGAAGTGCCACGAAGGCGCTCTTGTAACTCTGTCAACGTTTTGTTAGAGCCATATTTCCCAGAATCCGTATGGACTTCTAATCGTCCTGATTCTCCTGTAATATAGGCGATACTGTCTAAGTCAATCAAGAGAATGTGTGCACCATCATCTACCGCTAGTTTATTAGTACGTACCGTTGGCGTGTTATCAGCGGAAGCGGTAGGGGGCGTGGCCGTAATTGCAATATCCTCTTGTATAGATGCATTTTTTTCACTAGGTAGACCTTGCGGATATAAAGCTTTGATTACATGTTGGATAGCCTTGGATAAGCGATTTTCTTCAATGGGTTTTACTACATAGTCTAAGGCTTGTAGCTCAAATGCTTTAAGGGCATATTCATCGTAAGCCGTGGCAAAGATAATACGACTGTCTGGCGAAATATCACGAATGACCTCTGCCAATTCTAGGCCAGATAGACCACGCATGTGAATATCTAAAAAGATTAATTGTGGTTTTTCACGAGTAATTAGTGAAATTGCAGAAGTGGCATTGTCGGCTTCTCCAATGATATCAATGGTGGTACTGTGGTTCGTAGTGAGTAGATAGCGTAGCTCGTCGCGCGCTGGTGCTTCGTCATCAATTAGAATGGTGCGAATCATAGGACCTCCTTTTCAGGTTCTGGTTGAATTTTGGGAAGGCGAATAGTTACAGTTGTGCCTTCTTCAGGAATTGAAGAAATGGTGAGACCATATGGAGCGCCATACAGCCCTTGAAGGCGATGATGTACATTGCTCAAACCAATGTGACCTTCTGGTGGTTGCTCCAAATAATAATTAGGATCTCCCTGAAAGCCGACACCATCATCGGTAACAGTTATAATAATATCTGTTTCTGTCATCGTGCCTTCAATGGCAATAGAGCCCCCCACTTCACGTGGCTGTAAGCCATGCTTAATGGAATTTTCAATAATCGGTTGTAAGGTAAGGGATGGAATGCCAAAGCTGAAAATGGCAGGAGCAATATTATGGGTCACAAAGAGTTTATCTCCATGGCGGGCCAGTGAAATTTCTAAAAAGCCACTTACTTGGTCCCATTCCTTTGCAAAGGAAATAACACGCCCTGTATATTGCAAGGTGAAACGAAACATTTGGGAAAATTTGATGAGTAAACGTCGTGCTAATTCTGGGTTAGTTCGTATTAAGGACGAAATTGTATTTAAAGTATTAAATAAGAAATGGGGATTGATTTGCGTGTGGAGCGCTTGCATTTTAGCGGCCTCTGTTAATTGACGCTGTTGATCAATCTCTGTTAATTCTAGCTGGGGAGAAAATAAATCGGCTAGCCCTTGAGCAAAGGCTACATCGGATGAATCGGGATAATGAGTTGTGTCCGTATAGTACATTTTAAGCGAGCCGATGATACGCCCGTTAATACTTAAAGGAACGACAATGGCACTGTTTAAGGTGCAATGAGGATCTGTACAGCCAATTTCATCATGTGAATAGGCAATATGGATAGTGCCCGACGTGAGAGAATGAATGGTTACATTTGTTAAATGGTCAGCTACCCCAGGGGCATGATGATTAGCTTCAGCTCCGATATAAGCTAGTACGTGCGTCGTGTCAGTAATAGAAACGGCATCATAAGAACTGTGCTTTTTGATAATTTGTACGACTGCATTAGCAGATTCAGGCGTTAAGCCTTTGCGGAAATAACGAACCGTTTCACGAGCAATAGACAAAATATTTTGACTTTGATTGGCCTTTTGCGTTTCCCGTTGGTGTAAGCCATCTTTGATGATTTTCATGAAAAGAGCAAGACCAAGAGAGTTAGCAATGGTCATAGGTACGGCAATGTCACCGACGAGAGCGGCTGCCATATGATAGGGTTCGGCTACTAATAAGATGATGAGCATTTGGATAATTTCGCCAAAGAAGCCGATACCTAGGGCTATGGGCCAAGGTATTAATTTGCGTTTATAAAACTTTTGAAACAGACCGGCTAACAGGCCTTCGGTAATAGAAGAAATGGCACAGGCCAGAGCGGTAAAACCGCCTAATGAATAGCGATGTAAGCCTGAAACAAGACCAACGGCACCGCCTAAAAAAGGGCCCCCTACTAGACCGGCCGCCATGATACCAATCATGCGAGAATTTGCTAGGGCATCATTGATGGGAATACCGCCATAAGTACCTAAAATAGCAATACTTGAAAAAATAAGAATAAAAATAAAACGATCGAACCAAGATAAACGATTAGCCATGAGCCGATCAAAGAGTTTTAAACGAGAAATGACAAGACCGAGCACAATGGCCGTGCTAATTCGCTTAATCATTTCAAATAGTAAAATATCAGTCATAGGAAAGTCCTTTCAGAGGTATAGGACTGAAATCGTCGTTAGCGTCTATTCCTATACATATAATAGAATATGGTATTGGTTTCATTATATCATATGCACAATTGGTATACATAGCATGCTTTTGAGGTTGAGAAATGAAGCTGAATTTAGTAGAATAATAACAGTTATATCTTGAAAAACTGAAAAAATTAGAGAATTATTTATCATACAGTGTGATTGGAGGTTTTGGTATGTGTTGGTGCGATATTGTTTATAAATCTGGCGTTTCTCGCCTTGGACAAGGCTTAGAAGGAACACTTCATTTTTTAGCCTTTTGGGTATTGACACTTAGCTTTATTCGCTTAGGTGTATCTTGGATTTTTGGCATTTAAAAAGTCACCCGTGTTTGACGAGTGACGGTGGAGTAGGTATAATAGAAAGAGAGATAGCTAAGTATTGCAACGCTCGGCTCATCTCGTAACTTTAACAAAGTATTTGAGAAATGGCCTTGACGTTACTTCGACGTTAAGGTTATTTTAGTATAAGCATATTTTCTTGCTAATCTGATTAAATAGTGTTAATATTAAATTAACCTTATAGGTTAATTTATTTGTGGGAGAAGGTGCAAAAAACTGGATGTTACTTATAGAACTAAGAAGTTAGAAAAAGTGTGTACAGAAGGTAAAGAGGCAAAGAAAACATATGGGGAAGAAATGTCCGCAAAAATCTTTCAGCGTATTAAAGAGTTAAAACATAGTGATAATGTTGAAACTTTAATAAAGTTTTCCGTGGGAAGATGTCATTCATTAAAAGGTCAGCTTGAAGGACATTATGCAATGGATTTAATTCACCCGTATAGATTAGTATTTAGAAAACATGAAGAAAAATTAGATGTAGTAATAATTATTAGCATAGAAGATTACCATAAATAATCAAAGGAGGGTTTACAGATGTATAGCAGTAAGAATTATATAGCAATTCCTCCAGGTGCTACCATAAAAGAACAATTAGAATATAGAGGAATGTCTCAAAAAGAATTTGCTCAAAGAATGAACTTTAGTGAAAAACATATTAGTAATTTGATTAATGGAAAAGTAGAACTTAGTGCTGATGTAGCTTTACGGTTAGAGAATGTCCTGGGCTTGCCCATGAAGTTTTGGCAGGGTTTAGAGGCCGAGTATAGAGAAGATTTGGCAAGAGTAAAAGCTGAATTGGAAATGGAACGAGAGATTGAATTAGTTAGGAAAATTCCTTATGCTAAAATAGCTAGCCTTGGATGGGTAGAGAAGACACGAGTTGCGATAAAAAAAGTTGAAAATTTACGACGTTTTTTTGAAGTTTCTAAATTAGAAATTATAGATTCTTTAAAAATACCAGGAATTGCATTTCGTGTGAATGGGGAATCAAATAAAAGTAATTATGCACTTGCGGTATGGGCGCAACAAGCAAAACTGTTGGCAAGACAACGTGTAGTTTCGGATATTAACATTGAAAAATTAAAAGAAAGTATTCCTAAAATACGAAGGCTAACGACACAAGAGCCTGACGAATTTTGTCAAACTTTGAAAGAATTATTAAGTGAGTGTGGAATTGTTATAGTTTTTTTACCTCATTTAGAGGGATCTTTTTTACATGGAGCATCATTTATTGATGGGAAAAAAATTGTATTAGCCCTTACGGTTAGAGGTAAAACGGCGGACATATTTTGGTTTAGTTTATTCCATGAAATGTATCATATTATTGAAGGTCATATTTATAATCAGCGAATGACAACTGAGTGTGAAGAAATTGAAGCTGATTCTTTTGCTGCAGAGACGCTAATCCCTAAAAATGAGTATGAAACATTTTTAAAAACATACACAGGTGATAAAGAGTCTATTTGCCAATTTGCGTATAAAATGGATATAGCTCCAGGAATTGTGTTAGGCAGATTACAGAAAGACAATATTTTAGGTTATCAATTGTATCAAGAATTGAAGGTTAAATATCAAATTGTATAGTTGCGTTATCGATGAGGCTTGTACCTAGCAAAATTACAATGCCAATTTTATTGCACTGTATTCGAGCTGTGAATCCAACAATCGACATTATTATTTTAGTGTCTATTTACAGGTAATGATACTTGAAACGCCCTAATCTGGAAAATCGGATTAGGGCGTTTTTGTATGTAAAAAAGGTCTTGCATTAGCAAGACCTTGGTATGGTGGACCACCAGGGGATCGAACCCTGGACACCCTGATTAAGAGTCAGGTGCTCTGCCAGCTGAGCTAGTGGTCCATGACAACATAGATATTATATACCCATTGATTTAAAATGTAAACTATTAATTTGAAAAAGGGAGTGAAATAATACAAGCTTCTCGAGGTGTATATTAGGCTATCAAGAGGGGTATATAAAATATAATGTCAATAATCATGAATTTACTATGAATTAATGTTTTGAAAGTTGATAAAACATAATAACCTATCAATAAAGTGTGTATTAAATGATAAATGTTATATAAGAAATATAGATTTAGATTTTTACAATATATATCAGAACTTTTTATATATGTTGCTGTAATTGATAAACTTGAAAAAGTTAGAATTTAATGAAAGGTTAGTGAAAAATATGATGAGAAAACTGTTAAAATTTATTGACAGATATAGGCCGTAAAAGATAAAATAATTAAGCAAAAGAGAGATAATAGTTTGCGTGGTGTGACGCGCCTAGCAACTTTATTAATGTGAATTAATGTGTGGGGTGATATGAGATAGTTTAAGCGTCCTTACTTTTATTGAATATGTTTTTGGTTTGGTGTAATCATATATTTTACAGTTAAAATGACTAACTAGTATTATGGGAGGTTGAGTCAATGAATAAGCATTATAAAGTTATTTGGAGCAAGGTTAAGAACAGCTATGTAGTTGTTTCTGAACTTGCTAAACAAGCTGGTAAAACAGCAACAACAAAATCTCAGACAGGTCAGCGTATTGGTGTGACTTTGGCTGTATTGGCGTTAAGCGCAGGAATTAGTGGTAGTGTTTGGGCTGCTGATGCTACTGACACGACTATTGTTGAAGGTAAAGTATCATATAATGGTTCTGAAGGAACTTTAATTTTAACAGATAGTAATGCTGAAACTATTGAAATTGCTGGGTTGAAAAATCTTGATACAACAAGTGTTACTCTAGAAGGAGACACTCTAACATTTAAGCGTAATGATGACTCTACTTATGCTGTAAGTGGGATAGCTACTACTTCTGATGTAACCAATAATAAGACACATTACTACAGTGTAAAAGGCCCTCAAACTCCAGGTGGCAACTACAACAATGATGGTGCTACAGGTGACAATGCCTTAGCTGCTGGTGTAGGGGCTAGTGCAGTAGCTCACAATAGTATTGCCATTGGTCATAAAGCTTGGATTTTGGATAGTAATGGTGGTAAAGGCAGTGGCGACATTGCTATTGGTAATGGTGCTAAAGTTGAAAATTATGCCGACCAAAGTGCTGGTATTTCTCTAGGTCAAAATGCCTACGTAGAAAACATGGCTGGTAAACAAGAAGCTATCTTTGCCCTTGGTCAAACTACATTTAGCGGTAACTTCTTATCTACGGCACGTATTCCTGCAGATCCATCCAAATTGGCAGCAGGCATAGCTATTGGTGAAAACTCTTATGTTCGTTCTGGTAGTTTAATGGTGGGCACTCATAAATACATTGGCCAATTAGGTGATGTAAAGGTAGATACGTCTACTGAAGCAGGCCGAAGAGCTACTGGTGTGGGGGTTAATGCAACTACAATTGGTACTAATAGCTTTAACCATGGTACTTTCTCTACAATTACTGGTGCCTACTCTATTGCTACTAGTAATTATGCCGGTGGTCGTGACTCTGTTGATGCAGGTAAAAACTTTGGTGCCGTTATTATGGGTTCCATGAATAGCATGGAGTCAGCTACTGCTGAAAACTCTAGTTCTGGTGTAGCTAGTAGTATTGTAGGTTTGGCCAATAAAGTAGCCAATGCAAATGGGGCTTTAATCTTTGGTGCAGGGAATGAAATTACTAACTCTGTAACAAGTATTTCTATTCCTGGTACAGGCCTATTAGCTAGTTCTTCAGCAGCAAATTCAGCTAAAGAATTGCAAGTAAAAATGCTAGACATTATACGTAATACTGATAGTGGCGGGTCTACTTTGGCTATTGGTGGCAGTAACAAAGCTGATTACACTCGTGCATCTTCTATCATTGGTGTAAAAAACACCCTAACTGGTACAGCTGCAGACATTAGTCAATATAACTCCATTATGGGTTATAACAATAAAGCAGAAAATGTAGATGATGTAACTTTAGCAGGTATTAATAATACAGTTAAAGATACTAAGACTGCCGTTGTATTTGGTGATAATCGAAAAGTAACTGGTGCTAACAATAGTATCGTACTAGGTTCTGTTGATGAAGAAACTGAGCTAACTGCAACTGATGCGGTTGTAATTGGTCATAACGCAAATGTGGAAACAGTAGGTGGCGTGGCTCTTGGTTTTGATTCTATTGCCACTGTAGATAAAGGTGTTGTTGGTTATGACCCAGTTACAGATACAGCATCCACAAAAACTAATGCTACTTGGAAATCTACACTAGCTGCTGTATCTGTTGGTGCAAACGGTAAAACGCGTCAGATTACAAATGTAGCCGCTGGTACAGCTGATACTGATGCAGTTAACGTAGCACAATTGAGAACAGTAGCATCAGCTATTGGTGATGTTAAGAACCTTGTAATAAATGGCTCAAACGTACAAGAAGGAAAAAATATTACTGTAGCAGCTGGCAATAAAGTAAATCTTAATGATAATATCACTCTAGGACATGAATCTGATACGGCTAAGCAGGTTAATATTAATGGTGAAGCTGCTAAAGTAACTGCTGGTACAGGTGAAAACCAAGTGGTGGCTGATGGTTCAAAAGGTCAAGTAACTATTGGTGTAGATAATGGTAATCCTGAAGACCAAATTATCATGGGTAACCAAGAAGTTAGTCCTATTAAGGCCCCTGATACTCCGTTAGGTACAAAAGAAAATGGTCAATTCATTACAGGACTTGATAATACAACTTGGGATCCAGAGACTAATGGCTATGTAGAGCACCGAGCAGCGACTGAAGGCCAATTACATGATTTAGCTGAAAAAATTGGCAATATTGATACAGCTGTAAAAGATTCTAGTCGTGTATTTGCTGGTGATGATGGCGTAAAAGTAACTGTTAAGAATGGTGAAACCTTAAATCTTAAAGGTGGCGCTGATGCAAGCAACTTATCAGATGGTAATATTGGCGTAGTGGCCAATGGTCAAGGCTTAGATATTAAATTATCTAAAGATATAACAGGCTTAAATTCCGTAACAACTGGCAACACAACTATTAACAATGATGGTTTAACTGTTAAAGGCGCTGAAGGAAATACAGTTGTAGTAAGTGGCGATAATGTTAGCATGGGTGACAATGTGATTCACAATGTTGGCGCAGGCGAAGCTCCAACTGATGCAGTAAATCGTGGTCAGTTAGATGCTGTAAGCGATCGTGTAGATGGTTTAGCTGGTGATTTCGGTAATTTAAATGGCCGTGTAAATAAATTGAACAATCGTGTTAACGAAGTAGGTGCTGGTGCGGCTGCATTAGCTGCATTGAGTCCATTAGACTTTAATCCAGATGACAAATGGAATTTTGCCGTAGGTTATGGTAATTACAAAAATGCCGATGCATTTGCGATTGGTGCTTACTATCAGCCAAATGAAGACACTCGTTTCAGCATTGGTAGCACCTTAGGTAATGGCGATGAAATGTTTAATGCAGGTGTAAGTATCCGCTTTGGTCAATCCAATGGTGTATCTACATCGCGTGTAGCTCTTGCTAAAGACGTAGAATCCTTGAAACGTATTGTTCAACAGTTAGTAGCTGAAAATGAACAATTACGTCGTGGTGGTAATGGTATGGCTTCTGGTTACTCAGATATTTCTACTCGGGAGTTCCCAGATGTGCCTAAGAACCATTGGGCTTATGAATATGTGGATACTATTGCTAAGAAAGGCTTCACAATTGGTTATCCTGATGGTGAATTCAAAGGCGATCGTACACTTACTCGATATGAGTTTGCTGCTGTTATATATCGTGCGCTTAAGAATGGTGCTGAAATCGATGCAGGCATGGCGCGTGCTATCGATGAATTTGGCCCTGAATTAACTCGCCTTGAAGGTCTTGATCACAGTCGTGTTGACCGCATTGCTGGTGAAGATAATGATCGTTACAAAATCGAACGTGTTCGTGTAAATAATAAAGATAACGAAGAAAAAGGTGATTACCGCGACATTTTTGGTGGTAAAATCAAAAAAGAAGAAGTAGCTCAATAATTGAATAGTGAGTTTTAAAAACGACTGCATAGAAGTAATTTCTATACAGTCGTTTTCTTTATCTATTCCTGAATGGAATAGGGATTCTTGACAACATCTAATTTTATAGAACAATGATAGAAATAATTTGTAGCTATAGGTTAAAAGTGGAGTAATATATTAAATTAATTATTACTGACAAAATTAGTCTCTTTTTGTTTCGGCAAATTTATTCATTCTTACAATCTAAATTAGTATAATATAGACTTTAAGATATTTTAAATTCATATAAAATTTATATGAAATTTATATGAAATTTATATGAGGTTGTGAAATATAGATTAAATCGATTTTTCTTATGACTGAATTAGAGGGATTTTGCATTGAGTTAATAAGTTCAGTTATGGAAAAATTTAATTAGCAGAATTGATGGAATAAAAAATATATTAAAATCTTGAAAAACACTTAATTAAAATGAAGTTAAAATGAAATTAATGCAGCCAGAATGCGTATTTTGAAATTGACAGAGTATTATTATAAGGCTAGAATGAACACAAATGAAGTCTATTTGTTTTTTGGGAGGGGGATATGCCTTACGGCTTTATTAATATGAATTAATGTGTGAGGTGATATAGGAGATTTGTAATAGCTTTATTTGTGAATATAGTTTTTATTTAGTGAAATGATAAAATTTACTGTTATTTGACTAGTTGATGTTAAGGGAGGATGGGTTAATGAATAAACAGTATAAAGTTATTTGGAGTAAGGTGAAGCATAGCTATGTAGTAGTATCAGAATTGGCTAAAAATAGTGGTAAAGCAGCATCTACTCATATTCAGTCAGGCCGGACATTAGGTGTGGCTCTATCTGTGTTGGCATTGTGTGCAGGGGGACAGTAGGGGTTCAGGCAGCTGATGGAACAACACTGGTACCATATTATAGCGCGATGCCAACACCATATGGTCCTTTTGCTAAGTGGAATGCTGACGGTCAAGGGGCTCTAGGTATAGGTACTGTTGTTGCAGGCGGAAGTCGAATTGTTAATGCTGGAGGGACTTATCTAGGTGCTATGGCAACTATTGCAGGCTCTGGTAATGAAATTAGAACGAATGCTAGTAATGCATATGATGGTGTAGCTAATGCAATTGTGGGGGCTGTTAATAGAACAGAAAATGCTAATGCAGCATTGATTTTTGGTGCAGGTAATACAGTAACTAATTCATATGGAAATATAGAAGATGTTGATCCGTTTAATTTAGCTGGGTCAGTAAAAGACAGTGGTGGTCAAGTGCTTGTCATAGGTGGGGCTAACAGTGTTGATTTTGGTAAGTACTCTTCTGTTACAGGCGTATCAAATGTGATAAAAGGTAAAGGTGCATTAGATACTAGTGACTACAACTTTATTTCAGGCGCTAGAAATAAAGTTACTACAACTGATCATGCGTATGTAATTGGTACAGATAATGAAGTAACAAATGGTACTGGTAATACTCTAATTGGTGACAATCGTATCTTAACAGGTGTTACTAATTCAGTGATTTTAGGCTCCGGTGTAAAAAGTGATAATAAATTAGGCGCTAATAATGTTTCTAATGTAGTTGTAGCTGGTTATAAGGCAAATGCTACTGCAGCTGATGGTGTAGCTATTGGCTCTAATTCTGTAGCAAGTGTAGCAGCTGGCGAGATAGGCGCATCTCCAACTAATACTACTGTAAGTGATGCTGATAAGAAAAACTCTACTTGGACATCTACCTTAGGCGCTGTATCTGTAGGGTATGCTGCAACTGGAAATGATTCTGCAGGCACTCGCCAAATTACAAATGTAGCAGCTGGTACACAAGACACTGATGCAGTTAACTTAGCACAGTTGAATAAAGTAGCTAGCTTAATAAGCAACAGTGCTGGTAGTGGTGTTGAGTATGTTTCTATAAAAGCGGCTAATGATACTGACACGAATAAAGATAATAAGGGTGCAACAGGTTATGGTAGTATTGCTATTGGCCCTAATGCACTGACTAAAGGCGCATATTCAGTAGCTCTAGGTTATAAAGCCCAGATTGATTCTAATAGCTCCAATCAAATTGCTATTGGTAGCGAGGCTACAGCGAAGAATAATGATAGTATAGCGATTGGCAATAAAGCAAATGCTACGGATGGTGTTGCTATTGGGCGTGAGGCAAATAGTAATACCTCTACAAGTGTTGCTATGGGCTTATATAGTAAGGCCAATAAACAAGGCAGTGTATCTATTGGGTATAATACGGTATCTAACGATAACGGAACTGCGCTTGGTTATCGGTCTGAATCTTATAATGGGGATTCAGCTGCTTTTGGTAGCCATGCTCGCGCGTACGAAAAACAATCTTTGGCTAGTGGCTATAAAGCAACAACATATTCTGAGCAGTCTATTGCTATTGGTAGCCAGGCAGTTGTTTATGCTGATAAAGGCGTAGCTCTTACTAAAGCGGAATATGATGCTATTACCGACGAAAAAGTGAAAGCAAATTATGCACTAGATCCATTGACTATGGACCAAGGGGGACCAAAATACTATAAAACAGGTAAATCTGGTTATGGTACGGCTATTGGCTATAATGCTGAAGTATTCGCACAAAGTGGCCTAGCGTTGGGACATCAAGCAAGTAGTTCAGAAAAAGCAGGTGTCGCTTTAGGTAAGAGTGCATCGGCTAGTGCAGAAAATGGCATTGCTTTAGGTAGTAATTCAAGAGTAACAAAAAATGATGGTGTTGCCTTAGGTTCTAATTCAAAAGCATCGAGAACGGCTGGTAATGCAGGATATGATCCTAGTACTAATAGTACAAGTAGTCAAAGTATTCCTGCTTGGAAATCTACAATGGGTGCTGTAGCAGTAGGTTATGCAGCGGATGGAAATATTCCAGCAGGAACTCGCCAAATTACAAACTTAGCTGCTGGTACATATGCTACTGATGCCGTAAACGTGGCACAGTTAAAAGCGGCTCGTGTAAAAGTGCAAGCAGCTACAGGTGATGCCAATTCTGTAACTGTAAGTTCAAGTACAGCCACTGATGGCTCTACAATTTACACAATTAGTGGCCTTAATACTGATACAGACACAAAAGTAACAGGCGGTACAGCTACATATAATCAAGCTACCGGTGCTGGTACTATTACAGTAACTGATTCTTCTGGCGATACAACTAACCCTATTACTATTGAAGGCTTACAAGATACATATGTAACGGGTGTGACTCTTGAAGATGGTACTTTAACCTTAACTCGTAATGCTGGTGCTGATTTAACGGTTAATAATATTGCAACGAAAGCTGATTTAGCAGCAATAAAACCGATTGAATATTTCTCCGTAAATTCCACTGCAACAGGTAATAAAGATAATAAAGGCGCTACAGGCACTAATGCTGTTGCTATTGGTCCTAATGCAACGGCTAATGGTGAAGGTAGTGTAGCTATTGGTAATAATGTAAGAACAAGTGGTGCTGGGACAGTTGTCATTGGTGATGGTGCTCATGTAACTGCTAATATTACATTAGATGGTCATATTGCAATTGGTAAGAATGCTCGTGTATTTGCTGGTGGTGGTGAACAGGAAGCAAAACTTGGTTTTGATCCAACTATCTGGCCTAAGGGCGGTGTTGGCGGTTATGATAAGCCAACTGACCTCAGCCGTGTAGCAACGGGGATTGCTATGGGCGTTAATTCAAACGCTCGTACAGGTTCCATCGACATTGGTGGGCGTACCTACAATGGTCTCATGGGTGGTAAACAAGTATCTGGTAATGATGCTATTGGTTTCCATGTAAATCAAACAGCCTTAGGCACCAATACCTATGCTAAAGGCTTGTTCTCCACGATGCTTGGTTCTTACTCCATTGCAACAGGCGGCTCTGATGGTTCTGGTGGAGGAAACACCATGGCCTATGGCGGTCAAAATTTTGGCGCCACTGTAGTAGGTTCTTTAAATAGTATTCGTTCAAATGAGGAGATTCAATTTATTGAACTCTTCGGAAAAGAAACTCCGGTAGGGGTTTCTTCTCAAGGGGTTGCTAATACTATTACAGGTGTAGCTAATATTACAGAAAATACTAATGGATCTCTTATTTATGGTGCTGGTAATAAGATTAGTAACTCCATTACATCAATTAATCCACCAACTACTGGTGCTGCTTCTGTAGACGCTATGGTTGACAGCTTACAAACTGCTATTAGAAATAGTAAGAGCGGTGGAGCTACTATGGCTTTTGGTGGTGGCAACGTAGCAGATTATACTCGAAAATCTGCTATCATTGGTGTTAATAATACACTAATTGGCACAGCTGCGGATCCTAAATCTGGTGCTAAAGAATATATCAGTGAATTCAATGCTATTACTGGCTTTGAAAATACAGCGACTAATGTAAGCCATGTAACCGCTACAGGTAGTAATAATAAAATTACAGACACTGATAACACAATTCTATTTGGTGATAACCGTACGTTAACAGGTGCTAATAATAGTGTTGTAATGGGCGCAGCATCTAAAGAAACTGTATTAAACGTTACTGATGCAACTGTAATTGGTTATAATGCCAATGTAACAGTAAAAGATGGCGTAGCTCTTGGCTCTGGCTCTATTGCTAATACTGCTGCTGGTAAATTAGGTTACATTCCTGCAGGAAAAGATTTGACAGATGCAGATAAGGCTACTGCGACTTGGACTTCTAAATTAGCTGCTGTATCTGTTGGTGATGTGGCTACTGGTAAAACTCGTCAAATCACAGGCGTAGCTGCTGGTACAGCTGCTACTGATGCAGTTAACGTTGCACAATTGCAGGCAGTAGCGGAAATTGCAGAAAATGCTACTACAGCAGCTGGTAAACATACAGTGGTAAGTGTTAACGGTGGCGAGAAAGCTACAAATACAACGTATGTTGGAGAGGGCAATTTACAGATTAACGTTACAAATAAAGATGGGCAAAACACATACGATATTAAGTTAAAAGATAATCTTACCATTGGTACTAAAGGTGAACCAGGTAAAGATGGACAGCCAGGCACTAAGGGTGAAGTAGGTAGTATTACTATTATTGGTGAAAATGGTAAAGATGCTGAAGGTAAAGAGCTTCCAGAAGGCAACAATACAAGTGCTAATATTTCCGTAAAAGATGGAGCAAAAGGTCTTGATGGTAAAGATGGCGTAACTCGTATTGTTTACACTGATGAAAATAAGACACCACATGAAGTAGCAACTATGGATGATGGTCTCAAGTTCGCCGGTGACGATGGTACTACCAAGGTTGTATCTAAAAAGCTTAATGAACAGTTAGATATTAAGGGTGGGGCAACTGATTTCACTGAAAATAATATTGCTGTTGTAGCTGATGTTGATGCGCAAGGTAATGCCACTGGTTTACATGTGAAATTGGCTAAGAATATTAATTTAGCTGATGGTAGTATCAAATTTAATGAAACTGTAAAAGACGCTGACGGCAATTCCTTAGTTAAAGGTGAAGATGGCAAATGGTACATCGATTTAACTGGAGCTGTATATGATAAAGACACTAATACATATACTAAGGATGGTAATACATTACAACCAGTTACACCTAGTACAAAAGGTTCTGTTGAATTATCTGAAAACGGCTTAGATAACGGTGGTAATAAAATTACTAATGTTGGTGAGGGCACAGATAAGACAGATGCTGTTAACAAAGGTCAGTTAGATAAGGCGATTGAAGATCTTGGCGATAAAGTTGGTGATGCTCACACAGCAATTACTTTAAATGGTAAAGAAGTAACACCAGGTACCGATAAGTTAGGTGCTCCAGTACAAGATAATAACTTGGAACTTGCTGCTAAAATTGTAAACGGTAAGACTACCTATGACATTAAGATGAGTAAAGATTTAGTTCTTGGTACTAAGGGTGAACCAGGCAAAGATGGTGAAGATGGTCAACCAGGAACTCCAGGTAAAGCTGGTAAACCAGGTAGTATCACTATTATTGGTGAAAATGGTAAAGATGCTCAAGGCAATGAACTTCCAGAAGGCAACAATACAAGTGCTAACATTTCTGTAAAAGATGGTGCCAAAGGTCTTGATGGTAAAGATGGCGTAACTCGTATTGTTTACACTGATGAAAATAAGACACCACATCAAGTAGCGACTATGGATGATGGTCTAAACTTTGCTGGTGATGATGCTAAACCTATTCCTAAAAAGCTTAATGAACAGTTAGATATTAAAGGTGGAGCTGACACTGAGAAATTAAGTGATAATAATATTGGTGTTGTTAGCGAAACTAAAGATGGAAAAACATATTTAAGTGTTAAATTAGCTAAAGATTTAACTGGCCTTACTAGCATCAATGTAGGTGGTATAAAAGGGGCTGACGGAAATTATACTGGTGGCATCACAATCAATAATGGTGGTATCAACATGGGTGGTAAGAAAATTACCAACGTAGGATCTGGTATTGTTGAAGGAGATAATAAGAATAACACGAATGTAGCCAATATTAATGATGTCCTTCAACTTGTAGGTAAAGAAGTTGAAGCAGCAAAGGTAACTGCTGGTGATAATATTTCTGTAGAAAATAATAAAGTATCTCTTAAAGAAGATATTACGCTTGGTAAAGATGAGACTAAACAAGTAGAAATTAAAGGTTCCGATGGTACGATTACTGCTGGCTCCGGTGCTAACCAAGTTGCAATTGATGGTAAAGATGCATCTGTTAAAGCTGGCGCGGGTGAAAATCAAGTCGCTCTTGATGGTGCGAATGGCCAAGTAACGATTGGTCAAGCTGGCGACCAAATTATCATGGGCAACCAAGAAGTAAGCCCTATTAAACCAAACGGTGATCAATTAGGTACAAAAGAAAATGGTCAATTCATTACAGGTCTTGATAATACAACTTGGGAACCTGAAACTAAAGGCTATGTTCCTGACCGTGCTGCTACTGAAGGTCAATTAAAAGATATTGCTGATAAGATCAATAATATTGATACATCAGTAAAAGAGTCTAGCCGTGTATTTGCTGGCGACGAAGGCGAAGGTAAAAAAGTAACTGTTAAGAGTGGTGAAACTTTACATCTCAATGGTGGAGCTGCTGTTGATAATTTATCAGATGGCAATATTGGTGTAGTGACACAAAAAGATGACAAGGGTAATCCTACTAATGGCTTAGATATTAAATTATCTAAAGACCTTAAAGGCTTAAACTCTGTAACGACTAAAGAATTAACTGTTACTGAAAAAGCTAATATTGGTGATGTGACCATTGAAGGCGATACTATTACAGTAGGCAAAGGTGATAGCCAAACTATCATTAATGGTGAAGGTATTAGTATTCCAGGCAAAGATGGAAAAGACGGCGTTAACATCTCTGGCGAAGGCATTGATATGGGTGGCAAGCCAATAACTAATGTTGGTGAAGCTGTAAATCCTGGCGATGCTATCAACAAAGGCCAATTTGATAAAACAATTAACGATATTGGTAATGGCATGAATCATATGTCTAACCGCATTAGCAAATTGGATCGTCGGGTAGACCGTGTTGGTGCTGGTGCTGCGGCTCTTGCTGCTTTACATCCATTAGAATTCAGCCCAGAAGCTAAGTGGGAAGTGTCTGCTGGTGTAGGTAACTACAAAGGCGCAAATGCCTTAGCACTTGGTGCATTCTATCGTCCAAATGGTGACACTATGTTTAGCATTGGTACCTCCTTAGGTGGCGGTGAAAACATGGTTAACGCTGGTGTAACATTACGTGTTGGTGATGGCGAAACTGAAAATTATCCAGCTCGTAAGGTAATGGCACAACAGATTAAAGATTTACAATACGTTGTGAATACACAAAACGAAAAGATTGAGCAATTAACTCAATTGGTTAATACTTTAGTTGGTGCTAATCAACAGATTCAGCCAATCGTAAGTGCGCCACAGGCACAAGCTGATGCTGAAACTGAAACAGCACAACAGGCTTAATAAGTGTAAATGTAAGGTGTACAAAGGGCGAATGACTTTGTATGAGCTAATTAAGCAACATAATTGCATATTTCGGTTTGTTTGTGACACACCTTCCTAACCAAGGCTGGGGCCGTTTCAGAAATGAGACGGCCTCAGTCTTTTGCTGTTTCACGGGTAGCAAAAATCACGTATTTTCGGTATAATTAATTGAAATACAGTAATAGTTTATTAAATGAGACGAATCAATCAAAGTTAGAGAATGCAAGTTCGTTTCAGATAAAAAATGTAAAAATTAACAGAAGTATGAGGGTAGAGAGATGAAATACAGAAGTACGAGAAGTGAAGAAACAGTAAATGAGATGTATGCATTATTACATGGCTTGGCCAGTGATGGGGGCCTCTATGTGCCAGCCAAATTTCCAGAACGAACGATTACCTATGATATGCTAGCAGACAAATCGTATCAGGATATTGCTTATATTGTATTAGCCCACTTTTTCCCTACATTTAGTGAGGCTGCGTTAAAGGAAATGATTAATGCGGCCTACAGTAAGGCTAATTTTAGCACTGCTGATATTGCACCGCTTCATTCCGTGTTAGAGCGGTTATCTGTACTCGAATTATTTCATGGGCGGACGCAAGCCTTTAAAGATATGGCATTATCTTTATTTCCTTATTTGTTGGTTGCGGCCAAAGAGGCTGAAGGGGAAACAGATGAAGTGCTTATTTTAACAGCTACGTCTGGTGATACGGGCAAAGCCGCTTTGGAAGGTTTTAAAGATGTAGCGGGCACACATATTCAGATTTTTTACCCTACTGATGGCGTTAGTCCTATGCAACAGGAGCAGATGCAAAAGCAAGCGGGCGACAATGTGAATGTAACCGCTATTCGTGGTAATTTTGACGATGCACAACAGTTTTTAAAACGTTTATTTGTAGATAAAGAGATGGCGGATAAGGTAGCTGCAAAAGGGGTACGCTTTTCAAGTGCTAACTCCATAAACATTGGTCGGTTAGCACCACAGGTAGTATATTATGTGGCAGCCTATGCTGAGCTTGTAAACCAAGGGGCCATTCATCGTGATGAAGCATTTAATGTGGTAGTGCCAACCGGCAACTTTGGTAATATTTTAGCAGCTTATTATGCGAAGAAAATGGGTGTACCTATTGGCAAGTTAATTTGTGCCTCCAATCGCAATAATGTGCTTACTGATTTCTTTAAAACTGGTACATATGATATGAATCGTGATTTCTATACGACGATTTCTCCTTCTATGGATATTTTAGAAAGCTCTAATTTTGAACGTTTTATTTATTATGTAAGTGGTGAGGATTATGAACTTACTAATACACGCATGAAAGATTTGAAAGCGACTGGAAAGTTATCTGTTAGTGAGGAAGAGTTAAGTCGTGTACAGCGTGATTTCAGTGGTCAGTTTGTATCTGATGAAGAAACAAAGGCTGTTATTGCGCAGGTATATAATTCGTATGGATATGTATTAGATCCTCATACGGCAGTAGCTATGGGTGCATATATGAAGGAATTGCAGGCCCATCCGGAAGATGGTAGCCGTCATACTGTTATTGCAGCCACCGCCCATCCGTTTAAATTCCCAACGCCAATTTGTGAAGCTTTGGAAATTCAACCAGGTGGTACACCATATGAAAGTTTAGAGCATATTAGTGCAGTTACGGGTGTAGCATTTCCTAAGGAATTAGCGGAATTACAGCATAAAGAGCTTCGTTTTACTCAGGTTATCGACAAAGAGTTGATGGGCAAGGAAATTTTAAGTTTTGTAGATACCTTTGGTAAATAAGTAGGGACATGATTTAGAAAGAAGTGACTGCGTGAGAAAAGCCTTTTTCTATGCTATCGCATCGGCGTTAGCATTTAGTGTAATGAATTTATTTGTTAAAATGTTAGGTCAAGCCATGCCGGCTGCGGAAATTACGTTTTTCCGTGGACTCATTGGCACTGTGGCTGTATTAGGATATATGTGGGCTAAGGGCATTGCCTTTTCCACCGAAAATAGAGGTATGTTGACCATTCGTGGTATTTTTGGTGGCGTTGGTACGTTGATGAATTTTATCGCCTTAGCCTATATGAATTTAGCGGATGCGTCCATTTTATTCCAATTATCTGGTATTTTTGTGTTTATTTTTAGTACCTTTGTATTGCGCGAATCCATTCCACAAGGGGCGGGCAAATGGCTAATTTTGATTTTTGTGGCTGTTATGATTATGATTAAGCCTTGGTCCTTTAGTGAGTTTCATTGGTATTCTTTATATGCTATAGGCGGGGCAGCCTTTGCCGCAGCAGCATATACGACAATTCGTAAAATTAGCCAGGTTGGGCATCATAGTAATTATGAGATTATGTTTTATTTCTTGGTGACCACAATGATTGTAGGGGGCGCTTTGATGTGGCCAAACTTTGTATGGCCTGATGCACGTCAATGGGGGATTATTGCTATTATTGGCGGTATTTCTGTCTTTGCCCAGTTTTTCTTAACGGGAGCCTTTGTAGCGACCAATGCTGTGGTAGCCCAGTTTTTACAATATATTGGCGTATTCTTTAATGCTATGTGGGGCTTTCTTATCTTTGGTGAAACCTTGTCATGGCTTACGGTTTGCGCCGGTTTACTCATGTTTGTAGCGTCTGTTATGATTGCTCGTTTAAAAGAACAGCACAGTGCGCAGCGTTGAGTTAATGCAGTAGGGATATAACGTATTCATTTATTTGAAAGTAGGTGCTAGCATGTATTTAGCCGCCTTAGAGATTGAAAATTTTCGCAATTTGAATCATATGCAGTTGGTTTTTCATGAACAATGTAATTATTTGATTGGTGAAAATGCTATCGGGAAGTCTAATTTGTTAGCCCTCATTACGCTTATTACGTCAGGCCAAGCGTTGGCTGCGTCTGATTTCTTTGATGTGACTAAACCAGTGAAAGTGCGTCTAACATTGACGGTCGATCCCCATGAAACGCTACCTAAGCGTTTTGTAGGGGCTGTCAATGAGGGGCGCATTTTGCTTGAGTGGGAGCAAGTATCTGTTGTGGCTAAACCTCAGTTATATGAGGTCTTAGCGGTAGCTAAACGGCGCCAAGTACCGTTGCGAGTGCTTCGGTATATTCCGTATTTAGCGCTTCGTGACATTGGCTTATATAAATTTGATACATTCACTGAGTTGACGTCTGGCGAGGCCGATAAGGATGCAAAAGGGGTAGACGCTTTTAAGCAGACGAATACGAAGGTCTCTACTGTAGTTGCTGAGTCCTATGAAGCCCTTCGTGACCGTTTAGGCCATGCATTAGAGACTGTATTGATTAAGGAAAATGGTAGTACGCCTAAATCCATGTCTCGTATAGCGTTGCGTATTCGCCAATTTCAGATGGTTATGCCTCATTTGCCGAATTATATGATTATTGTGTTAGCACAGCTGACACAATGGCCATTACTTGCCAGGGGCTCTATGACGGATAAAAAGGCGTTGAAGGCAGGCATTACTTCAGGTGTATATGCAGGATTTTATACGCCTGATGCGTTGCGTTTAATTACGATGGTAGTGCTTCGCGTTGTGAAGCAAATCTTTGCCCTAGTAGAAGGGGGTAAGTTTGAATCCCACGTGATTATGAAAAAAGGAAAGCGTTATTTGCCGCTGATAGTGAGTCTTGATGAAGTGGAGGCTCATTTAAATCCCTTGATGCAGCGGGCCATGGTAGATTATTTCAAAGAGATTTTAGCTAATGAAAATATTGGCTTTTTGCGAATTTTAAAAGATGTGTTTGGTGTGGATGGTCTATTAGGACAGCTTTTTATTGTCACCCATTCCGCAGAAGTTCTCGCCGATGATTATCGGCAAATTATTCGTTTTTACCGCCAACCGTCTGGTTCGGTTAAAATTGCTTGTGGTGTTACTTTTGAGGTTTCCTCAGAGGCGGAGGAGCATTTAATTGCTTATTTTTCAGCAGTGAAAGAAGCTCTGTATACACGTTGCGTAATGATTGTAGAAGGGGAGACGGAGTACAGTAGTTTTAGACAATTTGCTAAAACTTTAGGCATTCCTTTTGACTTCTATGGCATTGGCCTTATTAATGCACGTGGTCAAGGCTCGATTAGTCGTTTGGTTGAACTTTTCAATCGCTTTGATATTCCTGTCATTGCCCTTTATGATCGAGATGTGCGTACCGAAGCAAAAGCAGCAAAAAAGCAAGTGTATTTTACGGATACGATTTGTTTTGAGTTTGATTTAGTTAATCATTTGATTAGGCGTAATCGCCGTGTTATTTTAGATGATATTGTGCGCATGGTCATCAATCTTGAAGGTGGTTCTTCGTTAGTCAGTAAGAAGGCCATTACACAAGGAGTAGATAAGCTAGTAAAATATGCAAAATCTCAAAATGAATCTCTTCAAGGGCTAGTGAATCGGTCGTTTCAGGAACGAAAATTGAGTTCTATTCCTAATCGAGAGCTTCATTTATTAGAAATTTATTATTTTAGCTGGCTTTTTTTTCAAAAAGGTATTACTATAGGTAAATGTATTGCGTATAATATAAAGGAACGGGAAGATATTCCGCCAGCCTTTGTAAAAGTTATAAAAAAAGCACAGCAATTGGCGCAACAACAGGATGCGTGGCTTGCTGTGGAAGAGGAGACGAAATATGGAAAACAAAACATATGAATTTGGTTTAGTTGGCTTGGCTGTTATGGGACAGAACTTGGCTCGTAATGTGGCTCATAAAGGTTTCAGCATTGCTGTATATAATCGTACGCCACAGAAGACAGATGAATTTGTGGCAAAATTTGGTCATGAAGGCACTATCGGGGGTGCCCATAGTCCTGAGGAATTAGTGAACATGTTAGTGAAGCCTCGTAAAATTATGTTCTTAGTAAAAGCTGGTCAGCCTGTAGATGATATGATTGAGGCCTTTTTACCATATCTTGATAAAGGAGATATCTTGATTGATGGAGGTAACTCTCATTTTAGCGATACGCGCCGTCGTAGCAAAGAATTAGAAGCGAAAGGGTTCCGCTTCTTGGGCGTAGGTGTATCTGGTGGTGAAGAAGGGGCGTTAAATGGTCCTAGCTTGATGCCAGGTGGCAATGAAGCATCGTATAAAGAAGTGGCTCCTATTTTTACCGCTATTGCAGCACAAGTAGCAGATGGTCCTTGCTGTAGCTATGTAGGTGACGATGGGGCAGGTCACTATGTAAAAATGGTACATAATGGTATTGAATACGGTGATATGCAGCTTATTTCTGAAGCTTATTTCATGATGAAAGAATTGCTTCACATGAGCGATGATGAAATGGGTGATGTGTTCGCTGAATGGAATAAAGGACTATTAGATTCGTATTTAATCGAAATTACTTCTAAAATCTTAAAAGTGAGCGATAAAGAAATTGGTAAACCTTTATTGGAATTAATTTTGGATAAAGCAGGCCAAAAAGGGACTGGTAAATGGACAAGTCAAGAAGGTCTTGAATTGGGCGTGCCAATTCCAACTATTGCAGAAGCTGTATTTGCTCGTGGTATGTCCGCGTATAAATCAGAACGTGTAGAAGCGGCTAAACAGCTTAAAGGGCCAGAAGGCGAATATAAAGGTGATAAGAAAGCTTTTATCGATGCTATTCATTCCGCTTTATATGCTTCTAAAATTTGCTCCTATGCGCAAGGTTTTGCGTTGATTAAAGCGGCGGCAAAGGAATATAATTGGAATATTAACTTTGGTGACATGGCGCTTCTATGGCGGGGTGGTTGCATTATTCGTGCCGTATTCTTAGAAGACATTAAGAAAGCTTTTGAACGCAATCCACAGTTGAATAACTTGTTGCTAGATCCATTCTTCATGGAAGCGATTGAAAAACATCAAGCAAAATGGCGTGAAGCAATCATTGAGGCAAAACGTTTTGGTATTCCTACACCAGCGTTCTCCGCCTCTTTAGATTACTATGACAGCTATCGTCGTGAAAGCTTGCCAGCTAACATGATTCAAGCACAACGTGACTTCTTTGGTGCTCATACATATGAGCGTGTAGACAAAGAAGGGATTTTCCATACGGAGTGGGATAATTAAATAAAAAAGACCGTTCCCTATTTTTGCTTCCTACGAGTCAAGCTCTGAAGGTCGCTTCAAATAGGGAACGGTCTTTTTTTTCGAGGGTGGGAGAAGATGATAAAAGGCTGCTCTCTATTCTTGATTTCTACGAGTCAAGCTCTGAAGGTCGCTTCAAATAGGGAACGGTCTTTTTTTGTCGAGATAGGAGAAGGCTGATTTATATTTAATAAGTTTAAAAATAATAAAGACATTAATAGGATACTAATAAAGAAATTGAATCAATACTAGCAAAGAAAATGATTTATAACTAGTAAAGAAGTTAGTTTGTAACTAGTAAAGAAATGTATTTATCAATAATGAAATATAGGGTTTTACGGATATTTTTAAGGGTTTGCAGGGAGTGTGTTATTTCATATTTAGGATTGATTTTTTTATATTTCTTTTATAGAATAAATAAAAGAGGATTTGTTTTCTAGTAAAGAAATGTATTTGTACTAGTAAAGAAAGTGTCGAAACTGATAAATAAATTTAAGTATTACTGAAAATGACTTAAATTAGTAAAATTAGTTTGAAGGGAGGGACACTCGTGCAAATATCCGATATTAAGCGAATGGCATATGATATTTTAACGAATCGGAGTGTAGAGAGTAGTTATATTGAATATAAAAAGTCGGCGCAATTTAAGGATAAAATTTTAAAAACGGCTTGTGCTTTTGCTAATAATTATATGAATAATGAAATTGGGTTAATTTTTATTGGCGTGGAGGAAGTAAATGATATTTCAAGTGGGGAAAAAGCAATTCCTAAACGGCCTATTTGTGGCATTAAGGAGTCTTTGCTAGAAAGCACCGAGAATGATTTGAAATCGTTATTAGCTCATATTCACCCCAAGATTACGTATCATTTGATTCAAGATAGGCTTGATGATGCGAATTATTTAATTATTGCTATTGAGCCAGGCTC
This sequence comes from Veillonella intestinalis, assembly GCF_943193155.1. GTDB lineage: Bacteria > Bacillota > Negativicutes > Veillonellales > Veillonellaceae > Veillonella_A > Veillonella_A intestinalis. The sequence goes on along the minus strand of NZ_CALPDB010000006.1, from coordinate 134,654 downwards.
TAATGGACCATATCAGACTAGTGAAAAGGCAGAGCGTAGTTCAGCAATTAAGCTTAAGTCAGGGCGATATATTAGAATACAGAGGGACAGTAAATTACCTAATTTTACTGAAGAGTTTGAACTTTTGAAAAAGTTTGCGAACTTTTCTTTCAGTTCTAATCTTAATGAAACGGCTACGTTAGATGATTTAAATTACGAATATATGAAAGAGTATTTGGTTCAGACTGGTGCCAAAGAAGATATTCGTAATTTATCTAAATTAGATATGGCTAAGAGTATGGGATTAATTAGTGAAAGTGAATATGGTGGCTATCGGGCTAAAAATTTTGCTGTATTGATGTTTGCTAATCGTCCTAATCAATTTATTCCTAATGCGCATGTTGAAGTTATTAGGGAAATTAAGGGAACCGATCGGATGGAAGCTAAACGTTTTGACGGTCCTATTTGGATTCAAGCACAACAGTTGAGTCGTTATTTTCAAGACATGGTAATGACTTCGTATACGATTCGTACAGATGATAAAATTGAGCATGAAGTTATTTATAATTACCCTTTAATTGCATTTGAAGAACTAGCTACTAATGCAATATTACATAAAGAGTATGATACGCCTGAATATGTAGGTATTTATGTGTACCAAGATTGTATTTCGATTGTTAACCATAATCGACCTTTGCCACCGGTCACGATTGAAACATTAAATACGAGTAGACGCTTTGATAAACGACAATATGTGAACCCTCAAATTAAAGATATGTTTTATTCATTGAATTTAATTGAGTCTTATGGTTCAGGTATTCGGCGGGCCAAGGATGCGTTGTTAAATAATGGTTCACCAGAACTTCTTTTTTTACCAGACAATGATGTTGATAATTATACTAATGTGATAATGCGTATCCAGTCAGAGTTTTTAGAAGAGATTGCATATGCATATAAAAAGGTGAAACGCCATACGCCTACAGTGAATGAAAAATTAGCAATTCCTATAAAAAAAGAGATGTCTCGTAAAAAGACATCTTCAGTGGTTGATGAGATATTACATTTAATGAAATCAAATCCTCAAATTACAGCCGTTCAAATTGCGGATACCTTAGGGAGCATTACCGCGGCCGGTGTACGCTATAATATTGCCAATTTAAAAGCGAAAGGCGTTATTGAACGAGCCGGCTCTACCAAGGCTGGTACATGGGTTGTATTGAAAGACTTGTAAATTAAATAGTAATTTTTATATTATTCTTTTTTAGTACATAAAACGATCTTAGTACATAAAATACAATATGCGCATTAGGGTAATGCATTGTCTATTATTCTATTGTTCGCGGTATATAAAAAGCCCGTTCCTTATTTGAAGCGACCTTCAGAGCTTGACTCGTAGCGAGCAAGAATAAGGAACGGGCTTTTAATTAGTCTACTTAACGTATAATTTGTGGAAATCAGAAGTAGAGTGCCTATCGTTTTATGTCGCTTTCTCCTTCAGAGCTTGACTCGTAGGAAGCAAAAATAGGGAACGGTCTATATTTTAATATTCTTCTTCGTACTCTTCGTATTCTAATTTTGGTGCTTCTGGTTGTACGGTGTTAGTCAAAGTGCCGATACCAGGGATGGTAATGGATACTACATCATCTTCTTGAAGGAAGCGTGGTGGATTAAAGCCAACGCCCACACCAGAAGGTGTGCCAGTAGCGATAATATCGCCCGGTTCTAATGTAAGGCCACGACTTAAAGTACTGATTAAGGTTGGAATGGAGAAGATTAGATCTTCTGTCGTGCCAGACTGGCGAAGTTCGCTATTTACATAGGTGCGAATTTCAAAGTCTTTAGGTTGTTTATCATTGATTAAAATAGCAGGTCCCATAGGGCAGAATCCATCAAGGCTTTTACCTAAGAACCATTGGGAATGACGGCGTTGCAAATCGCGGGCTGTTACATCATTGATAATGGTATAACCGAAGATATAATCATTCACTTCGTCTTCGGTTATATTGGTGCCACGCTTTCCTATAATAATAGCTAGTTCGCCTTCGTAATCGACTTCAGACGTAGCTTGCGGATGTAGTGGAATGACACCATTTGGTGGTGTTATTGTATTCGGTAGTTTAGTAAAGAAAATAGGATGCTCTGGTTCGCCACCAGTTTTATCAAATTCTGCAATGTGTTCACGATAATTTTTACCAACACAGAAAATATTGCGGTGAGGTCTGAAAGGGGCTTCTAATACAACTTCAGATAGATTATAAGGCACAGCAATAGGGGTTTCACGATGTTTTTCTAAAGCCGTGGCTAATATTAAAACCCCCTCACTCCCTAAATTGATTAAATCTTCAATGGTTTCTGGTAAATAGGAGAAGTAGGCATCTTCTAAATCAGCGCTACCTAAAATAGTTTGATGTTCTTCGTCAATAACGCCCCACTGGCGAACTCCGCTAGGGGATATAAATGTAGCTATTTTCATAGGACCTCCTGAATGGATTATTTTTCAAGCAGTTTAATTTTTTTGTTGAGCCATTTTTCACAACTTTCACGATCGTTAAAAAAGCGTAAATCTCGTACCCCATCAAAGTCTACATAAAGACCATAGACGAATGGGATTGGTGTATTTTCGGCAATATTAAAGGTGTCGACGGCAATATAGGTGCCAGGCTCTTTAGGTGCTTCCAGTGTTTCAAAAGGGATTTCCTTAATGGTGAAAGCTTCTCCGTTAGAACGACGGCGTGTACGTTTAGGCACTAATGAAAATGTGCGTGATTTACCAGCTTCATCAATTGTAATAGTAACGGGGTGATTTGGATCGTAATTGGTCATGAGTCGATTTAATACTGTTTTAAAGTCACGTAGTGTTACTTCCGTGTCAGTTAATGAGTCAATATACGCCATGGGAAATTCCTCTTTTCAAATAAACAGAAAACAACAAATTGATACATCCGAAACATATAAAGGATTGAACGTAATAATACATATACAAACATATAAAAAATTAAATATACAAATAATCAGTATGGTTTCTAAAATTGAGCTTTAATAAGCCCTAACTGATTGGATTCATTTATATGTTTAACTATATCATATATCGATGAATTGATAAAGTAATTTAATAAGGTGTGAGTGGAAATATGAGTGAAAACATGAGCGTTAACGATATATTTAGAGTAAATATGAGTTGTAAAAATCATTCGCAATAATAAAAGTTTAAAATATCAGAAATTTTCAATGTTTTTATTTTATCTAATGGCTCAAATTGTATATAATGAAAAGAAGGAAGATAGTTTGTAATTGTAGTTTATAGTATACAGTAATTATTTAATGGATAGATTGATTACTAGGAGGTTGATAGTATGAGTAAACCTGTTGTAGTAGTACCAGGCTTAGTGCGTAAGGATGCATTAGCTTATTTAGGCGAACATGTAACAATTAAACAATGGACTGAAAAGACACCTATGCCACGGGAAACGTTAAAAGAGTGGCTTAAAGAGGCAGATGGTCTTTGGAGTATTAATAATGTAAAAGTTGATGCTGATTTAATTGCGGATGCCCCTAATTTGAAGGTAATTGCGCAGGCTTCAGTGGGCTATGATAATGTTGTTATTGATGATTTGTCAGCTCGCCATATTCCGTATGGCAATACGCCTGATGTGTTAACGGAGTCTGTGGCAGAATTAGCGTTTACTTTGGTTGCGGCCGCGAGTCGTCGCGTTATGGAAAATGCTGATTTTGTAAAAAGTGGTCAGTGGGAACAGCGCCCTTCGAATATTAAGGGTAAAGATTTAAGTCGCGCCACATTAGGGATTATTGGCATGGGTAATATTGGCGTTTCCATTTCAAGGCGGGCCCGTGCATTTGGGATGACGGTTATCTATAATAATCGCAAACCTCGTCCGGATGAAAAGTTATATATGGTAGAATATCGTGACCGCGATGCTTTATATGCTGAAAGTGATGTGGTTTTAGTAGTGACTCCATTGACTCCTGAAACATACCATATGATTGATAAAGAAGCATTTAAAAAGATGAAAAAAGATGCCTTATTTGTTAATGTGGGGCGTGGTAAAATTGTTGATACTGATGCTTTAGTATGGGCTCTTAATGAAGGTGAAATTGATTATGCGGCTCTTGATGTAACAGATCCAGAACCACTACCAGGAGATCATCCATTGCTGAAAACTGGTAAAGTGTTAGTGGTGCCACATATTGCTTCTTTTACAGATCGTACACGGCGTGATATGGCTATGCTTACAGCAGATAATTTAATTCGTGGGGTACAAGGGAAGGCTTTAAAAACTTGTGTCAATAAAGATGTGAATTATAGCGAATAAAGTATGCCTAAGTATAAGCTATTCGTGGCAGGACGAGGGGATTTGTGATACAATAAAAAGATATCATAAGAACCTTAGAATGTTGGTTCAACGTAGAGAGGATGGTTATTGTTGGAAACGCCAAATACGGAAGCAGTAAATTTTATTGAAGCAATTATTAATAAAGATAACGAAGAAGGGACATATGGAAAACGCGTACATACTCGTTTTCCACCAGAGCCAAATGGGTATTTACATATTGGTCATGCTAAGTCCATTTGCTTAAACTTTGGTTTAGGCGAAAGCTATAAGGGGCTTACTAATCTTCGTTTTGATGATACAAATCCTGTAAAAGAAGATGTTGAGTATGTTAAGTCCATTGAAGCCGATGTAAAATGGTTAGGTTTTGATTGGGCTGATCGTGAGTATTTTGCGTCTGATTATTTTGATCAAATGTATGAATATGCCAAAGAGTTGATTAAAAAAGGCCGTGCTTATGTAGATGATCAAACGCCTGAAGAAATTAAAAATACACGAGGCGATTTTGCAACACCAGGTACCAATAGTCCATACCGTGATCGTTCGGTGGAAGAAAATTTACGTCTTTTTGAAGAAATGAAAGATGGCAAATACAAAGATGGTGAAAAAGTATTGCGTGCTAAGATTGATATGGCATCACCTAATATTGTTATGCGTGATCCTGTATTGTATCGTATTTTGCATGCGGATCATCATCGTACGGGGAGCAAATGGTGCATTTATCCAATGTATGACTATGCGCATCCTGTAGAAGATGCTATTGAACGTATTACTCACTCCGTTTGTACCCTTGAATTTGAAGTGCATCGTCCACTATATAATTGGGTGCTTGAAGAATGGCCTGATACAGAAAAGCCAAAACAGATTGAATTTGCTCGTTTGAATGTTACTAACATGGTAATGAGTAAACGTAAATTGCGCCAATTGGTGGAAAAGAATTTGGTAAGTGGTTGGGATGATCCTCGTATGCCAACTATTTCAGGCTTACGTCGTCGTGGTTATACGCCAGAAGCAATTCGTGACTTCTGTCAGCGTATCGGCGTAGCTAAAGCGGATAGTGTGGTAGACATTGCTTTATTGGAATTCTGTATTCGTGAAGATTTAAAAATGAAAGCTCCTCGTCAAATGGCGGTTATCAAGCCTGTGAAGGTAGTGATTACAAATTACCTAGAAGGGCAAACTGAAATGGTAACTATCGAAAATAATCCTGAAAATGAAGCTATGGGAACTCGTGAAGTGCCATTTGGTCGTGAAATTTATATTGAGCAAGATGATTTCATGGAAGTACCAGTGAAAAAATTCTTCCGTATGACACCAGGTAAAGAAGTACGTTTAAAAGGTGCTTATATTGTTATGTGTGATGAAGTGATTAAGAATGAAGATGGTTCTATCAAAGAAATTCATTGTACATATGACCCTGAAAGTCGCAGTGGCAGTGGTTGTCAACGTAAAGTTAAAGGGACGCTTCATTGGGTAGAAGCATCAACGGCTGTGGATATGGAAATTCGTTTATATGAGTATCTATTAAAAGCTGATGATGAAACAACAGCGGATAAAGATTTTTTAGAACAGTTGAATCCAGATTCCTTGACAGTTTGTCAGGGCAAAGGGGAACCTGCTTTTAAAACGACGCAAGTGGGTGACCATTTCCAATTCCTTCGTCAAGGGTATTTCGTAACAGATACGGATAGTACCGCTGATCATATTGTAATGAATCGTATTGTAGGCCTTCGTGATAGCTGGGCAAAAGCACAGAAAAAAGGCTAAGTTTTTATAGAGGAGATGTCCATGAAAGCAACCACTTGGTGTGCTACTTTGGCGTTAGCTTTGTCCGTTAGTGTTACTAGTTTAGCAAGTGCAGCTACGCCTACGACGGTAGCGATTAAAGATATTAAAGTGCCAAATAATGTAACAATATTAGCTGGTTCACAAAAAGCCTTGTTTACAGATAGTCAGGATTTTAAACAATTCTTATTGGATAAAGGCTTATTAAGTGCTGATGTATATCAGTTGCGTTATAAGGTAGACAATGTATTTTCTTATGGATTAGTAGCGGATGTACGGTTTGGTGAACAGGGGTTACGTAATTTAGGAATTGAAAGTAAAATGCCTGTGATTTCTTTGAAGAAGAAAAAAGAACAGGACTCTTCTTCATTGCCTGAGTTAGCTGCTGCCATTAATGCAGGCACTATGAATACAGTGCAAGCGTATCGTGTAGTAGAACCATTAACAGAACAAAAAAATGGCACATACACTGGTACATTGCGTTTTGATAATCCAGTAGGCGATGTTATTTACTCTGAAACCTTGCACATTGTATTGTATGATAATGTGTATTTTGGTCCTTCAGCACGCATTATTGCTTTAAATAGTGCTGATGATGATATGTTGTGGCCTTTGGTAAAAGGATTTGCCAAAGTTGTTAAATAATGGGCACTATATAATTTCATATTAATTGAGGAGATTGGCGATCATATATGAATTTTTTGTTTCATAATTTATTTCGCTATCAAGATTTAGGCTTACTATTTTATCGTGTAGTATTCGGCCTATCTATGATGGCACATGGTTATTTTAAATTTGCTGGCGGTGAGCAAACCTTATATAACATTGGCTATACTATGGCTCAGTTTGGTGTGCCTGATGGCTTTTTGTTATTAGGTATGGGTGCTGCGGCTGCTGAATTATTAGGTGGTTTTTTAATCATTTTAGGATTTTTAACTCGTTTAGGTGCATTGCTTATTGCTTTTACTTTGCTAATTGCGACGTATGCAGCCTTTGGGGGTGGGTTCTTTAAGTGGGATTATCCATCTCAAATGATGTTTGGTTCGATTATGTTATTTATTGCCGGACCAGGCCGTTATAGTGTAGATAGCGCTTTCGCACGGCGGTAAAAACACTTTTAAGAACTGTCAGTTGGCAGACAACAGAAAAATTAATCAATAAAGAGGCCGTATAGTGTCGCGACACTATACGGTTTTTTATTTGTAAGGGATACTTTTATTTAAAGGTGATTAAGAAAAAATAATTAGGCAAATTTGTGAAATTTATGGAAAAAAGTTTTCATTTGTCACTAGAAATGGTAAGATTAAGTATATACTTAGAACTAGTAGAAAGAAGACTATCTCATGAATATGACATATTTAAAAACAATCCACGGGGAAGAAACAACTCATTGCCCTGTATGGTTTATGCGACAAGCTGGTCGCAGTCAAGCTGAATATCGCCGTATTAAGGAAAAATACTCCTTGTTCGAGATTACCCAACAACCGGAATTATGTGCTTATATTACACGCTTACCGGTAGAAGAATATGATGTAGATGCCGCTATTTTATACAAAGATATTATGACTCCATTGGTGCCTATTGGAGTTGATGTAGAATTAAAAGCTGGCATTGGTCCTGTAATTGGCAACCCGATTCGTACTGCTGAAGATATTGAAGCTTTGCAGGAATTAAATGTGGCAGCTTCATTGCCGCATGTAGTAGAAACAATTCGCATTTTGACACAAGAGCAATTAGAAGTGCCACTTATTGGATTTGGTGGCGCTCCCTTTACGTTAGCCAGTTATATGCTAGAAGGTGGTCCTTCTAAAACGTATCAAAAAACACGACAAATGTTAGTGGCTCGTCCTGATTTATGGGATGCGTTGATGGCTAAATTAACGGCCATGAGTATTGTTTATTTAGGGGCACAGATTGAAGCAGGTGCGAGTGCTGTACAAATTTTTGATTCTTGGGTTGGCGCTGTAAGTGCTAGTGAATATGCCACTCGAATTTATCCATTTATGGAAGAGTTGATTGCCTCATTAAAAGCTAAATATCCGACAACGCCGATTACTATGTTTGGGGTAGGTACATATCATTTATTACCTCAATGGCGAACATTGCCTGTCGACGTAATTGGTCTTGATTGGCGTTGTTCCATTGAAGAAGCGCAGGCTATGGGTATTACACAGGCTGTACAAGGTAATCTAGATCCGGCCTATTTATTTGCTGATTGGCCGATTATTCAGCGTGAAATTGATTGCATTTTAGCAGCTGGTAAGGCTCATGGTAAGCACATTTTCAATCTAGGCCATGGGGTGGTACCAGAAGCGAATCCGGAAGTGCTCAAACGGATTGTAACGTATGTGCATGAAGTATCGAGTTGCTAACGGGGGCGAGATGAAACAAAAGATAGGTTTATTAGTGATGGCGTATGGTACGCCCGAAACAGAAGCGGATTTAATGCCGTATTATACAAGTATTCGTCGAGGTTATGCCCCGACGGAGGCTGAGGTAGCCGTTTTAAAAAGCCGTTATGAGGCTATTGGAGGCTTGTCACCATTAGCAGCTATTACAAAGGGACAAGCGGAGTTATTAGCAAAACAGCTCAATGAAACAAGTGAAACTGTAGAGTACGAATTATTTATTGGTCATAAGCATATGGCACCATTTATTGAAGATGCTGTATCTGCTATGGGTGAGGCTGGTTTGACGGAGGCAGTTGCCATTGTTATGGCTCCGTATTTCTCCATGTTTGCTACAGCTTCATATTTTGAACGGGCTAAACGTCGAGCAGCTCGCTATGGTCTATCTATTGGTGAGGTAACGGCTTGGAATGAGGAGCCCGAATTCTTAGTGTACTGGAGCAAGGCTTTAGCTCAGACATTGGCTAAGGTGAAGGCGCAGCATGTGGCGGTTATTTTTACAGCGCATAGCTTGCCTTATCATGTAATTCATATGGGGGATACATATCCTCAAATGGTAGAGGCTACGGCTCAACGTATTGCTGAACAAGTGGGGCTTACGAAGTATGAGATGGCTTGGCAAAGTGCAGGTGTGCGTGGTGACTGGTTAACGCCTGATGTAATGGAAGTGACACGAAAAGTAGCACAAGAAGCTGACGCTATTGTGTATGTGCCTATAGGTTTTGTATGTGATCATTTAGAGATACTCTATGATAATGATATAGCGTGTAAGGCGCTTTGTGATGAATTAAATGTGTCCTATTGGCGTGTGTCCATGCCAAATACAGATGAAACCTTTGTAAAGGCTATGGCACAGGCAGTGCGACATTTACCGATAAAAGACGAGGTGAAAGAATGAGTCGAGTAGCTGTGATTGGTGGCGGTTTGACAGGGCTAAGTGCAGCCTATTATTTAAGTCAAGCCAAACCAGACTGGCAAATTGATGTATTTGAAGAAGATAACCGCTTTGGTGGTAAAATAAAGACAAAACGTGTAGACGGTTATGTTGTAGAAGTAGGGCCTGACTCCTATTTAGCGCGTAAGCAAGCGATGACTGACTTAATTAATGAATTAGGTCTAGGTGATACGATTGTAACAAATGCGACTGGTCAGGCATTTATTTATGACCGTGGCGCTATGTATCCTTTGCCTGGTGGTGCTATTGTGGGCATTCCTACAGAATTTGTACCCTTTGCTAAGTCGACCTTGTTATCCTGGCCTGGTAAAATTCGGGCTATGCAAGACTTTTTCAAAAGCCCATACCCTACGGATGGGGATGTGTCCATTGGTGATTTTTTCAAATACCATTTGGGCCAAGAGATGATGGATAAATTGATAGAGCCTCTGTTATCAGGTATTTATGGGGGCGATATTTATGAACTTAGCCTAGATGCTACTTTTCCAGAGTTTCATAGCTTAGAGCGAAAACATGGGAATATGGTTAAAGGTATGCTGGCTGCGCGTAAGCAACGGGCGAATAGTCATATTAAACCGAGTGGTCAATTCCGTCAACTCACAGGAGGCTTAGAATCTATTATTGATGCCTTAGTTGGGCAAATGCCAGCTAATGTTACGCTTCATAAGAGTACGCCTGTGACATCCATTGAAAAGGTATCCCAAGGTTACGTGCTTGGTGGTACGGTTAAAAGTCCATACAATGATGTTATCATTACTACGCCACCACAGAGTTATAAAGCGTGGTTTGCTGAAGATAAACATTTTGAACAGTTAATGAATATGGACTTATCATCTTGTGCAATTGCCGTGATGGGCTTTGATCGTGCTAGCTTTGATGCTCCGCTAGATGGCACGGGCTTTGTAATTACGCGTAAGAGTGAAACGCCGTTAACGGCTTGTACATATATTACCGCTAAATGGCCACAGACAACGCCACAAGATAAAGTTGTATTGCGGGTATTTATGGGTAAGCCTGGTGATGATACAGTACAACGTCTTGATGAGGAGGCTCTTAAAGAATTAGCTATCCGTGAAATCCAGCGTATTATGAAATTTAAAGCAACGCCGATTTGGGTGGAATTAACACGACTTAATAAAAGTATGCCACAATATAAGGTGGGACATCGTGAATTGGTAGGGCGTTTAAAAGATTATGCGGCTAAAGCCTATCCAGGGTTACATATGATTGGTACTCCTTTTGATGGAGTGGGCATGCCTGATGGCGTGCGTCAAGCTCAGGAATTAGTACAGCATATGGTTAATGAACGTTAATTTGTAATAAAATATAAAAATAGATATGTTTAAGGAGGAATTTATAATGAGTGAACAACATATGGGCCATCCAGGTCACGTTGGACATAGTGATGCTGCAAGTGTTGATGAAAAAGCGGTTCTTACTTATGAAGGCTGGTTTAGTATTCATGCAACATATAAAATTAATTTTGAAAAATGGCAGTCCTGGGATACTGAACGCCAGATAAAAGCTTTAGCACAGTTTAAAGCCTTTATTGCAGAGTTAGAAGCAGAACATCAAGCGGAAACATCAAGTTATGCTTTATATAATGTAGCCGGTGGTAAAGGGGACATTATGATTTGGTTCTTACAGCCAACTTTAGAAGCTGTAACAGCCAAAGAAATCGCCCTTCGTAAATTGGCAATTGGTGCTGTGTTAGAGCCAACCGCTTCCTTTGTGTCGGTTATTGAAGTAAGCAATTATATGAGAACGGATATTAATCATCCAAAAGTGCAGGCTCGTTTATATCCACATATTCCTCGCTTACAATATATGTGCTTCTATCCTATGAGTAAACGACGTAATTTAGAGGATAACTGGTATATGACTGATCGTGCTGAACGTGGTCGTATGATGCGTTCCCATGGCCAAATTGGTAAGAAGTACGAAGAAACGATTAAAGAATTTACAACGGGGGCTTGCGGTCTTGACGATTGGGAATGGGGTATTACCCTTATGTCTGATGATGCAGTACAGTTTAAGAAAATTGTTAATGAAATGCGTTTTGATGAAGTAAGTGCTCGTTTTGGTTTGTTTGGTCCATTTACAGTAGGGACTATATTAGATGAAGCGGGTTTAGACGCACTATTTGCATAATTCAATGCTAGTTATGTTTACTGATATGAAGTCGAGTGTTTAACAATACAATATAATAAGTGTAAGGAAAGAGGCGTATGAATTTTTTTAAAGAGTATAAGTCGATTATAGGCTTAATTATACTTAGTGGTTTAGTTTTATTATTTACAATCAAATTTGACTCTGTATTGGAATCCTTCCGTATGGCGATGAATGCGATTATGCCGCTTATCTGGGGAGTTCTAATTGCGTTTATCTTAAATATTATTGTAAAACGATTTGAGCGTATTTATTTCCCTACGAAAGTGAGTGGTTGGCAACATGCCACAAGACGGCCGGTATGCGTAGTTTTAGCCATTTTAGCAGTATTGTTAGCTATTTTCCTCGTAGGTCGTATGGCGATTCCACAGCTAGTTCATTCGTTAGGGATTATCGTACAGGCTTTGCCAGATTTGTATAAAGAATCGTCTAAATGGGTAAATCAGTTTATTAATAATACACCATATTTATCAACGGCTGATGTGATGAATTCCATTTCAACCGAGAATATTGTAGAACAATTGCGACAAATTGGGGCTGATAGTGGACGATATATTGTGCAGACTATGAGCGATGCCTTTGAAATGGTGTTTAACTTAGTCATTGGTCTTATTTTTGCAATTTATGTATTGTTGGATAAAGAAGCCTTACGCCGTCAGTTTGGACGATTAGCGCGCGCTTATGGTAAAGAAAAACATATACGTGGGGTTGTTCATGTATGGCGTGTAGCTAGCCAAGTATTTAGTAGCTTCTTTGTAGGACAATTTCTAGATGCGGTTATTCTTGGTGTCATGGTGGGGATTGGCTTATGGTGTCTTTCCGTACCATATGCTATGACCATTGGCTGCGTTATTGGTTTAACCGCATTAATACCTTTATTAGGTGCTTATATAGGCGGATTTATGGGACTCGTTATGCTGTTATCCGTAAGTATGATGGATGCATTAATCTTTATTATTGTTCTTGTGGTTATGCAACAAATTGAAGGTAATGTTATTTATCCCCGTTTGGTTGGTGGTTCTGTAGGGCTTCCAGGTATTTGGGTATTTGCAGCGATTACAATTGGTGGCACTTTATATGGTGTACCAGGTATTTTATTAAGTGTGCCATTGGCAGCAACTATTTACAAATTGCTTAAAGAAGATGTAGATAAACGTTTGGAAGAGGCATAAAATTTAAACTTAGATTCAAAATTGAGTTTTCATAAGTCTCTATGGTATACTTAAAGAATAACAACGTATACATATGTCCAGGAGGTTAGTATATGAAAAAGAAATCTTTCGCTAGCGTGCTAGCTTGCGCATTTGCTGTAGGCATAGCGTCTATAGCAGTACCACAACCAGTGGCAGCGGCGGATATGAATCCTACAATAATTGTTGAAGGTCCGAATCAGTCTATGATTTTGACAATGCGCCAAGTGGCAGGAATCTTTCTAGCAAAATATCCAAATTCGGCAGTTCATTCTATTGCTTTGAAACCAGATCGTGGCCGTTTTGCTTATGAAGTAACTGGCTATACATTAAAAAATACGTATAAAATTTCCGTAGATGTTATTACTTCTAAAATATTAAAAGAAGAAGTTGATGGCAAAGAAAAAGATATTCCAAATAAAGTATTCAATCCATTGAACGTGATTGAACCTAAGAAAGCTGAAGCCGTAGCTGTTGCTAATATTGGTGGCGATGCGCTTAGCAAAGGTTGGAAACTTGAAGCTGAAGAAGGCAATGTTAAATATGAAGTGACAATTTATCATACAGATGATAAATTAGGCCTTGTCCAGCAAGATGTATTGATTAATGCATCCACTGGTGATGTTATTACGAAAACATTACCTAAAAAAGTTGAAATTCCTGATGAAGATGATGACGGCTTTGTGCTTTGGGGCGATTAATTAGGAATTAATTGCTAATAAACTGCTAATGAGCAGTGATTAATGACATAATGAGTTTGTGTATTATAAATGATACGCATTATGTAAGAGTTAGGAAATGCACATCGTAACATGTGCATTTCCTTTTTTATAGTAGGAGGCTTCTGTGATAGTCAAAACCGCTCGTGAAGAGTTACTTCGGTTTAAGGGAAAGGCTATAGGTTTAGGGATTTTTAGTTTGCTAGGAACATTGGGCATTGTAGGGCAAGCCTGGTTCTTTGCAGTATTGATTGAAAAAACGTTTTTTGAAGGTCAGTCGCTCGAGGCTGTGTGGGGAACAATCCTTTGTCTTATTGGTGCTATTATAGTACGGATGGTTGCCACGTATTGCCAAGAACGGACCGCAGGGCATTTAGCTGTTTTGGCTAAGCAAGATTTACGACAAAAAATATGGTATCATTTATTAGATTTGGGGCCTTTTACTGGCGAACGACATGGTGATGTGGTCCATTTAATGACCGATGGCTTAGAAAATGTAGAGGCTTATATCGCTCGCTATGTACCGCAGATGCTCTACGCTATGATGATACCTTTGGTCATGGCGATTGCTATCATTGATGCTGCGCCTTGGGTTGCTATTATTTTATTAATTACATTTCCATTAATCCCTTTCTTTATGATTTTGATTGGCAAAAAAGCTGAATCTATGAATAAGGAACAATGGGAGCGCATGAGCTTTTTAAGCGGCCATTTCCTTGATGTGCTTCAAGGGATTGCTACACTTAAGTTATTTGGCCGTTCGGAAGAACAAGTAGAGGTTATTGCTCGTTTATCAGCCGAATTTAGAGACTCTACGCTACGCGTGTTGCGGGTGGCTTTTTTGTCGGCTTTAGTTCTTGAATTAGTTAGCACAATTAGTACGGCCCTTATTGCTGTCTATATGGGGATGGCCTTATTGTATGGACATGAAACTTTTTTACCAGCTTTCTTTGTCCTTTTATTAGCACCTGAGTTTTATGCACCTTTGCGCCAATTGGGGGCAGCCTTCCATACAGGGATGGCGGGGCAAGTGAGTTTAGCTAAAATTGATGACTTTTTAGCACTGCCTATTGAAGAACCAACTACAGGTTCCTTGCAGCCAGCTACTCATATAGAGTCGATTTCATTTAATAATGTTTCATATGCTTATGGGCAAGGTCATAAGGTAGGGGATTCCGCTCGATCCAATAGTAATATGGCTTGGGCTGTAGAAAATATTAATTTCACGTTGCGTCGTGGTGAAGTGACGATGTTAGTTGGTGGTAGCGGAGCTGGTAAAAGTACATTAGCTCATTTATTATTGCGCCTCATGCAACCAACGGCTGGTGAAATTTTAGTAGATGGCACAAACTTATTGGAGCTAGCAAGTGAGTCATGGCGTGATGCGGTTACTTTTGTACCTCAGCAGCCTCATTTGTTCCGAGGGACTTTGCGTGAAAATATTGCATTTGGGCAAACTGTTTCAGAAGAAGCCATTCAGCAAGCGGTAGTGGCAGCAGAAGCAGAGTCTTTTGTCAATTCATTGCCTCAAGGTCTTGATACATTAATTGGTGAAGGTGGCTTAGGTCTTTCAGGGGGCCAACGGCAGCGTATTGCCATAGCGCGGGCCTTTTTAAAACAATCACCTATTTTGGTGCTTGATGAAGTAACTGCCCATTTGGATGTGGCGACTGAACAAAGTTTGGCTACCGCTTTACAGCGGTTGATGCAAGATAAAATTGTATTACTCATTGGTCATCGTTTGCAAACTATGCGTTGGGCTGATCGTTTATTAGTGCTTAAAGAAGGTGCTTTGGTAGAGCAAGGGCCTTTTGAAACATTAGTGAATAATCAAGGGTATTTTAGTGAATTAGTTAAAGCAGGCCTAGGTGGAGGCATAATTCCTCCTGTTGAAGTAGAGGATACTACTTATGATGAGGCTAGTATAGCTATTACTTCTGGTGAGGCTAGTATAGGGACTACTTCTGGCGATTCCTCAGCAGAGGTTAGCGGCTTTAGTACAGATACTGAAACAAAGAATGCGAAAGTTGAAGTTAATAAAGACATATCTGCGTTTGATTCTTTACGTCGCTTGTTTGCCGTATTAGGGCCAGCACGTAATTCTTTATGGCTAAGCTTACTCTTTTCCTTTTTAACCGTATTTATGAATGTAGGACTTTTAACTACGTCAGCTTGGTTGATAACATCAGCGGCTTTACGCCCTGAATTAGCGGCATTGAGTTTATCCATTGTAGGCGTTCGTTTCTTTGGTATTAGCCGTGCTGTTTGTCGCTATGTAGAACGTTATGTATCGCATCATATGGCATTTCAAGGGCTTTATGGCTTACGTGTATGGTTCTATCAAAAGTTAGAACCATTGATGCCAGCTGCATTAAATCGTCTTGGTTCAGGAGATATCTTGGGACGTATTATGGCAGATATTGAAACTTTGCAATTCTTCTATTTACGTGTCATTATTCCACCAGTAGGGGCTGTTTTATTAACGGCCTTGGGTTTTTATTTTTTGAGTTTCTTTAGCTATTCTTTAGTCTGGTTACTAGCTTTGGCGTTCTTTTTAGGGGCTATAGTTATTCCTTTCTTGGTGTATCGTCATAATCAGATGGCAACGGAAGCTGTATTAGCGCAGCGCAGTACAATTAAAGAAACGATTGTAGAAAGCTTAGCTGGCATTATGGATATTATTACGTACAAGCAAGAAACTCGTGTTACTCAGTTAGTTAGTCAGCAATTTGAGAAACTGACTGCCGCACAAAGTCGAGTTCATAGTGGTACTAATTTAGGCGATACATTATTCCTTGGTCTTACTCAATTTACTATGGTTGCTGGGGCTATTATTATGATTCCTTTGGCTCATGGCAGTCAGCAGACGGGGATTTTTATTGCTGTAGTGGCGATTTCTTTGCAGTCTTACTTTGAAGCTTTAGGGCCATTGACAATTGCTTGGTATCATGGGCGTGAAAGTTTAGCCGCTATGAAACGCTTAGTTCAATTAGCCGAGCAACCACCAGCAGTTGTTGATGTGGCAGCTAGTCATAATTTATCCAAATCAGTAGTTGGTGAAGATGCTAGTGAGAAAGTAGGACGACCAATCGGCATCCGCTTAGACAAGGTGAGTTTTGCTTATGATAGAGAATATGTGTATCGTCACATGTCCCTTCATATTAAGGCGGGGGAAAAAGTCGCCATTGTAGGGCCGAGTGGTTCTGGTAAGACTACTTTATTAACGATGCTAGAACGTTTTTATGAATATGAAGGCCATATTTATTTAAATAATCAAGAATTGCGAGACATGCCGATTGCTACCGCTCGAGCTTGTTATGGCGCTTTAACTCAGGATACCTATTTATTCCATGCTACAGTAGAGGATAATATTCGCTTAGCTAAACCGACAGCTACCGACGAAGAATTGGCGAAAGCACTAGAATTTGCGGCCCTTACACAGTGGGTGACATCTTTACCACAAGGCCTAAAGACTATCATTGGGAGTGGCGGCGCTGGCGTAAGTGGTGGTCAAAGACAGCGTATTGCCTTGGCTCGCTTATGGCTTCGTAATAGTCCTGTATTATTATTGGATGAACCATTGGAAGGTCTTGATCAAGTTGTCCGTCAGGAATTACAGGCTTCCTTATATACTCTTATGAAAGATAAAACGGTGCTTTATATTACGCATCATTTAGGTGGCTTAGAAAAGATGGATCGCATCTTATTTATTGAAGCTGGTCGGGTTGTAGAAGATGGTTCTTATGATGAGTTGATGGCAAAACGAGGTGCTTTTTATGCATACCGTAGACTATCAATGGAAACGGTATAGTTTTAAAAGGTTCAAAAAAAGGACGTTTCATGGTATAATTGGAATGTTAACAATGTGCTAAATCCATAGGAGGCGTTATGAATAATCTAGTCACGCGATTATTGGAGATAGCAGAATCGATGACAGCTAGATCACGCAAGCAGCCAGTTGAAACTGCTACGCCCGTGCCAGTTGAGTCAACGCCGTCGACACCGAGTGAGGTCGATTTATATGATCATCGCATTATTAATGTAGAAGAAGATGCGATCAATCGTATCCTCAAAGCACAATTGCGCAATCATTGGTTGTTTTATTCTGTTACATTTGAATTTGAAGCAAATAATAAAGTGTATCTAGGGATTATTACTACCTTAGGTAACGTAATTACCATAGAATTTACCATTGAAGATTTGTGGTTTGATGATTATGCATCAAGCTTTTCTGTGAAACTTAATATGTCCGATGTCGATATGGGCGGCTTTATTTTAAATACGATTGTTCATTTAATGGGCAATTGGAGTTTAAGCCTTTTAGGTACATTCTTTAATCCGTTTGAAATTGGCGAAGATAGTTCTACAGTTCGTTTTGAAAAGAAGGGGATTATTCGTTTTGATTTAGCCCCAGATAGTCCGATTCGTCGCTTAATTTCTTGGCCTAATCGTTGCCCTGAAGCAAAAGGACCAGCCATTTTAATTAATGCGCGCACAGAGCAGTCTGTTTTACGGTTAGAATATTATGCCTTTCGTGATGAAGTAGAAACTTACAATGTGCCAGAGGTACCCGTCAAAACGAGTTGGGTTCGTTCCATTGATATGGCAGCAGCTTTACTATTGCCTATCGGGGTTTGGATAAGTTTTGTCATCTTACATCACTATTTACCAACAGAAACGATTGAATTTTCTTTTTCAACATACTTCTTAATTTCCTTAGGTATTCTGTGTATTAGTTTTATTGTGATGAACATTCCAAGGTATATTTATATGTACTTTGATTCGCGAAAAAAATGGCAAAGTGTGTTTGTCCATAATAATATTAAGATACAGATGCGTAAACTACAGCGCCGCATTCTAATTCAACAACAAGCTTTGAAAAAGAATGGCAAAGAGGTCGATGAAAAAAGTCAAGCTAGTATTCGTGACTTATTACTTCAAATTCGAGATAAACGCTTTTTGGCACAACGCTTAAAAATTGCTGATGAAGATCGTGATCGTAAACAAAAAATTAAATTTATTATTGCCTATATCGTCTGTACTTTATTAGAATGGATGTTGCTTATTAGGTAATCTTTACAACACCTCCTCACTGGAATGTATAACAGTGAGGAGGTGTTTTTATGGAAGCCATCTTAACAGCTACGGCGAATTATGGATTTCCAATGGTTGTAGCCGCTTATCTACTGATTCGGCTGGAACATAAAATGGATTCTTTAAGTGCGTCTATTAATGAATTAGTGTTTACATTAAAAACTTACGAACGAAGGTAAAAAGAAAGAGCGATAGTCTCACTCGTAATCTATATTGTTTAGCAATAATGATTACTACATAAGACTATCGCTCTTTTTGCATTCGTACACGTTTTTGTGGCCAAATCGCAGGCATTCCATAGCGATTTGGTTTACCACTACCAGGGATAACGAGTAATACAAAATTAACAAGCCAAATAATGACCATAAACGCGGCACTAGTTGATTTTATAGGTAAATAGGGATAGGTAAAGGCGATAAAGATACACCAACAAATCCCGATAATACCATGAAGTGAGAAATCTTGTAAGCGCCGAGCATAGAGTACATAATAGAGGGACAAAATTACAGCATGACCCAAAAAGCTTAATATGCGAACCCCCCAATAGGAAATTAATATAACTACATTGGCCATCATAGTATTGATTAAATTATTAAATAGACTTACTGCAAATGTTAAGGCTATAAGACCTAATAAGAATTGTAGTCGATTAAGTCTACCGTGGAGATATAATATTTGTATATTGTTGACATAGCCCCAGCGTGTAATGGCGAAGGCAATTAGGCCCATTAGAAATGCTTGACCTATATTAAATAAAACATCCATGAAATCTTCCTTTTCTAGTTCTTCAATTTTATTATTATATCATGAGATAGTAGTTGGTGACTAGAAAAAATAAGTAGTAGGTGAAGTTACACGTTAATAAGCATAAGAACGGCTACAATAAAAGATAGAAAAAAGATAGAATAAAAGATAAATTAAAAGTTATAATAAAAGTCAGAATAAAAGAGGCTATCATCAAATGTAGCATAGAATACACATTTGATGACAGCCTTTTTATATCTACTTATGAATGACATTCCGTAGGGCTCTTACTAAGAAGAAGGCCACTAAGATACCTACACCACTAGTTAAGAATGTGGCAGGTAAGCGACTAACTGCAGCGGCAAAACTATTAAGTACATAGTGCCAAGCTACAAAATAGCCCAGTGCAGTCCAAACACTGCCAATTAACATAGCAGCTAGGAGGCGGAGCCAATTAGACTCACGCGCTTTACGAGGATTGGGTCTAAAGCCAACTACTAGATAGCCTACTAATAGCCCTGAAATCCCTTTAATAACAATTGAAAATAGGGTATACGCAGAATGGCCCATAACAAGGTCGAAAAGGCCAGAGCCGATAGCGCCCGCAAGACCACCATAGAGACCGCCAAATAAGGCGGAAATAGTGAAGAGGGCGGCTGAGCCAAGATGAACCATAGCACCCGTAGGTAACGGAATTAATAGAGTGGTAGCTAAGGCACAAAGGGCAGATAGCATACCGATATAAATAACATCACGAATAGAAAATTTCAATGGTTAGACCTCCTTTAGTCTTTTTATTTAATTAAATTGCTTAAACGTCCTAGGAGGCGTTCAAATAATAAACCATCATGCATAGAACCAATAGTTTCATGTGTATATTTTACTGCATCAGTAGTGAAATTAGCGGCAATATTAGCACTTTCTAATGTATCATACCCTTGCATTAAAGCACCCGTTAAGGTGGCTGTAAAGATATCGCCTGTTCCATGTGCTTTGACTGGGACTAAGGTAGTACTCACAAGCTGTAAATCATCTGTTTCTCCATCATATACAGCAACGATAGCTTCTGAGGTATGAGGGACACCTGACATAATAACATGACGTGGTCCTAATTTATGAAGTTCTTTACATAGTTGACGAATTTTTGCTTCATCTACACTTTCTGGCTCATAAGGTTGTCCTAAGAGGAAACTTGCCTCCGTATAGTTTGGCTTAATGATATGAGCATGGGCAATGAGTTTACTCATTTCTTGTACCATGGTGTCATTATATACAGAATATAGTTTGCCATCATCGGCCATGGCAGGATCAACGATGATGAGTTTATCTTTGCCAAAGCGCTTAATCGCTTCAATAACAATATGAATTTGTTCTGGTGAAGCTAAAAAGCCACTTTGGATAGCATCGAAAGTAATATTATTTTTTTCCCAGCAATCCATGAAAGGACGAAGGTGTTCAGAGAAATCGACCATTTCATAATTGGGATATTCCAGATGATTACATAAAAGTGCTGTTGGAAATGGCACTGCTTGAGAACCGAAGGCACTTAAAATTGGCATAGCAACTGTTAAAGAACAACGGCCAATAGAACTCATATCTTGGATTGATAGTACAACTGGAACTGGATTTTGCATATAATAACCCTCTTTTCTTTTGATAGTTTTGCCGGATATGGCGCTTGTTAGTTGATACTTCTCTTTTATGAAATACATTGTAGGAAATTATGTGTCATATGTAAATATACAGAATTTTTATTTATCATAGGACAGATGGAGCTTTGTGTAATAATGTATACAGAACACATGAGCTAGATTTGATATTCAATCATAGGAAATGAGGCAGACTCGTGTATAATAGATATATAAATATTATCAACTAAGGAGAGTGATTGCAGTGGGGACCTATTTACTAAAACGGTTAGTCGGCGCTGTAGTAGTTATGTGGGCCATAATTACTATTACTTTTATGCTTATGCATGCTATACCTGGAGGCCCTTTTACCGAAGAGAAAAAATTGCCACCACAGATTAAGGCCTCGATTGAAGCGACCTATCATCTTAATGACCCAGTGTGGCAACAGTACATCGATTACATGAAACATGTAGTACAGCTTGATTTAGGACCATCGTATAAATATTTAGGCCGCTCAGTTAATGATATTATAGGGGAATCCTTCCCTGTATCGGCTCAACTTGGTTTGGGGGCATTGTTATTTGCTGTAATTGGTGGTGTTACAGCGGGTATTGGCAGTGCGCTGAAACCAAATACTTGGCTAGATTATGTAATCACCTTTGGCTCTACTTTGGGGCTATCAGTACCAACGTTTATCATTGGTGCCTTATTAGTTTATTGGCTAGGGTTTGTATGGCCGATTTTCCCTGTAGCGCTTTGGAAGGGACCAGCTTATACGGTGTTGCCTATTATGACCTTAGGAGCACAGCCTATGGCGTTTATAGCCCGTTTAACTAGAGCAACAATGTTAGATGTATTACAACAAGAATATATTAAAACAGCCCGCGCCAAAGGGTTGTCTAATGGGACTATCATTATAAAACATGCGTTAGGCAATGCTATTTTACCAGTGCTTACTTATTTAGGACCTTTAGCAGCGGCTTTATTAACAGGGAGTTTTATTGTAGAAACAATTTTTGCAATTCCTGGTCTTGGAAAGTATTTTGTAACATCAATTTACAATCGAGATTATACCGTTATCTTAGGGGTCACCATATTTTATAGTGCTCTTGTAGTTGCTTTTAACTTATTAGTCGATTTAGTGTATCCTTTAGTGGATCCACGGGTAACAATGGAAGAGGAGGATACGCCATGAGAGCTGTTGATGATTTTTTACCATTAGCACCGGAAGCGGTGGTGGCTGAAACGACGTATCGTCCACGGCCAAATGGGTGGCAACGTTTAAAAGAAAATAAGTTAGCTTTAGTGGGGCTAGCTATTATTGTATGTATGCTTTGCTTAGCTATTGTAGGGCCTTGGTTATCCCCGTATACATATGCAGATCAAAATTTAGCTCATGCAAATCAGGGTCCATCTAGTGAGCACTGGTTTGGCACAGATACACTAGGCCGTGATTTATATGTACGGGTTGTATATGGCGCGCGCATTTCACTATCTGTTGGCTTTGTGGCGGCCGCTATTAATCTTGTCATTGGTGTAATTTATGGTAGCGTAGCTGGTTTCTTTGGTGGTAAAGTAGACCGTCTGATGATGGGCTTTGTGGATATTTTATATGGCATTCCTCTATTGCTATATGTAATTTTACTGATGGTAGTATTATCGCCAGGGTTAACCTCGATCTTTATTGCATTAGGGATTGCTTACTGGCTCACGATGGCTCGTATTGTACGTAGCCAAATTGTGACCTTAAAGAATGAAGAGTATGTATTAGCGGCTCGCTCTATGGGCGTGCCTGCATGGCGCATTTTATTCCGCCATATGTTGCCAAATTGCGTGGGGCCTATTATTATTACCATGACTTTAGCTATTCCTGAAGCTATTTTTACGGAAGCTTTTTTAAGCTTTATCGGGCTTGGGGTAAACGCACCGATGGCTAGTTGGGGTGTATTGGCCGCAGAAGGTATTAACTCTATGCGTTCATATCCGTTTCAACTCATTGCTCCTGCCGTTGCTATTGGTGTTACTATGTTAGGTTTTACCTTCTTTGGAGATGGCTTGCGTAATGCCTTAGATCCAAAAGGGGAGGTGAAACGATGAGTCAAAGTATGCATGTAACTGAAACTGGAAATGTAAGGGAAAAGAAAAAGGATCCATTAGTATCTTTAGAAAATTTACAAGTTACGTTTCAGACCTTTGCTGGTCCTGTACCCGCTGTTAGAGGCGTTTCCCTCAGCGTTCAGCCCGGTGAAGTAGTGGGCTTGGTGGGAGAGTCTGGTTGTGGAAAATCAGTAACTTTACAGGCTTTGATGGGTTTGTTGCCTAAAGATAGAGTTAATTTAACTGTAGATACTTTGGCGGTAGATGGTCAAGATTGTAAAAATTATAAAGAATCGCAATGGCGTCAATTACGTGGTACTACGGTGGCAATGGTATTTCAGGATCCGATGACAGCATTGAACCCTATTTTGTCAATTGGTACTCAGTTGAAAGAAGCGATTCGTTTAGGGGCAGAGCGGCATAAGCAAACAGTAGGCGATGAAACACAAGAAGCGTTACATTTATTACAAAAGGTAGGCATTGCTGATGCAGCTCGTCGTTTGACACAATATCCTCATGAATTGAGTGGTGGTATGCGCCAGCGTGTAGTGATTGCTATGGCACTAGCTGGTCGTCCTGCTTTATTATTGGCCGATGAGCCAACTACAGCACTTGATGTAACGACAGAGGCGCAAATTTTATTACTTGTAAAAGAATTAGTGAAAACAGAGCATATGGGTTTGCTGGTTATTTCTCATAACTTGCGTGTCATTGCTCAATTATGTGATCGCATGGCTGTTATGTATGCAGGTCAAATTGTGGAAACTGGGACTATAGAAGGACTGTTAAGTAATCCACAACATCCTTATTTACAAGGTTTATTAGGTTCTTTACCAACTAGTGCGACTACCACTTTACAAGCTATTGGGGGGCAACCACCTGATATGTTTAGTGTACCTGCTGGCTGTGCGTTTCACCCTCGGTGTAAGCAGGCCATGCGTATTTGTGCTCGTGAAATTCCAAGTCTTACGGATGGTGTACGTTGTTGGCTTCAAGAGGAGAAAAAGGCGGTGAACGTATGAATATTTGGGAAACAGAGAATTTAACCAAACACTTTATTTTACGGCGTGGCCTTTTGAAACAACAGCGACAAGTAGTGCGAGCTTTAGAAGGGGTGTCTTTGCAACAAGCCCCAGGTGAAACTTTAGGGCTTGTTGGTGAGTCTGGGTGTGGTAAATCCACATTTGGGCGAACGCTTATGGGGCTATATCCTAAGACAGCAGGCCGTTTGACCGTAGCAGGTCGTGAAATTGCCAGTTCTAATGACCAGGCACATGTGCTGAATCATATTCAAATGGTGTTTCAAGATCCGTATGCGTCTTTGAATCCCCGTATGACTGTGCGGCAAAGTTTAATGGAGCCCTTGAATGTGCGCACCGCTGTAGGAACTACTTTAAGTGATGGGGATAAACGAGCTAAGGTAGAGGCGGTGTTAGAGCAGGTGGGCCTTAGTAAGGCTCAGGGCGAACGGTATCCTCATGAATTTAGTGGCGGTCAACGGCAGCGTATTGGCATTGGACGGGCACTGATTAGTTCGCCACAATGTATCATTTGCGATGAGCCAATTTCCGCTTTAGATGTATCTATTCAAGTACAAATTGTATCTTTGTTAGAACGATTACAAGCGGAGCAAGGCATTAGTTATGTATTTATTTCCCATGATTTGAATATGGTGCGTTATGTGAGCCAGCGCATTGCCGTTATGTATTTAGGTAATGTGGTGGAAGAAGGCTCTACTGCGACTGTATATGAAACGCCGCTACATCCTTATACGCAAGCGTTGATTACATTGAATGCTCCGTTGGCGCCACATATGACAATAGGCCCAGTTCTTAGTGGTGAAGTGCCAAGTCCTTTAGCTGAGATTCAGGGCTGTCCATTTGCTTCCCGTTGCCCTGAAAAAATAGGACAATGTGAGGAAGCTAAACCACCATTAGTGGTTCGTGGCTCACAAAAGGTAGCTTGTTGGCGGCGATAGCTAATTGAGTGAAACGTAACATTAGATATTTGTACTAGGCATAGAGTACAATTGATAGTAAGTGTAAGTGTAAGTGTAAGTGTAAGTGTAAGTGTAAGTGTAAGTGTAGGCATGGTATGGTAGTAGCCAAGAAAGTAGGGCGCAGTAGATGGAAAAATTACTAGCTGGGAAAGGCTTAGAAATAGAATTAAATGATTTAATTAATCGCTTAGCACCTACTGGACAGGTGTCGTATTTAGTAGTTCGTTTAGATGACGAATTGCCCATGGTAGAGATTGCTAGCCGTAAGATGGAAGCTGTTCATGCCAGTGCTAGTATGATAAAAGTGTTGATTATGGCAACTCTTTTCAGTAAGGCGATAGCAGGGGCGATTAATATACAGGATACAGTTGGTCTTCGCGATGTAGCTCGTGTATTAGGTGGTGGCGCTTTGCAAGAGTTAGAGGGGCACCATCGTTTTACCTATTTAGAAATTTGTCGGCTCATGATGGTTTTGAGTGATAATTGGGCTACTAATTTATTAATTCACCATTTAGGCATGGATACTATCAATGAATTTGCCTTAACTTTAGGTTTAAAAGATACACGCCTTAATCGTTTTATGATGGATACGGTAGCTCGTGAAGCGGGTCAAGAGAATGTAATGACGGTATTGGATTTAATGGTTTTGTATGAATATATTTATCGTCAACGTGAAACGGGGCCTTTAGGCTATGAAATGTGGCAATTATTAGGACGTCAACAATTTCGTGATAAATTGCCCTTTTATTGGGGGGAAGATGTGGTGTTCTATCACAAAACAGGGGTGCTTGAAGAAGTAGAACATGATGGAGGTCTTTTGCCATTAGTGAAAGGCACTTTTGGTTTAATTGCTTTTATTTCACAGGTTCCTAATACGGAAGGTATCTTGCTTGGCGCTCAGATGGGGCGAAGTATGAAGGACTTTTTAGATAATAAACTGCCTTAAGGTGGCGTAAGGAGTTGTGTATGAGACGACTGGGAATAGTAAGTATAATTCTTATATTAATATTGAGCGTAACTGTATTGGCTGGATGTAGTCGCAGTGGTGAAACCATACCAGCAGATACATTGCGTTATGCATTAGAGCAAGAACCGTCTACTTTGGATCCAGCCAAATCATCGACGTTGCCTGAATCTACGGTAGAGTTGGCTATTTTTGAAGGGCTCACTCGTTTAAATGAAAAGGATATACCAGAACCAGGGATGGCGGAATCTTGGTCGATTTCAGCTGATGGCTTGGTGTATACTTTTCATATTCGCCCTAACGCACAATGGTCGGATGGCAAGTCTGTGACAGCTCATGACTTTGAATATGCTTGGAAAAGAGCGTTAAATCCTGCTGTAGCTGCTAACAATGCGTATATGCTCTATGTATTGAAAAATGGGGAAGCCTATAATACAGAAAAAGCAAGCGCAGATGAAGTAGGGGTAAAAGCTATCGATAATCATACGTTAGTCGTTACCTTGGCAGCACCGGCGCCTTACTTTTTAGGGCTGACAGCTTTTCATGCTTATTATCCAGTGCGAGCTGATATTGTAGAGGCTGCACCTGATACATGGGCTACTAATGCAGACACATTGATTGGCAATGGTCCATTTAAATTAGTAAAATGGCAACATAGCGCAGAGTTACAATTTGTAAAAAATGAACGCTATTGGGAAGCTGCTAAAGTACGCTTAAACGCTATGGAGTGGCCTATTAGCGAATCTCAAAGTACGCGTCTTACTTTGGTAGAAGGTGGGGCTGCGGATATTATGGTAGAACCGCCAGTAGCCGACCAAGAGCGGTTAAGTCAGTTAGGGCTTTTCAAAGTGGCGCCATCATTAGGGACCTACTACTATGTATTTAATGTTACTGCGCCACCATTTGATAATCCATTGGTGCGAAAAGCCTTTTCCATGGTAATTGACCGGAAAGTGATAGTTGATACCATTGTTCATGGGGGCAAAACACCAGCTTATGGTTTTGTGCCACCAGGGCTTACGGATGAAGGAACAGGGCAGGATTTTCGGCAAGAAGGCGGTGCTTTAGTTGCTTATAATGTGGCGGAGGCTAAACGTATGTTAGCAGAAGCTGGCTATGGGCCTAATAAACCACTACCACCAGTGACTATATTGTATAATACGAATGAAATGCATAAGGCTATTGCTGAAGCGGTGCAGGCAATTTGGCAAAATGAGCTAGGTGCTACGGTATCTTTGCAGAATCAAGAAACTAAGGTATTTATGGCTAATCGTGAAGAAGGCCACTATCAAGTGGCTCGTGCTTCGTGGATTGGTGACTATGCGGATCCACAGACTTTCTTAGATGTATTTTCTGATGAAGCTAATGATGCGCAGTATCATAGCACTGCTTATAATGCGTTAATGGAACGGGTTCATATGACGACGGATTTAACTGTGCGCAGTCAATTAATGCATGAAGCGGAAGCAATGCTTTTTGAAGATACGGTAATATTGCCGATTTATTTCACGACTACACCGTATGTAGTACGCGATACAATTGATGGTTTCTTCTGGTCCAGTTTGGGCACCGTAGATTTTAAAGAAGCCTATCGGAAATAATTCTGTTAAATTGTGTATGTAAGTGTATGAACACATGTTTTGAAGTAGGAGATTAGAATGGATTGGATATGGCCTAAACGAATAGAGCCTGGTATGACCTTAGGGTTTACGGCTCCTGCATCAGCGGCTAAAGAGGATTTAACTAAGCTTGAGGTTATAGCCAAGGAACGTGGTTATGATGTCTTGTTTGGGTCTAGTTGTTTTCGTGAAGGCCTATATGGTGGGTCCCCGGAAGAGCAGGCTCAAGAATTTAATGAATTAATGACTACAGCGTCTTGTGATGCGGTGATTGCTTTGCGTGGTGGCTATGGAACCGTACGGTATCTACATTTATTAGACTATGAAGGCATTCGCCACCATGGAAAACCTTTCGTTGGCTATAGTGATTGTACCGCGTTGCATTGTGCCATTGGGAAATATAGCCGTTTAATTACCTATCATGGGCCTATGGGGGTAGATTGGTTACAAGCAAATCGTGAAAGCGATATAGAACATCTATTTGATTTATTAGAAGGGCGTACTTCGGTTATTGAACCTTTATTGGCACCACCACGTGGATTTATTGGTGCTAATATGGAGGAAGGACGTTTATTAGGTGGTAATTTAGCCATGCTTTGTAGTTTAGGAGGGACTCCATATATGCCTGATTTAACTGATTGGCGTGATGCTGTTTTGCTCCTAGAAGATATTGGTGAACCGCCTTATAAAATTGACCGAATGTTACAGCAGCTTCGTTGGCAAGGTATATTGTCACAAGTGAAAGGTGTTGCTTTAGGCACTTTTACAGATTGTGAAGGGGATGCAGAGGATGAGGTCTATGAAATAGGGGCTCAAGTATTAGATCATATGATGGCTGAGCGATCGGACGAGAGTCCTGAACCCTTTGTGTGTTATGTTCCCGTTGGACATGGGGCGCCTCATTGGGCGCTTCCATTAGGGGCCTATGTAAGTTTTCGTGCTATTTCTAATACGTTATTGATATTGCCTCATGGTGATTCATAGGTTATGTTAGTACGTTGCAGGCAGAAGGTAGGCCTAGGACAGAGTTAGCAAAAATTTAGTAAGAAGTTAGAAAAAAGCTAGGAAATCTAAAGAAAACTAGAAAAAGCTAGAAAGAAGTTAGTAAGAAACTAGAAAGGAATGTGTATTCATGCATAATAAGGAAGACGTATTAGCGGTGAGTCAGTCGCTTGCAGTTCGTGAACAACGCCTTCGTCAGGCGATTCAAGAGGCAGACGGGTCACTAATTGAATTAGCTACCTATTTGCATGAAAATCCTGAACTTGGTTTGCAAGAACATAAAGCTGTAGCTGCTATCAGTCAGTTGTTAGAGCAATATGGGTTTGCAGTTACTGTGGATGTAAGTGAGGGGCGGATTCCTGAATTAGCAACGTCTTTACGTGCTGATAAAGGCGGTCTAGAAAGTGTTAGTGGAAGTGATAGCGACTGTACTAGCAAAAGCACTAAAGAAAGCACTAAAGAAAGCACTAAAGAAAATCCTAGAGAAAGTGACGTATATAAGATGGCTTTTCTTGGTGAATATGATGCATTACCAGGCTTAGGACATGGTTGTGGTCATAATTTAATTGCCGCTATGAGTGCAGGAGCTGCTATTGGCTTTGCCGCAGCTGTACCAGAAGCGCACACTACATTTTTTGGTTGTCCCGCTGAAGAAACTGTAGGTGGCAAAGTATTTATGGCTGAAGCTGGTGTGTTTAAAGGCTATGCAGGTGCTTTGTTAACACATCCAGCGGATGTAAATGAATTGGGCGGTTCATCATTAGCGAGTCATCCATTGGAAGTTACGTTTCATGGGCGAACCGCTCATGTGGCGAATTTGACCGATAAAGGTGTGAATGCACTCGATTGTGCTGTAGCTTTATATAGTGAAGTCAATCGCTTAAAAGCGCAATGGGGATCAGAGGTCGTCATAGGTCAGATATTTACTGAAGCTGGTGAAGCGCCTAATATGATTCCTCATACAGCTACCCTACATATGACTGTACGAGCTCATACAGTGGATTTTTTAGAAAATGTAGTGTTGCTTACGATAAAGCGTGCCGCTGATATGATTGCTAAAGCACAAGGGGCACAAGTTTCATACCAACACTATGAGCCACTTTTTAAAGATTTGCGTGAAGATAAAGGGTGGCAACAGTTGGCGGCGCAAGTCATGACTGAGTGGGGCGTGGCACCGACTATTCTGCCTGATGATGTAGCAGAGGGTAGCACTGACATGGGTAATGTGTCGCATGAGATACCAACGGTACAATTGACATTAGCGATTGGTGAGCATATGGGGTTACATACACCAGAATTTGCTGAAGCTACAGGCTCGCCAGCAGGGTTGGCGGCCATTCAAAAAGGCGCCCATATTATGGCTATTATGGCATTACGTCATTGGTGGCAACAACAAGGACAATCTTGATTACTAAAAGTGATAGTATGCATGAAAGTAATGGCTATAGGTGGCGTTTTTGACATCCCTATAAAATAAAGGTAAAATATAATATGGTTAATAAAGCCGTCTGTTTCAGGCGGCTTTTACATTAGATATACGTGTTGGGAGATGACTGATGAGTGTATTAACAGTATCCCATGTGACCCATGGATTTGGAGCACGTCAAATTTTAGATGATGCTTCTTTCCGCTTGTTAAAGGGTGAACATGTTGGATTGATTGGTGCTAATGGTGAAGGTAAGTCTACGTTCTTAAATATCATTACGGGTAAAATTTTACCTGATGAAGGAACGGTTACTTGGTCTAATAAAGGGACTGTAGGTTATTTGGATCAGCACAGTGTGTTGGCTGAAGGACAGACTATTCGTGATGTATTGCGCGATGCGTTTAGTGATTTATTTGAATTAGAAGGTCAGTTACAAGCCGCTTATAATGAAATGACAGATTGTGACGAAGATCGTATGAATGAATTGCTAGAGAAAACTGGTGAGTGGCAAGAAGAATTAGAGCAACGAGGGTTTTATGAAATTGATGCTACCATTGAACGGACTGCGCAAGGATTAGGTCTAGTGGATATTGGTTTAGACCGTTTAGTTAATGAGTTGAGTGGCGGTCAGCGCACCAAGGTATTGCTTACTAAATTATTACTTCAAAAGCCTACCATTTTATTATTAGACGAACCAACTAACTATTTAGATGTGGAGCATATTGCTTGGTTGCAAACTTATTTGCAGGCTTATGAAAATGCTTTTATTCTCATCTCTCATGATATGGAATTTTTAAATTCTGTAGTTAATGTAATTTATCATATTGAACAAGCTCAGCTAACGCGTTACACAGGCAATTATGAACAATTCTTAGCGGCCTATGAAGTACAGCGGGCGCAGGCGTTAAAAGCCTATGAGCGACAACAGCAAGAAATTGCTCGTATGGAAGACTTTATTCAGCGCAACAAGGCTCGCGTTGCTACGCGCGGTATGGCGAATTCCCGAGCTAAACGATTAGAAAAAATGGACTTATTAGAAAAACCTAAGGTGCATTTGGAAGTCTCCTTTGGCTTTAAGGAAGGGCGTACGCCAAGTCGTTTCATTGTGACGAGTGAAGATTTAGTACTGGGTTATAATGAAGCCTTAACAAAACCTGTTAAAGTGTCCTTAGAACGAGGTCAAAAGGTAGCCGTTCGAGGTGTTAATGGTTTAGGTAAGACAACCTTATTAAAAACACTGTTAGGTTTTATTAAACCATATGCAGGTACCGTTGAGCGAGGCGACTTTTTGCAGGTAGGTTATTTTGAGCAGGAAGACAGTGCTCATAATGATATGACTGCATTAGATTATATTTGGAATGCGTATCCGGCTATGACTAATGCGGAGGTGCGAGCGGCTTTAGCAAGATGCGGGTTAACTAATGAGCATATTACAAGTCAAATGCGTGTGTTGTCTGGTGGTGAAAACGCCAAAGTAAGGCTTTGCAAGTTGATGCAAGAGTCTTATAATGTGTTGGTTTTAGATGAGCCGACGAATCATTTAGATGTGGCAGCTAAGGAAGAATTAGCTGACGCCCTACGTCGTTTTAAAGGAACGGTTTTATTGGTAAGCCATGAACCAGAATTTTACCGCTCTTGGATTACTCATGAGTGGAATGTAGAGGATTGGACCACTAAAATCGTATAGGAGGTCTTGTTATGAAAGAACAGGCCAGTGAGGGTATTGCTCAATTTTTAAGAGCTTTGGGCATTGATTTACAGGCGGCTGGGATGGAAAAAACACCTCAGCGTGTAGCTACTTTATATGAAGATTTGTTCTCCGGTATGCATGTTAATAGTGCAGATATATGGGGTGAAATATTTCCTACGGAGTATAAAGGTTTGGTAGCGGTTACTGATATACCTTTTTATTCTGTATGTGAACATCATTTAATGCCTTTTTTTGGTCATGTAGATATTGTGTATCAACCAAAAGAAGGGCGTGTTGCAGGCCTTAGCAAATTGAGTGATCTGGTAAATGTTTTTGCAAAACGGCCTCAGTTGCAAGAACGGATGACACGAGAGCTAGCAACAGCTATTGAAACGGATTTACAAGCGGAAGGTGTTGTAGTTCGCATTAAGGCGACGCACTTATGTATGCTTATAAAAGGTGAATTACAGCAAGGTACGGCAGTGGTGACGATGGAATGTCGCGGCGTACTAAGTAAGACAGGTCAACTTCGAGAAGAAGCTATGGCTATATTAGGAGGTACGACGGATGTTCAAACGACGCAGTTATAAATGGAGTGACGGTAAAACCTTAGAGTTGAATAATAGCACTCTCATCATGGGTATTTTAAATGGCACCCCCGATTCTTTTTCTGATGGGGGGAAATATAATAATCCTAAGGCGGCGGTAGCGCATACTAAGGAAATGGTTGCTCAAGGGGCTGATGTGATTGATCTTGGTGTAGAATCTACACGACCAGGGCATACTCATATTTCCGTGGCAGAAGAAATTAGCCGTATGGAAGCTTTGTTAGGGCCTGTTTTAGAGGCGTCTAAGGTGCCCGTATCAATTGATACATACCGCGCTGAAACAGCTGATTATGCACTTTCTCAGGGGGCTCATATTTTAAACGATATTTGGGGGCTTCGGTATGACCCTGATATTGCTGCTGTAGCGGCTAAATATAAAGTACCGGTTATTATTATGCATAACCAAGATAATACAGAATATGGTGATATTATTGAAGATATGAAGGCTTTCTTTTTTGCTTCTGTAGATATTGCGTTAAAAGAAGGGGTTATGCCACAGAATATTTGGCTTGATCCGGGTATTGGCTTTGGTAAAACAGGCGAGCAAAATATTGAGGTTATGCAACGTTTAGGCGAGCTAACGGCCTATGAATATCCTGTATTGTTAGCCCCTAGCCGTAAACGTTTTATTGGTACTATGCTCAATGAGTGCCCCGCTGATCAACGGGATGAAGGTACTGTGGCAGCTTGTATTACCGGCTTAATTCAAGGTATTGATATGGTTCGCGTTCACAATGTGGACATGCATAAGAAAGCCTTAACAGTGGCGGATACCTTGTTGAGAGGAGAGTTTTAATGGATAAGATTGTCTTAAAGAACATGGGCTTTTTTGGTTATCATGGCCATTTAGATTCTGAAACAAGCCAAGGGCAACGTTTTTTTGTGGATGTAACTGTTGTGACAGATTTAACAAAAGCGGGACAGTCTGATTTGTTAGAAGACTCTATTAATTATGTAGAAATTTATAATACGGTAGAACGGATTGTTACAGGCGAACCACATAAGCTATTAGAAAAGGTAGGCACTTTAATTGCTGATGAATTGTGGAATAATTATCGCGGTATAGTTGGTTTGGCTGTCGCTGTACGAAAACCAGCAGTGCCTATTCCAGGTATGTTGGACTATGCAGAAATTACAATCACTCGTGGGCAGATGTAAAGGTTTGGGTGTCACCGTTTGATCGTATTTAATAATTGGTCGTATTTAATAATAGGATTAAATCACTGCATGTCAGATGAGGTTATAATATGAACTATGTGTATTATATTAGTTTAGGTTCGAATTTAGGGGATCGCCAAGCTTATTTAGATCAGGCTATTGCAGGGTTACGAGCTACTGATGGTATCATGGTAGTAGAACCGTCTACTTGGCTTGAAACGCCACCTTGGGGCAATACAGAACAAGGGCCATTTTTAAATGGAGTGGCGAAAGTGGTGACGTCCTTAGAACCAGTGGATATGTTACATACTATGCAGCAATTAGAACAGGCGGCAGGCCGTAAGCGTATTATTCATTGGGGGCCTAGGACTTTAGATTTGGATATTGTTTGGGCTGAAGCTGAGGATGGCGTGCCATTGTCTGTTACTACCGAAGAATTACAAATTCCTCATCCCTATATGTGGGAGCGAACTTTCGTATTGGTACCATTGCAGGAAGTGTATCCTGATTTTGCCTTTCATGGGCAATCAATAGCGTCGCGTATCGCAGAATTACAAGCATAATATCTTGTTAAAAAGCCATTAAAATGTAATTGAACCCCTTTGGTAATGATGTTATAATAGGTTCATTCACAAGGTTGATAGACAAAGAGGTACAGTTATGGCAGATGAGGCGAGAGAAAAAAATATAAAGCGCAAACGGCCACAACCTAGACGAAACACTGTAGTGTTTTGGTTACAGATTATTTTTGTTGTAGTTGGTGTGTTTATCATTTTTCGTACAGGCTATGAGATTTATATGATTAAGCAACAACAACAGCAATTAGAACTTCAAATTAAGGATTTAAAAGAACGTAATGAAGCCCTTGAACAAGAGCGTCAACGATTGCAAGATCCTAAGTCAATTGAAGAGGTGGCGCGCGAAGAATTGGGCCTCGTAAAACCAGGCGAGGTACCGTATGTAAAATAAACTGTAAAGTAAGCTAGGACATTCGTGAAATAGCAGTTGACAAGGTTTTTCATAGACCTATATAATGAACATAGTGTGCATAGATTAGGTGCAACAACAGTTTTTTGAATTTAGGAGGACATCGGGTTAGCATGGCCATTGAAGTTGGTAGTGTTCTTGAAGGCACAGTTACGGGTATCACGAAATTTGGCGCGTTTGTAGATTTAGGTGACAAACAAACTGGGTTAGTGCACATTTCAGAAGTAGCAAATGAATATGTGGAAAATATTTCAGATTTTATTAAAGAACAAGACAAGGTAAAAGTTAAAGTTCTTAGTGTAGATGAAAAAGGTAAAATTAGCTTATCTATTAAGCAAACACAGCCTAAGCCAGAAGTGGCAGCACGCGCTCCTAAAGGTGAAGGGCGTGAGCCAAAAGAGTTTCGTCCTTATCAACATGATGGACATAATCGTGCAGCTCATGAAGGGAATCGTCGTAATTCCTTTGACCGTAAAAGTGGTGGCATGTCCTTTGAAGATAAAATGAGTCGTTTCTTAAAAGATAGCGAAGAACGATTAACTGATTTAAAACGTAATACAGAATCCAAACGAGGCGGTCGAGGCGGTCGCAGAGATTAATGTATGAGATGATGCGGAGCTCCGCATCATCTTTTTTATATCCATATATTGAGGTGACGATATGAGTGAAAATATAAAGAAAATTGGCATTGTTGACTTAGGATCCAATTCATTTCGACTTTTGTTAGGAACCTATGAAGCTAGCCAATGGCAGTGGGAGCCTAAACGTTTGTGGAGTACTCGGTTAGGTAAGCGAAGCACTGATGGAAATTTAACAGCTGAAGCGATAGAACGTAGTCTTGACGCTCTTGTAGAGATTCAAGAGGCCATTAAAGCTTATGGAGCAACTCAGGTGGTAGGAGTGGCTACTAGTGCTATACGAGAAGCGAGCAATGGGGCTGACTTTATGGCGAAGGCTATGGAGGTTTGCCCTATGGAGTCACACATTATTAGTGGTGAAGAAGAAGCGACTCTTGGTTTTGAAGGGGCTGTAACAACTTTTCCTGCAGATAGTCGTCACTATGGGCTTATTGATATTGGCGGTGGCAGTACGGAAATAGCTTTAGGGACTCATGAGCGGACTTATTGGCAACGGTCATATCCTATTGGGGCGGTGCGTTTGAAAGAGCGTTCGGATGAAGGTCCACAAGAAGTGTGGCAAGAGACGAGACCTTGGTTTGAGCCATTACCTATAGAAGGGCCTTTTGGTGAGTTTATAGCTGTTGGCGGCACCGCGACTACCTTAGCGGCTATGCATTTGAAGCTGGAGGTTTATAATCCAGGTGTGATTCAAGGCCATCAGTTAAGCCGTGAGGTTATCGAAGCGATGCTATTAGAATTGCGTTATATGACGCCAGAAGAGCGTTTGGCAGTGCCAGGGCTTCCTAGTAATAGGGCTGATATTATTGTAGCCGGTGGCGAAATTCTAACATCCTTTATGGATTGGTATGAAATCCCTTATGTAATTGTTAGTGAACGAGATGGCATGGAGGGAATGGCCGCTAGATTAGTTAAATAAGAGTAAGAGGAAGGAACAATGAATAGTATTCAGCGTTTTGAATCTCAAGTTTTGGCGTATGAACGAACTCATGGAACGGTACCAAAGGGAAGTCGTGTTTTGGTAGCTTGTTCAGGTGGTCCTGATTCAGTAGCTTTACTTCATTGGTTAGTTACTTGCAAAGGGGCGAACACAGAAGCAAATTTACAATTAGGCGTAGCTTGTGTAGATCATTCTTTGCGTTCTGAGAGCAGAGATGAATTACTGTTGGTGAAGGCATATGCTAGTCAATATGGGGTACCATTTTATGAATTCACCATTGAGGCAGCGAAGGTGGCTAAAGAACGTAAACAATCGATAGAAACGGTGAGTCGTGATTTGCGGTATGCGTTTTTTAGAGACATAATGAAGAAAGAAGCTTATGCGTATATTGCCACAGCGCATCATCAAGATGACCAAGGGGAAACTATATTGGCTCATTTACTGCGTGGGGCTGGTACTAAAGGACTTCAGGGGATGCATTGTGTGGAACAGGATTTATGGCGTCCTTTTTTAGGAGTAACTAAGGAAGTAATCTTAACATATTTAAAAGAGTTGGGGCTTACATATGCTCATGACATGACAAATGATGAACCCTTATATTTGCGTAATCGTTTACGCTTAGAGTTGTTGCCTCTATTGAAGACTTACAATCCTAATATAGTGGCTACATTAGCTCGTTTAGGGGAGAATATGGTAGCTGATGAAACGTATTTGCAGGGTGCAACCGACGAAGTATGGGAGCGGGTCTGTTGCTCTATTGATGAAACAAAGCCCGAAATTATCTTACAACGAGCAGCTGTAGCGGCGTTGCCTGAGGCTTTATTCTATCGTTTGTGGCAGCGAATTATGGCTTTCTTCCAGGATACAGGCACCTTTTCACAAGCACAATTACAAGAACTTCGAGCTGTGGTTAAGGGAAAAAAAAGGAAATATTTTATTCGTTCTCAGATGAAGGTTACGGCACAATATGATATAATACAAGTTGGACGTTTAAACGTTACACCGAAGGCAAACATAAGATATCGCTTGAAAGGACAGCGATTGGTTACTTGGTTAGGACCGCATGAAGAGGCACCGCCGTTGCAGGCTGGTGAGACCATACTTGTGCCACAACACTTAGCCAAGGAAGGTCCTAACTTGCGCCATCGTCAAACCGGTGATCGCATAGCGTTACGTCGTAAAGATGGATACATTTGGGGTCATAATAAGCTAAAAGATTGGCTCATTGATCAAAAGATTCCACAAGCCGAGCGAGATTCGTTATGGTTTTTATGTGGTGATGCGGTAGTGTTTGCTTTAGTTAAGCCTAAGGCGCTCACAATTGTATGGGACGAACAGGCAACTACGTATTGGGCTTGTTCTATCGAGGAGGAAGATTAAATGTTAGATTCCATTAAGGAAGTATTGATTTTACAAGAAGCATTACAGGAACGCGTTGCTGAATTAGGTAAACAAATTTCTGCTGACTATAAAGGTGAAGACGTTGTACTTGTGTGCGTCCTTAAAGGGGCGGTTATGTTTTTTGCCGATTTAGCACGTGCTATTGAGGGAAATGTGACACTTGATTTTATTTCCTGCTCTAGTTATGGTAATAGCACTGAAAGTAGTGGGGTTGTACGTATTTTAAAAGACCTTGATAAACCAGTGGATGGCAAGCATGTCATCGTGGTTGAAGATATTGTTGATACGGGTAATACACTACATTATTTATTGGAAAATTTAAAAGCGCGTAATGCTAAAAGTGTGCGTTTAGTAGCTTTACTTAATAAGCCAGATCGTCGTACTGTTGAAGTTCATGTAGATTATCAAGGCTTTGTTGTACCTGACTATTTCGTAGTGGGGTATGGCCTAGATTATGCCGAACAATACCGCAATTTACCGTATATTGGTATATTGAAAGAAGAAGTGTATCAATCGAAGTAATCGAATGTATACAATGAAATGCATTGTATGTACGATGAAAATATGTTAATATGTTTGTCAGAGTATATTTTTCGATATAGAAATGGCAGATTCCATGTTGAGAACTTTGTGAAAGGGGTAATAGATTGGGTCGTTTTATGAAAAATGCACTGCTTTACATTTTAATTATTGTAGCGGCTGCTACAGTGATTAATTCGTTTTCCAGTACAAATACGGCAAAGTCAGAGATTAGCTATACGAGCTTCTTACAGCAAGTAGCTCAGAAAAAGGTAGAAAAGATTACCATTACTGATAATCACTCCATTGTAGGTACATTAAAGAATGGTACTGAGTTTAGTACATATGCACCAACAGATCCTACCTTAATGAATCAACTGACTCAAAATGAAGTTGAAATTACAGCAAAACCACCAGAACAACCATCTTGGTGGATGGGGCTTCTTAGCTCTGTATTACCAATTTTCTTGTTAATTGGTGTTTGGTTCTTCATTATGCAACAAACTCAAGGTAGTGGTGGGCGCGTAATGAATTTTGGCAAAAGCCGTGCGAAAATGCAGGGTGAAGGCAAAGTAAATGTAACATTCAAGGATGTAGCTGGTGCTGATGAAGCTAAGCAAGAACTTGAAGAAGTAGTAGAGTTTTTACGTAATCCAGGTAAATTTAATGCGATTGGCGCTAAAATTCCTAAAGGGGTACTATTGTTTGGCCCTCCAGGGACTGGTAAAACTTTATTAGCTCGTGCTGTAGCTGGTGAAGCGGGCGTTCCATTTTTTAGCATCAGTGGCTCCGACTTTGTAGAAATGTTCGTTGGTGTTGGTGCTTCTCGTGTGCGTGACCTCTTTAGCCAAGCTAAGAAAAATGCGCCTTGTATTATCTTTATTGACGAAATTGATGCAGTAGGTCGTCAACGTGGTGCTGGTCTTGGTGGCGGTCATGATGAACGTGAACAGACCTTGAATCAGTTGCTTGTAGAAATGGATGGCTTTGGTGCTAATGAAGGGATCATTACCATTGCGGCAACTAACCGCCCAGATATTTTGGATCCAGCATTA
Organism: Veillonella intestinalis; assembly: GCF_943193155.1. Lineage (GTDB taxonomy): Bacteria > Bacillota > Negativicutes > Veillonellales > Veillonellaceae > Veillonella_A > Veillonella_A intestinalis. The sequence goes on along the minus strand of NZ_CALPDB010000006.1, from coordinate 95,528 downwards.
CTTCGTCCAGGTCGTTTTGACCGTCAAGTAACAGTAGATAAACCAGACCTCCGTGGTCGTGAAGCTATTTTGAAAGTGCATGCTCGCAATAAACCATTAGATGAAGATGTTAACTTGCAAACTATTGCGAAGAAAACACCTGGGTTTACTGGTGCTGATTTAAGTAATTTACTTAATGAAGCAGCTTTGTTAGCCGCTCGTCAAAACCGCAAAAAGGTATCCATGGCTGATTTAGAAGAAGCTAGTGAAAAAGTAAGCTATGGTCCAGAACGTCGTAGTCATGTTGTAAGTGATAAAGAACGTCGTTTAACAGCTTACCATGAATCAGGGCATGCGATTGTGGCTCATTTATTGCCAGAAGCAGACCCAGTTCATAAGGTAACGATTATTCCTCGTGGCCGTGCTGGTGGTTACACTATGATGTTACCAGTAGAAGAGCAAAACTATATGACAAAATCACAAATGTTAGCACGCATCCGTGTAGCTTTAGGCGGTCGTTGTGCAGAAGCATTAGTGTTGAAGGAAATCAGTAGTGGTGCTTCTGGTGACTTACAGCAAGTGACAAACATTGTTCGTCATATGATTACTCGTCTTGGCATGAGTGATGAATTAGGACCACTTGTATTTGGGGAACATCAAGAACAAGTATTCTTAGGGCGTAGCCTTGGTCATGAACGTAACTATGGTGAAGCAGTAGCTGAGAAAATTGATGCAGAAATGCATAAAATAGTATCTGAAGCATACAATGATGTAATGCAATTGTTATCGGATAATATTGAGTTTTTACATAATATGGCCAATGTGTTATTAGAAGAAGAAACCATTGATCATGAACAAATTGAAAACTTGTATAAGTACGGTACCATTACAGACCCTAATAAGGTAGAAGTAAATGAAGCAAAAAGTGCGTTAGAAGCAGCTGGTATTATTGTGCCAGATGCGATTGCAACAGAATCTACAGCAACGACTGAAGAATCAACTGCAAAAGATAACTAGCCTTATACAAGCGAATAATAATCGGTATACACCGATTGGCATAGGGCCGCCGGTAGGCGGCCCTTTTTCATAAAGGAGGCACCGGCGTTATGAGAGATGCAATTTTAGAATTGTTACGTGAGAATAAAGGGAATTTTGTGTCAGGTCAGCGTATGTCAGAACATTGTGATGTATCCCGCACAGCTATTTGGAAACATATAGAAGCACTGCGCAAAAAAGGCTATGTTATTGAATCATTTACTAAAAAGGGGTATCGACTCATGGAAGAGCCTGATGTAATGAGCTGGCTTGAAATGGAATCCGTATTAACCACTAAGACATTTGGACGCAATTATCAGTATTTAGAGAGTGTAGAGTCTACAAATCGGATTGGTCGCGATTTAGCTAATGAGGGTGCTCCGGAAGGCACTGTAGTTGTGGCTGAAGAGCAAGTGGCTGGTCGAGGTCGCTTGGATCGTGGCTGGTATTCTCCCTATGGTAAAGGTTTATGGTTCAGTATAATTTTGCGTCCTAAATTTTTACCTATAGAGGCTCCTAAATGTACTCTTATGGCTGCTGTAGCGTTAATCAAAGCCTTTCGTCGGTTAGGCTTACAGACTGCTGGCATTAAATGGCCTAATGATATTCTTGTCAATGGTCGTAAATTAGTGGGCATTTTAACTGAAATGAACGGTTCTATGGAAGAAATTTCTTACATTGTCATGGGGATCGGAATTAATACGAGTAGCACTTTAGAGGAAATTCCTGACTTTTTAAAAGACATTGCTACCTCCTTTGCTATGGAAGGTGTTGAGGTAGACCGGCGTGAAGCATTAAATACTATTTTAGAAGAATTAGAAATGCAGTATAATAAAGTATTGGCTGAAGGATTTAATAGTACTTTGGCAGAATGGAAAGAACTAAGTATTACCCTAGGCAAGCAAGTAGAAGTGCGGGCTCCAGGTAGTACCTATGAAGGTAAGGCCATCGACCTTGATCAAGATGGCAATCTTATGATAGAACGTGCTGATGGCTCCGTAGAACGAGTGGTGGCCGGTGACGTATCCATACGACCAGCACATAAAGTAGGAGGCTAATTTACATGTTATTAGTGATTGATGTAGGAAATACCAACATTGTTCTAGGCGTATATGATAAAAAGGAATTGGTAGGTCATTGGCGCATTTCTACGGATCGAGTACGCACTACTGATGAGTATGGCGTTATTATTATGAATTTATTTTTCCATGACCGTCAGGTTAATGTGAATGATATTGAGGCAATTATCATTTCGTCCGTAGTACCACCATTGATGCCAACCTTAGAACGGGTATGTTTACGTTATTTTAATGTAAAGCCGATTATTGTAGGACCTGGAACTAAAACGGGGATGGCCATTAAATATGACAATCCTCGCGAAGTGGGGGCTGACCGCATCGTAAATGCTGTAGCGGCTTATGAAAAATATGGTGGCCCATTAATCGTCATTGATTTTGGGACAGCCACTACATATTGTGCCATTTTAGAAAATGGTGATTATATTGGTGGGGCTATTGCACCAGGGGTACAAATTTCAGCAGAAGCATTATTCCAACGAGCTGCTAAATTACCTCGTATTGAGGTGCGTAATCCAGGGCAAGTTATTTGTCGCAATACGGTGACATCCATGCAATCAGGCGTACTCTTTGGATATGTAGGCCAAGTAGAAGGTATTGTAGGGCGTATGAAAAAAGAAATGCCGCCGAATGTTAAAGTAATTGCTACTGGTGGGTTAGCTCATTTAATCAATGCGGAAACAAATGTAATTAATCATATTGAACCTATGTTAACACTAGAAGGATTACGATTATTGTATGAAAGAAATAAATAATGACATTTGGCATATTGGTTCAGTGGCTATTTCTGGACGCGCTATACTAGCACCTATGGCTGGGGTTAGCGATATTGCGTATCGTTTACTGGCTGAAGAACAGGGCGCAGCGTTAGTATGCACGGAAATGGTAAGTGCTATGGGCATTAAATATGAAAATGAGCATACAAAAGACTTACTGTTTATGGAAGACGTAGAACATCCTGTGTCTATGCAGATTTTTGGTTCTGATCCTGAAGCTATTGCCTTAGCGGCTAAGGTGGTAGAGCGCGCGGGCGCTGACATAGTAGATATTAATATGGGCTGTCCTGTGAAAAAGGTAGTTTCATCTGGTGATGGCTCTGCGCTTATGAAAACACCAGATTTAGCAGCGCGTGTGGCAGAAGCGGCCGTGCAAGCCGTGAAGATACCAGTAACGGTGAAAATGCGGCTAGGTTGGGATGAGACGTCTAAAAATGTGCTTGATTTTGCTCAGCGGATTGAGTCTGTTGGTGTAGCAGCTATAGCTGTTCATGGCCGTACTCGAGAGCAGATGTATATGGGTAAGGCTGATTGGACGTATATTAAAGCTGTTAAAGAGGCTTTGTCGATTCCTGTTTTGGGGAATGGTGATGTAGTGGATGCCATATCTGCTAAGGCGATGCTAGAGGAGACAGGCTGTGATGCCGTACTTATAGGGCGTGGTGCACAAGGGAATCCGTGGGTGTTTAATGAGGTGAATCACTACTTGCAAACTGGTGAAATATTACCTAAGCCAACGGCAGTAGAGCGCCTTCATATGTTGCGTCGCCATTTTGAGTTACTATGTAAATATAAAGGTGTGCCGCTAGGAGTTCGAGAAATTAGGACCCATGCGGGCTGGTATATTAAAGGATTACCAGAAGCGGCCAAGTGGCGCAATCGGATTAACACATTACATACGATGGAGTCTTTTAAAGAGGCCTTAGCCACTTATGAAGCAGAATTGACAACGGCAATGTAATATTGATATAATGTTACGAGTAAATTACGTAAATATATGTGATGATAAAGTAAAGGTGTCAGTATATTGACACTTTTTCTTTATAGCTAAATGAAATATAGAAAGAGGAGTTCTATTATGGCAGAAGTAAAAGAAACGCTGTTAACCGCAGAAGGTCTTAAAAAACTAGAAGAAGAATTAGCGCATTTCAAATCTGTACGTCGTATTGAAGTAGCTCAGCGTATTAAAACAGCTATTGAATATGGTGATATTAGTGAAAACTCAGAATATGATGATGCAAAAAATGAACAAGCATTCATTGAAGGCCATATTATCGAATTAGAAAACAAAATTAATACGGCTAAAATTATTGATGAAAGCACTCGTAAGAATGTTGTATCCGTAGGTAGTAAAGTTAAACTATTTGACGAAGAATACAATGAAGAATTAGAGTATGTAATTGTAGGGTCTTCTGAAGCAGATCCTTTCAATAATCGTATTTCCAATGAATCCCCTGTAGGTAGTGCTATTTTAGGCAAGAAAAAAGGTGCTAAAGTAGAAGTAAACACACCTGATGGAGTAGCAACATTTAAAATTTTAGCAATTAGCTAAGTAGAAGTATTCAATACGATGACGTATGAAGTTAGGAGGCCATGTAAGTGAGCGAAGAAAAAGCGACTACCGTACAAGAACAACAACAAGAATTAAATGATCAAATGTTAATTCGTCGCGAAAAGCTTGCACAATACGAGGCAGACGGAGTGTATCCTTTTGGCCAGCGTTTTGTAGTACAGCAGCATGCGGCAACAATAAAAGACAACTTCCGTGATTTTGAGGACCAACCAGTAACTGTGGCAGGTCGTGTTATGACAATTCGATCCCACGGTAAAACTGCCTTTGCCAATATTCGTGATTTATCGGGAGATATTCAGATTTATTTGCGTAAAGATATGCTTGGTGAAGAGGCATATAAGCATGTTAAAATGCTTGATATGGGCGATATCGTAGGTGTAGAAGGTCATGTATTCCGCACTCATATGGGTGAAATCACGATTAAAGTTGATAAATTAACATTGCTTTCTAAATCCTTGCGTCCATTACCTGAAAAATGGCATGGTTTAAAAGATACAGAACTTCGTTACCGTCAACGTTATGTAGATTTAATTGTAAATCCAGAAGTGCGCGATACGTTTGTGAAACGTACACAAATCGTAGCTAAAATGCGTCAATATATGAATGCTCATAACTTCATGGAAGTAGAAACACCAATGCTTCATGCGATTCCTGGTGGTGCGGCAGCGCGTCCGTTCATTACCCACCACAATGCTTTGGACATTGACATTTATATGCGTATTTCTCCAGAATTACATTTGAAACGCCTAATTGTAGGTGGTTTAGAGCGAGTATTTGAAATCAACCGTTCTTTCCGTAATGAAGGGATTGACAATCGTCATAATCCAGAATTTACAATGATGGAATCCTATCAGGCATATGGTAATTTTGAAGATGCTATTGAATTGACTGAAAATATCGTAGCTTATTGTGCTCAAGAAGTATTAGGTACAACTAAGATTAATTATCAAGGCACTGAAATTGATTTAACGCCACCTTGGAATCGTATTACGATGCAAGAAGGGATTAAAAAATATACCGGCGAAGATTTCGATGCGGTAGAAACTTTAGAAGAAGCTCGTGCTATTGCGGATCGTTTGAATGTAGAATATAGCGAACGCGATGGTATTGGTAAAATCATTAATCTTTGCTTTGAAGATTATGTAGAAGAAAACTTAATTGAACCAACTATCGTATATGGTCATCCAATGGAAATTTCCCCATTGGCTAAACAAAACCGTGAGAAACCATTGACTACAGAACGCTTTGAAGCCTTTGTTTATGGTCGTGAATTAGCAAATGGTTATTCCGAGTTAAATGACCCAATTGACCAACGTCAGCGTTTCGAAAAACAATTACAAGAACGTGCTGCTGGTGATGATGAAGCTCATCGCATGGACGAAGATTTCGTAGCCGCTCTTGAATATGGTTTACCTCCAACTGCTGGTCTTGGTATTGGTATTGACCGTTTAGTTATGTTCTTAACTGATTCAGCTTCTATTCGTGATGTCTTATTATTCCCACTCATGAAACCTGAGTTGGATGTAAAACCAACTGATACAGAAGACAGCGAAGGTGCTGATAAATAAAAAAGCTAAGAGGCTAGTAACGGAGTTGCCGTTGCTAGCCTTTTTGTATAGGCGAACGGTCATTTGTAATGCAAAATGAGCTTTATTGTAATGCAAAATGAGCTTTACTGCAATGCAAAATGGGCTTTATTGTAATGCAAAACTATCTTTTTTGCATTGCAAAAAAGTCCTTTTCCGTGGTAAAAATTAACTAGATGTGGTATGATTAAGTGTAATTAATAATACATGGGTCCTAAGGGGACACTTTTTTAGTAAGAGGTTATGGATATGTTAGATTTACGTTTTGTTCGAGAAAACCTAGAAGCAGTACAACAAAATTTAGATAATCGCCACACCACTGGTGATTTAGAAAACTTTGCAAAACTCTATGATTTGCGCAAAGAGTTGATTCAAGAAGTAGAACAGTTAAAAGCACAACGTAATGCAGTAACTGCTGAAATTAGTGCATTAAAGCGTAATAAAGAAAACGCTGATGATAAAATTGCTGAAATGCAAAAAGTAGGGGATACCATTTCAGAGTTAGATGGTAAAATTCGTGAAACTGAAGCAGCCCTTCAAGATATTGCACTTATGTTGCCAAATATGTGTGATAGCTCTGTTCCTGTTGGGGAAGATGAAAATGACAATCCTGAAATGCGTCGCTGGGGCAATCCGCGTGAATTTGATTTTCCAATTCAAGCTCATTGGGATTTAGGCGAAAGCTTAGATATTTTAGATTGGGAGCGCGCTGCTAAAGAAAGTGGTGCTCGTTTCACATTCTATAAAGGCTTAGGTGCTCGTTTAGAACGTGCGTTAATCAACTTTATGTTAGATCTTCATACAGAACAGCAAGGCTATACAGAAATGATGACACCATATATGGTAACTCGTCAGACCTTGACTAATACAGGGCAATTACCTAAATTTGCTGAAGATATGTATAAAGTAGAAAATACAGAATATTTCTTAATTCCAACCGCGGAAGTTACCTTGACTAATTTCCACAGTGGTGAAATCTTGAGTGTTGATGAATTGCCTAAATATTATACAGCTTTTACAGCATGTTTCCGTGCTGAAGCAGGTTCGGCTGGTCGTGATACACGTGGTCTTATTCGTCAACATCAATTTAACAAAGTTGAAATGGTTAAATTTGCAACACCAGATACTTCCTATCAAGAATTAGAATCCTTGACTGATAATGCAGAAGAAGTGCTTCGCTTATTAGAATTGCCACATCGTGTAATTACACTTTGTACTGGTGATATTGGCTTTGGCTCCGCTAAGACATATGATGTAGAAGTTTGGATGCCAGCGCAAGGTTGTTATCGTGAAATTTCCTCTTGCTCTAACATGACTGATTTCCAAGCTCGTCGTGGTAATATTAAGTTCCGTCGTGATACTAAGAGCAAACCAGAATTTGTACATACTTTGAATGGTTCTGGCTTAGCAGTAGGTCGTACGGTCGCTGCTATTTTAGAAAACAATCAAGAAGCTGATGGATCTGTACGTATTCCTAAAGCATTGCAACCATATATGGGTGGCGTAGAAGTTATTAAACCAGTAAAATAAAGTGTTGTTTACGCTAAGTATGTGGTTTAAGATAAGTGATTTAAGTATCGTAAGTAATGGCGAGTGTAACATTGTTTAACGTAATCTAAGTAATTGCGAACGTAACATTTGTTGCGCAAGCCTAATAGAATGTAATATATTGTATCGTTGTAATAAAAAGGAGCTCTTATGAAAATCTTTATTGATACGGCCAACTTTGATGAAATTAAAGCAGCCTATGAAATGGGTTTTATCGCAGGGGTAACTACCAATCCATCCTTAATTGTTAAGGAAAAACGTGATTTAAAAGAAGTAATTAAACAAATTGCTGATTTAGTAGAAGGTCCTGTTAGTGCAGAAGTTATTGCTACAACAGCGCCTGAAATGGTGAAAGAAGCTCATGAACTTGTAAAATTAGGTAGTAATGTAGTGATTAAAGTACCTATGACAGAAGAAGGGCTAAAAGCAGTATCTATTCTTAGCAAAGAAGGCATTAAAACAAATGTTACTTTGATATTCTCCGTTAACCAAGCTTTATTAGCAGCACGAGCAGGAGCTACTTTTGTTAGTCCTTTTGTAGGTCGTATTGATGATATGAGCATGGACGGTATTACTTTGATTGAAGATATTGCTGAAGTATTTATGGTGCATGACATTAAAGCAGAAATTATTGCTGCTAGTGTACGTACACCAATGCATATGACACAATGTGCTAAAGCGGGTGCTCATATTGCTACAGTGCCATATAAAGTGTTAACTGCCTCTATGAAGCATCCGTTAACGGATGCAGGCCTTGCTAGATTCTTAGCCGATTGGGAAGCAGCCAATAAATAATGGGAACAGGTGTGGCCCTGCCTATGTAAAACGGGCATTTTAAGGAGGTAACGAACTGTGGATAGAACATTAGCTTTGGAATTCGTACGTGTAACAGAAGCTGCAGCGCTTCGTAGTGGTCGTTTATTAGGTCGTGGTGAAAAAGACGGCGCTGATCAACTCGCTGTAGATGCTATGCGCCAGACCTTTGATACTGTGCCAATTTCTGGTACTGTTGTTATTGGTGAAGGGGAAATTGATGAAGCACCAATGTTGTATATTGGTGAAGAAGTAGGTGCTGGTGGTGAAGCTGTAGATATTGCGGTGGATCCTATTGAAGGGACCAACCTAATTGCAAAAGGGCAAAATGGTTCTATTGCTGTATTAGCTATAGCACCTAAAGGTGGCCTTCTTCATGCACCAGATATGTACATGCAAAAATTGTGTGTAGGTCCTCGTGCTAAAGGGGTTATCGACTTAAATGCTAGTGTTACTGAAAATCTACGTCGTGTAGCTGAAAAAATGGAACGTGGTATTGATGATTTAACCGTTGTTATGTTAGATCGTCCACGTCATGAAGAAATTATGCGTGAATGCCGGCAAGCTGGTGCTCGTATTCGTTTGATTACTGACGGTGATGTAAATCCAGCTATGGAATGTGGTCTTGAAGGTTCTGGTATCCATATGGTTATCGGTACTGGCGGTGCTCCAGAAGGCGTGTTGGCAGCAGCTGCTTTGAAATGTACTGGTGGGGATATGCAAGCTCGTTTGTTACCAGAAAATGAAGAAGAAGTTCGTCGTTGCCATGCTATGGGGATTACGGATTTAAATAAAGTATTAACAATTGATGATTTAGTACATGGAGAAGATGTTATTTTCTCTGCTACAGCTATTACTGAAGGTAATATTTTAGCTGGTATTAAATATTTTGCTGGTGGTGCTCGTACTGAATCTGTAGTAATGCGTTATAAAACAGGTACAGTTCGTTTTGTAGATACTATTCATCGTTTAGATCGCAAATTAAAATCCATGAAAGCTCGTTAATTGTTAAAAATTCAGTGATTATAAGGGGGAGCCTTCGTAAGAAGGTTCCTCTTTTTACGTCTATAGGGTACTTGCTGAACAAGCTGATTTAAAGTATACTATAAGGTAGAATTTATGGATAAAACTATCTTGACTATAGATGAATAGATTGCATTATGGGAGGAAGTATTGTTGGAAAAGCTCATCATTAACGGAGGTAAACCGTTGAATGGTCGCGTACGTGTAAGTAGCGCTAAAAATGCGGTGTTGCCGATTATTGCGGCCACTATGTTAGCATCGACACCAAGTCGATTAGTAGAAGTGCCTCATTTAGAGGATGTACATACAATTTGCGAAGTAATCGCCTCTTTAGGGGTTAAAGTTACTAGAGATGAAGCTAAGGAAGAAATTAGATTTGATGCCGCTAACATTACGGCTACAGAAGCTCCCTATGAATTAGTACGCCGCATGCGGGCGTCCTTTTTAGTGATGGGGCCTTTATTGGCGCGTCGTGGGGAAGCGCGTATTTCTTTACCTGGCGGCTGTGCTATCGGTAGTCGCCCGATTGATTTACATTTAAAAGCCTTTGAAGCTTTAGGTGCTACTATTGAAATGGGTGATGGTTATGTATTAGCTACTGCACCAGAAGGTCTAAAAGGCAATCAGATTTATTTAGACTTCCCAAGTGTAGGCGCTACAGAAAATGTGATTATGGCAGCGTCTATGGCAGAAGGTAAGACTATTATTGAAAATGCTGCTGAAGAACCGGAAATTGTTGATTTAGTAACCTATTTGAATAGTATGGGTGCTGATATTCGCGGTGCTGGTACTAATGTAATTCGTATTCAAGGTGTTAAAGAGTTAAAAGGAGCTACTCATACAGTAATTCCTGACCGTATTGAAGCGGGTACATATTTAATTGCAGCGGCTATGGCTGGCGGCGATGTATATGTAGAGAATGCCTTGTCAGAGCATTTGAAACCAGTTGTAGCTAAGCTTAAAGAAGCAGGCGTGCGTGTTGAAGAAGACGTAGACGGCATTCGCGTTGTTTCTGATGGACATGTGAAGGCTGTGGATATTAAAACATTGCCATATCCAGGATTTCCAACTGATATGCAAGCACAGTTTATGGCCTTTACTACTATTGCGGAAGGTACAAGTACAGTAATGGAAACGGTATTTGAAAACCGTTTTATGCATGTAGATGAGTTGAAAAAAATGGGTGCTCAGATTCGTATTGAAGAGCGTCGTGCTATTGTTGATGGGGTGTCTAAATTAAAGGGCACTGAAGTACGGGCCACTGATTTACGAGCTGGGGCTGCCTTAGTTTGTGCTGGTTTAGCAGCTGAAGGGGTTACCAAAGTAACACAGTTATCTCATATTGACCGTGGCTATGATAACCTAGTAGGCAAATTAAAAGGGCTAGGTGCTGACATTGTTCGGGTGGACGAGTAAGAAGAAAGTAAGTCGTGCTGACGTTTTGCAGAAGCGGGCGGAGCGACGCAAACGAAGCACGCAACCTATTGCTACGACAACGCCTAAGAATCAGAGTCGTAAGAATCGCACTAGCATTTCACCGTTTGAACGCTTAGCTTTGTGGTGGGCCTACGATATCGGCATTGACTTGGGTACAACTAATGTTTTGATTTTCATAAAAGGTAAAGGCGTTGTTCTTGATGAACCTGCTTATGTAGCTTGGAATATTCATACTCATGAAGTAGTGGCTGTCGGTGAAGATGCACGGATTATGTTAGGGCGAACACCAGCTGATATTGAAGTTATTCGACCGCTTCAAGATGGGGTTATCAATAATTATGACATGACGGAGTTTATGCTTCGTTATTATATTAAAAGTGTATTGCCTGCCTCAACATTATTTAAACCTCGTGTAGTAATTTGTGTTCCTTCTGGCATTACACCAGTGGAAAAACGTGCTGTTATTGAAGCCGTACTACAAACAGGGGCGCGTAAAACGGTGCTTATTGAAGAACCGTTGGCCGCTGCATTAGGCACGGGTTTAGATAAAGCCGCCTCAGCAGGGGCGATTGTTGTGGATGTAGGTGGTGGCACTACGGACGTAGCCGTTCTTTGCACTACTGGTGTAGTAGTGAGTAAGTCCCTTCGGATGGGGGGCGATAAGTTTGATGAAGCCATTATTGACTATATTAAACGTCGCCGCAAATTACTGATTGGCCGTCGCACTGCTGAAGAAGTTAAGATTGCTATTGGTACTGTAGACCGAAAAGCGCCTATTGAGGAAATTACCGTACGAGGACGCGACATCGTTAGTGGTTTGCCACAGGCGATTACAGTAACATCTAAAGAAGTACAAAAGGCTCTTGAACGGCCAGTAAATACTATTTTGGAAGGGATTAAGGATATCTTAGAGAAAACCCCGCCAGAATTAGTAGCAGAAATTTGTGATCATGGTATTATTTTGACCGGTGGCGGTGCGCTTATCAGTGGTTTTGACCGTTTGATTACACGTGCTATTGGCGTGGCTGCTTATTTAGTAGATAATCCAAGATATTCTGTTATTGTAGGGACGGGACGGGCCCTTCGTGAAATGGATCGCTTCCAAGATAGTTTGGAAGAATTACAATAAAATATTAGCTATACATTATGAGTGAGCTCTTTAAGAGCTCACTTTTTATATGGGGATATTTCATCATTTCAACGAGTGGATATGATATAATAAAAAATAAGGCTCTTTATTTTTGCCGTTTTAAGGCGTGTGTATATAATAAAATATATATATTTTGAATATATGAATTTGTATTTGTGAAGGCTGTTAGTGTATTGCAGTCTGTAAGGGATAGAGTAGGTAATCATTTTAGGAGGGACTATGAACGCATATAAGCAAAAGCTCAAAATAGCTGTGTTAGCAGGTCTTATGGGAGCGGGCGCTTTATTTCATTGTACTGCTGCAGATTTGACAGCCGTTCGTGCAACCAATGAAATGGGGCAGACGAGAGTCGTTTTAGATATGCAGGGTCTTCCTGATGGCTGGAGCTCCATTTATAATGAAAAAGCACAGCAGTTAAAAGTACATTTGCGAGATACTACTAATAAGACTACTGGTCCCGTTCAATATAATAATCGCACTACTGGGGTGTTAAAAGGTGTGAGTTTAAGCACTACTGACGATGGACTTGATATGAGTCTGACAGTGAATCAAAATGTGCGACACCATATTTTTACATTAAATCAACCAGATCGTGTTGTTCTTGATTTGTTTAATACATATGAGCAACGGACAATGAAGACTTTGAAATCTGGTGTAACCTATACTCAGTGGGATACGAATACTGATACAGGTCGAGTGAAGGTTGATGTATTAGAATTTGTTCCTTCAGAAGGGGGTAAGCGAATAGAGGCTGCGGGCGATGGCGAAGTGTTACAAGATGTGGCGCCTGCAGGTGCTATTGCTGTAGGGTTAGTAAATGTAGACACAGTTAGAGATAAGTTTAGTGCTGAAGACATAAACGGTAAAATTGAACCTGAAAGAGGTCAAGCTGATGGCGTAAATATTTTAAAAGCTTCAGCGATTACGCCTACTGCAATGATTCAGTATATACCAAGTCAAGGTTATGTATTTTCATTAGAGACGCCAACCTTGCAATTAACTGAAGGTGAAACATCATATATTGTAAATGGTGTTAATAAACCTCGTGGTGAAAATGAATTAATTGCTTATAATACGGATTATGGGACGTATACCCATACCAATGTATACGGTCAAGAAGTGACGATTCGAAAGAATGTAGTAGTGGCTAAAACAAAAGCTAATTCACCTATTACGACTGGGGATATTGTATTATCTGCTCATGGCACAATGATACCAGTATTGGATAAACTCATGATTGGTGATGTGGTAGATTTACAAATTATAAAACCTGTAGTTTCTATTAGTAGAGCCGGTACACTAGTTGCTGAAGGACAGGCTATTGTTTTACGTGATTCAGTAGTAACTGGCCATGATGATGGTCAATTTCGTGGACGGACTTTACTAGGGGTAAACCCTGACGGCACATTAATTGTCCTTGCAGCAACCGGTAATTATCGGGCGTATACAGGTATTACTTTGCCGCAAGGTGGTCGTTTGCTTAAAAACTTAGGCGCTATTAATGGCTTAGATATAGGGGGGCAAACTGATACTGATATATGGGTTAATGGCACCTATTTACACCGTGATCAAACGGCGAATGGCCCCGCTCAATATACGCACTTTCTAATCTTTCCCCAATAAATTTGCTATTTCGTGTTATAATATATATAGACGTTAGTCAAAGGAGGAATTTATATGAAAAAATATATGAAATTTTTTGTAATGGCTGCTATTGGCTTAAGCGTAGCAACCGGCTTTGTTTTCAATGCCTCCGCAGCCAATGTCAACCAAGAGTCAGTGTTAACTGGACAAGTAGTGTCGGTAGTACCAGTAGGTACTGCTGTTAAAGAAGGGGATGTACTTGTTACTGTTCAATCTTTAACGGGTCCAATGCCAGCTGCTCGTTCTACGGTTAACGGTGTAGTTACCAATGTATCCGTAAAGAATGGCGATCAAGTAACACGTGCTCAGGTTGTAGCCGTGGTTGATGGTAAATAGTATAGAGAGGAGATATGAATGAAGTTCATTCGTTCATCACGCCGGTATATGAAAGGTGTACTGGCGCTTTTCTTTTATTGTACAGTAGCATCTTCAGCGCAGGCTGTTGATTTCTTGCCTGTGTCAGATGTGCGTACGGGAATGGAAGGGCATGTTGATACCGTTGTGACTGGTGACGATATATCCAGTTTTAATTTAAAAGTATTAGGTGTTATGAAAGATCGTGGCCCTTCAGGTGATTTGATTTTAGCTAAGTTTTCAGGCCCTATTATGGATCAGACCGGCGGGATTGTTCATGGCATGAGTGGTAGCCCTGCTTATATAAATGGCAAATTAGTCGGTGCTGTTGCTTATGGTTGGGGCTTTGCTGATGGCACGATTGGTATGATTACACCGATTGAAGATATGGTTAAGATGTGGAATATTCCTTATGAGAAAAATCTAGCGAATCCTTGGCGTGATAGTCAGTTGATTCCTTTGGGAACTCCACTTATGGCATATGGATTTGATCCAGAGTCCTTAACATATATGAAAAATAAATTGCCAGATTATCAATATAGTACCTATGATACGGCGGCTGCTGATGGTGATGAGGTAGCTAAACCCTTGAAGGCTGGCGGTTCAGTGGCAGCGTTGTTAGTCGATGGGGATTTAAAATTAGGTGCCATTGGTACTGTTACATATGTAGATAATGATAAAGTAGTTGCTTTTGGACATCCCTTTTTGAAACGTGGATCTGTAGGTTACTTTATGCATAATGCCTCTATTTTCACCGTTGTAAAAAGTGTGGATTCTGGATTTAAGTTGGGCTCAATGGGTGCAGAAGTTGGGGCCATTACAGAAGACCGAGGGGCCGGGATTGCTGGTACTTCAGGAAAAATTATCAGTGGGATTCCGATGGGCATCACTATTCGCGATTTAGACATGAATCATACTCGTGAAGCAGGTGTAAAAGTGGTAGAAGCCGATGAGTTGACACCAACTTTAGGAGCCACTGCTATGTATAGCTTTTTAAGTAAGACCCTTGATCGCAGCGGTGAAGGTACTTCTACTGTAACGGTGAAGATTCAACCAAGAGATAATAAAATACCTATCTTAGAGAGAACTAACATGTTCTATTCGTCTGAATCCATTGGCGTAAAAAGTGTAGATGAATTTTATAATATTTTAGATGCGCTTATGAATAATCGTTTCATTAATTATGAAATTGCAGGCATTCAAGTAGATGCAGCGGTTACTAAAGATACGAAGACGGCTATGATTGCAGATGCGACTTTGTCACCGGCTGTAGCATCTCCTGGTGATACGATTGTTATTAATGTTAATTTACAGCCGTTTCGTGGTGAACCGGTAACTAAGGAAATTTTCTTCACAGTGCCAAAGGATCAACCACTAGGTGAAGTGACCTTAGAAGTTCGTGGTGGTGGCGTTATACCATTGCCGTATCTGTTAGAAAAGCAAAAATACAATTTAACAGATGAAATCATTCGCCGTTTGAAAACGTATAAAGATTTTGACGAGTTCTACAAGGAATTACGCAATACTGATACGAATAATCAGATTGTGGTTGAAATTTTAGAAGATGGCGTAAGTATGGTTGAAGACGGTGATAGTACAACGACTAAGAGTGCTAAAATTGATGGTGTAGAAGATACTCCAATTCCTGGGGCTGTACCAAAGGCTAAAGCTAAGGAAAATATTCCAGGTATTGATGATAAAAATGACAAAGAGCCATATAAAGCTAAAATCGATACAGAGTATGTTATTCGTGGTGACGGTCAGTTTGTCTTAACGATTATGTCACCAGCTGATCGAGATAAAGCCAAAGCAAAACTGGCGAAAGAACATGCTAAAAAGTTAAAAGAAGAATCAAAGAAGGAAGAGGCTAATAAGGACGCAGCTACAAAAGAGGATTCTAAAAAAGCTGCTTCTGAGCCAGCCACGGCAAAAGATAGTGTTAGCACTGAAAAGGTAGAGGACAGCCATAAAGAGGACGTAAAACCAACAGAATCTGAAAATGAAAGTAGTGACTCTACTGTTTCTGATGAAACAAATACTAATTAGGCTAAAGATTTGGCCTCCGCATACAAAAAGCTATATGACTAATCTGACTTGATTGGTCATATAGCTTTTTCTTTATTTTGGCATATTCTTAAACAAGAATAAGGGGAGTATGAATGATACATGACCCAAATTGTAAAAGAAGTGAAAATTTTTAAAAATAATCGAAAAAAATAGGCAGTTTCCTCGTTGGTACTGATGACAATGCGTCTAGTTTTGTGCTAAAATGAGGGGTAGTAATCATGTTCAGTAAAATTTTTGCTAACATGGAAATTGAAAGCTGAATAGGCTTAGTTGTAAGAGGAGGAATATCCTTGCATTGGATAGAAGCGATTGGCCGAGAAGTACTGCTGTGGTTAACGCGTTGTGGCGAAGCAGTTATTTTAATTGGACAAACAATAAAACAATTACGACAGGCTAACTGGCGGCATGTTATATATCAAATGGCTCATTTGGGTGTCGATTCGCTACCTATTATTAGTTTGACATTATTATTTGCTGGGGCTGTTATGACCTTGCAAATTACAGATATTTTGATTCGCTATGGCGCTCAAGGTACTGTTGGTGGCATTATGGCCATTGCTATGGGGCGTGAACTGGGGCCTGTTTTAGTAGGCGTCGTGCTAGCCGGGCGTGTAGGGGCTGCTATTACTGCTGAATTAGGGACTATGAAAGTAACCGAACAGATTGATGCGCTTAAAGTGATGGCTGTTAATCCTATTGGTTATTTAGTGGTACCCCGTGTAATTGCTTGTATGATTATGGTGCCTATTTTGGCCTTTTATGGCGTGCTTATTGGCATTGGTGGCGGTTATGTAGTGGCTACTGTGTTCAAAGGCATGGCGGGTATGACCTATACAGATTCCATTCAATTATTTGCCGTAACTAGTGATTTAACCTATGGTTTAATTAAGGCCAGTGTATTTGGGGCCGTTATAGCCTTAGTGGGGTCCTACAAAGGTATGTATACTAAGATGGGAGCCGCTGCGGTTGGTAATTCGACAACTAGTTCGGTAGTGACAAGTATTATTTTGGTATTTGTACTCAATTACTTTTTATCGTTGTTGTTATATTAAATTAAATAGAAGTTGAGGATAGATTCATGATTGAACTGCAAGATGTGGTAGTGGCCTATGAAGACCGAGTCATTCTTGATCATGTGAATTTAAAAATAGAAGATGGTGAAACCTTGGTTGTTCTGGGTGGTAGTGGGGCCGGTAAAAGTACAATTTTACGTCTCGTTATTGGTTTACAACAACCAAATAGTGGCCGAATTCTTGTAGATGGAACGAATGTAGTTGGTTTAGCTGAAGATGAGTTCAATAAGGTACGTGAAAAAATGGGCATGGTATTTCAATATTCTGCCTTATTTGACTCTATGACTGTCTCAGAAAATGTAGCCTTTGGTTTGCGGCAACATACAGAAATGAAAAATGCTGATATTAAAGATATTGTGCAAGAAAAGTTAGATTTAGTTGGTTTGCCAGATACAGGCGATTATATGCCCAGCGAATTATCTGGTGGTATGAAAAAGCGAATTAGCTTGGCTAGGGCCATTGCCTTAAACCCAAGTATTATCTTATATGATGAACCTACGTCAGGGCTTGACCCTATTACGTCAGGGACCATTAGCCAATTGATTCGAGGTATGCAAAAACATTTTCACTGTACCTCTATTGTAGTTACGCATGATATGCAATCGGCTTTTTATGTGGCGGATCGCATCGCTTTATTGGATAATGGTAAATTTATTGAAGTTTCGAGTCCAGCGGAGTTTAAAAAATCTAAGAATCCGTTGGTACAACAGTTTATACATGGCGGTGATATGCTTGAAACCGCAGATAGGGGGATCGAATAAATGAAGTGGAGCACGGAGGCTAAGGTAGGCTTGTTTACCGTAATTGGCCTTTGCTTATTTGCGGCTTGTGTCATATTCCTAGGTCGATTAGAATTATTTCAACCGCCGCAAATGCAGATTATTGGGGAATTTCAGTCTGTAACAGGCTTAAAGACAGGCAATCAGATTAAGTATTCTGGTGTCGCTGTAGGGCGTGTAACGGATATGGAAGTAACCGCCAAAGGGGTTACTTTGACGATGGAAATTAAAGAGGATACGGAGATTCCGGTAGATTCTGAATTTATTTTAGCTAATGATGGAATTTTAGGTGATAAGTTCATCCAGATTACACCAGGTCATTCAAAATCGTATTTAAAAGACGGTGATAAGATTCGTGGTGATGGTCAAAGTGACATTGATAAGACCATGAAACAAGCTACGGTATTGATGGAAGAAATCAATAAAACGGTAGGTTCCATTAATAATATTATTGGTGATGTGCAAACTCAGACGTCTTTGCGTAATGCTTTGCGGACTACAGAATCCATCGCTAATAATACAGCTGAACTTACAGCTCGAATGAATCAGATGGTAGCAGCTAATGAAGGTAATTTAAATGAAATTACTGCTAATATGGCGAATATTACTCGTAATATGACTGATGTAACGCAACAATTAGATACCTCGTTAACGGAATTAAATGGTGATGGTCAAGCGGCTAGTGATATGCGAGCAATTTTAAGTAATTTAAAAACGACTACCACTAGTTTAAATAATATGGCTGCCTCTATGGAAGGGGTCGTAACAGATCCACAAAGTAGTAAGGATATTAAAGAAACGTTGCATAATACAGCTCAATTGACAACGAAGTTAAATCGTCTAACTGGTGGAGATGTAGATAGCCGTGATGATTCTGGAAAAAAGTACCCTTTTAAGGCTAGCGCCAATATGGAGCTGTTATATAACACTACTTTAAATAAATATAATCCAAATGCAGATTTTCGTTTGCAGTTTGGCAAGAGTATGTTTACTTTAGGGGCGACTAATATTGGTGACGATAGTCATTTAGAACTTACTTATGGTAAGTTTGTAGCTGATGATTTATTATTCCGTGGCGGACTCTTTGATGGTGATGTGGGCATCGGTTTAGATTATGGTTTAAATGGCCCCTTTGTTATCTCAGCAGCTGTTATGGATTTAAACGATACACGTTACCGTATTCGCAGTGAGATTCGTTTATTTGAAGACACCTATGCGGTGGCGCAATTTATTCGACCTTTTAGTGCTGAAAACGGTGGTAATTTCTATGGCATTCGACATGTCTTTTAATACTTGGAGGTAATAAGGATGGTAAATAAAAAAGCACTCTCTTTGGCTGTTATGTTAGCGTTAACAGCTACTAGCGTATGGGCAGCAGATACTACAACAGGTGATAGTACAGTAACAGATAGTAAACTTAAAAAATATCAGCAAGCGGCCTTAGTTACAACACAACAAACAGTAGCGAATAAAATAGCTACCGATGAAGTTATTGGCGATAAAGTATCGTTAACATTGCCTCATACAGTAGCATTAGCTTTAAATAATAATCGTGATGTACGTCAAGCTGGTTGGGCTTATGAAGCAGCTAAAGCACAAGTAAGTGCAACGGCAGCAGCTAAAAACCCTACAATTAGTTATGGCTATAGTGGTGGTCGTGGTAGTAGTACCAGTCAAGTAACTGGTGCTACCGTAGTAGGTGAATCTGCTAGTAATACATTTACCTTAGCTGTACCTATTTATACTGGTGGCAAGACAGAAGCAGCTATTGAATCAGCACGATATTCTCGTGAAGGTTATAATGCAGCCTTAGAAGCTGAGCGCCAAACGGCTAAATTAACGGCGGCTACTAACTATTTTACGCTCATTCAGGCTCGCAATAAGGTAGATATTGCACAGCAAGCTGTAAAAGATTATGATGGGCATTTAACGAATGTTAATCAACAATATAATGTAGGGATTGTTGCGAAGTCCGATGTATTAGCATCGCAGACTTCCTTGGCTAATGCGCAGACTTCTTTAGTAGAAGCTAAAAATGCTGCTGATTTAGCAGAAGCAACACTTAATAATTCCATCGGTTTACCTGTAAATACTAGTGTTGAAACAGCGGATAGTACCCTTGGGTATAAACCTTATAATGTAGGTCTTGATGAAGCTCAGGCTTATGCAATGCTTCATCGTGCAGAACTTGTTCAGAGTACGATGGCTGTAAAAGCAGCAGAAGAAGCTATTAAGTCGGCTAAATCAGGTTATTTACCAACCTTAAGTGCTACTGCAAAGCAGGCTTGGTCTGGCAGTGACTGGGGTGGTACCGATAATGACAACTGGACAATTGGGGCAGCTGTATCCTGGAGTCTATGGGACGGTGGCGCTACTAAAGAAACCATTAAAGTGCAAGAAGCAAATTTAGAAAAAGCAAAAGAAGCTAATTATCAAACTATGGATAGCATTAATCTTGCAGTTCGTAAGGCCTACTTAAATATGAAGTCTGCAGAACAGACCATTCAAAGCACTAAAGTGGCGGTAGAACAAGGGCAAGAAAACTTCCGTATTGCATCCTTGCGTTATCGTGCTGGCGTAGGTACTAACCTTGATGTACTAGATGCAGAAACAGAGTTAGAAACAGCTCGTAATAATTATGTAGATGCTTTATTTAATTACAATATTGCGGTAGCTTCTTTAGAAACAGCTATGGGCGTTCCTTTAGAAACACCAATTGGTGGTGCGGAAATGTTAGTTAATGAAGCTAAGGCAAGTCAAATGTTATCTGCTTTAGTAGCTGACGCTAGCAAATAAAGTGTATTTTAGTGTGGGGATTGCTGTATAATAATAGTGATATAACCATAACCAATAAAGCGTTATTGACGTTTACTATATTTAGATTGTATTAGCTATGTGCGAGGAGTTTTAAATGAAAAAGGGACAGCGAAGATGGCTGGCAGCAGCTGTTGCGCTTGCTGTAGTATTTGGTGGCGCACAATTAATGCGGCCAGTCGGCGAGCAAATAGTAGGACCTATCGTACAAGAACAATTAAATACAGCAATTAATGGTACTGCTTCGTATAAAAGCTTTAAAATTGGCTGGGATGGGACAGTTCATATTGATGATTTGCAGATCAAGGATCAGCATGGTGCGTTAGTTGCCGATGTGCCTAATACAGAAGTATCATTAGACATATTAGAAGCCGCTAAATTACCATTTACACAATCGTCAGCGCTGCGACTGATTCATTCAGTTACATTAACGGATCCCACTGTATATGCCGTAGAAACGACTAACAATACTTGGAATATTACGTCCTTGGTAAAACAAAGTGACAGCGATAAGCCTATGGAATTTCGGGGCAATATTATTCTAAATAATGGGCTTGCTAAACTAGCTTGGCTCAATGGTCGTAAGACGGAGGTCGCGGCCATCAATGGGGCTGTTAAATTAGGGGACTATCCGATTATTGATGGAGCTTTGTCTGCTAATGTAGATGCGCAGCCTGTTACGGTAAAGGCGTCGTATAGTAATGATGAGTCAGCAGATTTTTCTTTATTTGTTAAAGCGCCATCCTTAACATTAGATTACTTGAATGATTTAATTCCAGCTGATGTGAGTGCGCAAGTTTTGGCGGGGACTGTTGAAAATGTAGCATTGACAATAAAACGTGAAGCGGGTGCTTTAACTTATGAAGGCGGCGTTGACATTAAGAATATGGCCGTTGATTATAGCAATCCTGATTTAGGGCCAATGCCATATGAACTCCGCCAAGGGGCAGGCCATGTTAATTTTAATGGCACGATGATTACTGTTACGGATGGTCGGGTAGCTATTAATGGGCAACAATTTTTTGCTCATGGTAATGTAGACGTGGCTGATTCGGATTCGCCAACGCTTAATTTGACCTTACGGGGACAAGAAATTCAAGTTGAAACTTTATTAGACAAAGGCATTACAGGTTCTGTGAGTGCAGTGTCCCATGTATATGGTACCTTCACAGATCCTATTGTAAATGCTAATTTGGAAGCTAATAATATTGCCTATGCAGGCTATAATTTACAAAAAGGTATTGCTACGTTAGCTTATAGCAAAGATGTATTAGATATATCTGACATACAATTAGCCTTAAATGGTGGCGAGGCAAGTGGACGTGGGCAATTTAATCTAAAATCGCAAGACTATGAAGTGTCGCTGGAAGGGACAGATATTCCATTAGGGCTTGTGGGTCAAGCTATTGGTGAGCCATTACATGGTGCTGTTCGTGGTAAAGCCTATGTGAAGGGAAATATAGAGTCTGCGGCACCAACGGTGGCTGCTACGTTTGAAGGGAATGGCATTGGCTATGAGTCTATTGTAACTGATACATTATCTGGTCAGATTGATGGTGCTGATGGACAATATCGCATTAATTACTTAAATGGTACCATTGGCGAAGGTAGCTTTACCGCTTATGGCACAGCGACTACAGAGAATATAGTACTTAATTTTAATGCTAAAGATGTTCCTTTAAGTATGTTTAGTGATTATGCACAACAGCCTATGGAAGGGACCGGCACGCTTACGGGTACGATAGAAGGTGCTTTTAATAACCCTACGGTAACGGCTAAATTTGCCTCTGAAGGCGGTCGTGTAGCAGGTGTTCGTTTTGATAATGCATATGCTGATTTGTCCATGCAAAATAAGTTAGTTACTATTACGAATGGTTTTGTGCAAGATGGTCATGGCTATTATAATCTAGTTGGGACAGCTGATTTAGGGGCTTCTCAGGCTTTAGATTTAGAGGCTAGTGCATACTCTGTGCGTATTGAAAATGTAGCGCAAAGCATTGTACCAGAATTGCCAGTTACGGGTTGGCTTAATGTGCGTACTGAAATTAAGGGGACATTGGCTAATCCACAAGCTCGTGGCTTTGTCCATGCTTGGGATGGGTCAGTGCAAGGAAAGCTATTTAGTGATGTCCGATTTGCGTTCCGTTATGGTGATAACTCATTTGGTATTCGTGATTTAATAGCACAAGCGTATGGGGCGACTATTCGAGGCCATGGTCGCTATAAAGATGGGCAGCTTAATTTTAACTTTTTAGGCGATACAATTTATTTACGACCTTGGCTTAAAGATTATGCAGATGTGGAAGGCTATATTACGGTAGAAGGAACTGTTACTGGTACGCTTGATAAGCCTGTGGTACAAGGTACCTTAGGTTCTAGTGAAATCGGTATTAATGGTATGACCTTACGCAATGTTGCTGGTGGCATTTATGCAGATCCTACGGTAGTTCATTTAGATAAAGTTTCCTTTGAAGAAGGAGAACAAGGCAAATTCCTCATTGATGGAGGGATGTCCTTAGATGATAATCATCGTCTATTTGGCTATGCGACTATGACAAATGGTGAGCTAGCTAATTTCTTGCGGGTTGCTAATATTAATGCACCAGATACAAGTGGTTTCATTAATGGTCGTGTTGATGTAGGTGGTACGCTAAAGAATCCAGATATAACACTTACAGGGACTATTGATGATATTGTAGTAGGTGGCAATCCTTGGGGCACGGCTAATTTAGAAGTAACTCTACAAGATAAAAAAGTAACAATTAGAAAAGGTCAGTTGCCTATTGGTAGCGGTATGTTAGCTGCCGTAGGGACGGCCGATTTAGATGGAGATAGTGATATTCAAATTGCGGCTAATAATGTGGCTATTGAAGCGCTTATGCCGTTGATGAAAGAACCGATTCCTGCGTCTGGCAATATCCATTTTATTGCTAATATAACTGGTAAGACCTTAAATCCTCATGTGGAATTATCTTCGGAAATAACAGGTGCTAGTTATAATGGGGTAGGCCTTGATCGTGTATATGCTATGGCGACTATGGAAGATAAAGTCATTCACTTACAACAATTAGTAGGTCAACGAGGTGAGTATAAAGCGAAACTTCGTGGTACTGTGCCATTAGCTGCGTTCTATACATCAGGTTATTTACCGCCAGGGGATACATCGGCTATGGATGTGACCTTAGATGTGAATGAAGCTGATTTAGCTGTATTGCCACTTATGTTCCCGACTATTACAAAAGGCGAAGGGCCACTAAAAGGGGCCCTCCATATTACTGGTAATTATGATCAACCATTGGTTAACGGTACCATTAGTGTGGAAAATGGGTTAATTCATTTTGATGGAGTGAAAAAAGATTTAGCGGACGTGTCTGCGCAGTTAATTTTCAAAAATCAGAAAGCTGAATTAATTGGCGGCGCTACTATGGGTAAAGGGAATGCAGGTTTATCTGGTGAAGTAAGTTGGCAAGGGACTAGCTTAACCAATTATGCTGGTGTTGTGCAGTTGAATAATTTAGAAGTAGAACATGAATATTTTTCAGGGCCATTAAATGGTGAAGTGGGGATTATGCTCAAAGACGGCTTGCCAACGGTAGTCGGACATCTTGATTTAGAAAAAGATAGAATTACGGTTCCTTTATCCTTTACAACTACTGAAGGGGGCGACCCAATCGGTTTAGATTTTACGATTAATGTGGGCAAAAAAGTTCGTTTATATAGTAGTGGTCTTTATGACTTTGTTCTTGGTGGTGGTGCTCATATTGGTGGCACTACAGAGTTCCCTCATGTAGAAGGCTCCTTCCATGTAAAAGAAGGTACTTTGAAGTATTTGAACAATACCTTTAAGATTACGGAAGGTAAAGCTGACTTTATGCAAGGCTCATTCTTACCATGGTTACATGTAAAGGCAGAATCGCGAGTTCGTTCATATCGTGTATATATGGAAGTGAATGGCTCTGTAGAGCAAATGGATTTAAAATTAACCTCAGATCCTCATTTAGAGCATCGTCAAATCGTATCTTTACTTACTTTTGGTTATAGCTCTGGCAATGATAGTAGCGTATCCTCTGATGATGCCAATGCGTTATTAGCGGCTGGGGTGCGTTCAGCTTTAATGGGCTATGTAGAAGGTGCTTTAAAAGATACTTTTGGCCTTGATCATATTAATATCACAACTGGTTCGTTAGATCCGAATGAACCGGTAAATGATGATACAAATGGTTACTATAATATTGAAATTGGTAAGTATTTATTGCCTAATTTAATGGTAACTATAAGTAAAGGGATTAATAATGATTTGACGTCCTATGGTGTTCAATACGATATTAATAATAACTTTAGTATTAATGGTTGGATGAACAGCAATGATCACTCGTATATTGGTGGTCAATGGCGTTATGAGTTTTAATTAAGAAAGGAGGGTCGTTATGCTATCGTCATATTTAGCTGAATTAGAAAAAATTAAATTATTAGCCCCAGAAGAAGAACGAGCTTTATGGCAAGCGTATCGCAATGGGGATGATGAAACGGCACGAACGGCCCTCATTGAACATTACCAGCCCTTGGTATTCCGCGAAGCTATGGCACATCGTCAAGTAGTGGATGATGTGATGGACTGTGTGCAAGAAGGTACGGTAGGCTTAATTGAAGCGGTGGAACGTTTTGATTATACGAAAGGTGTTGCTTTCTCATTGTATGCGGTTCACCGTGTACGGGGGCGTATCCTTGATTACTTACGAAAAGAGGGCAAGGGTGGCACTGTATTAAGTGTTGCTAATGAAGATGACGAATATTGGTGGGAACAATTACCTGATGAAGGGCCTTCCATAGAAATGGCTGTGGAATCAAAAGCCTTTCAACAGGTGGTAGTGGAGGCTTTAGAGCGTTTACCTGGCAATGAGCGCCATGTAATGGAACAGGTGTATTTAGCTGATCGTTCCATTGCTTCGGTAGCCGGTGAATTATCTACTAGTAATAGCTATATTCATCGTTTACATCGTCAAGGCATAAAACGTTTGCGTGGTATGTTAAGTCGCACTCGCAAGATATGGAATGATTAACCTTATTTTGTAATAGCTAAAGAGTTTGTTTTTGAATGAAAATAAATGTAAAAATAAATATAGAAATTAAGATGAACTGCTCGGTTAAGTTAAAACTTTCAGGGCAGTTTATTTTATTTTTAGATTAAAAAAGGCTGAAAAGTTAAACTTTTTAAAAAATTATTATAAACTAGTCGTGAAGTTGCAAGGAATTCTTAATAAAATATCGTATCTGTGCTATAATAAAACAGATTAATGTGATATAAGTAGTTCACAAAATCATCCTTTCTTACGAGTATGTAAGTATGAAAGGAGGCCGTTATGAATAAGACAAGTGACAACATGGAGAAGCGCATTCGCTCAGTTAAGACTTGGCTTGATAAAGCTGAACAAGCGTATGCTGATGATTCGACTACTAAAGGACAGCTACAATTAATGCTAGCTAAGGCGGAATTGCAACATTTAGACGAAAAACATACGCCGACCTTGTGGCAACGAATTGGGTATTGGCCAGTTGTAATTGGTATTATAATAGTATTAAGTGGTACCTATTATGTATGGCAGCAGTCAGCAGTGCCAAAGACGCCTGCTACGAATTCAGTAGAGTTGTTGCAAGAGTCAGAGCAAAAATCTAATGGTACTACGGGTACAACTACCTTATCAGCACCGGAGACCACTGTTGGTAAAACTACTAATTCAGAAGCTATGAATGCTCCTAGTAGGACAACTGAGACGTCTAAAGGTGAGGCCAGTACTGACTCAAAGATTATTGTTGAAACTAATGCAACTACAGATAGTCAGAATCAGGAAGCTAATGCAACTTCAGGAACTGTTGGCAATACTTATGAAGATTCAACATCAACGGCCACGAATACAACACAAACAAACGAAACAGTTACAACACCAGTAATTAGTACAACTCAGATTCAAGAGGCTGTACGTGAAGGGGGACGAAGTCTGAGAGGACAAGAACAATAGGGATATATTCATTTATATGTAATAACAATATGTTTAAAATAAGAAGGCATTATTTTTTAGGAGGATGTAGTAAATGATGAATAAGAGAGCCTATAAGAACATGTTGGCTGTAGCTGTAGTCGCAGCATTAAGTGGCACTACGGTTTGGGCAGCAGATGAAACAACTGCCACAAACACACAGAATACAACAACAGTAGCTAGTACAGTAGCAGCTAGCGATGCAGCAGCACAAGATGCCATTAGCGCGGCTCGTGGTGGTATTGAAGAGGCACAGGAGTCCGATGCAAAAGAAGCAAAGCGTCAGGAACTAGACAACTCCTCTTTGGCCACACAAGATAAAGGTGTATTAACGGTCGCTAAAGGGGAAGGGGCCAAATTAGAAGAACAGCAAGCTGCCGGTGTACAAACTGAAATTACTACACCAGATGCTCGTTATTTTTCGAGTGTAACTGATGAAGACTTACAACCATATGTTGGTAAAGTTATGACTGGTTTCTCTGTAGATGGGTTGCCAGCAGAAGTACAAGATGAATATGTAGCTTTATTAAAAAATCATATTGGTGATACTTTAACTGTTGAGGCTATTAAAGCTGATATTGCGGCACTTGGTGCAAGTGGTTATTTATCTGAAATCAACCCTGTTATTACTGTTGTGCCAGAAGGTGTTAAAGTCGCTTATAAAGTTACCGTGAATCCGATTGTAAAAACTGTACAATTTGAAGGTAATACTGTATACAGCAATGAAATGCTAGTTAATTACTTGAATGTACAGCCTAATACAGTGCTTAATACAGTGCAAGTGGGCGAACGTATTCAAGGGATTAATGCGGCGTATAATCGTGACGGCTATATTTTAGCGCGTGTTAATGATTTAGCTGTAGATGAAAATGGTGTTCTTCATATTTCCATTACAGAAGGTATTGTTGAAGATATCATACCTCATGGTAATAAAAAGACTAAAGATTATGTAATTCTTCGTGAATTTAACCAAAAGAAAGGTCAACCTTTCAATAAATTCTTAGTTCGTCGTTCTGTTGAAAAAGTATATAACTTAGGTTATTTTGACGATGTTAACGTTCGTTTGTTAGAAGGTTCTACACCAGATAAAGTAGTTCTTGAAATTGACGTTTTAGAACATAAAACTGGGACGATTACTTTAGGTGCTGGTTATTCTGATTCCGATGGCTTCGTAGGTATCGTTGAAGTTGGGGAAGACAACTTACGTGGTACTGGTGATAAAATTAAAGTTCACTGGGAATTCGGTGGTACAGCTGGTTATAGAAACTATTCTGTATCCTACTTGCGTCCTTGGATTGATGATAAAGGGACATCTCTTGGCTTAACTATTTTTGACCGTGAAGATACTTATACAGACTACAACTCTGACGGGGAAGATATTTCTGAATATGTAAAAACGCAAAAGGGGATTAGTATTTCCTTAGGTCGTCAGACTGGCGAATATACACGAGATTACTTGACTCTTGAAACTCGTAAAGATGGCTGGAAATTTGACGAAGATGAAAACAGTGGCTATAACTATGCCGCTGGTCCTGGGACAGGAACGCCAGAGGAACGAGCAAGATTTTCTGGTTATTCTTGGAACAATGAAGAACATGACTTTGCAGGTGAAAAGTATATTAAGAACAACTTCGGTCGTACTAATAGTATTACTTGGCAGAAAGTATATGATTCCCGCGATAACATCTATGATCCAAAACGTGGTCAACGTTTATCTGGTACCGTTCAATGGGCGGGTCATGGTTTAGGCGGTGACTTCGATTACTATAAATTCACTGGCGAATATCGTAGTTACAAACAGATTGGTAAAGATCAAGTAATTGCATTCCGTGGCCGTATTGGTTGGGCTCAAGGGGATGTACCTTATAGCGCACTTTATACATTAGGTGGTGCTGATACACTTCGTGGTTTTGAAGATGATCAGTTCCGCGGTAAGAAAATGTACAATGCTACTTTAGAATACCGTGTACCACTCTTTAAGAAAGTAACGGGCGTACTCTTTACTGATATGGGTGATGCTTGGGATGCACCACACGTAACTTGGTATGATGATGATAAATCCTTCAACATTTCAGTAGGTGCTGGTGTTCGTATTACTACACCTATCGGACCAATTCGTCTTGATTATGGTGTAAGTAAAGACGATAAAAAATTCCACTTCAGCTTTGGTGGACAATTCTAATTATGAAGCGTTGGGGCTTACGGGTGGGAGCGGCCATATATATGGCCGCTACTGCTACATCTGTTGCTTATGCAGAGCCGATTGAGGCTGTGACAGTGAGTTTAGAAGGAGCCAGGCAACCACTGCCCGCCGTATTGGCAAAACGCATGACCGCTGCGGTGCAGACGGCAGCTGATAAATTATATATTGGTGTTGACACAGAGACTGTACGAGCTGGTGAAGCTACATACCATAAAGTGACAAGTGATATTATTGATCGCATTCTGTATGGGTATACGGTAGAGTCTTTGGAGATTACGCCAGGTATAACGAGTCAATTAGAGGTTCGTTTACGACCTTATGGACAGACAATTCAAACCGTAGAGGTGTCAGTTGAATATGGTAATTTAACACCTTTAGCTCAGCAATTAGTAGCTCAAGATGTGGCATTTGTAAAGCCACGGATTGAACAAATTTTGCTAGGGGCACCGTTAGATTCCTTAGATTGGGCTAGTGCTGTTACCAGTCAATTGGTTCGTAATGAATTAGAAGGGGCCTTACCAGAATTTATTCCACAAGTAGAAATTACACCTGGCACTGATACAAAAGTGCGGGTGTATTTAATTCCACAAGGCGCTATGGTGCGGCATAGTAGCACGGAGATTTCTTCTAATACATTGCCGTCTAGTTTGTTTTTTGCTACCAAGAGTTATTATGACTCCTATTTAGTGAGTTTTGAAGGTGTTCCCGTAGCTTTTATTGCTCGCCATGAAAGTGATATTTTAAAGGATATTCAACAAGGCTTAAATACTAGTCGGGCTAGTGAACGCTTTGGTATATCTATGACACCACAATTGCAATTAGGCACTGATTTATTGCTTAAGATACAGGTGGATTCGTCACGCTATATTGTGCGCGGTGAAGCGTATTTGGACATGGGATCGGAAGCGGAGCATAATGTAGGTTTTAAGCTTTTTACCGGGGTAAAACAGGGGCGGGGCGATTGGTATTTAGAAACCAATTTCTTCCCTGATACGTATAAGTGGTCGTTTTATCCATCCTATGCGTATCATATTACGCCAGATACAACGATTGCTTATCAGTACAATCTATCTGATAAATATAGCCGTGTATGGCTTAGTCAGACTATCGGCGAACGTTGGCATGTGAGAGCGCAAAGGGATTTTGAAATTCACCGCAATGAATTTGGTTTAGGCTATGATTTGAATAATTACTTGACCTTAGAATATGTGGTGACAGAAGATAATAAATGGTTACGTTTAATCGGTTATATTTAAGAATATAGGTTATAATGTAATTAGATGTTAGAAAGAAAGAAGGTATATTGCCTATGATGCGGTTAATTAATAACCAAAAAAATAAGAAATTTGTATCTTTGTTTGTTGCTGTTATTTTCTTGCTAGGTATTGGGGCTATCGCGTATACACAGATGGCAACTCCAAGCATGGCAGCAGATACTAACAGTAATATTGGTGTGATTGATACGACTAAAGTATTGAGTGCTACTTCCCCAGCGGTTGTGGCAGCTAACAAAGAGTTAGATGAATACAAGAAACAGCTTAGCGATGAATTTAATAATCAAACCGCTAATATGGATGACAATCAAAAAGCTGAATTAGCGGCTCAGTACCAAGGCAAAGTACAAGATAAGATGATGGAAATCCAGAAGAAAATTCAGGACCAAGTAGGTGAAGCATCTAAAGCAGTTGCTGATGCGAAAGGTTTATCCATTGTAATGGATAAACGTACTGTTTTATATGGTGGCGTAGATATTACAGATCAAGTACAGAAAAAATTAAACAGTGGTGCTGAAACAACGGATGCAAATACTCAGAAATAATATATGGATTAAGGATGAGCAAAGTCTGATAGGTAGAAAGGAGGCGTTACAATGAAGCTAACCTATCGTTGGATTTTGGTAGCTGTCGTTGTGATTGTCGCCTTATTACTGGGGCTTTTTATTCACAGTCGCTTAGATTCATCAAAATCTACAGGAGTCGCTACTTTGCCTAAAGTGGGACTTGTAAAAATGGAGAAAGTAATTTCATTTAATCCTGCTTATGAAGACTATACAAAAGCTAAAAAAGAATTAGAAGATTTGCAAGCTAAGTATAAAAGTGAGCAACAAACCTTAACGTTGAAATCTCAAGAACAGTCCTTAGCATTACAATCTTTAGGTTCTGATAAAGAAATTACCGACCTGTTAAATACAGAATTGATGAGTAAAGTAAAAGCGAAAGAACAAGAATTAAATATTGCGTATCAAAAGCAACGTATTGCACTCATTGCTAAATATCGCAGTGAATTAAAAACTGACATGACAGAAGCTGATTTACGAATTGTTAATTTGCAATTAGAATTAAGTAGTAATACGCAGCCTTTAGCTTTTACAGACGAACAAAAGGCAAGACTTGAGGCTGAACGAGCGGCTAAAGAGGAAGAATTAAAAGCTCTTTTAGCACAGCGTAGTCAGTCTATTGAAAGCAATGATATACAAGTATTAGAGCAAAAAGTTGATGGCGAGTTGTCGTCTTTGCGTGCAGCGGGACAAAAAGAGCTAGATGAGTATGCTGCTAATTTACAAAAAGAATTATTAACTCGTCGCGATGAGATGATGAAAGCGAAAGCAGATTCTATTTTAGCTACCAATAATTTGCCAAATCCTGTAGATTGGAACTCCGCTTGGGATGGTCGTTTGAAGGCTAAACAAAGTGAAGTGGATGCATTGCATGATGCCATATTAGAAGATGTACGCATGCGAGCTATGGTGGTAGCAAAAGAACGAAATTTAGATTTAATCGTAATTAATGAAGTTTCAAATGTAAATGCTGTAGATGTAACTGATGCTATTATTGCATCGTATAGCGCAGCACAATAAAGGAGTTTTCAGGAATGAATAAAAATGTAAAACGTGTATTGGCTGGATTGACTATGATGGTATCCGTTGGTTTAGTAGCTGGTTGTGGCACGACTGAACAAGTGGGCTATGTAGATATGCAAAAAATTATGACAGAAAGCCAAAAAGGCCAAGATACGCGTTCTAAATTAGAAGCTAAATTCAATGAAATTAATATACGCTTAGCGCAGGAACAAAGTGCAGGGCAAGATGCTAATGCTATGATGCAGAGCAAACAAAAAGCAGAACAGGAAATGCAAGTATATCAACAAGCTATGATTAATGAGTTCCGCAATGCTGTTGATACTAATGTACAAGCCATTGCTAAAGAAAAAAGTATTACTGCTGTTGTTGAAAAAAATGCACTCGTTAGTGGTGGCGTTGATTTGACAGAAGAAGTATTGACTAAAATGGGCAAGGTTGAAAATAAAGACCAAGCAGCTGCTAATGGCGAACAGCAGGCAGAGAATAAATAAGTTAACCATTTATTAATGGATTGAGAGGAGACTTTCACAGTGACGTATACAGTTGAGGAACTAGCTAACAGTGTACAGGGTAAAGTAATAGGTGATGGAACAGTTGAGATTGCTGAAACTAGGAGTCTTGACCAAGCAGCGCCACAGGCAATTTCCTTTGCCGTGGGCGAATATTGTGAATTTGTTGGACAAAGTAAAGCAGGTGCTGTCATAGTAGAGGCACCCCTAGCAGATGTGAGTATTCCTCAAATTGTAGTGCCCAATGCGAAAGTCGCTTTTGCACAAATCTTACAGAAATTCCATCCGCCAGTTGTATTTCCTACAGGCATTCATGAGACAGCTATTATTGGTAATAATGTAACCTTTGGTAAGAATGTTACAGTAGGCCCATATTGTGTTATTTATGATAATGCGGTTATTGGTGACAATGTAGTATTACATCCGTATGTGTATATTGGCCATAATGCAAAAATCGGTGAAGATACAGTTATTTATAGTGGTGCTATTGTCCATGAAAATTGTATTTTAGGGAAACGTGTTGTTTTACGGGCTAAAGCTGTTATCGGTGGCGAAGGTTTTGGTTTTGCTACTGAAAATGGTGTACATACTCACATTCCTCAAGTGGGCAATGTAATTTTGGAAGATGATGTAGAAATTGGTTCTTGTTCCTGTGTAGATAATGCTACCATGAGTTCTACCTTAGTTCGTCGTGGTACGAAGATTGATAATCTTGTACATTTAGGCCACAATGTTGAAATTGGGGAAGACTGTTTCCTCATTGCTCAGGTTGGTATTGCAGGTAGTACTAAATGCGGTAATCATGTAATTTTTGCAGGGCAAACTGGTTGTACTGGTCATATTACGATTGGTGATAATGTTACCTTTGCAGGCAAGACTGGGATTATTGGCAATGTGCCATCGAATGGTACCTATGCAGGTTTCCCACAACGGCCTCATAAGGAATGGCTTAAGTTATCGGCCTATGAGAATCGTTTACCTGAAATGGCTAAGACAATTAAACAATTAGAAAAAGAGTTAGCTGCTTTAAAAGAGCAATTAGCAGCAAAGTAGGGAGCGTCTATGTATAGATTTATGAAACTGTTTAGCGCCGTAATCTGTGCGTTACCTCATAGCTTACAGTATGCCATTGGGCATCTGCTGGGGGAATTGTGTTGGCTTTGTTTGCCACCGAAGCGCCGTAAATTGGCCATTGGACAGATTTTGTTTTGCAATATAACAGATGATCCAGCCGAAGCTAGGCGCATTGCGAAGAAAAGCACGACTCGCTTTGGTCGTATGATTATCGATGTATTGCGCTATCCAGAAATTAAAGATGGTAAATATAAAGAGATGTTTGAGTGGGTTGACCGAGAATATCTTGATGATGCTCAGGAAGGTGGCAAAGGAGCTGTTTTAATGGCGATTCACAGTAGTAACTGGGAATTACTAGGCGGCATCTTAGCGTCTGAAGGGTATCCGCTTATTTCTGTGGCTATGAAGCAAAATGGTGATGCAGATAAGTTTATTAATGAATATAGAGCTATTATGCATCAACATGTTACCTATAAAACGGGTGTTCGTGAAATGGTTAAAGAACTTCATGGCGGGGCTATGATTGGTTTAATCATGGACCAAGACCCGGGTGATAAAGGTCAATTAGTACCATTTTTTGGCTATGAAACATTAACACCTGTAGGACCAGCTGTTATGGGACGTATGCGAGATGTACCTATTATTCCTGTCACAATTCGTTATGATGAGTATAAAGGAAAATATATTGTGACTGCCTATAAACCATTTTATGCAGAGCATACAGAGGATAAAAGACGTGACACCGCTGTTACATTGACTCAACTCAATGAATGGATTGAAGATTATATTCGTCGTTATCCAGAAGATTGGTTCTGGATTCATAATCGTTGGAAGTGGACTCGTCGCTATTATGGCGGCAAGATTGAAGTGCCACCAGATCCAATGAAAGACTAGGCAATAGCTTGCCTTGTTTTTAGAGAATAGTATATAATGAATAACAGTGTCATTTAAGACTATAGACATCAGAAGTGATGTATGTGTATTGCAAGAGTTGAATCGTCAATAGAGGAAAGGAGGAGGCGTATGGTATTAAAGCAAAAGACGCTTGTTAAGGAGATTACCTATGAAGGAACAGGACTCCATAGTGGCTTGCCGGTGACCATGACGTTGCGTCCCGCAGAGGCTAATACAGGCATCATCTTTGTACGTACTGATTTACCAGGACATCCTTCAGTAAAAGCAAGCCCTGAAAATGTGACTAACACTAATCGTGCGACTACATTGGAAGCTGGCGAAGCTAAAGTATTTACTGTAGAACATTTATTAGCTGCCTTTTATGGTTTAGGTATTGATAACTGCTATGTAGAATTAAATTCACCAGAACCACCTGTTGGTGATGGGAGTGCCGCTGTATTCGTTGATTTGATGAAAAAAGCAGGCATTAAAGAATTAGATACTAAACGAGCTATGTATGCGGTGAAACAATCTCATGCCATTTATGATGGCGACCGCTATATTTTGATTGTTCCTTATGATGGATTGCGCGTAACCTTTACGTCTATTAATAATCATCCTTTGTTAGGAACACAGCAGGTGGATATTCATTTAGATTCCGAAGCTGTTTTTGAAAAGGAAATTTCACCAGCTCGCACAATTGGCTTTATGAATGAGCTCGAGCAGTTACAGGCTATGGGGCTAGCTAAAGGTGGTAACACGGATAATGTGTTAGTCTATGATGATACCTCTTGTTTGTCCGTACCGCGTTATGATGATGAATTAGTTCGTCATAAAATACTTGATATTTTAGGGGACTTGTTTCTCCTCGGCCCTATTAAAGGGCATATTATTGGGTTAAAATCGAGTCATGAATTAAATTCTCGTTTAGCCCGTCAAATTTTGCAAGAAATGAAGGAGGATTAACATGATTCTTAATATTGAAGAAATTATGGAGATTTTACCACATCGTTATCCATTTTTATTAGTGGATCGCATTATTGAATTGGAACCAATGAAACGTGCCGTAGGCATTAAAAATGCTACTATGAATGAATTATTCTTCCAAGGCCATTTTCCTGGAAATCCTGTAATGCCAGGCGTTTTACTTACTGAAGCAATGGCGCAAGTAGGGGGCATTGCTCTCTTATATCCAGAAGAAAATCGTGGACTTACACCAATGTTTACAGGGATTGATAAAGTTCGTTTCCGTCATCCTGTAAAACCAGGCGATCAAGTACGCATGGAAGTAGAAGTTGTAAAAATCAAGGGTAAAATGGGTAAAGTAGAAGGTAAAGCTTACGTAGGTGATAAATTAGCTGTTACTGGAGAATACATGTTTGCGCTTGTATAAGTGAAAAATGTTGAAATATTAAGAGAAAGTGTGTTAAGCGTATATTTTCTCCATGTTATTAGATAAAATTCTCTGTTTTAGAGTGAAAAGTTCTGTAAAATAGCAGTTCAATATTTTTGTTTTACTACGATTATGTAATTAATAAGGAAAGTATGTGAAACAAAAGTCGCAATCTCAACAGAGCAAGGAGTGACATAGATGATAGTAGTAGGCATGGAAAATGCTACCTCCAATATACATAGCACAGCTGTTGTACATCCAGATGCCAAAATTGGCAAAGGTGTTGTTATTGGTCCTGGTGCCGTAATTGGGGAAAACGTAACCATTGGTGACGGTACTCAAATTGGTGCGAATGTAGTAGTTGGTGGATGGACTACCATAGGACAGCGTTGTGAAATTTACCCTGGTGCAGCTGTAGGTTTAGAACCACAGGATTTAAAGTTCAAAGGGGAAAAAAGTTTTTGTAATATTGGTGATGAAACAGTAATTCGTGAGTGTGTTACCATTAGTCGTGCCACTGGCGAAGGTGAAGAAACAAGAGTTGGCAATAATTGCCTATTCCAAGCATGTACACACATTGCTCATAATTGTATTGTTGGTAATAATGTAATCATGAGTAATTGCGCTGGTCTAGCTGGTCACGTAGTAGTAGAAGATCGTGTTGTTATTGGTGGTATTGCTGGTGTGCATCAATTTGTAAAAATTGGTCGTAATGCAATGGTAGGTGGTATGGCTAAAGTAGTTCAAGATATTCCGCCATATGTAATTGCTGATGGGCAACCAGCACGTGTTATTGGTTTGAATTCAGTAGGGTTATCCCGCGCTGGTATTTCAGAAGATGTGCGTCATGATTTAAAACAAGCGTTTCGTATTATTTATCGGTCTGGTTATAGCTTATCGCGAGCTATTGAAGAAATGGAATTACAATTGAATTCCTCCGTCGAAATTGAAAATTTATTGCGTTTCTTGCGCAATGCAGACCGCGGTATTATGCGAACTCGCCGTGATTAAAATGTAAGAGTCTTGCCTTAACGGGTCAAAGGAGTAGTTTGACCTTGAAAGGGAAGGCTCTTTTTATTCAAAAAAAGGGCGAAATTTGATATAATATAGTGTAGTGTGTCTTTAAGTAGCGCATAAAACACTAGGAGGAAATAATGGCAAAAGTCGGATTATTAGCTGGCGTAGGCAAATTGCCGTTGGAATTTTTACGAGCTGCACAATCAGAAGGCTATGAAGTCGTTGTTATTGCAGTGATTCCTGATACGGAGCCTGCTTTAGCAGAGGAAGCTAACGCATTCTATGAAATTAATGTAGCTAAAATCGATAAAATATTTAAAACCCTTCACAAAGAAGGCATTACTGAAGTAACTATGCTTGGTAAGGTGACCAAGGAAATTTTATTTAAGGGTTTAGTTATGCCCGATTTACGAACGATTCGTTTGCTTACCAAATTGCGTAATCGCAAAGATGATACCATTATGCTTACGATTGTTGAAGAGTTGGCAAAAGAAGGTATTAATGTAGTGGATCAAACGATTTATATGAAACCATTAATGCCTAAAGCAGGCGTACTAACAAAGTCAAAACCGTCTAAAGAGCAGATGGCTGATATTTTATTTGGCTTTGATGTGGCCAAGCAAATGGGTGGCCTTGATATAGGACAAACTGTAGTTGTTAAGGATTTAGCCGTTATGGCTATTGAAGCGATTGAAGGTACGGATGCTTGTATTAAGCGAGGTGGCGCCTTAGGGCGCGGTGATGCAGTCGTTGTTAAGACCGCTAAGCCACGTCAGGATGTGCGTTTTGATGTGCCTGCGGTGGGTTTACAAACGATTCACTCCATGTTGGAAGGAAATTGTAAAGTGTTGGCCATGGAAGCGGAGCGCACTATTTTTGTAGAGCAGGCGGACGTACTGCAATTAGCCAATGAAAAGGGGTTAATTATTTGTGCCGTAGAAGGGCCGGAAGAAGAATAGTCTGGAGGTTCGGATGAAAGTCATGTTTTCTGCTGGCGAAGCATCAGGTGATACTCATGCTGCTAGCGTAGCGAAAGCGTTAAAAAACGTATATCCTGAGGTTACCATGTTTGGCATGGGCGGTTCGCGCATGGCTGAAGCTGGCGTTCAGATTGTATATGATATTAAACAATTAGGCTACATAGGAATTGTGGAGATTATTAAGCATTTGCCGTCTTTTTTCAAATTGCGTACCTTTTTAAAAGAGACTATGCTGCGTGAAAAGCCAGATGTTTTAGTCTGTGTTGACTATCCTGGCTTTAATATGAAATTAGCTAAGGTGGCTCATGATTTAGGCATTCCTGTTATTTATTATATTGCACCAACTATTTGGGCTTGGCATCGTAGCCGCGGTAAAGATATTGCCAAGACAGTGACTAAAGTAGCTTCTATTTTTCCTTTTGAAGCTAAGGCTTATCAAGAGTTTGGAGTAGATGTTGAGTTTGTAGGACATCCTTTAATTGATATAGTTAAACCCACTATGTCCTATGAAGAAGGGGTTGCGTATTTTAATATGCCCGCTCAAACAAAGCGTGTACTTCTTATGCCTGGAAGTCGTAAACAAGAAGTTTTGGGCTTATTAGACCGTATGTTAGCTAGTGCTGAACTAGTAATGGCTAAACATCCAAATTTGGCATTTTATTTACCACGGGCTCATACGATTGACAAAGAAGAATTAGAAAGCATTACTAAAAAATATAAAGTGCCTGTTACGATTACCGAAGATCATACCTATGATTTGATGCAATGCTGTGATGTTTGTTTAGCGGCTTCAGGCACGGCCACGTTAGAAACGGCACTCATGGAGTTGCCTACAATCTTATTGTATCGCTTATCTCCAATAACATATGGTTTGGGGAAATTATTAGTTAATTTGTCTCATGTAGGTTTACCTAATATTGTAGCAGGCCGTGAAGTCATTCCTGAATTGTTACAAGGGGCGGTAACCCCAGCTAATATTGCTAAGGAATTAGAATCTTTATTAGAGGATACAACTAGACGTGATACGATGATTGCTGATTTGCGTTCAG
Source organism: Veillonella intestinalis (assembly GCF_943193155.1). Lineage (GTDB taxonomy): Bacteria > Bacillota > Negativicutes > Veillonellales > Veillonellaceae > Veillonella_A > Veillonella_A intestinalis. The sequence continues at coordinate 56,787 of NZ_CALPDB010000006.1, read as the reverse complement.
TTCGTGAAGCTCTAGGTGGGGATGGGGCGGTACAGCGCGTGGCTAAATTGATTGCTACGGTAGCACAGGCTAACGTGGCTACGGAGGATATGAATGGGAAGTTATAAACGATTATTAGTCTATGTAAGACCCTATATAGGCCGTTTAATATTTGGCTTGATTTGCATGATAATAGCTGCTGCCGCCTATTTAGTCGTACCTTGGTTAATAAAAAATGTAGTAGATGAAGTATTGCAGGCCAAAGATTTAGAAATGCTAAATTTAGTAGTTATTGCGATTTTAGCGGTCTTTTTAATTCGTGGCTTTGTTACTTATGGGCAAACCTATACTATGTCATATATAGGACAACGGGTCATTATAGATATTCGTGAAGCTCTATTTAAGCACTTACAGCGTTTGGATCAGGCGTATTTTGATCGCCGTAAAACAGGCGTAGTGATGAGTAATTTAACAAATGACGTAGGCGCTTTACAGACTGCGATTGTAGATAATCTAGTATCTTTTATTACTGAAGGAGTTACATTAATCGGATCTTTAGTATCCATGATTTTAATTGACTGGAAATTGACTTTAGTAACCTTGATTATTGTGCCGGTAGTACTCGGTTTAATTAATATTTTTGGGAAGAAACTTCGTTCTGCAGGGCATGATGTACAAGGCCGTATTGCTGATATTACGTCTTTATTACAAGAAGTTATTTCAGGAATTCGCGTAGTACGTTCCTTTGCCCGTGAAAATCACGAAGTGGCTCGTTTTGAAAAGGAAAATCAACGGAACTTTTTAGCCGCTATGCGTGCTACTAAATTATCCAGTTTGCTTAGTCCTTTGGTAGAATTTTCAGCCGCCATTGCTGTGACTGTCATTCTTTGGTATGGTGGCTATTCTGTTGTAACCGGTGCTATTTCAGCAGGCTCTTTGATTGCCTTCTTAATTTATGCTATCAATTTATCTAATCCTGTGAAACGATTGAGTCAAGTATATGGTAATATCCAAAAAGCTATGGCGGCTGGGGATCGTGTATTTGATATATTAGATACAGAGCCTGAAGTAAAAGAAAAGCCAAATGCAACTGTATTACCTGAAGTAGCAGGGCATGTAGAATTCGACCAGGTATCATTTTCCTATGATGGTGAGAAATTAGCCTTACAAAATATGAATTTAGATGTACCAGCTGGCCGTATTGTCGCTATTGTAGGCCCTTCTGGGGCGGGTAAAACGACAATTGCTAATTTATTGCCTCGTTTTTATGATGTTTCTTCAGGCGCGATTCGGATTGATGGTATAGATGTGCGTGATGTTACCTTTGCATCCTTACGTGAGCAAGTTGGTTTAGTGCCACAAGAAACTATGCTCTTCAATGCAACGATTCGTGACAATATTCTGTATGGTCGTTTAGATGGTACTGAAGCAGAAGTATATGAAGCAGCTAAAGCTGCGAATGCTTTGGAGTTCATTGAAAAATTGCCAGATGGGTTTGATACTTTTGTTGGTGAAAGAGGAAGCTCTTTATCGGGTGGTCAACGTCAGCGTATTGCAATTGCAAGGGCGATTCTAAAAGATCCGAAAATTCTCATTTTAGATGAAGCGACGTCAGCGTTAGATACGGAAAGTGAAAAATTAGTACAAGAAGCATTAGAACGTCTTATGAAAGGACGAACTGCTTTCGTTATTGCTCATCGTTTGAGCACTATTAAAAATGCCGGCCAAATTGTAGTCTTACGACAAGGTCAAATTGAAGAAGTGGGGACGCATGAGGAATTATTAGCGCAAGACGGGCTATATAAACATTTGTATTCGGTGCAATTTGCAAGTAAAGGACAATAAGGATGTATTGGGTATACAACATATTATTAATTATATATTGGATTGGGCTAATCCCAGTCATCCTATACCGCTTGGCCTTTGAAGAAGGGTTCTATGAGCGTATTCGGCAAAGTGCAGGTTTTATGCCAGATTCTTTGATGCGCAAAATTGAAGGTCGTCGTGCGATTTGGGTCCATGCTGCCTCCGTTGGTGAAATTGTAGCCACGAGTCCGATTGTAAAGGATATTAAGAAAAAATTTCCTGAAGCGGTAGTGGTAGTATCTGTAGTTACAGCAACTGGACATGCTATGGCACATCGTATTATTCCAGAAGCGGAAGGGATTATTTTCTTTCCCTTAGATTTACCATTTCTAACTCAGCGCATTTTAGATATGATTAAGCCTATTACTATTTTGTTGGTAGAAACGGAAATTTGGCCGAATTTCTTGCGTATTGCGGAGAAAGAAAAAATTCCAGTAATGATGGTAAATGGTCGTATTAGTGATCGTAGTATGAAACGGTATATGATGATTCGCTCTTTTACAAAAGAGATGTTAGCTTCCATTCAGTATTTCTGCATGCAGTCTAAGTTAGATGCTGAATATATTCAGGTCTTAGGGGCTGATAAGGATCGAATTACCATTACAGGGAATACTAAGTATGACCAAACGTATGCACAAGTTACGGAAGCGGAAAAGCGAGAATTGCAAGATGAGTTTGGCTTTGGGCGTAATCATCCAATTATCGTAGCTGGTAGTACCCATCGTGGCGAAGAAGAAGCGGTATTGACGGCTTTCAATGAAATTTTAAAAGCCTATCCAGAAGCTCGTTTGTTAATAGCCCCGCGTGAAATTATGCGAGGTAATGATGTGAAAGCGTTGGCTGAGAAAAATGGCTTACGAGCTATTTGCCGCAGTACCATGACAGGCCCTGTGCATGTAAAAACTCCAGTAGTAGTGTTAGATACTATCGGTGAATTAGGCCGTCTGTATAGTTTAGGTGATATTATCTTCGTAGGCGGTTCGCTAGTTAAAACTGGTGGTCATAATATATTGGAACCAGCAGCCCATGGTAAACCCATATTAGTAGGTCCTCACATGTTTAATTTTAAAGAAATTTATGCACTATTAAGTTCGCGTCATGCGTGCTTAATGGTAAAAGATACTAGAGAGTTAGTAGATACTATGTTGCTCTTATGTCGTGATAAAGAGTTACGGGATACAATGGGGCAGAATTGTTTAGATATTATCCATGAAAATCGTGGCGCTACACAGCGTAATACAGAAGAGTTGCGTAAACTCTTTGAATCACACCAGATTATTCCATAGATGACAGTTAAGGTATGAATGCTATCTATGGTAAAGGAGGTAAAGCTCATGAATGGAGAACGATTGTTTAAACAGATAGTCAGTGGTAAAGCGAAAGGACCGCTTGCTGGTATAGCACGCGTTGGTTTAGGCGTATTAAGTGCTGCTTATGAGCAAGGTGTAAAACAGCGAAACAAGAAGTTTGATAAGCAAGAAGGTGTAGTTCGTGCTACAGTACCAGTGATTAGCGTTGGAAATATAACGGCTGGTGGTACTGGCAAGACACCGATGGTTCGCTATATTTGCCAATATTTGGAAACAGCGAATTATGCACCGGCAATTTTAAGCCGTGGTTATCGGGCTAAAGATAATGAAGACACTATCATAGTGTCACGTCGTGGTCGCTTAGAAGTAACGCCTGCTGTTAGTGGTGATGAAGCTTGGCTTCTTGGTAAAGGCTTAGGTCATACGAGCGTAGTTATCGGTCGTAAACGGGCTAAGTCAGCACAGTTAGCGACTGCCACTTTAGGTAGTGATATACTAGTACTTGATGATGGCTTTCAACATCGTCAGCTTAGCCGTGATTTAGACATTGTTCTGATTGATGCAGCCAATCCATTTGGGTATGGTCATGTATTGCCACGCGGGCTATTACGAGAGCCATTGAGTGGTTTGCGTCGGGCGGATGTGATTGTCTTAACTAAGACAGATCAAGTTCCTAAGGATATATTATTTGGTATTAAACAGCAGTTATTAAAATGGGCTCCACAAGCACCTATTATGACAACGGTTCATCAGCCTTTGGGCATTCAAAGCTTAGCTTCTTGGACACGAAATGAAGCACCTCAAGTGACGTCTTTTGGCACTGAACCACTTAACTTCTTGACTGTTAGTGGGATTGGTCAACCTGATTCATTCCGCCATACTGTTACCTCTTTAGGCTATGCGGTGTGTCATAGTTTAGATTTTGGCGATCATCATGAGTATACGACAGACGATATTGTGCGCATGTGGAGTGAAGCTTTTGCTAAAGGGGCTAATGCCATTGTGACAACGGAAAAGGACGCCGTGAAATTAAGTCAATTACAAGCTGTACATGATTTAAAAATTCCTGTATATGTAATTCCTATTGGCATTACTTTTGTCGAAGGGGAAGAAGAATTTAAATCATATATTAGTAAGGTTGGAAAGAAGGTTACACTATGAAAATCGCTTGCGTCATCCCTGCGCGGTATGCATCAACTCGTTTACCTGGCAAACCGTTAGCTGATATTGCTGGTAAACCTATGATTCAGCGTGTATATGAACAGGTTTCTAAAGCAACTGTACCTGATGCAGTTATTGTAGCGACAGATGACCAGCGGGTTGCTGAGGTAGTAACGGAGTTTGGTGGTACTGTTGTTATGACTAAAGCCGATCATTTGACCGGGACTGATCGTTTAGCCGAAGTAGCACAATTGCGACCTGATATTGATGTGATTATTAATGTACAAGGTGATGAACCTTTAATCGAAGCCTCTTTGATTGATGAGTTAAGTGCCTTGTTTGCTGAAAATGGCCAGTTGCAAATGGCCACAGTAGGGGCGCCTTTACAAGAAGCGGAATATGATGAACCATCAGCTGTTAAAGTGATATGTAATTTAAAAGGGGAAGCTATGTATTTCTCACGTTCCCTAATTCCATATCCACGTAATGCTTTTGTCAGTCCACCGTTGAAACATATTGGTATTTATGCGTATACGCGTGATTTCTTATTAGAATTTGCTCAATTAGCACCAACACCAGCAGAATTAACGGAATCATTAGAGCAGTTACGAGCATTAGAAAATGGGGTAGCTATACGTGTTATTAAAACAGAAGCGCGCTTTGTCGGCGTAGATACACCTGAAGATTTAGCGGCTGTTAATGAGATTTTTAAAAGTCAGGAAATCAGATAATTATTTGAACCATACATGATAATTAATAAAGGAGATACCCATGAAAGAAGTAAAAGTAGGTAATTTAACATTAGGTGGCGGTAACGGTTTATTCTTACTAGCTGGGCCTTGTGTAATTGAAGATTCTGAGCGTACATTAGCTATTGGTCGTCGAGCAAAAGAAATTTGTGAACGCGTTGGTATTCCATATATTTTTAAAGCTTCTTTTGATAAAGCTAATCGCTCTAGCTTTGGCTCTTTTCGTGGTCCAGGACTTAAAGAAGGGCTTAGCATTTTGAGCCATATTAAAAAGGAATTACAAGTACCTATTGTTAGTGATATTCATTCCGTAGAGCAGATTGAACCAGCTGCTGAAGTATTGGATATTTTACAGATTCCTGCATTCTTATGCCGCCAAACTGATTTAGTCTATGGGGCAGCTAAGACTGGTAAATGCATTAATGTAAAAAAAGGTCAATTTTTAGCACCTAAAGATATGAGTAATGTAGTTAAGAAAGTAGAAGAAGCAGGCAATCAAAATCTAATGCTTACAGAACGGGGCGCTACTTTTGGATATAATAACTTAGTCGTTGATATGCGTTCCTTCCCTATTATGCGTAGCTTTGATTATCCTGTCGTATTTGATGCGACTCATAGTGTACAATTACCAGGTGGCGCTGGTACAAGTTCCTCAGGACAACGTGAATTTGTGCCTAATTTGGCTCGTGCTGCTGTGGCTGCTGGCGTGGATGGTTTATTCATGGAAGTTCATGATAATCCAGAAGAAGCCTTATCAGATGGGCCTAACATGGTTCGTTTAGATGATTTAGAAGCTATGTTGCGTGATTTGGTTGCTATTGATAAGATTGTAAAAGGTTAATTGACGAATAGAGGGGATGGATCATCCATGAATGTTTTAGAACAAGCAGCACAGGTGCTTCATGAAGAAGCGCAGGCTATTGAAAAACTAATTACTACCTTAGACAGTAATTTTACAGAAGCCGTTACTATGATTTTAAATGCCAAAGGTCGTGTTGTATGCACGGGTATGGGAAAATCAGGTCATATTGCTCGTAAAGTAGCGGCAACGCTCGCGTCAACAGGTACTCCAGCTTTATTTTTGCATCCCGGTGAAGGTGTGCATGGTGATTTAGGTATGGTCACATCGGAAGATATTGTGTTGGCTTTTTCTAATAGTGGTGAAACCAGTGAAGTCATTAGTTTATTGCCGTCCTTGCGGCGCATTGGGGCGCGCCTTATCAGCGTGGTAGGTAAACACAATTCTACCTTGGCTAAAAATTCAGATGTTGTTTTATTAGTAGAAGTGGAGCGTGAAGCTTGTCCATTAGGCTTGGCGCCAACTACGAGTACAACAGTAGCCTTAGCACTTGGTGATGCCTTAGCTGTTTGTTTATTAGAACGACATAAATTTACTCCTGAAAACTTTGCTATTTTCCATCCCGGTGGGTCTTTGGGGCGTAAATTATTACTTACAGTAGAAAACATTATGCATAGTGGTGAAGATAATCCAGTAGTATACAAGGGCGCTACTGTTCGTGATGCTCTATTTGTTATGACTGAAAAAGGTTTAGGCGCTACGAATGTTGTTGATGAGGATGGTCGCTTATTGGGATTAGTTACTGATGGTGATATTCGTCGTGGTTTAGATGCGGGCAGTAACTTTTTAGAATGGCCTGTAGAAGATATGATGACGGCTATGCCAAGAACGATTACTAAAGATAAATTAGCGGCTGAAGCCTTACATTTAATGGAAAAGAATCAACCTCGTCCAATTACGGTGTTGCCAGTAGTGGACGAAAAGAAATATTGTTTAGGGATTGTCCATATTACTGACTTATTGCGTCGAGGTATTGTATAATGAACATAAAATGTTTAATCCTAGATGTAGATGGTGTTATGACCGAAGGTGGCATTATTTATACGGCCAATGGTGATGAGCTTAAATGTTTTAATTCTCAAGATGGTTTAGGGTTAGCCCTAGCTCGTCGAGGTGGGTTAAAGTTAGCTGTTATTACTGGCCGCCATTCTGAAATGGTAGACCGTCGCACTAAGGAATTAAAATTTGATTTTGTCCGCATGGGCTGTCATAATAAGACAGAAGCCATTAAAGAATTAGCTCATGAATTAGCGATTAGTACAGAAGAAATGGCCTATATGGGGGATGACCTCAATGACTTAGGCGCTTTGTCTGTAGTGGGTTTGCCTATGGCGCCGGCCAATGGTGTGGCAGAAGTAAAGTCAGTGGCAAAGTTTATTGCTAATAAAGGCGGCGGCCATGGGGCTGTTCGTGAAGCTATCGAGTATATTTTTAAAAAAGCAGGTCGTTGGGATCAATTAGTTGATGATTATCGTAATGAAATATATAGTCAAGGTCAGTAGCGAAAGGAGGTACGTACGGTATGTCAAATGAGTGGCAATATAAGTTATTAAAAGGCATAAGCGCTTTAACTTGTAAGCTGTCGTATCGCACGATACTTCGTATAGGGGAGACGTTAGGGCCTTTATATTCGCTAGCTGCTAAAAAGCAGAAAAAGCGGGGAATTTACAATGTTATGAAAGGTCTCAATGTGTCAGAAGAAGAGGCTGCTAAAGTCTTAGACGAATTGTTTAAGAATTTAGGCCGTTCTGCGCTTGAAATCTTATACATGCCTAATTTAACGAAAGAGTTTATTGCTGAGCATGTTGAAATGCATGGTTTGGAATATTTAGATAAAGCGTTAGCCGAACAGCATGGGGTTGTTATTTTGACAGCTCATGTGGGCAATTGGGAATGGATGGGGGCAGCCCTTGCTGCCTGTGGCTATCCATCCACTACTATTGTAAAAAAACAACCAAATGCACAAGTAACTCGTTTACTTAATGAATATCGAGAAATGGTAGGCTTAGAAGTATTTGCTCGTGGTGGCTCTGAAATGATTCGTGCCGTAAAAGCTATGAAGCAGAAAAAGTTACTAGGTTTCTTAGCTGACCAAGATGGGTATATTCAAGGGCTACCAGTGGAGTTTTTAGGCCAAGAGTCATCGGCTGTTACGGGGCCAGCTACTTTTGCACAGAAGTTTAAGGCACCGGTTGTGCCTGTATTTACGCATCGTAAGGCGAGTGGTATTGGTCATGTAGTAGAAATTTTCCCACCTTTGTACTATGAAGATACGGGCAATGAAGCTGAAGACTTATATCGTCTAACAGAAGCTACTGTGCGTGTGACGGAAGATTTTATTAGACAGCATCCTACAGAATGGCTTTGGTTCCAACATCGTTGGAATACTAAATTGCATGAAATTGTAGACATTGAGGAAAAATTGAAGGTGAGGGACGCAGTACATGCTAAAGAATAAGAAAACAATCTTAGGTATAGCCATTGTGGCGTTGCTCATCGGTATTTTTACTTGGATTTTCTTAATTAGTAGAGGTGAAACCGAGGCGGATCCTACACAGCCAAAAGGTAATTTAGTTACCTTTGAAGGGTCTACCATTACGGAAGAACAAGCAGGTAAATTAGCTTGGTCTGTGACAGCGGAACAAATCAAGGTAAATCCAAAAACCAAGGAAGTATATTTAACCAATATGAAGGGTACCTTTTATGATGGTGATAAGACATTAGTGGTTACAGCACCACGTGGTTATATGACTGGTGACCATAGCAAGTTTCAATTAGCTGGTGGCGTAAAAGGCACTAATGGTGCAGACGTTGAATTGACAACAGAAGCAATTGCTTTTGATAATAAGACTAAAAAGTTAACTTCAGATACGCCATTTACCTTTAATAATGGAGAAGCGACTGTAACTGGTGATAAATTAGAAGCTGATACAGTACTTAATCAAGTGACTGCTAAAGGTAATGCTAAATTGATTAGAAAGTGATGGGAGGACTCATAAAATGAAATTGTCAAAAGTAATGGCTATTACAGCGTTAGTAGCCGGAATAGCTGTACCAGTATGGGCTGCTACGTCCAATATGACAATTACCGCTGATGTGTTACAATACGATGGTAATAGTGGCTTAGCACAAGCTAAAGGGAATGTAGTTATTATTAATGAAGATAAAACTATGACCGGCAAAGCAGGTTGGTATAATACGAAGACACAGGAAGCTCGTTTAACTGGTGGTATTAGTATGATTGGCACTAATACGTCTATGTCAGCGCAGGAATTACATAGCACTAATAATGAACAATTAGAGGCTAAAGGGAATGTGCGTTTACAAAAAGATAACAAACAAGTCTTTGGTGAAGTAGTTACGTATAATACGAAAACCGAATATGGTACTTCCCGTGGCAATGGTAAATTAGTTATGGATGATGCTGTTTTAACAGGGGACTATATTGAAGGTTGGTTAGGTCAAATCCGTGCTACCGCCCAAGGTAATGTTACGTTGCACAGTGCTAAACATAATTTAGATGCTAGCGCTGATAATGCGGTATATACTCAAACACCGGGTCAAGAAGATGGGGTGGCCTATCTTACGGGCAATGCACATGCCGTACAAAATGGCAATGTGCTTAATGCACCAGAGTTAAAATTGGAAATGAAAGATAATTCAGTACAAACTGTAGGTGGCCGTAGTACCTTAGTCATTACGCCACAACAGTAAGGAGTTGCCTTAATGTTTATTGAAACGAAGGATTTAGTAAAAACCTATAAAGGCCGTAACGTAGTTGATGGTGTTAGTGTCCGTGTAGATGAAGGCGAAGTAGTTGGTTTATTAGGCCCTAATGGGGCAGGTAAGACCACGACGTTCTACATGATTGTAGGGATTGAAAAACCAAATAAAGGAAGTATTACTATAGGCAACAAAGATATTTCGCATATGCCTATGTATAAACGGGCTGATCAAGGGATTGGTTATTTACCACAGGAAGCCTCAGTGTTTCGCTCTTTATCAGTAGAAGATAATATTCGCGCCATGTTAGAAACAACGGAAAAAAGCAAACAAGAGATTGAAGCTACGGTGGAGTCTTTGTTGCAAGAGTTCCATATTGAACATGTGCGTCATCGTCAAGGTATGCAATTATCTGGCGGGGAACGTCGTCGTGTAGAAATTGCTCGCTGTATTGCCTTGGCACCACGTTTTATCTTATTAGATGAACCATTTGCTGGGGTTGACCCTATTGCGGTAGCGGACATTCAATCGATTATTCGTCATTTGAAGGAACGTGGGATTGGCGTATTGATTACGGACCATAATGTGCGTGAAACGCTAGGTATTGTAGATCGAGCATATATTTTGAGTAATGGCAAAATCTTATTAGAAGGGTCTGCCGATGAAATTGCAAATAGCCCAGTGGCTCGTAAGCATTACTTAGGGGATAGTTTTAATTTATAGGGGTCAGGTGATACGAGAATGCGTATATTAGATAAATATATATTGAAAAGCTTTGTTGGCCCCTTTCTATTTGGTATTTTTGCATTTACCAGTATTTTTGTAGGAACGGGTACCTTATTCCGTATTGCTCAATATATTACGGAATATGGAGCCTCTTTATGGGCGGTAAGCCGTGCCTTTATTTTAGCTTTGCCAAGTATAGTAGTGCTTACATTTCCTATGGCTGTATTGTTGGCCTCACTATTAGCTTTTGGCCGTTTAAGTGGCACTAGTGAGATTATCGTTATGCGAGCTGGTGGGCTTAGTTTCTTACGCTTGGCTATGCCAGTTTATATTGCGGCATTTTTCATTTCTATAGGAGCCATTGCTTTTAATGAATATGTAGTGCCAGCAGCAAACCATGCGTATCAGAATATTATTCGCAATGAAATTAAAAAACAAGCAGAACCGCCAGCACAAGAGCATATTGTTCTTAAAACCATGGAAGGTGATGAAATTAGCACTCTCATGTATGCGAAGAAATATGACTCCAAAACGAAGTTAATTACTGGTGTAACAGCGCAGCTTTTTACTAATGGTAATGTAACACAAATTGAACATGCTGAAACAGCGACTTGGAATGGTACTTATTGGGTTATGCATAATGGGGTCATTTATGATTTAGCAGCTGATGGTAATGGAATTGAACGGACTTTGCGTTTTAAAGATCAAATTTTGCCAATTGCTAAAGATCCTGATCAGATTTCACAGGAACAACGAGGTCCTGAAGAAATGACGATTAAAGAATTGCGCGCTCAAATTAAAGCGCTCAAAGCGAGCCATGTAAAATCTACTAAATGGGAAATGGAAATGTATCAACGTTTTACAATCCCTATTGCTAGCTTTGTATTTGCTTTAGTTGGGGCCCCTTTAGGGCTACAAAAACAGCGATCTAGTTCATCGATTGGTTTTGGTCTCAGTGTTTTAATTATCTTTGTATATTATGGGGTAATGACCTTTACCGGTGCTTTGGGCAAAGGTGGCGCCTTACCACCAGTAGTGGCGGCCATGATTCCTGATACTTTGGGTATCATTGCTGGTTTATGGCTAAACTGGAAAGTATCTAAATAACATAATATAAACTATTTCGACCTTGATGAAAACTGTCAAGGTCGTTTTTGCATAATAAATGAAACTTTTTTCATAGTAATTCACTTTTTCTTTTTTTGAAAATAGAGTACAATAGAAACTGAACACAGTGTATTCAGTACCTTATATAAAGAAATTAAAAGATTTGATAGGATGAAGAAAGGAGTGCGCCTTGTATGTTAGTCGGTTTGAACATAATTTTAATTATCGCTATCATGGGCGGGGCCATTGCTTTCATCGGCGATAAAATTGGCTCAAAAATTGGGAAAAAGAAAATGTCTATTTGGGGATTGCGACCAAAGCATACGTCAATTATTATGACGATTATTACAGGCGTTTTCATTTCAGCTATTACCCTTGGTATCTTGACAGCTGCTTCGGAGAATGTGCGAACTGCTTTATTTGGGATGGAGCAATTGCAAGCAGAGATGGATCAGTTAAATAGTGATGTGGCAGCCAAGAACAAAGAATTAGAGGCAGGTAAAAAAGAGTTAAGTGAAAAGACGATTGCCCTAAATACGATGCGCAAAGATGTACAAGCAACGCAGGAAGAACTAGAAGAAGCGCGGGTAGCTCGCAATGCTATGAGTGAAGAATTAATTTCTGTGCAGGAAGCCTATCGTCAAGCTGATGCTCGATTGGCACAGTCAGCTAATGATGTAAAAGCATTGGAAACAACAAAACAAGAATTAGAATCTCATATTGAAGATTTAAAAATAACAACTAAACGTCTTGAAGAAGGGATTACTCATGTGCGCGAAGGCACTGTATTATTTCGTGTAGGCGAAGTATTGAGTGGTGCTTTAATTCGTCCAGGCCTTAATGAAGAAGAAAGTGGCAAAGCGATTACTAATGTTTTAAACGATACGAATGGTTTAATTTTGCGACGGTTAGGGATTGATGAGAATAGAGCTGTTATTTATGTTAGTCGTTCTAATTTAGAAGAGGTAGCTAAGCAAGTGGCAAATGCTTCTGAACCGATGACAATCCGCATAACAGCAGCGGCTAATATTATTTATGGTGAAGCCGCTTTAGCAGAGATTCATGCATATCCATATCGTAAAGTGTATAATAAAGGCGATGTCATACTGTCAACTATCGTACAAGGTGGCGGCGATGCGCAATTTGCTGTATTATCTTTCTTAAAGGATGTAAATAGTCAAGCAAAATCACAGGGGATTTTACCAGATCCACTTAGTGGTGATGTGGGGTCTATGCCAGGTGATGAACTATTCGATACGATTCGTGAATTGAACCGTATGTCTGGCTCAGTTCGTATTGAAGCGGTAGTTCGTGAGGATACTTATACGACAGGACCAGTTCAAATTGAATTGCACATTAGTCAAGAGTAAGATAGTAAATATGCATAAAAGGCATAAAAAATATTAAAATTTGTAACTAAGCCTTATTGACTTTATGGTATAATAAGTATATCGAATTTGTTCGCTCATATAAAAATTTGGCATATACGAGCTTTACTTAATGAGTGAAGTGCTTTCGATGCTTACTTTGCCGGAACAGATATAATGCTGCCGATAGCTTAGCTACCGACAGCATTTTTTGCGGACATTTCTAGGTGTAGAGGAGGCGTACTGAGATGAATAGTAATCTGGTGGGACTTGTCACAAGTGAAGCCTTACTATTGGCAGTAGATCCTGGCCGAGAAAAAAGTGGCGTTGCTATAATGACTTGCGGGCATGCTGAGTTGATTGAAAAAGCGATTTATCCAACTGATCAATTAAAGACCCATTTATTTGATCTTAGTGTACAGTATAAAGGGCAAATTAAAGAGTTCGTATGTGGTAATGGCACTAATCATAAGCATGTGTTTAATATACTTGAAGTGCTGGGGGCTGACTTAGATATAATTACTAATTTGGTCGATGAAGCACATACTACTGAATTGGCTAGAAAACGCTACTTTGAAGTTCATCCGCCAAAGGGGTTGAAACGTTTGATACCCAAGGGCATGTTATATCCACCAGTACCAGTTGATGATTTCACAGCTTGGATTATTGGTGAACAATATATTCTTAATAAGCCTAAGAGCTTATAGTTTATAGCAATGAAATAATGGAATTTTGAAAATGGAGAAAGGGGATAGGCAATGGCTGCTTATAAAAAAGCACAAAAACTAACTTGGAAGGATATTTTAATACGTTATATATGGATTGTAATCGGTGCCGCTATATATACCTTTGGTCTCGATGTATTATTAGTACCAAAGAGCATTATTGACGGCGGGGTAGTCGGCTTAGCCTTGATGGCAGCTGAATTAACGGGCATCTCTTTTAGTATTTACTTAGTATTGATTAATCTACCGTTTTTATATGTAGGTTATAAATTAATAGGTCGTAGTTTTACCATAGCTACACTATTTGGGGTTGTATGTATTTCTATTATGTCTTTGTTTATGCATAATGTGACACCTCCCGATATCGATCCCTTCTTAGCCTCTATTTTTGGTGGTGTTATCTTAGGTATCGGGGTAGGGCTTATTATTCGTAATGGTGGCTCCCTAGATGGGGTTGAGATTGTAGCTATCATTTTAGATAAGAAAAGTTCTTTCTCGGTTGGCGAGATTGTAATGATTTGTAATTTGTTTATTTTAGGCGCAGCAGGCTTCGTATATAGCTGGAATAGTGCCATGTATTCCTTGATTGCTTATTTTGTAGCGTATAAAATGATGGATATGACGATTACAGGTCTTGAAGAATCTAAGGGCATTATGATTATTACAGATAGCCCTGATGAAATTCGTGAAGTTCTTATGCATCGCTTAGGCCGTGGGGTTACCGTATTATTTGGTGAAGGGGGCTATTCAAAAGAGCCTAAAAAAGTGCTATACTCAGTAGTGACGCGTCTTGAAATTACCAAGATGAAAGATATTGTCTATGAACAAGATGAAAATGCATTTATTACCATCACTGATGTGCATGATGTATTTGGTGGTCAGTTTGGTAAAAAGACAATTCACTAAGCATCTTTGTAATGGTTCTTTGAAGAAAGGAGTCTAGCTTAGTGTTTGCATAGTTCTTAGGAGCCTTATGCAGATTGCTAGAAAGTTGTATGGCAGAAGAAAAGACAATTGGCAAACAAATTATACATGAAGTAGGAGAATGGTTATATGCCATTATTATTGCGTTAGCCATCGCCATTGTAGTTCATTTATTTGTAGGTCAAATTACACGTGTATCTGGTGAATCCATGGAAAATACATTTCACAATGGTGATTTTTTAGTAGTTTCAAAATGGGATCATGTACGTGGTAATATGCCTAATTATGGTGATGTTGTTATTATTGACAGCCGAGTTAATCGAGAACGTACTTGGCAAGATGATGTAACCGATGTGGTATCTAATTATTTGTCAGTATTTAGTAAATCCGCAGAACGACATGATGCGTGGGTAAAACGTGTTATTGGTTTGCCAGGTGATACTTTAGAGTTTAAAAATGGTCATGTATGGCGCAATGGGCAAGAATTAGAGGAGCCTTATACGAAAGAAGTAACTATGAATTACACACAAACTGCACCGGTAGTAATTCCTGATGGCTATGTTTTTGTAATGGGGGATAATCGAAATCACTCTAGTGATAGTCGTTTTATTGGTCCTGTACCCGCAAAGAATGTAATTGGCCATGTTGTGTATGACATTAGTTTTTAATGCTTTATAAGGATTAATAGTAGAATTTGATTTTACTAAATCGATTGAAGCGTATTAGTAGAGTATTAGTTAATAGCAGTTGAGTTTGGTTGAACTAAACTCAACTGTTTTTCTTTGTTTATTTTAAGGTTTGTTTATTTGCCAAAGTTTTAAAAATTTAGTAAAATGAAGTCGCAATCATGGAAACGGAGGCAGTGTATGTTATTGTCAGTAGTCGTGCCCGTATATAATGAAGAGGCAAATATTAAAAAATTTTATAGTTCAGTCAAAGCCGTATTAAATACATTACCGTATGAACAGGAAATTATTTTTGTTGATGATGGCTCTGCTGATGATTCGGCGACAATGCTTAAACACATTGCTGAGGAGGATGAAGCAGTAAAAGTGCTATTATTGGCGCGTAATTTTGGACACCAATTAGCGTTAACTTGTGGCCTTGACTATTCAAAAGGGGATGCGGTCATCACCATGGATGGGGATATGCAACATCCACCAGAGCTAATTCCTGAATTAGTTCGTTTGTGGGAAGAAGGTCATGATGTAGTCCGTACGATTCGTGATTCGACAGAAGATGCGAGCTGGGCAAAGGCATTTACTTCAAAATACTATTATAAATTAATGAATAAAATGGCTAATGTGCCTATTGTTGAGGGGGGCTCAGATTTCCGTTTGATGAATCGCAAAGCCTTAAATACTTTATTGCGATTCAGAGAACATGGCCGATTTTTACGTGGTATTGTTGGTGATATTGGCTATAATCAAGCAGAAATTCATTTTGTAGCACCACCTCGTTTTGCCGGTAAATCTAAATTTAGTGTTCGTAAAATGTTGCACTTTGCTTTAGATGGTATTGCGGCTTTTTCTAAAGTGCCATTACGAGCTGCTTTTTATGTAGGCTTACTTTCAGGCTTATTAAGCTTGATTATGATTTTACATATTTTGTTTGTTCATTTTTTCACAGACTCTGCTGTCAGTGGTTGGGCTACTTTAGGCGTGGCTATTTTTTTCCTCGGCGGGGTGCAATTAATTGGTATCGGCATTATTGGTGAATACGTGGGGCGTGTTTTTGAAGAAGTAAAGCATCGTCCTTTATATTGGGTGCGTGATAGTTTTAATTGTGAAAATAGGGATAAAGCCCTTATAAGCGAGGAGTCGTCCGACATGCAAGGGCATAGGCGGTCATAGGCAGCACCGTAATATACTGTATTTGAGTAGGATATAGCCAGCAAACTAAATTTTATGATATAATAAAGAGTAAACAGTTTGACTTTGCTTAGTCAGAACTGATGAAATAAGGTCTGTACTCAGAGATTAGTTTGAGGATGAAATTATGAAATCAATACAAAGAAAAGTTGCCTTAGCCGCAGCTATGGTATTAGTTGTAAGTGCTCATTGGAATGTGAATGCAGCTAGCTATACGTATGGAGCTAAAGGTGGCGATATTCCAGCGATTCAGAAGAAATTGATTGCAGCTGGTTATAATGCTCGTCTTAATGGCGAATATGATGCGAACACCAAGTGGGCGGTTCGTTTATATCAACAAGATAATGGGTTACCTGTTAATGGTGTGTTAGACGCAACTACTTATAAAAAGTTAATGGGTAAAGCGTTAAACGAAAAGACTGTTGCTCGTTTAGGGCGCATGTCAGATGAAAAAATTGCTGCTGAAATGGCTGCTGGCCGTAAAAGCACAAGTGCAGTAAAATCAGAAGATAATTCAAAATCAGAGACAAGTAAAGTAAGTAAAAAAGAAAACTCAAAAGCTGATAAGAAAAAAGATAAAGAAGCTAAAAAAGAGGCTAACAAAAATAAGCAGAGCAAGACCAATACTAGCTCTGGTTTGTTAGATCCCATAGAGTCAGACTTTATTTTTACTAAGACCGCTAATGTGTCTAAGTCTGTGCGAACTATTTTGAAAGAAGCTGAGAGCTATAGTGGCGTGCCATATCTTTTTGGTGGCACTACGCCAAAAGGATTTGATTGTTCTGGCTATGTTCGCTATGTATTTGCTAAATCGGGTATCACTTTACCTCGTAGTGCGGATGAGCAATATACAGTAGGGCAGAAAATTGGTAAACATAATTTACAGCCTGGTGATTTAGTGTTTTTCCAAACCTATGAACAAGGGGTATCTCATTCCGGAATTTATATTGGTGAGGGCAAATTTATCAGTGCGACTTCTAGTCGCGGGGTAACCGTAGCTAATATTAATGGTGGCTATTGGGGCGAACGCTATATTGGAGCGAAGCGTGTAATTTAAGGTGAATTTTAAAGAGGAGGCTGGAGCCTCCTCTTTTAGCCTATATGGCGCAAGGAGTATTACATGGGTGAAATTGTTTTACAAAATGTACAATTTAACTATGAACAAGAGAATACGTTGACGGATATTTCGGTAGCTGTGCCAGAAGGTCAATTTACAATTGTTGTAGGGCCTAATGGGGCTGGAAAAACTACATTTTTGCGTTTGGTAGCAGGTTTACTACAACCTGCCAGTGGTTCTATCCGCATTGATGGGCATACTGTTGGTGAAGCACAGCGGTTGGGGATACTTCATTTAGTGCCACAGATTTATAATAAAAATGCAGCCCAATTTCCTGCTACTTGTGGCGAAATTGTAGAGTTAGGCTTACGCATTCAAGGAATTAAGCGCAAAGAGCGGCAAGCCTTAGCCCATAAAGCATTAGCGCAGGTGGGAATGGCGGAATTTACCCATCGCCGTATTGGTGACTTGAGTGGTGGCCAACAACAGCGAGTAATGATTGCCCAAGCTTTGGCTAGAGGTCCTAAGTATTTATTGCTTGATGAACCTACCAGTGGCATTGATTATCAGGTCAGTGAACATATTATGTCTTTATTACGTAAACTTTGTGATGAAGGGATGACTATTTTAATGGTCACGCATGATATTATAGATGCCTGTGAAGTCGCTGATCAAGTAATTTGTATTAATCGTCATGTATGTTATGAAGGCGATAGCCAGGGCTTTTTAACAAGTCATAAGGGAACCTCCTTGGCTTGGCATGTAGGAGGTTAAGATGGATATTTTTTCTTATGAATTTATGCAACGAGCTTTTATGGCTGGTATGATTGTAGCCCTTATGTGTCCTTTAATTGGGACATTTATTGTTATTAAACGGCAATCCCTTCTTAGTGAAGGCTTGGGGCATGTGGCGTTTGCTGGTGTAACGGGGGCGTCTTTGTTACAAATATATCCGCCTTTAGGGGCAGCAGCCCTTACTGTTTTAACCGCTATAGGGATTGAACTGGTACGACGTCGTCAAAATCAGTATACCGATATGATTTTAGCCCTATTCTTCTATACTGGTTTAGCCTTAGCTGTTATTTTTGCTACCATGACTAAAATGCCAAGCACTGGTTTATTGAATTTTCTTTTTGGCAGTATTTTAACAGTTACAACTACTGATATTATAACTATCGCCATTGTGGCAGTGTTAGTGGCAATTGTTATATATGCCATATATTCACGTTTACTATTTACTGCCTTTGATGAACAAATTGCAGTTACTGCTGGCATTTCAGTAGGGCGAATTAATATGCTCTTTGCCATTTTGACAGCCTTAGTTGTTGTTATGGGGATGACTATTGTAGGGATACTTCTTATTGGGGCCCTTATGATTGTACCGGTGGCGACAGCTCATTTATGGCGTCAAGGTTTTGTAAGGACCTTATTGCTCAGTGAAATGTATTCACTAGGCAGTGTCTTCTTAGGGCTATTGGCAGCTTTTGAATTTGACTTAGCCCCTGGTGGAACTATTGTGTTAGTGGCGATTTTAGGATATGCGCTTACATTTCTCATTTTCATTAAAAAATAGACAAATATAGGGCTAAAGAAGTATAATAAGGAGTAATCGTATTTATTTAGGAGGCTGAACTCATGAAGGGTAATGAGCTGCGTCAGGCTTATTTAAAATTTTTTGAAAGTAAACAACATTTAATGTTAGATAGTTTTTCCTTAATTCCGGAAAACGATCCCTCTTTGCTACTTATTGGCGCTGGTATGGCACCATTGAAACCTTTTTTCACTGGTAAATTAGTGCCACCACGTACACGGGTAACTACTTGTCAGAAATGTATCCGCACAGGGGATATTGAGAACGTAGGTCGTACGGCACGTCATCATACCTTCTTTGAAATGTTAGGTAATTTCTCCTTTGGTGATTACTTCAAAAAAGAAGCCATTCATTGGGCTTGGGAATTTTTAACAGAAGTGATTAAACTAGACAAAAATCGCTTGTATGTTACAGTGTATCCTGATGATCAAGAAGCGTATGATGTTTGGCATAATGAAATCGGTTTGCCAGATGATCATATTAGTCGTTTAGAAGATAATTTCTGGGAAATTGGGGAAGGCCCTTGTGGACCAGATAGTGAAATTTTCTACGATCTTGGCGAATCTCGTGGCTGTGGTGAACCAGATTGTGCACCAGGTTGCGATTGTGATCGCTATCTTGAAATTTGGAACCTTGTATTCACTCAGTTCAATCGTACAGCTGAAGGTGAATATGTTCCTTTAGAAAAGAAAAATATTGATACTGGTGCTGGTTTAGAACGTTTAGCATCGGTATTGCAAAATAAAGAAAGTAATTTTGAAACGGATTTAATTTTCCCTATCATTGAAAAAGCGGCGGACATGGCTAAAGTGACCTATCATACAGATGCTAATACTGATGTATCCTTGAAGGTAATTGGTGACCATGTACGAGCTATTTCGGTGCTCATTAGTGATGGTGTATTGCCTTCTAATGAAGGTCGTGGCTATGTATTACGTCGTATTTTACGCCGTGCTGTGCGTCATGGTCGACTACTTGGTATTGAAGGTCGTTTCTTAACTGATTTAGTTGATGTAGTTATTGATATTTTAGGTTCTGGTGTACCAGGCTTAACTGAAAAACATGACTTCATCAAACGAGTTGTGGCTAATGAAGAAGACCGCTTTAATCAGACCTTAGCACAGGGCCTTGAATTATTGAGTGCATTAATTGATGATTTAAAAGCTAACAATGCTAAAGAAGTACCAGGTACTGAAGTATTTAAGTTATATGATACATATGGCTTCCCTTGGGAATTAACAGAAGAGATTGCTATGGAAGCAGGCCTTATTATCGACATGGTAGGTTTTGAAAAAGCCATGGACGAACAGCGTACGCGTGCTCGTGCCGCTCGTGAAGATGTAGATGCTAAAGTAGCAACGCCAGACATTACCTTCCTTCGTGACGAAGTTTTGACTGATGATGAAACGGCTACATCCTCTGAAATTCTTATGTTAGGGGAAGGGGCTAATCGCCTTGATAGTGCTTCTGATGGTATGGAAATTACTTTAATTGTACGCACTACGCCATTCCATGCTGAAGGGGGCGGTCAATTAGGTGATTCTGGTTTCATCGTAGGGCCAATGGGTAAAATGGAAGTTCATACAACTCGAAAATTACCAGAAGGTACAACTTACCATGTAGGTACGATTGTAGAAGGTAATTTACAAGTTGGTGATACTGTAAGTTTTGAAGTGGATACGAATCGTCGTTTAGCGATGGCGCGTAACCATACAGCTACTCATTTGTTGCATGCAGCTCTTAAACAAGTATTAGGTAGTCATGTAAACCAAGCAGGTTCTCTAGTAATGCCAGATCGTTTGCGCTTTGACTTTACACATTTCTCGCCAGTAACAGCTGAAGAATTGGCTCAAATTACTGATTTAGTAAATGGTGAAATTTTAAAAGCTAGCAATTTGACGATCCAAGAAATGTCCATGGATGAAGCTAAGCAGCTTGGCGCTATGGCTCTCTTTGGTGAAAAATATGGTGAACGTGTACGCGTAGTATCTGTCCCAGAATTTAGCGTAGAACTTTGTGGCGGTTCGCATGTTGTGAATACGGCTGTTATCGGTACATTCCGCATTCTTTCCGAAGGTGGCATTGGTTCTGGGGTACGCCGTATTGAAGCTGTAACAGGTGAAGCGGCGTTATTGTTAGCGCAACAAGAACAGGCTCAACTTCGTGAAGTGGCTACTATTTTAAAAACAAAACCAGAAGATGTTGTAGCTCGTGCTCAGCAGGTTGTGGCTGAAGCAAAACAATTAGAACATGATTTAGGAGCTGCTCGTAAAGAATTGATGTCTGGCGGTTTAGAAACTGTTTTAAGTAGCGCCTTTGAGGCTGGTCAGTTCAAAGCTGTTGTAGCTGAGGTAAAAGCGGCTGATATGGATGAACTTCGTAGCATTGCCGATATGGTACGCGACAAAGTGGCTTCTGGTATTGTTCTATTAGGTATGAAACACGAAGATAAAGTTAACTTCGTATGTATGGCCACTAAAGATGCTGTTAAAGGTGGATTCCATGCAGGTAACATCGTAAAAGCTACAGCTCAGGCTGCTGGTGGTAATGGTGGTGGTCGTCCTGACATGGCGCAAGCTGGTGGTAAAGATGCTAGTGCTTTAGGAGCGGCTTTAGAAAAAGGTAAAGAAACTATTCTATCTATGGTAAAATAGAAATGTGGTAAAATAAAAATAACCATGTCATTATTCTGTGTGTAGGCTATAGCGCTTAGGCGCTATGACCTATAC
The DNA here is from genome assembly GCF_943193155.1 of Veillonella intestinalis. GTDB lineage: Bacteria > Bacillota > Negativicutes > Veillonellales > Veillonellaceae > Veillonella_A > Veillonella_A intestinalis. The sequence continues at coordinate 35,043 of NZ_CALPDB010000006.1, read as the reverse complement.
CGTTGTAAAGGAGGCTTTTGCATGAGTGTATCTGACGAAACTATGATGTTTCAAAAAGTAAATGATGTTCCTTCCGCTGGTGAAGTATTACGTGATGTATATCACGCTTTGCAAGAAAAGGGATATAATCCAGTGGAACAAATTGTAGGTTTTCTTATCTCTGGCGAGCCTACTTATATTACAAGTTATAACAATGCACGTAGCATGATTCGCCGTTTGGATCGGGACGAATTGATTGAAGAACTTGTTGTAGAGTATGTAAAGGCTAAGAAACTGTAATATGAGAATAATGTCACTTGATGTGGGCAGTCGTACGATTGGTGTGGCTTGTAGTGATGCATTATATGTAACTGCTCAAGGCATTGAAACAATTCGGCGTACCTCATTAGAAAAGGATTTTCAACGATTGCAAGAATTGATTACTGAGTATGAAGTAGAAGAACTTGTAGTTGGAATGCCCAAAAATATGAATGGTACGAAAGGTGATCGAGCGATTAAGACTGAAGAATTTGTAGCTAAGCTACAGGAAGTGATTGCTATACCGGTAACGTTTTGGGATGAACGATTATCTACAGTTATGGCAGAACGCTCGCTCATTGAGGCGGATGTAAGTCGTAAAAAACGAAAAACTGTCATTGATAAAATGGCAGCTGTTGTCATATTACAAGGTTATTTAGATAGTCGTAGTCATCAACGCTAAATAGCTAATCTATAGTATTACTAGTCATAGTGATGGGCTAGCAAGTAGGCGTAGTATAACTACTTATATTAACCGTAAGGAGGTCCTCATGGTAGAACAAGGGTATGAAGGCGAAATGTCAGTTGTTGTCATTGATGATGGCGAAGGCAACGAAATGTATTATGAAGAAGATATGATCATTAATCATGAGGGTAAAGAATTTGCTGTTCTTATTTCTTTACCACCTGAAGAATGTGAACCAGGCTGTAAATGCCATGAAGAACCAGAAGTTATCATCGCTCGCATTGATGAAGAAGACGGCGAAGATGTATATGTAGCGCCTACAGATGAAGAATTTGAAAGCGTATTGGCCCTTTATGAAGCAGGTCTTGACGAAGAATAATTAGGTATTACAATTTAGGGAAAGAGGGGCCTAGCCCCTCTTTCGCCTGTTTATAAGCAGTTCTTGTGTATACTGCTTTGATTATTAACTATAAGGAGTTAGGTTGTCTATGAGCAGACGATTGAAGTGGATAGGTGCATCCTTTATAGGATTGTTGCTTATTCTTTGTATCGCCGCCGCCGTCATATATTTAAAACCCAATAGTATAGTGAGTAAGCCAGAAAATGTAGTATTTACGGTTGATAAAGATCAAACTGGTGCTGAAATTGGTGATATGTTATACGAGAAAGGGATTATTAGCTCGCCTACAACGTTTCGCTTAGCGTTACGTTTAACTGGCTCTATGGATAAACTACAGCAAGGGTATTATCAAATTCCACAAAATGTGAGTCTGCGAGATGTTATTAAGTTGTTGCAGAAAGGAAAGTTACAAGCTATTAAAGTAACGATTCCTGAAGGCTATACGATTCAACAAATTGCCGACGAATTGGAAAAAAATGGTTTAGGTTCTAAAACCGCTTTTTTAGAAGAAGCTAAAACCTATGTGCCTTACCAATATATGTATGGCCCTAGTAAAGTAGATTATCGTGTAGAAGGCTTTTTATTCCCTAATACATATGAGATTCCCGTGGATAGTAAGCCACAAGATATCTTAAAACGGATGGCAGGGGAATTAAATAAACAATTGACCCCAGCTATGCGTCAGCAGATTGCAGCGAGAAATATGACTATTTTTGAATTTATTACATTAGCTTCTTTAGTGGAAAAAGAAGCTAAGTTTGATGAAGATAGGCCGATTATTGCCGCTGTTTTTATGAAGCGCTTACAAATTGGTATGCCATTGCAGTCTTGTGCTAGTATCCAATATATTTTAGGGTATCCAAAACCTCATTTGTCCATTGAGGACACAGAGTTACCGAGCCCGTATAACACATACACTAACAAGGGCTTGCCTCCAGGGCCAATTGCAAATCCTGGCATGAAATCAATGGAGGCTGTGCTTAATGCACCAAGTACAGATTATTTATTTTTTGTAGCAGATAAGGAAGGGCGTCACCACTTTACGAAGACTTATGAAGAACATTTAGAAGTGGTGTCATCGATTTATGGAGATTAAAGAGATTTTAAATGAACAGCGCATTTATGCAGTCCTCAATAAGGTCCCAATTTTGCGCGAGTCAGAAGTACATTTATTTGAAGAACTCATTAGCTTGTATCGGCCTAATCGCGTGTTAGAAGTGGGAACGGCTATTGGTTATTCTACATTGTTATTAGCTAAACATGCAGCACCAGGGGCGGAGATTGTATCTATTGAGCTCGATGAAAAACGCCATGGCATGGCGCAGTATTATGTGAATCAATCCTCGTATAAAGAGAATATAACCCTTCATTTAGGCGATGCTAATGACGTATTAGCTAATTTGGATGGTACATTTGATTTGGTCTTTTTAGATGGGCCTAAAGGGCAATATGGGAAGCAACTGGAATTGATTTTGCCACATTTGGCACCGCAAGCTGTTGTACTAGCTGATAATGTTATTTTTAGAGGGTATGTACGTGGTGAGAAAGAAGCACCTCACCGATATAAGACAATTGTGAAACGACTGCGTGAATTTTTAGCCGTCGTGGAAGATAAAACGAAATTTAATACTACCATTTATCCTTTAGGAGATGGTATGAGTGTGAGTATTTGGAAAGGTAATAAGTAATACATGAATAAACAAATTGAAGTGTTGTCTCCAGCAGGCAATATGGATAAGTTAAAAATGGCCATTCGTTATGGTGCCGATGCGGTATATTGTGCCGGTCAATCTTTTGGTTTGCGTGCTAGTAGCTCAAACTTTAACAATGAGCAGTTAAAAGAAGCTGTTGAATTTGTACATAGTCATGGTAAAAAAATCTATGTAACATGCAATATTATCCCTCACAATGAAGATTTAGTTGGTTTAGAAGATTATTTGAAATTCCTAGAGTCTATTGGTGTGGATGCTATTATTGTGGCTGATTTAGGCATTTTCTTGTTAGCAAAACGAGTAGCCCCTAATTTGGAACGTCATGTAAGCACTCAGGCTAATACGACTAATTATTTAACGACTGAATTTTGGAAGGAACAGGGTGCTAGTCGTGTTGTAGTGGCACGCGAAGTAAGTATTGCCGATATTAAAACTATGAAGGAAGCAGCCGACATTGAGATTGAAGCTTTCGTTCATGGCGCTATGTGTATATCCTATTCTGGCCGTTGCTTATTGAGCAATTATTTTACCACTCGTGATGCTAATCGTGGGCAGTGTACACAGGCTTGTCGTTGGAAATATTCCTTAGTAGAAGAAAATCGTCCTGGTGAATACTATCCAATTGAAGAAGATCAACATGGTACCTATATTTTTAACTCCAAAGATCTTTGTTTGTTAAAATATATTCCTGATTTGGTAGAGGCTGGTGTAGATAGTTTAAAAATCGAAGGCCGTATGAAGAGTGTTCACTATGCAGCTACGGTAACAAAAGTGTATCGTGAAGCTGTGGATACTTATTTAGCTGACCCAGAGCATTATGAAGTAAAACCAGAATGGATTGAAGAATTAGAAAAAATTTCGCATCGTCCATACACCGAAGGTTTTTCAGTAGAAAAGCCTGATGAAACTGCGCAGAATTATGGTGCCTCTAGTAATACTCAAACACATGATTTTATTGGCCTTGTAGAAGGGTATAATGAAGAGGAAGGATATGCGTATTTAGAACAACGTAATAATTTTAAAGTAGGCGATGAAGTAGAATTTTGTCAGCCTCATGGCGAATTAGTGTATCATACGATTTCCAAAATGACAGATGAAGAGGGCAATGAAATTACGGTGGCACCACATGCTCAGATGAAAGTTCGTTTATACATTGATACACCATTAGAAGAATATGCTATGATGCGTCGTAAATGTAAGGTAAAAGGTCAGTAATAGTACAAGGTATAGGTTGCTATGAGGGGTGACTAATATTGGACGAATCATATGTATATTTTAAAATTTCACCAACTCATACGAATTACGTAAATCGTATTTTAGAAGGCTATGAATATTTAGGGGTTATGACCACATTACAGCGTGCTGAAGGACTTTGTATGGTTAGGAGCACATTTGATACGGCCCCTTTAGTACGTCAAGTTTTGGGAAGTTTAGATATAGAATTAACCTTCTTAGAAGTTGATCAAATTCATGATTTTTAGCTTTATTAAATTTTGTTGCCCAATTTTAGGTTTTATTATTGTTACTCTTTGGATTTAAGTTACCTGATTTTGCCTATGGTGGCTAGTCATGGATACTTGATTTTTAGAGACATAATAAGGGCTACAATTTGCTGTATTACTATATTTAGTTTTGAGGTTTGTGAAAATTTTGTAAAAAAATAATAAATTGTGCACAATGAGTATTGACACTATTGAAAATTTGGTGTACAGTGTATACATCAAATGAAACAGGTAGAGCGAAGGACATGATACCTAATCCACTGTGTGACAGAGAGAGATGGCTAGGCTGTGACCATCTTACACAAGTTAGTGTGTTACCCCCTTCAAACCGATTGGTTGAACTGTAGTATGCCAATCCGCGAGTAGGCGTTATCGACAATAAAGTGAGTTGTCTTTGCAGATGACTAACTAGGGTGGAACCACGAGACCTTCGTCCCTTGTCGGGAGGAAGGTCTTTTTTGATGCTTGTTTAGGAAAGCGCCTATTAGACAATAGATAGTGTAGCTAATTTTAAATAAGTATTGTATATGATGAATAGTTACAGCGTGTCCCGCCGGTGTAACTTAATTTTAAGGAGGAATAACCATGAGTGAAGTAAAAATTATTTTACCTGACAATAGTGAACGTTCTTATGCAGCGGGCACTACTTTAGGGGAGGCTGTTAAACAATTATCCAATAGCTTAGCTAAGAAAGTATTAGCAGCAGAGGTAGACGGTGAATTAACTGATTTACGTGAAGCAGTTAAAGATGGCTCTCATGTTAGCTTTTTAACATTTGAACAACAAGGTGGTAAAGACACTTTGCGCCATAGTGCATCTCATATTATGGCACAGGCTATTAAGCGTCTTTGGCCAGAAGCACAGCTTGCAATTGGGCCAGCGATTGAAAATGGCTTCTACTATGACATTGATATGGAACATGTGTTAGTACCAGAAGATTTAGCTAAAATTGAAGCAGAAATGCAGAAAATTGTAAAAGCTAATTTCCCGATTGAAAAAGAAGTAATTTCTCGCGAGGAAGCACTTAAATTATTCAAAGAAAAAAATGAAGCTTATAAAGTTGAATTAATTGAAGACTTACCAGCTGATGCTGAAATTTCTATGTACCGTCAAGGTGAATTCCTTGATCTTTGTGCCGGTCCTCATGTGGCTTCCACTGGTAAAGTGAAGGCTTTCAAACTTCAGAGTTTAGCAGGTGCGTACTGGCGTGGCGATGAAAAAAATAAAATGTTGCAACGTATTTATGGCACTGCTTTTGAAAAGAAAGAAGAATTGGAAGAATACTTACATTTATTAGAAGAAGCAGCTCGTCGTGATCATCGTAAATTAGGTAAAGAATTAGGTCTTTTTGTTATTAAAGAACAAGGCCCTGGATTCCCATTCTTTTTACCAAAAGGTATGGCACTTCGCAATGAATTAGAAAACTTCTGGCGCGAAGTACATCATGATTTTGATTATGAAGAAGTACGTACGCCAATTATCTTAAATCGTCAACTATGGGAACAATCTGGTCACTGGTTCCATTATCGTGAAAATATGTATACGACTATGATTGATGAAGAAGATTATGCGATTAAACCAATGAACTGCCCTGGTAGTATTTTAGTATATCAGAATGATATGCATTCCTATCGCGACTTCCCAATTCGTATGGCAGAACTTGGTCTTGTTCATCGTCATGAATTATCTGGTGCTTTACATGGTTTATTCCGTGTACGTAGCTTCACTCAAGATGATGCTCATGTATTTATGTTGCCATCCCAGATTAAAGAAGAGTTAATTAAAGTTATTGAACTCTTTGACCGTATTTACAGTCAATTTGGTTTAACTTACACTGTAGAGTTAAGTACTAAGCCAGATAATGCAATGGGTGATGATGCTATTTGGGAATCTGCTACTAATGCACTTCGTGAAGCAATTGAAGAAAAGCAAATTCCATATCAAATTAATGAAGGGGACGGCGCGTTCTACGGTCCTAAATTAGACTTCCATATTCGTGACTCCATTGGTCGTACTTGGCAGTGTGGTACTATCCAGTTGGATATGAACTTGCCTGAACGTTTCCAAATGGAATATATTGGTGAAGACGGGCAGAAACATCAACCAATCATGATTCACCGTGCTTGCTTTGGCTCGATGGAACGTTTTATTGGCATCTTGATTGAACACTATGCAGGGGCATTCCCAACTTGGTTAGCACCAGTTCAAGTTAAGATTTTACCTATTAGTGAAAAACATGTAGAATATGCTAAGAAATTGCGTGATGCTTTCAAAAAATCTTACATTCGTGTAGAATTGGATGATCGTAGCGAAAAAATTGGCTATAAGATTCGTCAAGCGCAAATGGAAAAAGTACCGTATATGTTAGTTGTAGGGGATAAAGAAGAACAAGACGGTACTGTAGCAGTTCGCAGTCGCTTAGAAGGTGAAAAAGGCGCCGTTAAATGGGAAGACTTCTTGGCTGACATTTTAAAAGAAGCAAAAGAACGTAAATAATAGCTGATAAATAGCTGACAAGTTACTAAGTAATAGAGATAAAAGGAAATTGCTTACTCTATTATGAGAAATTTATACAAACTATAACAAAAACCTAAGGTAAGAGTAATGATACTTGCCTTAGGTTTTTTGTATTATCATGTATATTGTATTTTTTGTTGTTTTTTATAGAAATAGGCCCATTAGAACTGCTATAATTAATAATTATTAATCAATTAATCCATAATTAGCCTAGAGGAGGGTGTTATTAGATGAATCAAGAACTAGAACCCGTAACGAGCTCAGCAAAGAATCAAGAACAAACCCTTGCCAGAGGGCTAAAAAATCGCCATGTGCAACTTATTGCTATTGGTGGCGCTATTGGCACCGGTCTATTTTTAGGATCTGGGCATTCAATTGCATTAACCGGGCCAGCTATTTTATTTGCCTATATTATTACTGGTGGTATTTGTTTTTTGATGATGCGCGCCTTAGGGGAGCTACTTTTATCGAATACGGATTATCATACATTTATTGAATTTGTACAAGACTATATGGGGGAAAAGGCGGCTTTTGTTACGGGCTGGACATATTGGTTTTGTTGGATTTCAGTTGCTATGGCAGATATAACAGCGGTAGGAATTTATGTAAAGTACTGGTTTCCTAGTATAGAGGCTTGGATTCCTAGTCTAGTAACTTTATTTATCTTATTGTTGATGAATTTATTAACAGTCAAATTGTTTGGTGAATTAGAGTTTTGGTTTGCTTGCATTAAAGTAGTTGCTATTATAGCTTTAATTGTACTGGGGATTTATTTTATTTTTACCGGTCAGCCAACGTCTGTAGGCGTGGCTAGTTTTAGTAATTTATGGAGTCATGGTGGTTGGTTTCCTAAAGGCTTTAGTGGTTTTATCCAATCCTTTCAGATGGTGGTATTTGCTTTTGCTGGGATTGAGTTAGTTGGCTTGACGGCGGGGGAGACAGAAAATCCTAAGAAAGTAATTCCGCAGTCCATTAATAGTATTCCCATTCGAATCATTTTGTTTTATGTTGGTGCGTTAGCCGTTATTATGAGTATTTTTCCTTGGGATTCTGTTAATCCAGATCGGAGTCCTTTTGTAGAAGTATTTTTAGCCATAGGTATTGTAGGGGCCGCTTCTATTGTAAATTTTGTAGTGCTTACTTCGGCTGCGTCAGCTTGTAATAGTGGTGTATTTAGCACAAGCCGTTTGCTGTATTCCCTAGCAAAACGAAGTCATGCTCCCGGAATTTTAGAAATATTGACGAATAAGCAAGTCCCTGCAAATGCTTTATTTTTATCTGTATTGGTTATTTGCTTAGTGGTGGCTTTACAATATGTAATTGCAGAAGGCGTATTTGTTATTATAACGAGTGTGGCTACTTTTTGTTTCTTATATATTTGGGGAATTATCACCATATGCCATATGAAATTTGTTAAAGCAAGACCTGATTTAGCAGCTAAAAGCAGTTTCAAAATGCCTTTGTTTCCTGTTTTTAATTATATAGTATTGGCATTTTTTGCGTTTGTTATCGTAACACTTGCTTTTAATCCGGCTACACGTGTTGCCTTATTTGTAACACCTGTATGGTTTATTATGTTATTATTAATCTATCAATTGAAAAAAGAAATTGTATAAAATTGTGTAAATAAAAAAGGCCCTTAAGGGCCTTTTTGTACTTTTAATTATAATGCTTTATCAAAAACAGCTTTAATTAATTGTTTTGTTTCTTCGTAGCTTTCACCTGGTTTAGCTTCATATTGTTTATCTAAGTCAAACCAAAGGTTTGGATAGTAATCATATGGATGTGTTTTAAATAATTCATGCGCATCCTGATCTTCTACCCAATTAATTTTAATATCACCATAAGCTGGATTTTCAGCTTTTAATTCTTCAATTGCTTTAAATGCATTTTGGCAATAAGGACAACCGTTTAAGTGGAAACCTAAAATTTCTTTCATAGTTATTCATCCTTTACGTATTATTAACACAAAAATAATGAAAGGGTAGTGGTTACAAGTACCACTACCCATAGTATACCATATAATTGCATAACATTCAATTTTTTAGATATAATTTGTATAATTTACAAAAGCCTATCGTTTAGTTGTGAACGGCTACATGATTCCTTGGTAAAACTCTAAAAACTGCTTGGCTACTAAGGATGGTGTATGACCTTTTATAGTAATAAAACTTTTGTGAAAGCCAGTAGCTAACTCGGGTAAACGAATACGGGTCATTTTACGGCCATGAACTTTCTCTTGTGAGTCCATGGGAATAATGGCGACCGTACGACCTAATTGTGCCCATTCAATGGCAGAGCTTTTGGTTGTTGTAACAGAGATGACATTTAAGTTATTGAATAGGCGACTGGCGCTTTGCATGAGCATTCGCACTGATCCACCAGATAAACTAAGGGGACAACGAGCAATTTCATCCCAAGTGAGGTTGTCTTTTTCTAGGGTACTCCAAAAAATATCATTACGAAATACTGCGTAGAGAGATTCTGGTTGGGTAAAGAGAATGTCAAAGCGACTAGTATCAACCATTTGGGAGTTGCACAAGCCAATTTCTGCTTGACCGTTTAAAAGTGACTCAGTAACATCACTCATTAAGCCTTCGTAAATTTCATAATGAACGGACGGATATTTATGAGAAAAATCTTGTAAATATTGTTGTATTAAACCTGTTGAGCGAGACGCAGAAGAACTGATTCGCAAAGTCCCTTCAACGGCCGAGTTTAAACGCTTTACATCGGCATAGGTAGATTCTTCAATGGCGCATAATTGCTGTGCTTTTTCATAGAAGATGCGACCAGCTTCAGTGAGACGAAAATTAGCCCCTCGCTGACCACGTTTTATATGCAAGAGGGGCGTGCCAAACTCGGCCTCTAAATATTTGAGTTGTTTGCTCAAAGCAGGTTGCGTGATGTGTAAAATATTCGCTGCTTGAGTCATATTACCGGTTTGTACTAAGATGATGAAATTGTAATAATATGATGTGTCCATGAGAATCCTCCCTGCCTATACAAGTAAGATTGTCATGACAATGTAGTGTGGGCGTACTACTTTAAATATATTTTTACATTATTATACCCTTATTGTACTATGTGTAACATCATTTGTCAGCCCCTAAAGGCATAAATGTTTAACAGGTAGTAAGGGAATGCTATGAGTTGGCTGGTGGGCAGAGTCTTAAAGTAAGTAGCCAATGGTCTATGGTAGATGGTTTAGTCTGTATAAGGCAGAGCTACTAATTTTTCTTCTAGTAAAGTCCAATTATGTTGCCCGCTAGTTATACTGGCTAAGGCTGTTTCTAATGGTGCTAAGCGTTCTGGTTCTACATAAATGATGACCGTAACTGTATCAGTAAAATTAGTTTCATAATAATACGTTTCATCTTGTAAATAACGTTCTACAGTGCCAAATAGGCCATAGTCAATGGTAATGGATATAAGCTGACGTGGTGCATGCAATGTTTTAGGGGCACTGTGAATGACTTCAGCAGCACTATGAGAATAGGCTCTAATGAGACCACCCGCACCTAGTTTAATGCCGCCAAAGTAGCGGGTTACTACAATGAGTGTATTGGTAAGACCGGTTTTTTTTAAGACTTCAAGCATAGGTTTACCTGCTGTACCTGAAGGTTCACCGTTATCTGATGAGCGTTGCTGCTCTTGTCTTGGGCCTAGGGCATAAGCAGTACAATTATGGGTAGCATCCCAGAATTCTTTGGTAATGCGGGCGATAGCAGCTTGTGCGTCTGTTTCTGTTGCACAAGGTATGGCAGTAGCAATAAAGCGTGATTTTTCTACAATATATTCTATGCGATGCTCTTGGCTAACTGTAATATATGACTCCATGTATACCCCCTGTTAAAATATATAAAAAGAAACTTATATGGATTGTAAGTAAGTTCTGATGCACTAACCTTAAAGTATTGCTATATAGCTAATTATCTGAGTATTAGCTATATAGACTTGTTATATTTTATGATACGGAATTTTGAAGAATTAGACAATACCCCTATGTTGACGTTCTTATTGAGAAGGTTTACTATTATAGTAGTTGTTGAAATACTCCCTGGGGGTATATTGAGGCGATGTATGTATTCTTATATTTAATTGTTTTATAGTTGAATGCATTGCTTACTGGCATAATCTGTTAGTAATTGTTTAATTATATATTTTTTATTTTTAATAAGTGAGGCCTTGATATGTTAAATGATATGGAGATAGATAAGTTAAGTCGTCGTTTACGGCGGATTAAAGGTCAAGTGGAAGGGATTGAAAAGATGATTGATGATCATCGGTACTGTGTAGAAGTTTTACAACAAATAGGTGCCGTACGAGCCGCTTTATATCAAGTAGGATTAATAATGCTAGAAAGTCATTCCCGCTCTTGTGTCGTTGATGCTATTAAAAAGGGCAATGAAGATGATGCTATTACAGAATTAATGGGCGTATATAAATCCTTGCATAAATAATGTATGAAAGATAGGCCTATGATATACATCATATACAGAAAGATAGTGGTGTGCGAGATTATCGTATAGGCAGTTATAGATGTAAAGAAAGAATTAGAAGGATGTGATTGGTTTTGAGTAGTCGAAGTAATGAATTTGATATTACAGGCATGCATTGTGCGGCCTGTGTTGCTCGTGTGGAAAAAGTAGTGAGTCGTTTAGATGGTGTAGCGGATGTGAAGGTCAATTTATTGACACGCAAAGGAAGTGTAACCTATACGGAGGATAGTTCTGTAACCCCTGATGATGTAGTTAAAGCCATTACTGATATTGGGTTCGGTGCGTCTTTGGCGGCTGCTGGGGCTCATACCTTAGAAAAAGTTAATTATAAACCTCAATTATATCGTATGATTATAGCGGCCTTTATGGCCGTGCCGATGATGGCTAGTATGGTAGGTCATCACCTGTTTGGTTGGCCTATGTTGCCCCACTGGGTAGAGCTAATTTTAGCTACTATTGCTCAATTTGGCCCTGGTTTAGTTTTCTATCAAGGAGCTTGGGGGGCTATTAAAGGCGGCTCTTTGACTATGGATGTATTAGTCGCTCTGGGCACAACAGTGGCATATGTATTTAGTATATACAATATGTATATTGGCAGTCATGACATGTATTTTGAAACGTCTGCTTGGCTTATAACCTTTATCTTATTAGGAAAAGTATTAGAAGAGGTGGCTAAGGGGCGTACGTCAGAAGCCCTTGAAAAGTTGATGAATTTGCAGCCTAGTATAGCACATGTACAGCGAGATAATCAGTGGATAGATATTCCTACAGCTGAGGTTCAAGTGGGTGATGTGCTACAAGTGCGAGCTGGTGAAAAAATTCCGGTAGATGGTGTTGTACTAGAAGGGCAATCTGCAGTTAATGAAGCCATGTTGACCGGTGAAAGTTTACCTGTTGAGAAAAGTACAGGGAGCAATGTTATTGGTGCAACAGTGAATGAAACGGGCGTTTTCACAATGAGAGCTGAAAAAATTGGTTCAGATACTATGTTGTCGCAAATTATTAAAGTTGTAGAAGCGGCACAGACTTCTAAGGCGTCCATTCAGCGCGTAGCAGATGTTGTAGCTGCTTATTTCGTTCCTACCGTTATTGGTTTAGCTATTTTAACCGCCTTAGTATGGTATTTTGGTTTTAATGCTACTTGGGGTGTAGCACTTATGCATGGCACAGCTGTATTGGTTATTGCCTGTCCTTGTGCATTAGGTTTAGCAACACCAACCTCGATTATGGTAGGGTCAGGCTTAGGGGCTGAGCATGGTATTTTAATTAAAAGTGCTGAATTTTTAGAACGAGCAGGTAAATTAAATGCTATCGTATTAGATAAAACGGGGACTTTGACTAAAGGGACTTTAATGGTTAGCAAAACTATGCATTTTACTGGAACGGAAAAAGAGAACATTGGTATCATGACTGCTGTAGAAAATTGCACAACTCATCCAATTGCAAAAGCAATGGCTACTTTTGGCGCTAATGAGTTAGGTGGTGGTGTTTTACCTACGGTAGCTAGTTTTAAAGAAGTACCAGGTCATGGTCTTGAAGCAGTTGTAAATGGACAACAGGTTCAGTTAGGGCACAGTCGTTGGATGAAACAGTTAGGCTATATGGTTGATCATATAGACGAGGCTGTATTGCAAGAGGAAGAACGAGGTGCTTCGGTATCTTTATTGGCCGTAGATGGCACTATTAGAGCTTTGTGGGCCGTAGAAGATGAACTTCGACCAGAAGTTCCAGCAGTTATTAAAACATTGCAAGAACGTGGTATTGAAGTATGGATGCTAACTGGTGATAATCGTCGTACCGCTCAATATATGGCGGAACGGGCTGGTATTTCTCATGTTATGGCGGAAGTATTGCCTCAAGATAAAGCTGGTAAAATTGACGAACTTCGCAAAGCGGGCTATGTAGTAGGCATGGTTGGTGATGGAATTAATGATGCTCCCGCTTTGACATTAGCTGATATAGGTTTTGCCATTGGTAATGGCACGGATATTGCGGTAGAAGCGGCTGATATTGTCTTAGTGCGCAATGATTTGCATACGTTAGTACAAGCAGTAACCTTAAGTCGTAAAACAATGGGCAATATTCGTCAAAATTTATTCTGGGCTCTTATTTTTAACTGTATTGGGATTCCATTGGCTGCTGTAGGACTTTTAACTCCCATTGTAGCTGGTACTGCCATGGCCTTTAGTTCAGTGGCAGTGGTAAGTAATTCCTTGCGCTTAAAACGAGCTAGTTTAAATTAAGTAATTATTTATAAATAATTACTTAGAAACTGATGATTTTAGTAATCAAGTAGTGTCAGTTTTTACACGTTTTGTTATCATTAAAACCATTGGTTATATTATTCTAGTTTTGTTATTGCTAAAAGTAATAACTGATATAAATAACTGAAATTTCACAAAATAAATATCTCGGTATATACTACTTAAAGAGAACGAAACTAAGAATCTGAAGCGAGCGGATTTTTAGTAAGATGTTCTAGTCCTCTTTATTAATGAGCGCTGCTAACTAAGTTACATTAATAAAGCTGAACTTCAATATTCACTACCGAGAAAGAAAAGCACCACGGCGAAGCGAGCGTCGTGGTGTTTTTCTGTGTAAATAGACGTGGATTATATTCTTTTTAAACTGTTAAGGGAAAAGCCTTGACACGTAGTAGTAACTTTGGTAGAATTACGTGTAAAGTTTTTTAGCTTGACACCGTGAAGGAGTGAGTCACATGGAAGAACGAGTATTAATTAGCTTGCTATTAGACTTCTATGGCGCTCTATTGACGGAGCGTCAGCAGCAATGTTTAGCATTACATCATGAAGCAGATATGTCATTAGGTGAGATTGCTGAGCAATTAGGCGTTTCAAGACAAGCTATTTATGATAATATTGAACGAGCTAGACAATTATTAGAAATGTATGAAAGCAAATTACATTTAGTAGCTCAATATGAGAAGCGAGAAACCGTAGTAGCTGCTATGCGTAAAGAGTTAGACCACTTACAAAGTCGTGCGAAGGATGCTGAGTTTCAAACTTCCACGAATACATTATATCAGTTAGTTGCACAGATGGAGGGATAAGATGGCTTTTGATAATTTAACACAAAAATTGGAAGAAGTCTTTAAGTCCTTAAAAGGCAAGGGAACGATTAGTGAAGACGATTTGAAACAAGCCTTACGTCAAGTGCGCCTAGCCTTAATTGAAGCGGATGTAAATTTAGGTGTTGTTAAGGACTTCGTTAATCGCATTAAAGAGAAAGCCATTGGCGAAGAAGTATATGGCTCACTGAATCCAGTACAGACTGTTATTAAAATCGTTAAAGATGAGTTAACAGAGTTATTGGGTGGGGTGCAAAGTGGCATTACTATTTCCTCTAAGCCACCAACGGTGATTATGCTCGTTGGTTTGCAAGGGGCTGGTAAAACAACAACAGCTGGCAAATTAGCAGTATATCTTCGTAAAAAAGGCAAGCATCCAATGTTAGTGGCCGCCGACGTGTATCGTCCAGCCGCGATTAAACAGTTGCAAGTTGTAGGTAAACAAATTGATATTCCTGTCTTTGCCGATGAAACACCAGGGGCTAATCCGGTAGATATTGCGCGCGATGCTATCAACGCTAGCACCTCTATGCTAAAAGATGTAGTTATTATAGATACGGCAGGTCGTTTAGCGATTGATGAAACGTTGATGACTGAGCTGGTTAATATTAAGCAATCTGTTCGACCTCATGAGATTCTTCTTGTAGTGGATGCTATGATTGGTCAAGATGCAGTACAAACAGCGCAAACCTTCAATGAACGGTTAGGCATTGATGGCGTGGTCATGACGAAGTTAGATGGCGATGCTAAAGGCGGTGCAGCCTTATCCATTAAATCGGTAACTGGACGTCCTATTAAATTTATGGGGACTAGTGAAAAGATGGATGGTCTTGAAGAATTCCGTCCAGAAGGTATGGCATCACGTATCCTCGACTTAGGCGACTTAGGCGTTTTGATTGATCGTACTAAGGAATTGGTGAATGAAGAAGAAGCTAAGGAATTAGCTATGAAAATGCAACGCAATGAGTTCACCTTAGATGATTTCTTAAAGCAGATGAATCAAGTCCGTAAGATGGGGAAATTCCAAGATTTAATTGGTTTAATACCTGGTATGGGTAAGATAAAAGACCAATTAAAAGATATTGATTTAGATAGTAAAGAAATTCGCCGTATTGAAGCGATTATCCAATCGATGACGCCAAAAGAAAAAGCGAATCCTAAAATATTGAACGGGTCCCGCCGCAAGCGTATTGCTATGGGGTCTGGTACTCGTGTGCAAGATGTAAACCGCCTCATTAAGCAGTTTGAAGAAGCACAAAAAATGATGAAAAAAATGGGATCTATGCGTAAAGGTAAAAAAGGTATGCTACCAAAACTACCAAACTTACCATTTATGGGTTGATCATAGAAGAGATTCTAATAAGGAGGTGAAGTATATATGTTGAAAATTCGTTTAACTCGTTTGGGTGCTAAAAAAGCTCCGTTCTATCGTATCGTTGTAGCTGACTCCCGCGCTCCTCGTGAGAGTCGTCCAGTAGATACTATTGGTCAGTACGACGCAACTAAGTCCCCAGCTATTATCAATATTGATGAAGAAAAAGCATTGACTTGGTTGGGTAATGGTGCACAACCAACTGACACTGTTCGCTCCCTTTTCAAACAGCACGGTGTTATGCAGAAATTTGCTGACGCTAAGAAGTAATTCATAGAGAGGCATACTGTGATGAAAGAATTAATTACATTAATTGCGAAGTCATTGGTTAAGCAGCCTGAAGCCGTTTCTGTTACCGTGACCGTAAAAGGTGATGTGGAAGTCTATGAAGTTCACGTTGCACCGGAAGACATGGGTAAGGTTATTGGAAAGCAGGGCAGAATTGCTAAAGCAATCCGAGCTGTCGCAAAAGCAGCAGCTATTAAAGAAAACAAAAAAATATCCGTTGATATTGTCTAAAGGGTGAGAAAACATGGAAGAAATGACGGTACGCGTCCCAGTGACGATTAAGTCGAAAGTTACAGAAGGGCTCAAAGCTAAGCTTGTTGCTGAGTTTCAGCAGCGTTTAGAGCTAGTTGAGCAAGACTTACAGCAAATTGAGTTTCAAGCAAAACGCTTATTAAGTGAACAAGCTAAACTTGATGCACAAGGCCTTATTCAATTACGCCAGCAGATTGAAGAAGAAAAGCAGAAACGTTTAAACTTTAAGGCGGAAGTAGCAGCCAAATTAAAGGATGCGGAAAAGCTTGAACTTGGTTCTGAGATTGCTCAGGGCACTATGGAACAGACTATTACGGTTAAAATCGGGGATAATCTCGATTCCTTAATGGGTTCTGAAATCTTGCTTGAAGATGGCAAGATTATCGCATTTCGCCAATAATGGATCGGAATGAGTTAATTACCATAGGTATTATTGTTGCCCCGCACGGTGTGCGGGGTGATCTTCGTATAATGCCGCAAACCGATTTTCCTGATCGGTTTTTGACGATGGATGTGTGCTACATTGATGGTAAGGAATACCACATTACATCTGCTCGTTTTCATAAGCAATTTATTTTAGCTACCTTTAATGAAGTGCCTGATCGCAATGCAGCAGAATTAATGGCTCGTAAAGAAATTCAAGTGCGTCGTGATGAATTAGTAGAACTTCCTGAAGGGCGCTATTATATCTTTGATATTATTGGTCTTACTGTGGAAGATACGAAAGGTAATATACTTGGCACTGTGTCTGAAGTATTACAGCCTGGTGCTAATGATGTATATGTAGTCAAACAAGAAGGGCAACCTGATTTATTGCTACCTGTATTAGAACATGTGATTTTAGACATTAATATTGAAGCTGGAAAAATTATTGCTGATCCACCAGAATGGATTTAAGAAGCAGCTAAGACTTAGGTATGTAAAACGCCTAGACAAAGTATTTCTTAGAATGAGAATTGCTAGCTAGTGGCGTTAGAAAGGATAATGTAAAACTATGAAAATTGACATTATTTCTTTATTTCCTGAGTTCTTTGCTGCTTTTTTTAATCACTCTATTATTAAGCGTGCTATGGCCGCTAATCGTTTAACTATGGCGGTTACGAATCCTCGTGATTTTGCACATAATAAGCATGGGCAAGTGGATGATACGCCTTATGGCGGTGGGGCTGGTATGCTTATGATGGCGCCACCCATTTTCGAAGCTGTGGAACATGTGTTACATAACACCGCACTAACAGTAGAAGACAGTTCTCAGGAGGGAATTGTTGATGTTGCTGATGTTGTTGGTAATGTGGATACCATTGATACGGCTGATATGGCTGATACTAGCCTTGTGGCTAATAGACTGTCACAAGAACCTGTTTCAGAGCTTCGCAAACGGGTGATTTTTTTAGGACCTACAGGTACTACTTTTAATCAAGCAAAAGCGCGGGAGCTTGCTACATATGATCAATTAGTATTGATTTGTGGTCATTATGAAGGCGTTGACTATCGTGTAGAAGAACATTTGGTGGATGAGACAATTTCGATTGGAGATTTTGTTTTAACCGGTGGTGAATTACCAGCAATGATTGTAGCTGATGCGGTAGCGCGTATGATACCAGGCGTGTTAGGGGCTGCGTCAGGCGCTATAGAAGACTCCTTTTATCGGCCTATTTTAGAAGGACCACAATATACTAAGCCACCAGTGTATCGTGACTGGGCTGTGCCTGAGGTATTGCGCAGTGGGCATCATCAAAACATTGCCAATTGGCGTTTGCAACAAGCTTTATTACGCACCTTACAGTTGCGTCCTGATTTATTGGAGCGAGAGCTAACTGGTGAAGAGGAACGAGCAATAAAAGAATTGAAAAAACAAGGTTTATGGAATCCGTAAGAAAAGGATATCATAGACCTTGTTTTTTTTTAGACTATTTGTTGTATAATGAAAGCAATGAAAGATTTACCAAGTCATTATATTTATAAAAAGGGTGATTATTATGAAACCACGCATTGCTATTACAGCCGATACATATATGGAGGCTACGCCGCGTACTAATTTACAGCGAGCCCCTTTTGTTTCAAGAGAATTAGTTGAAGTTATTGCTAAACTAGGTTGTATTCCTGTTATTTTGCCAGATGTGACAAATGCCATTGGGGAAGATTACTTAGCTTTGTATGATGGTTTAATTGTGCATGGTGGGCCTGATGTAGATCCTCATCTATTTGGTGAGGAGCCCATTCGACAAATTGGTACTATTAATTATAAGCGGGATTTGTTTGAACGAGAGTTAATTTTAGCAGCTGCAAAGGTCAAAAAGCCTATTCTTGGTATTTGTAAAGGGGCTCAAATGATTAACGTTGCCTTGGGCGGCACATTGTTTCAAGATATAGATACGCAATGTGAGGGGGCATATATTAAACATTCGCAAGATGCCCCAGGCGGTTACCCTACCCATACTGTCAATGTAACGAAAGATAGTTTTTTGCATTCTGTATTGGGTCTTACTACTTTGGTGAATTCTCGTCATCATCAAGCTATCCGTAATGTACCGGCTGGTTTTGCGGTTACGGCGACTAGTCCTGACGGCATTGTTGAAGGGATTGAAAATCGAGATGCTTCCATTGTAGGAGTACAGTGGCATCCTGAAAATATGTGGCAAGAGCATGAGGAGATGTATGCCTTATTTGAAGCTTTTGTAGCGAAAGTAAAAGATAGAATGTAAAGGTTGATATAGTTAACTCTGTTATATTTAAATTAAAAAGCTGTAACCTATGGGCAATAAAATGTCTCATGAGGTTACAGCTTTTAGTGTGTAAAGTAATTTAAATTTATTGTTGATTATTGTTGAATGGTTAGTGTTGGGGACTTATGGTTGAGGTGCCGGTGTAGTAGTTGGCACAGCTCCTTCATTGGAAGTCTGATTTGGTGGTGTAGGTGCCATTGGTGGCGCAGTTGCTTCTGGAGGCGCTGGTGGTACTGCTCTAGATTCGGCAGTCGGTGTATTTTTTTGCCACTCTTTAGATTGACGATTTTTCATATCCTCTTTGTGCATATCTTTATGCGTATCGCGATGTTCATCTTTGTGCATAGTAGGTCTTACCTCTGTTTGATACCATCGGTTTAAGTTTGATAAGTCATTTACTACTAAGGAAGTTAAACCAATACCAAAGCAGAAAATGGTGAGTAAGACTGTAATTAAAATTCGTTTCATCCGAGAACCTCCTTAACTTTTTTTTCCTTATATTGTTTGAAGCACTCTTGACCAATGAATAGACAAGTAAGGCCAGCGCCAACCCCAGTTAAGAAGAAGGCTCCTATTGTTACTAAAGATACCGCCGGTAATGGGGCTACATCAGCTAATGGCTGCCATTGAATACTTAATAGATAGGTTAGGATTAAGGTGATAAACCAGCATAGCGCAGCTAGGGCGTATGATAAGGTGCCACTGGTAATAAAAACAGCCTTAGAAGCTTCCTGCCAATAATGGGGCAGTTGAGGCTTCATGGTTGTGTGAAACTCTTCTTGGGCTTTATCTAACATATCTTTTATATCTTCTTTTAAATCCCCCTTTAAGAGTCCTTTCTTTTCTGTAATAATCCCTTCAGATAGGTAGGCTTCATAAATTTGCTTTGGCTCACCAAGCGCTTGAATAATAGCTTCATCAGTTAGATTTTGTTCATAGCCACTTCTAAAATGTTCTTCATAGTCACTAATGATTTCTTGCATATCTTCTGCCTTGGCGTGACGAAAGTAATAGCGTAATAAGTCTAAATATTGCTCTTTAGTCATGATGATTCACTCCTTCTAAAAATCGATTGACTGCACTGGAGAAATTTTGCCATTCCAGTAGCATTTCACGATAATTTGCTTTACCAGTGGGGGTAATTCGATAATATTTGCGTGGGGGACCACTGATGGATTCTTCCCAATAAGTTTCTACTAATGTATCTTTTTGTAAGCGTTTCAAAAGAGGATAGATAGATCCTTCTGACATTTCTACATAGTCTGAAATAGTATCAACGATTTCATAACCATAATGGTTTTTTTGAGTTAATAAACCTAATACTAATAGTTCTATAACTCCTTTCTTAAGTTGTGTTTTCATGGCAACTCCTTTATATCACTATTGTGTACTGACAACTACATAATAACACAAGGTATAAAACAATACAAGGTACTAAATATTAAAATATTGATGAAGAAAAAAGCATATAGTGTTTTATGTACTCGGTGTAAGCATATCAATAGGGTGCAAAACATAGGCTATTTTAATCGTATTTCTGTTTGGTCTATAGCGTAAGAAATGCTATAATAAAATGATAGTATTAGATAGAGTAAAGGAGTTTTACCGTGCGTATTATAGGCATAGATCCAGGGACTGCTATTTGTGGTTATGGCATCATTGATGTAGAAGGAAGTCGATTGAAAACAGTGGCTTATGGTGCCATTACAACAACTCCACAAGACACCGATGCAATGCGCCTTGAAATATTGTTTAACGATTTAAGTGATGTACTAGAAGAATATGAGCCAGATAAGTTCGGCATAGAAAAATTATTCTTTAATCGCAACGTAACAACAGCTATTACGGTTGCACAAGCTCGAGGTGTTATTTTATTGGCTGCTAATCAGCGGCGCATACCTATTTATGAGTATACCCCTTTGCAAGTCAAACAGGCTGTGGTTGGTTATGGTAAGGCGACCAAAGAACAGGTCATTTATATGACTATGAATATGCTTGGTATTCGAGAGAAAATCAAACCTGATGATACAGCGGATGCTTTGGCAATTGCTATCTGTACCGCACATAGCTCACATAGTGAAGATTTACGGCGCCGCATTCAAATATAAGAATAGCGTATTCAAATATAAGGATAGTGCATTTAAATATGATAAGAGTGGAGCCTAATAATAAATAAGATTATAATATAGACCCCATATAATAAATTAAGATTGTAATATAAATTTGTTAATTAGTAGGAGGCATATCCATGATTGGATTTGTGCGAGGTATAGTGAGCCATATTTTTGCGGGCTCCTGTTTTATTGATGTTCATGGCGTAGGCTATCGCTTATATATATCGGGCAGCACGCTAGATACTTTAGTAGAAGGAGCCGAAGTTTTATTATATACGCATATGAGTGTTCGTGAAGATGCCATTCAATTATATGGATTTGCGACACAAGATGAATATGAGTTATTTATGCTATTGATTTCGGTTTCTGGTATTGGTCCTAAAGTAGGTCTTGGAATTTTGTCAGGTCTCTCTGTAGATGGAATTAAAGTAGCTATTATGAATGGTGAGTTGACAACGCTTACCAAATTGCCTGGTATTGGTAAAAAATCAGCGGAGCGTTTAGTGTTAGAGTTAAAAGATAAAATTGGTAAGTTTACTACGGCTCCTAGTAGTACGGCTACAGATACAATTTCACCGACTGTTACGCGTCTCGGGGTAGCTGGTGAAGTTGCTGAAGCATTGCTCTCGTTGGGTTATAAAGAGTCCGAATTTACGGAAATCTTAACGCAACTGGATGATGGACAACAAGATGTATCCACCTTGTTGCGGCAAGTTTTATCTGAATTGGGAAAAGGTAGGTAACCATGAAAGAAGAAATACGAGTAGCTGATAGTGAAATGCGTATTGTTGGCAAAGAGGAGCAAATTGGCGACTCTTGGCAATTTAGTTTACGCCCACGATATTTACAAGAGTATATTGGCCAAACCGATGCAAAAAATAATTTAAAAGTATATATTCAAGCTGCCAAAGAGCGTAATGAAGCGTTAGACCATGTTTTACTTTACGGACCACCGGGTCTTGGTAAAACAACCTTGGCTGGTATTATTGCTAATGAAATGGGTGTTAATTTTCGCATTACTTCTGGTCCAGCTATCGAACGAGCTGGTGACTTAGCAGCGTTACTTACTAATCTACAGGCTCATGATGTGTTATTTATTGATGAGATTCATCGCTTATCGCGAACAGTAGAAGAAGTATTGTATTCAGCTATGGAAGATTATTCGCTTGATATCATCGTAGGAAAGGGGCCAAGTGCTCGTTCCGTGCGTATTGATTTACCACCTTTTACTTTGGTAGGAGCGACAACGAAAGCCGGCGCTCTATCAGGGCCTTTGCGTGATCGTTTTGGCATTATTAGTCATTTAGAATACTATAAACAAGACGAGTTAGAGTTCATTGTTAAGCGCGCCGCTGATGTGCTTAATACATCTATTACAGAAACTGGGGCTGCAGAAATAGCACGACGTTCACGGGGAACTCCACGAATTGCTAATCGTTTGTTAAAGCGTGTTCGTGATGTTGCGCAGGTGTTAGGAAATGGCGTCATTACCGATGTAATTGCTGATGATGCTTTAGAACGGTTAGACATTGATCAAATTGGTTTAGATCGTATTGATAGACGTGTATTAACGGCTATTATTGATAAATTTCAAGGTGGTCCTGTAGGGATTGACACAATTGCTGCCTCCATTAGTGAAGAACGAGATACAATTGAAGATGTATATGAACCGTATTTAATGCAATTAGGTTTTTTAGTGCGTACGAATCGGGGGCGAATGGCTACCCAATTAGCATATGATCATTTAGGAATTACGAATCCTAATGCTAATCGTGATAAGGGGGCTTTATGATAGGCAAGATTTGGCAAAAAGCGCTAGTAGCTACAGTTTTAACGTCGGCTCTTACTTGTAGTTTTGTAGTTGAGGCGGCTATGATTACAGTGACTAAAGAAGGTGGCAGTAGTTCCACGACTACAACGACTATAAAAACACCGACTAAGACCACCGAATCAACGACAACGGTAGTGACAAAGCCAAATAAGGATAAAAAGACGGCTACAACGACTAAGACTACAACTGTTACGACGACTAAAACGTCAACTACCACTGATTCAACTAAAGGACAGGGTGAGACTAAGCATACTGTTAAAGTTTCAAAAGTGCCCGCCTTTTCAGAAGGGGTGGAAGCTAGTGTGCCACCAGTTCGAGTGCTGTTAGGTAGCCGCACCACCTCTTGGGTTGCAGCTGGCAGCGGTAAAATGGCTGTATATACTTTAAATAAAACAGCTTTGCCAAAAGCCACGACTGGTGATGCTGTTGTGGTGGCTGTAAAAAACAATAAGATTACTGTAAATGGTAAAGCTGTAGAGGGTGGCATATATATTAAATCCTGGCAGGGAAATACGCCAGGCACTATGTTAGTCGATAGTAAGCCGTATCGAGGGGCTATTAAGGTAGTGCCAACTTCTTCGGGGGCTATGATGCTCATTAATGAAGTAGGCTTAGAGGATTATCTATATGGTGTTGTTCCTGCTGAAGTAGTGCCAAGCTGGCCGCAAGAGGCACTGAAAGCACAAGCTGTAGCAGCGCGGACCTATGCGTTATATAATATGAAGCAAAGTGTTAATAAAGCCTATGATGTGCAGCCTAATACAAATCATCAAGTATATAATGGGCAAGCAGCTGAGTTTGCCAGCACGACTAAAGCCGTAGATGACACGAAAGGTATGGTTATGAAATATAAGGGGCAGCTTATTGAAGCCTTGTTCCATGCCGATGGTGGCGGTTATACAGAAAATAGTGAAAATGTATGGGGCAGTGTAGTTCCTTACTTACGGGGCGTTAAAGATTATGCACAAAATGGTGATAGTTCGGCGTGGACAGTTAAACTCACTCGGTCTGCTATGGAAGCTAAATTAAAAGCGGCGGGCAAAGATGTAGGGACGTTAAAAGAAATTAAGCTTAGTACTTTGCGTAAGCGCCCGATTAAACAGGCTGATCGGGGCGTATCAGGACGAGTACTGACAGCTACTTTTGTAGGCTCTAAAAAATCTCTTACTTTGAGTGGTGATACCATTATGAAAATATTTGGTCTTAAATCCACTTTGTTTGATTTTTATGTAAATGTTAAAACGCCTGCCTCAGCGGATAGTTTTAAAAATCCAAAGGCATATCATACATTTAAAAAAGCAACTGATACGGTATCAATTCGTGGCTACGGCTGGGGACATGGGTTAGGCATGTCACAATGGGGAGCTGCGGCTATGGCTGCTAAAGATGGCGGCAAAGGAAAGGATTACTATAAGCAGATATTGACACATTATTATACAGGTGTGTCTGTTGAAAAAGAATATTAGAATAAAATATTAAAGGATTAGAAAGAAGGAACGTTTACCATGAAGGTAACAGATTTTGATTATGAATTACCAGAAGAGTTAATTGCTCAACATCCTGTAGAGCCACGTGATACGTCTCGACTTATGACGTTGGACAAAGTGACTGGGGAAATTGGGCATACACCACATTTTTATGATATTGTTGACGAATTATCTGATAATGATGTATTGGTGTTTAATGATACTAAGGTAATTCCAGCTCGTTTGTATGGGCATCGCAAAGGGAGTGGCGGCAAAGTAGAAGTGCTCTTATTGACTCCTTGTGGTGATGATAAATGGGAGTGTTTGGTAAAACCAGGTAAGAAATGTCCTATTGGCCAAGAGTTGGTTTTTGATGACCGATTAACAGGGACTGTAGTGGACAAAACAAGTTTTGGTGGCCGAATTATTCAATTTGAAACACAAGGTGTATTCGACGACATTATTCAAGATATTGGTGAAATGCCATTGCCACCATATATTCATGAAAAGTTACAGGATAAAGACCGTTACCAGACGGTGTATGCTCGAGAAAAAGGATCAGCCGCAGCCCCTACAGCGGGTTTACATTTTACGCCTGAATTATTAGAACGAATTAAAGCTAAAGGAGTGACCTTGGCTTTTGTAACCCTGCATGTTGGCTTAGGTACATTCCGTCCTGTATCAGTCGAAACGATTGAAAATCATGAAATGCATAGTGAATATTATGTAGTCACTGCTGAAACGGCTCAACTTATTAATGAAGCGCGTCAAGCGGGTAAGCGAATTATTGCTGTTGGAACTACATCTGTGCGAACATTAGAGTCTGCTACGAAAGATGGGGTTTTACAAGCGGGTCATGATTGGACACAAATCTTTATTTATCCTGGATACGAATATAAGATGGTAGATGCGCTTATAACGAACTTCCATTTACCACAGTCTACCTTGTTGATGCTTATTAGTGCGTTAGCTGGCCGAGAACATTGTTTAGCGGCCTATGAAGAAGCTGTTAAGGAACGATATCGCTTCTTTAGCTTTGGCGATGCTATGTTTATACGCTAATCGAAGTGTTACTTTAACTTCGGAGATACCTTTATAGCCCTTGACACTTTAAGCTGTTAGTATCCAGATTTTACAATACATTTAGCTAGGTATTTAAGGGACTGTGATTGTGAAAAAATCTAGGTATGAGTAATAAATTGTGTTATAATAGTTACTTGATAGGTTACAGTTAGCTATAATTAGATAGGAGGATACGCTTGGTTATTACCTATGAATTGCAAAAAGAATGTCCCCATACAGGTGCACGAGCGGGACTTCTACATACACCTCATGGTACATTTAAGACTCCTATGTTTATGCCCGTAGGAACACAGGCTACGGTGAAAACAATGTCACCTGAGGAATTAAAAGAGATGGGTGCTCAAATTATTTTGAGTAATACTTATCATTTGTTTTTACGTCCTGGCCCAGAACTAGTTGAAGAAGCTGGCGGGTTACATCGTTTCATGAATTGGGATGGTGGCATCTTAACTGATAGTGGTGGCTTTCAAGTATTTAGTTTAGGTGATTTGCGTAAAATTACAGAAGAAGGTGTGGCTTTTCGCTCTCATATTGATGGTTCGAAGAAGTTTCTTTCCCCTGAAATCGCCACGAAAGTACAAGAGCAATTAGGTGCTGACATTGCCATGGCTTTTGATGAATGCATTCCGTATCCTGCTGATTATGCTTATGCTGACCGATCAACTGCACGGACGACTCGTTGGGCTGAGCGTTGTCGTGAAGCTCATACATCAGCAACTCAAGGTATGTTTGGCATTGTCCAAGGTGGTATGTATAAAGATTTACGTACTCGTAGTGCTAAAGAATTAGTAGCAATGGACTTTGATGGTTATAGTATTGGTGGTTTATCTGTTGGTGAACCTCATGATATAATGTATGATATTTTAGAGCATACTACACCGTTATTACCTACTAATAAGGCCCGTTATTTAATGG
Organism: Veillonella intestinalis; assembly: GCF_943193155.1. Taxonomy (GTDB): domain Bacteria; phylum Bacillota; class Negativicutes; order Veillonellales; family Veillonellaceae; genus Veillonella_A; species Veillonella_A intestinalis. Next base: position 8,572 of record NZ_CALPDB010000006.1, on the reverse strand, counting down.
GGGTAGGTACTGCTGACTGTTTAGTCGAAGGCGTGGCTCGTGGCGTGGATATGTTTGATTGCGTATTTCCTACGCGTGTGGCACGTAATGGTATGGCCATGACACATAATGGCCGTGTAACTATTAAAAATGCTACATATGCTCATGACTGGGGCCCTATCGAAGAAGGCTGTCAGTGCTATGCTTGTCGTAATTACTCAAGAGCGTATATTCGTCATTTATATAAGGCGGAAGAAATTTTAGCATTCCGTTTAGTTTCGTATCATAATTTATATTTCTTGTTGAATTTCATGCGTCAAATGCGTGCTGCTATTTTAGAAGATCGCTTCCCAGCATTTAGAGATGAATTCTGGGCTGGTTATAAAAAGTAAGAGCTTACGACGTTGAAAGATATAGATAGATGTGTTTTGGAGGTGACTCAAAGTGGCAGATTTAGAACAATTGTTTCAAGCTGGTTGGCCGATTTTGTTAATGGTGGTAATTTTTTATTTCCTTTTGTATCGTCCACAGAAAAAACAGCAAAAAGCTCGTAATGAACTTTTAAATAGCTTGAAAAAAGGTCAAAAAATCGTAACGATTGGTGGCATTTATGGCACTATCAATTCTTTGACTGATGAAGTAATTATGCTTCAAATTGCTGAAAAAGTTGAAATTAAAGTGGCTCGTTCTAGCGTAGCACATGTGCTAGGCAAAGATGACAAATGATATGGATAAGCAAACGATGCGCCTTGCTTTTAAAGCAAGGCGCCAAGCCATGTCTGAGGGTGAATGCAACGAGCGAGGCCAAGCCCTTTGCGAACGTATTATGGCCAGTGCGGCCTATAAAAAGGCTCATACTATTATGGCGTATTTAGCGATGCCCAAAGAAGCTAATTTAGATAGGTTGATTGAAAAGGCCTTAGCAGCGGGTAAGAAAGTATATGTACCTGTTTGTGTTAGTAAAACAGAGATGATAGCAGCAGAACTAAAAAGTTTAGAGGCTATTACACTTGGTGTTTTACGGATTCGGATTCCAGCAGAACCATATGAATGTATAGCACCTACAGACTTAGACTTGATTTTAGTACCGGGAGTAGCTTTTGATGTAGCTGGTGGTCGCATGGGCATGGGAGCTGGTTATTATGATCGCTTTTTAGCTGATGTATCGGCTGAACGTTGTGTGGGTGTTGCTTGGGACACACAAGTTGTGTCGGAATCAATTCCCATGGATGTTCATGACAAACGGTTAGGTGCGTTGATTACAGACAAACAGAGTTTACAATTTAAGTAATTTATATTGTAAAAGGGTTACTTAAATTAACAATCTTTTAGATGTGTAAAATTAAGGAGGAGGCATATTTTGAACGGTAAGGCGCTGGCAAAATTTCTTGCGGCCATTGCCATTATTGTGGCTGCGTTTATTTATTTCATTGGGCCATTAGCTCAATCAATTAAACAAGGTCTTGATTTACAAGGTGGTACGCATATTGTTCTTGAAGCAGAAGATGCAGGAGAGAACAAAGTAACAGATGATGCGGTAGATAGAGCTCGTCAGATTCTCGAACGCCGTATTAATGAAATGGGCTTAGCTGAACCTTTAATTCAGCGTGAAGGTAAAAAACGTATTATTATTGAATTACCAGGGGTTAAAGATCCTGACCAAGCGATTAAAACTATTGGTAAAACAGCGGTTATGGAATTTAAAGATGAAAATGGTGTTGTTCATTTAACTGGTAATGATTTAAAAGATGCTAAAGAACAAATTGGCCAGAATAAACAGTTTATGGTTGGTATTGAATTTACTGACGAAGGGGCCAAGAAGTTTGGTGATTTGACAACTGCTAATGTAGGCCGTCATATTGGTATTTATTTAGATGGCGAACAGTTGACTAATCCTGTAGTTAATGAACCAATTACGGGAGGTAAAGCAGTTATTACTGGTAGTCAGACTTTAGATGATGCTAAGAACTTAGCTATTTTGCTTCGTTCAGGGGCATTGCCAGTGAAAGTAAATGTATTGGAAGTTCGTACTGTAGGTCCAACATTAGGTCAGGACTCTAAAGATAAATCGGTTACAGCTTTTGCTGTAGGGATTGGCTTAATTGTAGCTTTTATGCTTGTACTATATCGTGTGTCTGGTTTTGTGGCGACGATGGCACTGTTAATCTATGTATTAGCGTTACTTGCAGTGTTGCATTTCTTAGAGGCTACTTTAACGTTGCCAGGTATTGCCGGTATTATCCTTTCTATGGGGGTTGCGGTAGATGCGAATATCCTTATCTTTGAACGTTTTAAAGAAGAGGTACAAGTGGGGAAAACCTTGCGTATGTCTATGGAATCTGGTTTCCGCCGCGCCTTTGCAACTATCGTTGATGCTAACGTATCCGTTATGATTACGGCAGCCATCCTATTTGTGCTTGGATCTGGTTCTGTGCGTGGCTTCGCGGTTACTTTGGGCCTAGGTGTATTAATTAGTATGATTACCGCTGTTTTTGTAAGCCGATACTTATTACGGATGCTCATTGAATGTAATTTAACGAACCATCCATTCTGGTATGGTGCTAATGTATCGCCTACAGCTACTATGGAATTATATAAGAAAGGAGGCAAAAAATAATGCGTTTTGATGTTATTAAACATCACCGTTGGTGGTTTATTTTGTCTTCAATCTTAGTGATTGCTAGTTTAGCATCTATCTTTGTAAAAGGTTTTAACTGGGGCATTGATTATACTGGTGGTACGATTGTAGAAGTTCGGTTTGAACAACCAGTACAAGTGTCTCAAGTGCGTGAAGATTTGAAACAATTCGGTTTAGAAAATGCCATTATTCAGTTGTCTGGAGAAAGCTCTGCCACTGAAGGGGATGATGTTATCATTCGTACACGTAACCTTGATGCTAATGAAAGTGCGGCTATTGTTAATAGCTTAAATAAAAATGTGGGTCCTAATGAAGTTAAACGTGTGGAATCGGTAGGGGCTGTTATTGGCTCTGAAGTTACTGAACATGCGTTGATTAACTTGGCTATTTCGTTCTTGGTATTAGCGGCTTATATTTCCTATCGTTTTGAATATCGTATAGCCTTTTCTTCGTTGGCAGCTATCTTTCATGATTTGATTATGGTATTAGGTGTATTTTCCTTCTTCCAGTTAGAAATTGACGCCTCATTCTTGGCTGCGATACTTACTGTAATCGGTTATTCTATGAATGAATCTGTTGTTATATTTGACCGTATTCGAGAAAACACGCATACTCACAAACGGTCTGATACTTTTGCTGATTTAGCAAATGCAAGTATTGCTCAAAGTATTCATCGTAGTTGTTACACCTTATCAACTGTATTATTTGCATGTTGCTCCTTGTACTTCTTCGGTGGCGATACAACGAAGAACTTTGCCCTTTGTATGATTGTAGGTTTCGTTAGCGGCGCTTATTCTTCTATTTGTGTAGCTACTTCGATTTGGGCTATTTGGAAAAGTCGTAATAAAAAAGATATTCGTAATGCAGCTAAAGCTTAGTATCGGTAGTTAATTCTTTATTACGCAAGTCTGTTGTTAATAGACTAAATTGAGTTTTGACATTTGAAAACACAGTGGCCTTTTGGCTACTGTGTTTTACGTTTTCAGAAAGGAGAGAGATATGGAAGAACAGAATATGGCATTGGCTCACTCTGAAAAAGCGAATAAAATTTGGAGCGCTGAGTTTTTGGGCTGTGGACTTAGTAGCTGTTTATTTTATATGAGTCAGTATGTACTAATTGCAGGCTTGCCATTAATTATTACAGCAGTTTATGGGGGAACTGCGTTTCAAGCGGGCTTAGCTATGACATATTTTCAAATTGGTACTATTTTGTGTAGACCATTTGCTGGTGAAATTATAGATGGCTTTGATAAGCGAAAGGTATTGTTTTTAACAACAGGTATATTTTTGCTTATTATGATTGCTTTTAATTTTACTACTTCTATGGATTTAATTTTTCTATTGCGTTTGTTACACGGTATGATTTTTGCCATAGGTACGACGGCAGTAGCTGCAGTTGCTGTATTAGTCTTACCTAAACATCGTAAGGGAGAAGGGATTGGCTATTTTTCCGTCTTTGTTAATGTAGCCATGGTTATTGGCCCTTTCTTAGGTCTAACTATATTAGATTTATGGGGAACGGATGCATTTTTTATATTTTTGAGTATATCTGCTTTTTTAGGCTTCTATGCAGCTAATCGTAAGCGGTTGAATGAAGAGTTAGCTTTGCCACGGCTAGCTAAAAAAAGACCGTGGAATTTTGATCGTTTCTTTGAAAGAAATACTTTGCCTTGGGCTATCATTGGTGTATTTATTAGCTTTAGTTACTCTGGTGTTTTAGTATTTGTGCCTATTATGATGACTGAAATGGGACAAGGCACGATGGCTAGTATATTCTTTGTGCTATTTGCTGTTACCATTGTTGTTACGCGCCCTTGGGTGGGCAGAGCTTTTGACCAATTAGGAGCGAATAAGCTTATTTATCCGGGCTTTATCCTATATTTTATTGGGATTATTATATTAAGTTTGGCAACGTCTCCTTGGTGGATTATTGCTTCAGCACCTATTATTGGTTTAGGCTATGGTGCAATTAGTCCTGCATTTCAAACACTAGGAGTGCAAGCGGCAGCTGCTGAACGGGCAGGAGCCGCTAATGCAACGTATTTCTTATCTCTTGATATTGGTGTAGGTTTGGGATCTGCTATTTTAAGTTTGGTCATTGGTTGGGTTGGTTTTGCCATGATGTACCAAATTAATGCCTGTATTGCTATTGCAGGACTCTTTATTTATCACTTTTATGTGAAACGTTTTTATAAACAAGATATGTAAAGGCTTATAAGTTAACACGCTAAGATAAAATTCTTGGCGTGTTTTTTTTGTATACAGTATATATTGAAAACAAATGTATACTGTCAATTGACATAATATAGACGGATTGATAGTATGGTAGTAATACTAATAGATAGGTTAAATCCTAAAAGGGAGGTGGCTCTAGTTTGTGTGGATAATCTAGTAGTTATTACAAATAGTAGCAATGCTAATAGAATTCAACGCTAATGGCATTCATATATGGGTAAGAAAGGGGTGCTTGTATGGCTAATCAGCAATCAAATCAACCGAATATAAATGATGTACAACCGGTTGGTGGATTTTTAGGATGGCTAGAACGGATGGGGAATAAAATTCCCGATATTACAATGCTATTTATTGGCGCTTTTGTTATTACTTGTGTAACATCAGCGTTTTTCTCAACTATGCACTTTGGCTATATTCATCCAACTACTGGAAAAGAAATTATGGTCACTAATATGTTATCCGCAGAGTCGTTGGTAACATTGATGACAAAAATGGTTGGTAATTTTGCAGGGTTCCCACCATTGAGTATGGTTATTGTAGCTACTTTAGGGATTGGGATTGCTCAAGGATCCGGTTACATTAATACTGGTTTAAAGAAAATTTTGGTAATTACGCCTAAATTTTTATTAACACCAATTGTTATTATTGTTGGTATGCTTAGTCATTTGGCTCCAGATAGTGGTTATATGATTATTATCCCTATTGCCGCTTATTTATTTTACGCATCAGGGAAGCATCCGTTAGCAGGGGTAGCGGCTTCATTTGCAGGGATTGCAGGTGCCTTTGCAGCTAACTATACACCATCTGCAATTGACCCAGTTATTCAAGGTTTCACACAAATGGCAGCGCAATTAATAGACCCTTCTTATGAAGTGAATGTACTTTGTAACTACTTCTTTTCTGTAGTTGCTACAGTACCGGTTATTTTTGTTTGTTGGTGGGTTACAGAGAAAATTACAGAGCCATGGTGTCGCAAAGCTTGTCCTTTGGATGCTGATTTAGATGTATCCGAAGATGCAATGAAACCAATAACCGCCAAAGAAAATAGAGCATTTTATATTGCATCAGTTGTCCTCTTATTAATGCTAGTTGGCTTAGTGTTAGCCTTAATGCCAGCTGATTCTTTGCTTCGTGATCCAGATGGCAATATTGCAAGTTTTAAAGCGCCTATTATGCAATCGATTGTAGCAGTTATTTTTCTTTTAAGTGCCATTCCAGGCATTGTGTATGGGATTATTAGTGGTAATTTCAAGAGTTCCAAAGACTTTACTAAATCTATGGAAGAAATAACTCATACTTTAGTACAATTAATTGTATTCTACTTCTTTGCGGCTCAATTTATGTATGCGTTTGGCGCTTCCAATTTGGGTGCTTTAATTGCGATTGCTGGGGCTGAATTCCTAAAATCATTGGCATTACCACCACAAGTGACGGTTTTTGGCATTATCGTGTTTGTAGGTTTGCTCAATTTATTAATTACTTCAGCTTCTGCTAAATGGTCTATTTTGGCACCGATTTTTGTGCCTATGCTTATGTCAGTTGGTATTGCGCCTGAATTAACGCAAGCTGCATTTAGAATTAGTGACTCTGCTGTTAACGTATGCACACCTATGTTTGCATTCTATCCGTTAATCATTATTTATTGTCAAAAATATTACAAAAAAACCGGTGTAGGCACATTAAGTAGTTTGATGTTGCCACATACGATTGCCTTGTTAATTGCTTTAACAATAGTATTATATATTTTCTGGTGGTTAAACATTCCACTTGGTTTCCAAGCTGATTATGTATATCCACGTCAGATGTTTTAAGGAGGTTTCCTAATGTTGGTGAAACGAGAGGAATTAGTAGAACGTTTTTTGAAATATGTGCAGGTGCCTTCACAGAGTAAATCAAATGGAGGTGTACAGGTACCAAGTACAGACAGTCAATGGGATATGATTCATCTTTTGCGTGAAGAATGTGATGCCCTTGGTTTAGTTGATTTACATATCAGTGATAAAGCTGTTTTAACGGGGCGTTTACCAGCTCATTTGCCGGATAACTTTACTGGCACTGTGCCAGCTGTTGGTTTTTGTGCTCATGTAGACACTGTAGATGTGAGTTTATCACCAGAAGTACATCCACATATTGTTCACAATTATGATGGGGGCGACATTATACTAAATGAGTTAGCTTCTATTACGATGAAACGAGCTGAACATCCAGAATTAGCAGCTTATGAGGGACAGGATATTATCGTTTCAGATGGAACAAGTGTGTTAGGCGCTGATAATAAATCGGCAATTGCTAATATTATGACAGCTTTACATACCTTGGTAGATGATACATCACGTTATCATGGTGACATTTATGTAGCCTTTGTGCCAGATGAGGAAGTGGGCTTATTTGGCTCAAAAAATATGGATTATACAAAATTTCCAGTAGATTTTGCGTATACGATTGACTCTTGTGAATTAGGTGAAGTAGTTTATGAAACGTTCAATGCTGGCAGTGGTACGGTAACGATTCAAGGGGTTAGTGCGCATCCTATGAGTGCTAAAGGGGTATTGGTGAATCCTACATTAGTGGCGGTAGACTTTATTAATATGTTTAATCGTGAAGAAACTCCAGAATGCACAGAAGGTAAAGAAGGGTATATTTGGTGCCAAGGGGTGCAATCTAATCAGTCAACGGCGATAGTTTCACTGAATATTAGAGATCATGACAAAGTGAAATATGAAGCAAAGAAAGAATTGATTAAAGAAAATGTAGCGAAACTTCAAGCGCAATATCCGAGAGCTATGATTACTTGTGAATTAAATGATACCTATGGTAATATTGCTGATGCTATAACAGACGATAATAAAAAAGCGATTGATTATGTCTATGAGGCGATGGAACGGCTAGGAATTACACCGAAAACAATTGCTATGCGTGGTGGCACAGATGGATCTTTTATTTCAACAAAAGGCATCTTAACACCAAATTATTTTACAGGTGCTCATAATTTCCATTCTAAATATGAGTTTTTGCCAGTGGAATCGTTTTATAAGTCCTATGAAATGACATTGACCTTAATTCAATTAGTGTATGAAAAAGCTAATTAGAATATCTAGCAATTCTTTTTAAAATTTGGTAATTATTTTAGAATTCTATTTTGGTAATTATCTTAGAATTCCATTGGTTTTATTAGGGATTTAATAATTATCTCAAAAATTAAATTAAAATCACTTTTAAAGTTTAGATTTTAAGTAATAATTTAGTATAGATGTGATGTTATTAATAACATCACATCTTTTTTGTGAAAAATTGAAAAAAGGGCTTGACGTTTATGGTCTACTTTGGTAAGATAGTCAAGTCGTCACTTGAGGGTACTAATTATGAGGTAGCCAGAGGGTGAAGGCAAAGACACTTTCACTGCAATAGAATGTAATTAAATTCTGAGGGCATTGAAATGTGTTGCTAGTTGTAACTGATTTATTTCAAATTCGTCAAAAACTTGTAAAAAGTTGTTGACAGAATATAGTGATGATGTTACAATATAAAAACCGTCAGCGATGGTGGTGAAGAAAATGCAAACGAAATATGCAGAGATTGCAAGTTTTGTTTGATAGCAGATCTTTGAAAACTGAACAATGTAAGGTAATCATTTCTAACGAAATGAACATAGCCAGAGTGCGGGTTTCAACAACGTTGAAACCAACCAAATAAATTCTAAGTTAGATAACTTCGGTTAAG
>NZ_CALPDB010000005.1 GCF_943193155.1 Veillonella intestinalis | reverse complement strand
CTTACCGATAATATCTAATGCGTCTTTGATAGTAGGCATATCCAATTACCTCCTTCGGTGGTACTGTTTCTTACTATTATTATACGCTATTTCTCGTCAAAAATCAACCATTTGTTGTGACAGAGCCATTGCAAAATATTCAATATGCATTGCTTGTGTTTATGTTTTTCTGTTTGGTTGGCGTTATTCCGTCTATGATACGGAATAAATAAGCTATTCCGTTAAGGAGACTATACATTGGTAATTGTAATGAAATGTAGTGCAGTCTTTGGAGTTAGCATGGTATAATAAATGTTAAATTGATAAGTTTGTTTAGGTTGTTGGAGTAAGGAGTAGAGACACATGGATTGGTCTGTAAAGATATATTCAGAATTACCTGAGGAAGCGCGTACTATCCGTCAGGTCGTGTTTGTAGAGGAACAGGGGTTTGAAGAAGAGTTTGATGCCATTGATGCGGAGGCTGCACATTTAGTTGGCTTTGTAGCAGGGGAACCAGTTTGTACTTGCCGTTTTTTCCGTGAAACAGAAGGATCCTCCGTATTTATTATTGGCCGTGTGGCGGTGCTTAAGTCACAGCGAGGGAAACAATTAGGGGCTAACATATTATTAGCAGCTGAGGATTTTATTCGCGTTATGGGTGGTGAGCGTAAGAAATTAGCGGCGCAAGTTCGAGCTAAAGGATTTTATGAGTCTTTAGGCTATGTAGCTGAAGGAGATGTGTTTGACGAAGAAGGCTGTCCTCATGTGTGGATGGTAAAAGAATAAAATTAAAAAATTGGAATTAATAAGGCCAATGGTCTTATTGCATAGAGTGTTGAGCTATAACTATATAATAGTATTAATTATATATAGTTAAATGCTTACGAAAAAAAGACTATAACTTACAGCCTATGGCTGTAAGTTATAGTCTTTTTATTTAGTAATAAACAAGGAGCTGCTATTTGTAGCTGTTTATTTTTTCTTTTTGTCAGGTACATATACTTGTAAGAAGCCTGGTAAGACTTCTAAGTCAACAGGCATAAGAGGCCCCTTATTGCCGTCCATGTTAGTAGGCAAGGCAATATCATCTAATAAAGTGATTTTTGCTTTACGAACTTTTAGAATGGTTACATATTTAGAGGTGTAAATAGAACCGCGTAAGATAAGCGGCAAAATGCGAAGGACATCCATAATAAAATATTCTTTAAAGATAATAACTCGCATGTAACCGTCATCTACCGAAGCTAATGGCATAAATTTTTCAAAGCTGGACACAACATTTGTTAACAGGGCAATCACTAATGGGGATCGTGTTTTGATATCGTGATCTTCTGTTTTGATATGAAAACTATAGTCTTTGGTTGTGAAAAGCGCTTGGCCACCTTTTACAAAATACGCTAAGGGACCTAATAATTGTTTTTCTTTTGGTGTAACTTCTTCCACTACCTTGGGAATAACGCCAGCAGCAATATTATTGCAAAAATATTGATCGTTGCAACGCCCTATATCCACATGGCGTATTTTGCTGTGTTTTAAGGCCCGTATGGCTGCTAACGGCTCTAAAGGAATGCCCAAGGCCCTAGACATGTCATTAACAGTGCCTACAGGGACAAAACCGAATTTGGCGGTGCCTCCACCCTGGGCAATGCCATTAACTGTTTCATTGATGGTACCATCACCGCCCATACAAAATACCGAATCATAGTGATTTTGGGTGGCTTCTTTCGCAAAGCGGGTAGCGTCACCAGCTTTAGTGGTGAATTTAACTTCCATATGTTCAAAGAGTGTGCTTAATTGCCATTGTAATTCCATGGCATATTGGGTTGCACGACCTCCGCCCGAGACGGGATTGATTATAATTAAACAGCGACTCATGTATATATTCTCCCGTTTGTATTTTAGTTGACTGATTCTATCAATTATTTATATAATTAAGGTAAAATAGTCTGTAGAATTTTATAAGTTTACGTAAGGTTTGCTTTCTAATACACTTGTGTAAATTATAGTATATAATACCATATATATTATAGTATACTAAAAATTAGCTGTCATTAGAAAGAGTGACATGTAAGATATGCATACTTTTATTTTATACCTAAAATTAGTATTATTCCTATTTTAGGGTTAGTATCCTTCTATCAGTGAAAGTTGAGGTCCACTATGGGTAAGCAAGAAGAATATCATCTTAATGCAATTGACTCTATTGGTCGTTTACCATTGAGTGAGCAAGTGTATGTAACATTAAAGCAAGCCATTTTGACAGGTGCTTTGAAACCACAAGTTAAATTGAATGAAGTTAAAATTGCTGAGCAGTTGAATGTAAGTGCTACGCCAGTGCGTGAAGCATTTCGCAAGTTAGCTAAGGATAATTTAGTTGTTATTAAACCTTGGAAAGGTGTTACTGTTAAAGGCTATACGCCAGAAGAGATTATCGGGATGTACCAATGCCGTGAAGTAATGGAAGGTTTAGGGGCCAGACTATGTGCAGAAGTTTGTACTGATGAACAGATTGAAGAGCTTCAGAGTTTGTGTGATGCTGGTGCAGCTACCACAGATGCAGAAGAGCGCGTTCAAATTAATAGTCGCTTCCATACATTGATTTCCTTCTTCTCCCAGAATGAACGGGTTATGGATTATTTAGGCGAGTTCCGTGAAATGGTAAATCGCGATATGTATATTAGTACTATGGATCAGGCACGTACGGATTCTTGTAATCAAGAGCATGATGAAATTATGGCGGCTATTCGTAATCATGATGGTGAAGCTGCTGAACAGGCGATGCGTAATCATATTCGTAATGCATTTGTCTTTAAGAAAGCGCATGCTGATTTACGCGCTAAGAAATTTGGTGTATAAGAGGCTGATGTGACAAGAGATAGAAGGCGTAATGAAGTGATTATATGTAAAGTGTGTGCTGAAAAGACATAATGGAGAAAATTTGCATTAAAAAATGCAAATTTTGCATAAGAACTGTTTACATTTTCCTTACAGTTTGCTATAATCATTTCAGGATGTGACCACAGAGTCATATCTCGGGGCACCCCCCAAAGCCCCTAAACATTTGAATGTGATTCAAATGTTCTCTCTCTCTTTTTTCTCAAGCACAAAAGCCTCGGCATATGCCGAGGCTTTTGTGCGTTTTAATATAAAATAGTGTTAAGTTGTTAGGGCACAGTGAGATGTCTATTCCCAGTAGGCGAATTTGTGTAACTAAAATAAGTAGGAGGACTACATGAAAAAAGTTCCTGTAACAGAAGCAGTGGGTCATGTACTATGTCATGATATTGCACGAATTGTTATTGGTGAAGTGAAAGATACGCCCTTCCGCCGTGGTCATGTAATCGCTGCTGAAGATATAGAGGCTTTGCTTAAATTAGGTAAAGAGCATATTTTTGTAGCTGAACCAGGTGATGAGGTAGCCTTAGCTCATAAGCTCCATGAAGAAGATGTAGCCTTAGGCTTATATGAATTGTGTGCTAATGACAGTTTATATGCTTCAGAGATTCGTGAAGGGAAAATTGAAGCTATAGCTGCATGGGATGGCATGCTAAGCATTGATGTGAACCGTTTAAATGCGATTAATAGTATTGGTGAACTTACAATTGTTACTAAGTTAACACATCAAGCTGTAAAAAAAGGCGATAAGGTGGCCGGTATGCGTTGTATTCCTCTCTGGTTAGAGTCGGTACAATTAGAACAAGCACGGGCTATTTGGCAAGGGCTACCACTTATGAAAATAAAACCCTTTGTACGTAAGCGTATAGGACTTGTAACAACTGGCTCTGAAGTAGCGAGTGGGCGCATACAAGATGCGTTTCGTCCTATTATAGAAGAGCGGACTGCTCCTTTTGGTATGTCTATTGTGGCGCATGAAATTGTAACGGATGATACGGAACAAATTGTAGCGGCCATTGCTAAGGTTAAAGCAGTGGGGGCGGATATTGTTTTTTGTACTGGTGGCATGAGTGTTGATCCAGATGATTTGACACCAGGTGCTATTGCACGCAGTGCGGCTCAAGTGGTAACTTATGGGCTTCCAGTATTGCCGGGTTCCATGGTTTGCATTGCATATATGGCTGACGGGATACCGTTAATCGGTTTGCCAGGGGGTGTTCTTTTTAGTAAACCTACTGCATTTGATGTATTATTGCCACGTTTAGCAGCTGATGAGCCGATTACAAAGGCTGATTGTATTGCTTTAGGGCATGGTGGTTTACAGTAGTTTTTTTAGCGTATTATAATAGCGTTATACTATGAATAAGCATTAGCATAGGGACTGATTAAATGACTAGCTATGCAGTATTGATAGCTAGTCAAGAATTTATATCTTACAGGGTTCTGTGTTTGACAGTGTTTCATAGGTAGCGTACAATGAAGGGTGAATTATTTTATAGAAATGAGAGGTGAGAGCGAAGAATGTTTACCACATCGTTGCAGGTACGATTTTACGAAACTGATATGATGTCAGTAGCACATCACACCAATCATTTACGATGGTTTGAGTTAGGCCGTGTGGAATTTTTTAGAGCTTGTGGAATTACTTTGTGGGATATGATGAATGATGGCATTGTATTTCCCATTACAAAGGTAGCTTGTGAATACAAGGAGCCAGCTCGTTTTGATGACATATTAACAGTAGAAGTTACAGTAGCGAAGATTTCACGGGCACAATGTGTATTTACTTATCGCATTGTACGTGATTCTGATGGGGCTTTGATTGCTACTGGTGAAACGCAGAATGTATTTACTGATAAAATTACAGGTAAGGTCGTTCGTTTAAGCGATACTTACTATGAGCCTATGATGCGTACCATGAAGGAGAGACAGAGCGTATGAATAGACTAGATTCAGTTGCGAAAGCAAAATTACCAATTGGTGTATTTGATTCTGGTGTAGGTGGTTTGACTGTATTATCTGTTTTACGAAAGATGTTTCCCCAGGAAGATTTTATTTATGTAGGTGATAGCGCTAATAATCCGGTAGGTAATCGGCCTAAAAATGAAATAAGTCAGATTGCTATGAATATCGGTCACTTTTTGGCAACAGTTCCTGTGAAAATGGCAGTGGTTGCTTGTAATACCTTTTCCGTTGTTGCGTTGGAAGAGCTACAAGGGACATTTGATTTTCCAGTAATTGGGGTTAGTAAAGGTGTACGAACCGCTATTGATATGAGTCAGGCTCATTCTATTGCGATTATGGCGACTAAAGCAACCATAGATAGTCATAAACATAAAGAAGAAGCTAATGAACTAGATTCTTCGGTTGCTGTTTGGGAGCAACCTTGTCCAGATTTGGCCCATTTAATTGAGCAGGGGCATTTACGAGATGAAGTGATTCATGCGTCGACGAATGCTTATTTGACACCGATTATGGCGAGTGGCGCTGATACGGTGGTGTTAGGCTGTACGCATTTCCCATTTTTAACAGAGCTTATGCAAGGCTTAGCTGGACCGGATATGAAGTTTATTGATCCGTCCTATGAAACGGCTCAAGAAGTAAAAGATGTATTGTTGGCACAGCAATTAGCGAATTCGCAGGAACGCGTAGGTACGCTAGATATTTGTTTTACTAAGGATTTGCCATTAGCGAAGCGAATGATTTCATTGTTAATTCCGCCAGAAGAGTTTAATCTTCGGCATATTACTTTATAAGGGAGTGGCACACAGAGATGTATTTTTACACATTTGTTAACATAATCGTAACGATTATATTTATTGTGGCGGTGCTATTTGTAGCATTTCGCATTTTTGCCTGGAAGCAAGGAGACGAGCATATTGTTATGCTACCTAAGAAACGGACTCCGTTTGAAGTGGAAGATATCAGCTTTAATCAGGTAACTTTAGTATCTGACATTCCGTTTGTAAATAAAGGTCGTCAAAATGGGACTATTATGGATTTATATCCGCGCCATTTATTGCCACAAGAGCAATTTGATGCAGTACAAATTCATTCTTGGACGACAGATTTAGCAGACGAGCGTCATGATGGATATTGGAAATCGGTTATTATTGAGCCTCGTAAGGGTGGCACGGTTCGTTTGCGTTTAATTTTAACAGCTAAAACTGGAAATATTCGCAAAGATTTAGTGGGCTTCCCAGATATGAACATTGATATTGTATATCAGGTGGTGGGCCGTAGTGATTGGCACATTTCAAAAAATCGTTTAATTTTAACGGCTGAAGAATTACAGCAAGCTATGCGGCAGTAGGAGGAGGTAACCATGGCAAATTTAGAATTAGTACCGGTTCATACTCGTATACTGACCCATCGAGATGATATTGTAGAAGCAATTATGCACTATGCTGGTGATAATATAGGACCAGAGGATATTGTGTGTGTAGCGGAGTCTGTAGTGGCTATTACTCAAGGCCGTATTACTCGACCAGAAGAATTGCGTCCTACTTGGCAGGCCCGTTTATTATGTCGTTTTGTACCAGCCGAAGGGTCCATGAGTTCTGTTTATGGTATGCAGTCAGCTATGGAACTCGATGGCAAATGGAAGGTGTTTGGGGCCTTTATTTTAGGGGCTATTGCTAAAGCTTTCCGCAAAGATGGTGTATTCTATCAGATTTCACGAGCTGCTGCGTTAACAGATGATGTAACGGGAACTATGCCGCCGTTTGATAAACATATTGTATATGGACCAAAAGATGCGGATAAAGTGGCAGAGCGTATTGTACAGCGCACTGGTAGTTATGGTGCAGTTGTAGCTGATGTAAATGATTTAAAACGAGCTGCTGTGTTGGGGCATAGTCGTGGTATGGATCCAAAACGCATTGCCCGTATATTGATTGACAATCCATTTGGCAATGATGACCAAATGACGCCAATCGTTATTATTAAGAACTTTGCCTCCATTTCGGAACGGCAATAATCAAGGAGGCCTAAGGGCCTCTTTTGTTTTTGGGGAACGTTTAGGCAAGAGTATTTAATACTCTATGACTAAACTACGATTAAGATATGAAAGGAGCAGACTATGTTATTAGGACTTGATGTGGGTGGTACTTTTACAGATGCTGTTGTCATTGATAAAGGCCATATTGTGCAAAGTCATAAGTGTCGTACAACAAAACCCAATCTGCTAGAGGGGATTGAAGCGGCTCTAGCTGGTGTGGCACAGGCAATTGAACCAAGTAGAGTAACGAGAATTACCTTATCAACTACGATTGTGACGAATGCGCTAGTTATGAATCAGGTGGAGCCTGTAGATTTATATATTGTACCAGGACCAGGCATGGATATTCGTTCGCTCCTTCCTGTTGAACCGATTGTACTTGATGGTTATACCGATCATAGAGGTTCTTTAGTAGCGCCTTTGAAGTCGAAAGAGTTAGAAACAGTAAGCGGTGCAAAGCGATATAAACGGGCTGCTGTATCAGCTAAGTTTGCAGTTCGCAATCCGAGTTTAGAACAAAAATTAGCAGCTGCTTTACATGAAACGGGCTATGAAAGTGTATCCGCTGGGGCTCAGTTGAGTGGATCTTTAAATTTTCCAAGACGTACAATTAGTGCGTATTTTAATAGTGCTGTACAGGGAACCTTTCAGAATTTTGCAGAAGCTGTTCGTGGAGCTTTACAACGATATGGGTTGACAGCGCCTATATATATTTTAAAAGCTGATGGAGGGTCATTGCCTTTAGCACATATGCAGGACTGTCCAGTGGAAACAGCGTTTACAGGGCCCGCTGCTAGTGTGTTAGGGATGGCTGCTTTACAAGCGATGCCTAAAGCAATGACTATTGCGTTAGATATGGGTGGTACAACAACGGACATATCTCTATGGCAGGACGGTAAGCCTTTAATGGCACGAGGTGGTGCTATGATTCAGTCATACCCTAGTGCAGTACGCTCCTTTGCTGTTAGTTCAGTAGGAATTGGCGGTGAATCAGCAGTAACACTTGATGAGAAGGGGCAGTTACAAGTAGGACCAGAGCGAGTAGGGCCTTCTATGGCTCTTGGTGGTACCGTTCCTACGTTAGGCGATGCTTTAATTGTATTAGGTAAAGCAACATATGGTGATGTAGCAAAGGCTGAATCTGGCCTTAGTGATTTAGCTACAGAGTGGGCTGAAAGTGAAGCATCACATGTGTCGGAAGAGGCTCTTGTTATAGCCTTGGCACAGGCCATAGTGGAAAAAGCGGTTGCGATTATTGTTGCCGGTATTGATTTAGCGGTTAGTCGAGAAAATAAACTGCCTATTTATGTAGTCCGTGATATTGTGGAACCGTCATTATTTAAGGAGACACAATTAGTGGCAGTAGGAGGTACGGCTGCTTCATTGGCGCCTTTTGTGGCTGAGAGGTTAAAGTTACCGCTTGAAATTCCTACGAATGCACCTGTTGCCAATGCGGTAGGCGCTGCTGTAGCGAAAGAAACTTTAATGGTAACCGTTCATTTGGACACGGCTAAGCGTGTGTTAGTAGTGCCAGAACTAGGCATTCATGAAACGAATAGCACCATTCACACTGCGGAGGAAGTTGAACAGTTAGCTTTACGTTACTTGGCTGAAGCAGGGGCGCGTTTAGGCCTTAGTAATGCTGCTGAAGGCCATATTGTAGCCGTTGAAGACGTGCCTATTATTGAAGGTTGGCAATCCATGCATCGTTTAATTACTGTAAAAGCACAGTTAGAACCGGGGGTGAGCTTGTATGTTAAATAAGAATAAGCCAACAGAGGCTAATTTAGGATTAGTCTTTTTTCCTGCCTTTGATTGGAAAATTTCAGCAACCCATCCAGAGCGACAAGAGCGTTTATTATATACGCGCGATCAATTATTAGAAGAAGGTTTACTTGAACATCCCGCCATTCGTGAATACAATCCATTATTAGCTTCTTGGCAAGATATTGAACGAGTTCATGTGGGAGCGCCTTCTTTGCAGAAGTGGGTAACGGAAGCACATAGAGTATCAGTAGGTGGCGCCATTGCTGCGGCGGAAGCTGTTATGCGGGGCGAAGTAAAGCGGGCTTTTTCATTAGTGCGGCCACCAGGACATCATGCAATGACAATGGTGCATGGGATTCGTGGTTTTTGTACTGTCAATGTAGAAGCTATTATGATTGCCTATTTACGTCGTCATTATGAGGTGAAACGAGTAGCTATAGTAGATACGGATGTGCATCATGGTGATGGGACGCAAGATGTTTTTTATCATGACCCAGATACCCTATTTATATCCTTTCACCAAGATGGACGGACTTTATACCCTGGTACGGGGTTTATGTATGAATATGGTGGCCCACAAGCGGTAGGCAGTACTGTCAATATTCCATTGCCACCTGGTACGGGCGATGAAGGAATGCTCAAAGTATTGCAAGAGCTTGTATTGCCTATGCTAGCGGATTTTCAGCCTGATATTATTATTAATTCAGCCGGACAGGATAATCATTTTAGTGACCCTTTGGCCAATATGTTAGTAACGGCGAAAGGGTATGCAAGATTGACCGATTTATTACAAGCTGATATTGCCGTACTAGAAGGTGGCTATTCTGTACAAGAAGCCTTGCCATATGTAAATACGGGCATTGTACTATCGATGGCGGGTCTTGATTATAGCCAGGTGATTGAGCCGGCTTTTGATGCTTATAGTAATCGTCAGCGTGGTGATGTGACTCAGCGTATTGATGGCATTATTAAACAGTGGCAGCAACAATGGCAGTGTCGTCATGAAATGCAAGTAGATGCTTTATTAGGTCTTGGCGATTATTGGCATGACCAACATCAAATTTATTATGATGAAACAGGAATTTCTGAATATCGCAAAGAAACAATACGACTTTATCCTGATAAAGTTGGGTGGCATAGTATTGACTCTCGTAGTGATGGTGGTCCATTTGGTTCGCAACATGTTTTTGCTACATTTATTCCTTGGCAAGCTGATGAAGCTTGTCGACGTGATGCTTATGAAGCAACTTGGGCTGCCAAAAAAACAGGAACGGCACAGCGTTATGTAGTAGTTGATTCTATGAAAGATATACAGGAAGAGTTATAAACGTGAAATGCTAATAATCGTGTTTCTGATTAAGTATTTAGAATTGAAATATATAAGCTCATACTGGTGGGGTGGAAAACTGGTTTCCATATTGAGAAAACTAGGTATCTATATGATATAATAGGAGGGAAGATAGATTTTAGGAGTGACAACTATGAGAATTGATGGAAGAAATCCGCAGGCAGTACGGCCTATAAAAATTACACGTCATTTTACCGCTTATGCAGAAGGGTCGGTATTAATTGAATGTGGCAACACTAAAGTGTTGTGTAATGCATCAGTAGAGCCTAAGGTACCACGCTTTATGAAAGGTGAAGGTCGTGGTTGGGTAACTGCTGAATACTCTTTGCTACCACGGGCTACACAAACTCGTAATAGTCGAGAAGCCGCAAAAGGTAAGCAGACAGGTCGAACTGTTGAGATTCAACGTCTTATTGGTCGTGCTTTGCGGGCGGTAGTAGATTTAGATGCATTAGGTGAAAATACCATTACTTTGGATTGTGATGTATTACAAGCTGATGGAGGGACTCGTACCGCTGCTATTACTGGTTCGTTCGTAGCCTTGGTAGATGCTGTAAATACACTATTTACTGGTGAAGGTGTATATCCAGTGCGTGATTATTGTGCTGCTATTTCCGTTGGCATTGGAATTGAAGGGCCTATTACAGATTTATGTTATGAAGAAGATAGTAAAGCTGTTGTAGATATGAATGTAGTTCGTACCGGTTCGGGCGCGCTTATTGAAGTGCAGGGTACTGGTGAGCATGGCACATTTAGTCGTGATGAACTAAATGAATTATTAGATTTAGCAGAACAAGCTACGGATGACTTGATGAAAGCACAAAAAGAAGCCCTTGGTGAAGCGGCTAAGTATATAGGAGCGACGTATGAAAATAGTAGTAGCGACGCACAATAAAGGAAAAATAAGAGAGTTTAAAGCAGCACTAGAACCTTTAGGGATTGAGGCAGTTAGCCTTGCTGATATAGTTACCGTGCCAGAGCCAGAAGAAACAGGAACGACATTTTTAGAAAATGCACGCATCAAAGCACAGTATTATATGAAGGCTACCAATCTTCCTTGTTTGGCTGATGATAGTGGGTTAGCAGTTGATGCCCTAGCTGGTGCACCCGGTGTATATTCGGCTCGTTATGCTGGTGAAGCTTGTGATGATGAAGCAAATAATGCTAAACTGATTGAAGAATTGCAAGCAGTGCCTTTTGAAAAGCGAACGGCTCGATATGTGTGTGAATTAGTATTAGCGTATCCTGATGGGCAGGAAATAACCGCTACTGGCTATTGTGAAGGTTTGATTCAAGATACGCCGTTAGGCGACGGTGGTTTTGGCTATGATCCTTACTTTTATGTGCCGCAGTTTCAAAAAACTATGGCCCAGATAAGTATGGAGGAGAAGAATGCTATAAGTCATCGTGGCTTGGCTTTAAAAGAGCTATTACATAGATTAAAAATAGATTAGTAAAAGAGTATAGTGATTAATAGAAGTAATTTAATAGTAAGAGAGCGTATATGAGTACAGTGCATCGTATAGGAATTATAAGCGATACCCATGGGTACTTAGAGGTGATTGATAGCATATTAGCAGATACTGCTGACTGGGGATTGGATTTATGGCTTCATGCTGGTGATTATGGGGATGATGCCCGATATATGGCAACGCAGACAACAGTTCCCGTATTAGCGGTGCGAGGAAATAATGATCGACAACAACCTTTGGAGCCTAGAGAGCAGTTGATCCCATTTCAAGATAGTTATGTGTATATGACACATGGGGATCAGTTTTTGCCTTATAATCGAATTCAAGAAGTAGTATCTTTAGGGATTAGTATGGGCGCTACGCTCTGTGTGGCTGGTCATAGTCATCACCATGCTATGTATGAACATCAAGGTTGTTTATTTATTAATCCTGGTAGTCCAGCCTTACCTAGGGATAAATCAGGAGGAACCTTTGCCGTAGCGACTTATGAAAATGGTCATTTTCAAGGGCAGTTCTATTACTTAAAGGAAAAACCTTGGTTAAAACCGTACTAAATAGGGTCATGTATGCGAAAATAAAATATCGAAAGTGTTGAATATGACGTATGCTTTCGATATAATGTATTTATGCGAATTTTGAATGAGGAAGGTGTAAAGAACATTATGGAGACATCCGTAAAACCGATTAAAAAAATGAAATTATACGGTTTTAATAACTTAACAAAAACCTTGAGTTTTAACATTTATGATATTTGTTATACTCGTACAGACGCTGAGAAGCGACAGTATATCGAATACATTGATGAAGTGTATAATGCACAACGGCTAACGGATATTTTGACTGAAGTGTCTCATATTATTGGGGCCAATGTCCTTAACATTGCAAAGCAAGATTATGATCCTCAAGGGGCGAGTGTTACGATTTTAATCTCAGAAGAAGAAGTTCAGAAAGAAGATGTAGTTTGTCATTTAGATAAAAGCCATTTGACAGTTCATACATATCCTGAAAGTCATCCATATCGTGGGATTAGTACATTCCGGGCTGATATTGATGTATCTACTTGTGGGCAAATTTCACCGCTTAAAGCATTAAACTATTTAATTAGTAGTTTTGATTCCGATATTATTAGCCTTGATTACCGTGTGCGTGGTTTTACACGTGACATGCAAGGGAAAAAGCTCTATATTGATCATCGCATTAACTCCATTCAAAATTATATTGATGCTAAAACTAAGAACCTGTACAACATGATTGATGTTAACGTATATCAGGAAAATATTTTCCACACGAAGATGATGCTGAAAGAATATGATATTAATAATTATCTTTTCGGCATTACGGAGGAAGATTTAACGCCAAAGGAACGGAAACACATTAATCAGTTGTTGAAGCAGGAAATGGCTGAAATTTTTTATGGTAGAAATCTACCAACCTTGAAACAATAGGAGGCAGAAACATGGACGTACGCGAAGAAGCAGTGCAAAAGAAATTGGAATTAGGTGGCTTTTTAACTACTGGTACAAAATATCCTTTAAAGGATGCGCATGATTTATCGGTTGCGTATACCCCAGGGGTAGCTGAACCATGCTTACGCATTAAAGAAAAGGAAGAATTATCTTTTGATTTAACTTGTCGTGGTAACATGGTAGCCGTTGTGTCTGACGGTACTCGTGTACTTGGTCTTGGTGATATTGGCGCAGCAGCAGCTATGCCTGTAATGGAAGGTAAATCACTACTTTTCAAACGTTTTGGTAATGTAGACTGTGTGCCTATCGTAGTAGATACAAAAGATGCCGATGAGTTAGTTCATACTGTTAAATTATTGCAGAAAAACTTTGCAGGCATTAACTTGGAAGATATTTCTTCTCCTAAATGCTATGAAATTGAAAATCGCTTAAAAGAAGAATTAGAAATTCCTGTATTCCATGATGATCAACATGGTACAGCAATTGCTTGTTTAGCTGGGGTTAAAGCAGCCCTTCGCTTTGTGAAAAAAGACTTGAGTAAAGTTAAAATCGTTGTTAATGGTGCTGGCGCTGCTGGGGCAAACATTGCTCGTTTACTTTATTTAGCTGGTGCTCGTAACATTACTTTAATGGTAAGCTCTGGCGTACTTAATAAAAACTATAAACGTCTTGATTCTTTACAAGCTGAATTAATTAAATTACTTGGTCAAGAAGAAAAGACTGGTACATTAGCTGAAGTGGCTAAAGGTGCTGATGTATTACTTGGTGTATCTGCAGCCGGTGTGTTTACAGAAGATATTTTGAAAAACTTAGCTGAAGATGCTATCGTATTTGCTATGGCAAATCCAAACCCAGAAGCTATGTATGATGATGCTAAAGCTTGTGGCGTACGTGTAATGGGTACTGGCCGTAGTGATGCACCAAACCAGATTAATAACGTAAATGTATTCCCTGGTTTATTCCGTGGTGCTATTGATGTTCAGGCATCTAAAATTAACGACGAAATGAAATTGGCAGCCGCTGATGCATTAGCTGAATTGGTGGCTGATGAAGATCTTCGTGAAGATTATGTAGTGGCTAATACGTTTGATGAACGCGTTCCATTGGCAGTGGCAAAAGCAGTAGCAGAAGTGGCTGTAAAAACTGGTGTAGCCCGCAAACCAATTAAATAGTGTTAAATAGAAAGTTCCGTTATCTTATTCGCTCACAGAGTTGCTTTGCAACAATGGTCGCTATAATAAGATAACGGAATTTTTTTCATACTATAGATGTGGTTTAGCGGTACTACGCCAGTTTTTAAGCGGGGGGATTGTTATACGAGGCTTGTGCCAGTTTAGTTATGGTCAAGGGGCAGGTGACTATATTGTTTATAGAGTAGGGAGAATTTTGTTAAGGTGGCGTATTTCTTTGCGACTGTGTATTACTAGAATAGAAGCCGTAGCGGCAACAGCTTCTTTATGAGGAAGAGGGCCGGTGATTCAGAATTAACCTTTGAAGATATCAATCGCTATATGTTATCCGTTTTGAAACAGGGTTACTATAAAACACTTGTAAACGAATTTGATTTGAAACACGTAATAGAACCACAATAATTATGCTATCTTCATCACTACTTTACGGAGAAAATTAGCTAGTATGTATTAAGCAATAGAGGGGAGAAAAATAAAATAATGACTTATTAATTATAGGAGTATAAAAAGAGCGCTTACAGTTTATGGAGCGGCCATTGCTATCTTTCCTAGCCTGGTCGCGAATGAACTGAAAGCGCTCTTTGTTTATTTAATTATAGGTGTAGTCATTATTTTATTTTTCTTAGCCATTGTTAGCAGGCAAGCTAATTTCCACTTTATTTCCAAATTTTTTAGCAAAGGCTTTGATAGTATCTGCTTTTAATTCATCCACTGTTAAGACTAAGCCTGATGCATTTTTGTTTGGTGTAATGGTAATAATAGAGCCAGTTGGTTCTTGTTGATTATAGAAGTAAGCTACTTCAGTTTGTAATTTTCCAAGTTCTATTTCTGTTAAGCTCCCTACAGTGACTTGGACATTATTAACTAATGTTTTATCTTTAGTAAAGGCGAGGGCCGCCCCTAATTTTTTAGCATCATTTTCAGATTTTAAAGTGGCTATTAATTTATTGTTCTGCCAGAACATAGCCCCATGAGTACGGAACACATATTCTTTGCCAAAGGTGCGTTCCACTAAAGTCAGCATCTTATTTTCAATCTGTTGATGTAAGATTTTTTCACGTAAGGCAACGGCGGAGCTACTGTTTGTAACACGGTACATAATCTCTGTCGCTTCGGCGCGAGTAATGTATTTTTCAGGTCCGAAGAGAAGGCGAGATTGATAGTGTAAAAAGCCTAGGCTTGCTAGTTCTCGTACAGCATCTTGAGCCCAAGGCGCAATGAATTTTTGATCGCTATAGTGAATTGAATCAAGGGCTGTAGGATCCTCTGTAGTATAACCTAAATAATGAATGTAATTATCCGCTACTACAGCAAATTCTTGGCGTGACATGAAACGTTCAGGCCGATAGGTTTTATCACCATAACCACTGATGATATTAAGCTGTGCTACTCGTTCGATTGCATTAGCAGACCAGCGGTCAGAGGTAATATCGTTGAAAGAGCTTGCCAACATAACAGGGGATTCATCAGAGATTAGATTACTAAATAAAGAGGCTACTTCTTCACGTGTGATTGGTTTATCTGGACGAAAGGTGTTGTCACTGTAGCCTGAAATAAGCTGTTGATTTGTCATCACGGCAATGGATGTGGCCGCCCAATAGTCAGCTGGTACATCGACAAAGGTATATTTTCGAGCTTCTTGAAATACAGATGGTTGAGCTGTACCAGTAAAAATAGGACTATCTGTATTAGGGGTAACCGTGGACGGAGTAAAATCTTGTAGCAATTGGATGGAACCTGTTTCCTTGGCGGTTACTTTATTTTTTGTATCTTTGTTATTGGTGTTATTGGTGTTATTGGTATTGTTGATGTCAGTTGTTTCAACTGCTGATTCTTGTTGTGCCTTAGTTGCTTTGCCAAGGGCTTGTACTGTGTTGCTCTTGGTATAGTAATCGAGGGTTAAAGGGCTAAATGTTGTTTCGTTACTTGCCTCTTTAACGACGCGTACAGGACCATAGCTGGCCTCTGTAGCATCAATATCAGTATCTGTTACAATGTTGGCCCAAACAGTGGTATTTGTAAGCATAAGTGCACAAAGGAGTGCGGCTGGTTTTGCTTGGAAAAATTTGGACATAAAAGCCTCCCAAATGATGAAACAAAATATGAAATTGTAAAGATTTAGGCCTTTTTAGGTCTAAATTAATGTATAGCATTAGAATTTTGGTTTAAAAATAACTACGTTTTCTACTTGGCCCCATTCCGTGACATAGTGAGCTAAGGTTGTTTGTAAAAAATCTGCCTTATATTTACGTGGTACGCAAATGATAAAATCTGTTAGACCTTGGATTGCTATTGTTGTTTCGTTAACAGTAGCAACGGGCATTACATTTTTCCCTTCGCTCCAGATAGACTCTGCCTCATGAGGATTTAAAATTTGTGTTACTGGATGTTGGCTATAGTAGACTAAAGATGTGCGATAATCGCGATAATAATAAACTTTAGTTTCCTTAGTTAATGGTAATTTAGTCGCTAAGTGCGAGGTAGAGGCATCATCCACAATGGGTGGTAGTAAACATAATAATAATAAATAGAGAACACTGGCACTAAGGGCCGTGCTTTTCATGGAAATTGGTAGCCTTCCCTTGAAATATGCATAGCCTAAGGGAAGGAGTGCTAAGATGCCCCCTAAAGTGAGGGTGGTAATAAATTGAGTTATGTTTACATTGGCTGGGTTCAGTGGATTTTGCGCTTGTGGTAACCCTAAAAGCCATAAAGCAATTATGACCGCTAGAAATAAGAAGCTCACTGGGAATAATAATAACCAGAAGGCTCGATAAGTCAGTGCATGTGCTTTACGCTGTTTTGCTGTTAGATATCCTTGGGCCGTTAATATAATAAATGGAATGAGACAAAGAAAGGTATATGTCAGATATTTAGTTGCCATTAGATTATAAAAGATAAAGACACCAAGGCCCCATACCAGCAGATAGTTGTGCCAGCGAGTGCGTTCGCCATAGCGTAATTCATAGATAGTAAGTCCCGTCCAAGGCAGTAAGGATACAGGCCACAAGACGAAATAGAGGAACCACCAATTTTGCTCTGGATGTTCAGGTACAGTGGCACGAACTACATTGTGAAGCCCAAGAAAACCTTCAATAAAGCTCATGCCATGGTAAGCATACATGAGTAGATACCAAGGTAGTGCTACTATGGCAAAAATAAGCCAACCATAGGGATTGATTAATAATTTAAAGGCCAACTTGGTTCGTTGAAATAAGAATACATAGGCCAACAGGATTAGGCCTGGTAGAACGATACCTACAGGTCCTTTGGTTAGGACTGCTAAGCCAGCAAAGGCATAAGCTAACATAATGAAATGTTGAGCCTCTTTTTGTTGTTGATTGTTAGGTTGTGTGTCTTCAATAGCTGCAAAGGCTAGATAGGCAAAATAAACAATTCCTTGGGTGAATAGAAATAAATATCCGTCTGTTAGAATCGCATGACTAATGTACCAAAACTCTAAAGACGTGCCAAGTATTATAGCACTCCAAAGGGCTACAATGCGCTGTTTGGTAATGATATACACACCATAGTACATCATTAGGCCATTTAATACAGCACATATAACAAAGGGAAGGCGTGCCGAGAAATCTGACACGCCAAAAGTACTGAAGGATGCCATGAGCATCCAATAGGTCCAAATTGGTTTATCATACCAATATTGGTCATAAATCATAGGAGATAAGTAGCTGTGATGTTGCAGCATATTGACGGCACTTAAGGCATAATTAGACTCCACTGTATCTGTTATAGGGAAATTCCATACAAAGAGACCATAGGCTAATAGGAGCCATAGTCCAATGGCTCCCAAGTAGAGAAAGTCTTGCCGCTGTAATCGTGTTGCAAGCATGAAAAGAACTCCTTATATTAACGGGTAGCTGAGTCAGCTGTTGCGTTAGTAGTATTAGTTGTGTCAGTTGTTACTAAGAAAACATGAACTTTGTTACCAAAGGCATTGCGAATGGAGTCATTCATGTAATCAAAGCCTTTATCAATTCGTACAACTAATTGATTGTGAGCTACACTTGGATAAGCGGCTAGGATTGTGCCAGCAGGTTGTTTTTTCGCATAGAAGGTACGGAAATTTGCTTCAATGCGATCGTATTCTGCTTGGCTATATTCCGTAGACTCTAGATGAATGCGTTTTGCTAATACAAGCTTGTCATCACTGTTATCTTTTTCATCTTTGGCGAGTATTTCTTCAAATTTTGCAAGGTCTTCATCACTTTTGAATGCTACATGTAGAACATTGTTTTTCCAGTACATAACGCCAAAGTTCTGGAAATTACCAGGTGTTTTATATAAGGAATTTAGTTTTTTGAATACTTTATTTTCTAGATCTGATTGATCTTCTAATTCCGTAGTTGGTTTAGCCGTAATTGATTGATTTGCTTGGCTTGTACTTTTAGTGGTTGATTCCCCTTTTGTTTCCTTTACGGTTTGTTTATCAGCTTTCTTTTCTTCTGTAGCCGTATTTGCTTTAGCTGGCGCTACAGTAATTGGTAAATTCTTATCAATGCGGAATAAAATAGCAACTGCTTCGGCACGTGTGATTTCGTCAGTTGGGCGGAAGTAATTTGTTTCACCGCCGGAAGCAATCATACCACGGCTAGCTAAGGTAATAACGGCATCCTTATAATCACTATCGATTTTGTTTTCGTCTGGGAATGTTACATCTTCTGGTTTTACTACGATATGAGGAGCATATTCTTTAGCCTTAGTTTTGCTCTTGATAGCAGCTTTAGCCAAGTCATCTTTGTAGGCTAAGTATTCAGCCGCTGTTTGAGCAAATTCTTCACGGGTTAACGTTTCAGCTTTGCTAAATGGTGCTAATAATTCGTTTCCTGTAATTTCTTTAACTACTGGTGTTTCCGTTTTTTTAGATTTTTTGGAATCTTCTTTAGTGGTAGCCGTTTCTTTTGTTTGATGCGTAGCAATTAATTTGTTATAAAGGGAAGCTGCATCTGCAGTTTTTAGGGCTTCATCAGGATGGAAGGAGCCTTCACCATTCCCAGAAAGAATACCTTCTTCTAAGAATGTATTAATTTGTACAGCGGCCCAATGTTTTTTTACATCTTTAAAGCCTTTGGCTTCTTGTTCGGCTTCATAAGCGGCTGCCTTTTTATTTAGTTCGTTAACTAAGGTGGCTTTTTCTTTATCCGCCTCAGTGAGTTCTTTAGTTGTTACCGTAGTGTTTGTTGTAGTTGTAGTAACTGCTGTTGTAGTTGTGTTGTCGGTCGCTGTTTCATCAGCGGCTAGACTAACGAAGGAAGTAGTTGTTAATAAAGTAGCAGCTAATACCGCTAATCGTAAAGATTTTGTTTTCATTATGAAACTCCTTTCTAAGTCTTCTTGATTGTTTTTTGTTTCATAGGTAATCGAAAAAATTCAGTTTGAATACTTTGATTATATCACGAAGTAGCAGGCCGTTAAAGGTAAAGATAAGCCTAATATTCAAGGGTATTTATCAAACTGTTGTTTTTAATAAGTTGTAATAAATTTATTTTACTTATATATATGTCAAGTATGCGCGTAGTGCATATGGGTTAAGGTAGTTGCTAATATCGCAATTCTTTGGACATAAGTTTTTTTATTCTATATAATATTAGTGATGATTTCCGTGCGAATATACAGTTTTAAATCTCTTTGGCATGAAGAATTTTTGAAAGTAAGTATGCGCAAGTGTGGGTAATCAAAGTAAGTGTAAGTACGTAGGAAAGTTGAGGATGTGAGGAAATGAAAATTCATTTATTTTCACAATGTTTGATTGACATGTTTTATCCCCATGTGGGGATGGCCGGCGTACAGGTATTAGAACGGTTAGGCTGTGACTTAACAGTGCCTAAGAAGCAAGTATGCTGCGGGCAAATGTTTGTTAACTCTGGGTATAATGATGCAGCGAAAGGGGCTATCAAGAATACAATTGAAGTCTTTGAAGATGCAGAGTATATCGTAAGCATGTCCGGTTCTTGTGCCTTTGCGATTCGTGATGAATATCGCCACATTTTGGCTGATGAGCCAGAGTGGTTAGCACGGGCGGCTAAAGTAAGTGAACGTATTTATGAGTTCACTGAATTTATTGTAGGTGTATTAGGCGTTACTGATGTAGGGGCTACCTTTAATGATAAAGTAACGTATCATAAATCCTGCCACGTAACTCGTTTGATGGGTGTTAAAGAGCAACCTATGAAGTTATTAGAAAATATCAAAGGGCTTGAATACTTACCAATGAATCGTGCAGAAGGGTGCTGTGGTTTCGGCGGTACCTTTACAGTAAAACAGCCAGAAATTTCTGCTGTTATGACACGCGAGAAAGCAATGAATATTTATAATTCTGGTGCTAATGTTGTAGCTGGTAGTGACCAAGCTTGCCTCATGAATATTGAAGGTATGCTTGATCGCCTTTACAAAGATGGTGAAATTGACCGCCGTATTAAAGTAATGCACATTGCAGAATTATTGAATTCTCGCTAGTCGTTAGGAGGAACTGAAAATGGCTATTTTATATGATCAACGTCCATTTAAAACTCGCGTTGCCGATGTTCTTGCCAATGACTTTAAGGTAAAGGCCATCCAAAAAGCGCAGGATGTTTTTTATGCGAAACGTAAAGCCTTGGTTGACCAAGTGCCTGAATGGGAAGAATTCCGTGATGAAGCGGCAGAACTTCGTGACCATGTGCTAAGCAACTTAGATTACTATTTGAACCAATTTGCTGAAAATGCAACAAAAGCAGGAGCAAAAGTACATTTTGCTCGCGATGCGAAAGAAGCTAATGATTATGTGCTTCAAGTGGTTCGTGAAAAAGACGCTAAGATGGTTGTAAAAGGTAAAACCATGGTGTCTGAAGAAATTAGCTTAAACGAAGCGTTGATGAATGCTGGTGTAGAAGTTAATGAAACAGACTTGGCTGAATTTATCTTACAAACAGCTGATTGGAACCCACCATCTCATATCGTAGTTCCAGCATTGCACTTTGCTCGTGAACGTATTCGTGAAACATTCCACGAAAAATTAGGCTATGAAGGAACAGAAGATCCAGAAGAAATGACCCGTTTCGTACGTAAACGTATTCGTGATCGTTTCCTTAAAGCTGATATTGGTTTTACTGGCTGTAACTTTGCAGTAGCTGAAACAGGCTCAATTACTATCGTATCTAACGAAGGTAATGGTCGTATGAGTAGTTCTATGCCTAAGACTATGATTTGTCTTATGGGGATGGAACGTATCGTGCCTGACTTTGCTGGCTTAGATATTATGATGGAATTGTTAATTCGTTCCTCTGTAGGGGCCAAAATTTCCAACTATTTCTCCATGATTACTGGCCCAGCTAAAGCCGGTGAAGCAGACGGTCCTGAAGAATTACATATTGTAATTATTGACAATGGTCGTTCCAATATTTTAGGTGGCGAATTTAACTCCATGCTTCGTTGTATCCGTTGTGGTGCGTGCATGAATATTTGCCCAGTATATCGTCACATTACAGGTCATGCCTATGGCTCTATCTATCCAGGTCCAATGGGGGCTGTATTGACTCCATTATTGGTAGGCTATGAAAAAGCGGGCGATTTACCATATGCATCTACACTTTGTGGTGAATGTTGGGAACATTGTCCAGTTAAAATTCCACTCCATGAATTATTGTTGAAACATCGTGTGAATATTGCTGATAAGGCACATCTTCGTCCTGCAGCAGAAGAAGCGATTTTCAAAACTGTGGCAACCGTATTTAGTAATTCCTTCTTATTTGACTATGGTACAAAACTTGGTGCTATTGGCATGAAGTTGATGAGTAAAAATGGTCAAATGGCAGATTGGACTAAGCTCTTACCAGTTGTTGGTGGCTGGGTAAAAGCGAAAGATATGAATACATTGAAACTCAAAAAGTTCCGCGATGTATATGCTGAATATGAAGCTAGCAAAAAACGTAAGTAAGGAGATAGGACAATGGATGATGTAAATCGTAAAACATTTTTAAGCCGTGTTTCTCATGCGTTGGGTCGTAAAGAGATTCCTACATTTGTAGCTCCTTACCCTTATGAAAAAGGACCTCAGGAAACAATGTATTCTGACCTTTCCCATGAGCAAGTGGTAGATATGTTCAAAGCCGAATGTGAAAAAGTAGGGACTAAATATGTAACTACTGATGAAGCACATGTGGTGGAAACAATTTTAAAAGAAATTGAAGAACGTGGTGGCGGTAAAGTTATTTACCCATCTTGTGAAGAATCCAAACATTACCAATTAGAAGAAGCGTTTGCTAAGGTAGATAGCAGTAAAGCGACTTTCTTCGAATGGGATGGTGCTAAAGGTAGAGAAGCAAATATTGATGAAGCTAAAGTAGCTGAAATTGGTATTACCTTCCCAATTCTTGGTATTGCTGAAACGGCAACAGTTATTCAACCAAGCGATCAAACAAGTGGTCGTTCTGTAGGTTTATTACCACTTTGTCATATTGCTGTTATTCGCACAGACGCTATTGTGCCTCGTATGACACAATCTATGGCAGCATTAACAAAAGTATATCGTGATAATCCTGAAGGATTCCCTTCTAATGTCGTGCACATTTCAGGGCCTTCCAATACAGCTGATATTGAATTAGTTCGTGTTGTAGGGGTTCATGGACCTATTAATGTAACCTTTATTTTGGTTGACTAATAGCAGTGTCTAAGTGTTAATTATATCCGGCGACAAGCTCACTAATAGTGTATTTGTCGTCGGATTTTTTTGAGATTTTCTACTGAACGAGTAGGAAATTCGCATAACTTATGCTATAATATCAAAGTCACATTCACAATTGAATAAGATAGGAGGATATGAAGTGGATATTCCATTTTTCCAACAGTTTTTGATGATTAGCTCCCCTGTAACCGTGGGAATTCTCATCTTGTTTGCGATTTTGTTAGGTTATATTTATTTCTTACAACGTCGTCAAACTGCTTTTGGGACGCTTGTTATTATTGGTACTGTATTAGGGGCTGTATTGGGCTTTGCCGTACAGTTTATTGCACAGTTCCCTGATGATCCTATGAAGGTTGTATACATTAAGGAAAGTACAAAGTGGTTTTCCTTAATTGGTGGGGGCTTCATTGATCTCATTTTAATGCTTGTTGTTCCATTGGTATTTATTTCTATTATTCATATTATTTTAAACATGAATCAAGGTGCTGATTTAAAGAAATTAGTTACTTCCACAGCCGGTGTTGCTCTTATTATGGTTGCCATTGCTGCTATTGTGGGCTTAGTGTTAGGTTCTGTAGCTCACTTAGGTGAAGGTATGACAGCTATTAATGATGGGCCTGCTAAGATGAAAGAAGTTAAGCCTGTAGTAGATACAATTCGTGCTTTAATTCCTAAAAATCCAGTGGCGGCTATGGCCAATACAAGTGTAATTGCAGTCGTTGTATTTGGCGTTATCATCGGTGGTATTGCACGCTTGATTAAACAAACTGGTACTAGTGATTTAGAATTATTTACTAAATTCTTTAATGAATTACATTTGATTATCTCTTGGGTCGCTGATTTTGTTATCGGCTTAATGCCTTACGGTGTGATGGCCTTATTAGCTAGCACATTAGCAACTAAAGGGTTCCAAGCTATTGCTGACATGGGCCTATTTATTGTTTTAATTTACGTAGGCGTTGTCATCATGTTGATTGTACAAGCTATTTTGTTAACAATCTTTGGTGTAAGCCCAATTATGTATTTCCGTAAAGCTAGAGCACCATTGTTCTTAGCCTTTACATCTCGTTCTAGTATGGGCGTATTACCATTAACGGTTGATACGTTGACTAAACGTTTAGGTGTTAATGCTACTACTGCTAATACGGTAGGTAGCTTTGGTACTACTGCTGGTATGCAAGGCTGTGCCGGTATTTTCCCAGCACTCTGTATCGTATACATTGCTAATGTAGCAGGTGTGCAGCCTGATATTACTATGTATGTAATGAGCGTAATTGTTATTGCTCTTGGTTCTTTAGGTATTGCAGGGATTCCAGGTACGGCTACTATGGCGGCATCGGTATCCTTGTCTGGTACTGGTCTTGGTGCTTTCTATGGCATGATTTCACCAGTATTAGCTATTGACCCTATCGTAGATATGGGCCGTACAATGCTTAATGTAAGTGGTTCTATGACAAATGCAATTGTGGTAGATAAACTTATGGGGACTTTTGATAAAGATGCTTTCAATGATGAAAGTACGGTTGATCGCCCTGTATCCAATAAATAAGGTTTAAAAAATACTCCATACTCAAGTTCCGAGTTCTTACGAACAAGTCGCTTGAGTTATGGAGTATTTTTTGTTTGTGGAGGAGTATTTTTATTTAAAAATAGGTAATTTACTTAGTTCGTTTCTTAAGTTAATTATGTCCCAAGGTAGATATTCTGCAATGGAGAGACCTACTAGGTCGGCGACTTTTGAAGCATTTATTAGTAGGTGCACAATGTGTGCTAAGGTCATTTCACCGACTGCATAATCGACGGGGCCTTGATGGGGCTGATTGCAAAGGAGACTACGGAAATCTGTTGGGCTTAACACATCTAAGTCTAAATGAACCAGTAATTGTTTTATATTATGTTTGGTGAGCCAGTGGACTAGGGGTTCACTAGAGGTTAA
This sequence comes from Veillonella intestinalis, assembly GCF_943193155.1. Taxonomy (GTDB): domain Bacteria; phylum Bacillota; class Negativicutes; order Veillonellales; family Veillonellaceae; genus Veillonella_A; species Veillonella_A intestinalis. Next base: position 228,124 of record NZ_CALPDB010000005.1, on the reverse strand, counting down.
TTGTTGTGGTGTGAGATAGGATAATTGATGATGTTGTAAAAACTCTTTTTCGAAGTCTAATAAACTGTGTTCAACAAGGCCAACATAGAGGATTTGATTGGCTGTAAATGGATGCCGTATCATTTGGGCGAATTCAGGTGCACCATGCCCCAATAAGTTGCCAAGCACCATGGCGTGTTCATGGTCAAATTCTTTGGGGGTCATAATATCTGGGTGTGCATCTAACCATAAGATAGCCGTGTTTTGGGGATATTGCCCATGTAGATAATCAAAAGGGACTTGTGAAATAGAGCAGTCGCCGCCTAAGGTAATAATTCGGCTGGGCTGTTTTATATGTAAAATAGCTTCAGCAGCTTGCTGTTGTTTTAAAAGAAGGTTTTTGCCATAAATATCTTTTGAAGGCTGTTGGTCGTAACTTGCTTTAGTTTGAGCTTCGTTCATAATCTGCTTCAGATGATACACAACGTGATATCTTTGCAGTAAGGCTGTATAAGCAAAACGAGTATTTCTATGAATTAGCCCTTTGTTTGAAAGAAGGGGCATATATAGGAGTACTCGTTTTACGTATTGATTTCTAATTCTTATTAATGATACAATAGGGTCAAATGAAGAAAGAATGAATTTTTCTGTTCGTTTTAATGGGGTTATTTTAAGTAAGGAGTGAAATGTATGAAACGATTATTGTTACTTTGTTTAGCCTTATTTGCCTTTGTGGCAGCAGGGTGTGCGCAAGTGACATCTGAAATTAAGGTGGATTCAGATTTTAGTGGTGAATGGGATGCTACGATTCAAGCGCCAATGCCTATTAGCAAAGGTGATTTGTTAAGTGCTGTGACTCAAAATTCAAAAAATAAACCACAAATTGATATAAACAAAATTAAATTAGAAGCGATTGGCCCTGATGGTAAAGAATTAGATGCTGATAAACCAGGGGTACAAGCGCAGACTTGGAAATTAGAAGCTAAATTTGCTAATAAAGATGAATTAGCACAAATGAGTGCTGCAGTGTTTGGTAGAGATTCGGATTCGAAGATTAATGTTATTTATCCGTATGGTGATGATCCCGATGTATATACGTTCAATTTGGGTAAAGCGTCTGGAGCAACTACTATTGAAGTCGAAGGCACTATCATCAAGGAAAGTGTTGGCAAGGGGCTTTTGAAAGATGATGACACGGTAATCTATGCAGCTGGTGATACTATCAAATTCCAATTTAAAAAGGAAAGTAGTTTTGGTGGAATTATTGGCGGTATTGTAGTGATTGCTATACTAGCTGGTGTTGGTTATGTTATTTTCCGTCGTCGACAAGCAGCGTAAGGGGGGATTTAAGATGAAACGATATATTACCTATATGATGATGGCTATAGGATTGGTAATTATGTTCCTTCTTAGTGGCTGTGGTGGAAATTTAGGAAGCTCACAAGACTTTTCTGGTTCATGGGGATATATTCAGACCCCAGTTACAACAAATAATGATGGGATTAATTATGAGTACAATCAGGATAGAATTTATGTAGTGACGTTTGAAAAGACTAGTGATCATACGTATACATCTAATTTTAGAGAATATAAATATGACTATAAAGGGAGTAAGTTCTTAAATAGAGATGAGTATGAACGCGGTGATCGGTGGATAACTTTTTTCACGCCTGATGGGCCGAATAGACAAGGTTTATTGCCTAAAGTTGAGCCATCATATGAGTTTAGACATGTAGCCCATGATATGAGAGATACTACTTTTACAGAACGTGATGGAGTGTTATATGTTGATGAAAATGGATTAGAGTATAATTATAATAAAGATAATGATACCTTAGTAAGCGGGAAAACTGTGTTACATCGAATTAAAGATGGCGATATTTCTACGTTAAAAGAAGAAGTACAACAACATATTAAAGATTATTATCAAAAAGCCTATGTAGATACTAAGAAACGTGAGATTCCTAATATTATCTTTACAGATAGAGATGATAGTAAATAAGCAATATAAATTTTCTTTTTTCTCAATTCGTTTTTCAGTATAGTAAATACAGCATAAATGTAGTAATAAAATAAAAGGATAGTGTGTCAGTAAGCGCCCTTGTTCGTAAGAACGCAGGTGTATCTGGCACACTATCCTTTTTCCATGTATGAAGTATGTGAGACCTCTTAACTTAAAGCTGATATTTTTTATTCCACAAAGTACGCGCTCCAAAGTAGAGCAATAAGAAGGCAGATAAACAAACGGTAGTGCAATTAGCCACCATAATAGTAATTTGGTATAGTACCGCTTCATTTGGCATAGCACCAGCTAGAATTTGCCCTGTCATCATACCCGGCAAGGCGATAATTCCCATGCCGACCATGGAGTTAATTGTTGGCAGAAAGGCAGTTTCAAGGGCTTGATTAATAAAGGGACGTAAGATTTTAGCAGGGTGAGCACCTATGTTGAGGAGCACTTCAATTTGATGTCTATTGCTATCTAAGGCTTCTTTAAAGGCTTTTAGGGCTAAAGTAGCACCATTCATAGTGGCGCTCACAAGCATACCGCTAATAGGAATGATATATTGAGGAATGAGAATATTTTTTTGAATAACTACGACTAACATAAATAGTACAATTGTTAGACATGTGATGATAATCGAGGCGGCTGTTATATATTGGAAGCGCCGATTGAGCCAAGGATTTTTGCGTAATGTCCTAAAGACAGCAAAACCAATCATTAAAGATAAGTAAGCAAGAATGTATAGGGGCGATGGATTTTGAAAAATATATAAGAGTACATAGCCGGCAATAATCAGCTGTACTGTCATTTGAATAGTCCCTAAGAGGAGAAATTTAGTTTGATCTATATGGCAGTATTTGAAGACGCCAACAACTATGAGTAGGAGTAAATAAATGGATAGAAAACCACTTAATTGCATAGTAATTGCTTCTGACATAATATACCTCTTTCTATTGTATTTGATGGGTATGATTCTTTATGGCGAGTTCTTTAGCCGTTTCTTTATCTTTTAAAACGATCAAATGATCACTGAATTTGGGATATAAACCATCATCGTGGGAGATTACTAAACAGGTTTTCGTATGAGTAATCATGTGTTCTTTAAGCCGTTCAAAGAAGGTTACCGCTGTCGCTGAATCTAGAGCAGAACTAGGCTCGTCCCACATATAAATTTCCGCATCTAAGGAGAGCATAATTGCATTAAATACACGCTGGCGTTCGCCACCAGATAAATTAGTTACATTTTGTTCAATAGTAAAAGGGGCGACTGCAATATGCAAATATTCATCCATAACAGCCTTGGTTGGACAAGTTGACTTACGGTAGGTATGAAAGGTTTCAAAATTATCTTGTATGGTACCGTCGAATAAGAACACCTCTTGATTTACTAATACTATATGTTGACGCAGTGTCAACGGATGTAAAGTATCGATATTGTCGCCTTTGAAGTAAATAGAACCTTGGGACGGGTTGACAGTACTATTAAATAAATGAAATAATGTACTTTTACCGCAGCCACTAGGACCTTGCAAAAAGGTCATTTTCCCTTGAGGGATGGTCAAATCAGGATAGAAAATAGTATTTTGAAAAGCTAATTGCTTAGTAGTTAGGATATCCATGCATAAGCTCCTTTACGGTATAATATCATTATCTTTATTGTAATTGATTTGAGAAAATTTATACAGTGTATTTTATAAAGTAATGTATGAAATGCTTATAGATTATATATTCTATAAGACGAGAAGAGTGTTCGTATAGGGTATACAAAATTGAATTTTAGGAGTATAATTTAGGCGTAGTAATACGAATGGAGGCAGGTATAATGAGTTTTTCTGTACGTACAGATGTCTGTATACAGTGTAATATGTGTGTGACCGAGTGTCCAACTGGATTGTTAGTAATGAAGGAAGAAGGACCTGCAGCAGGTCGTGGTAGTTGTATTTCTTGTGGCCATTGTGTAGCCGTTTGTCCTACAGAGGCGATTGATTATTCAATTACACCTCGCTCGGAGCAGTTATCAGTGGGTGCGTATACCGTGCCTAGTGCAGAGGAAGCTGCGCATTTTTTGCGGTATCGTCGTTCCATTCGTACATTTAGTGATAAACCAGTTCCTAAGGAATTACTTACGAAGTTGCTTGATGTAGCCCGTATGGCACCAACAGGCTCTAATAGTCAGGGAATTTCGTATCGAGTAATTCAAAATAAAGCTACTTTGCAAGCGATTAGCGAGGCTGTAATGAACTGGATGAGCGAGCTGGGAAAAGAAAATAGTCGTATGCGAATTTATGCATATAATGCAAAACGCTATAATCGTACAGGGCGTGACTTTATCTTACATAAAGCACCCGCTTTAGTATTAGCCATAGCTAAGGACGAATTAGTAGAACGGGGCCGTGATAATGGTCATTTTGCTCTTACTTATGCAGAATTAATGGCACCTTCATTGGGTTTAGGAAGTTGCTGGTCTGGTTTTGTAGAATTTTGTGCACAAACGGGATATGAACCATTATTAGAATTATTAGGATTACCTGAAGGGTATAGGGTAGCAGGGGCGATTATGGTTGGGTATTCTAAATATAAATATCGCTATATGCCAGAGAGAGCTCCATTGACGGTTTATTTTGATGAGGAGGATTAACATGTCAACACCATTAGTTACTCTGGACATGGTTAAAGAAGCGCAGCAGCGCTTACGGGGAGTGGCACAACGAACGGCTATCATGCAGTCGACATCATTGAGTGAGCGTTGTGGTTGTGAAGTTCATTTGAAAATGGAGAATTTTCAGCGAACTGGTTCTTTTAAATTGCGTGGGGCCTATAATAAAGTGGCTTCTTTGACAGAGGCTGAACGGGCGCGGGGCATAGTGGCTTCGTCTGCAGGGAATCATGCTCAAGGCGTGGCCTTGGCGGCTAAAGAATATGGTTGCAGAGCAACGATTTGTATGCCTTCTAATGCACCAATTGCGAAAATTGAAGCGACTCATAGTTATGGCGCTGATATTGTATTAGCTGGTGATTTTTATGCCGATGCATATGAAAAAGCATGCTCTTTAGAAAAAGAAAAAGGATTTACTTTTTGTCATCCTTTTGATGACCCCGTTGTAATTGCTGGACAAGGAACAATTGGTCTTGAAATTTTAGATGAATTACCAGATACGGATGTTATTGTAGTACCTATTGGTGGCGGCGGTTTGATTTCAGGTATTGCCGTGGCGGCTAAAGCGATTAAACCAGATATTCGGATTGTTGGTGTACAGACACAAAATATGCCATCCATGAAACAGTCCGTGGCTGAGGGAAAAGTGACGACTGTACCGGCTTTAAAAAGTTTAGCTGATGGTATTGCTGTAGGTACACCAGGGACAGTAACCTTTGACATCGTTTCAAAATATGTAGATGAAGTAGTGACTGTTAGTGAAGCGGAAATTGCAGAATCAATTTTATTTTTATTAGAACGTGTTAAAACAGCCGTTGAAGGGGCTGGCGCTTGTCCTGTGGCGGCGTTAGTGAATAATAAAATTAGTCATTTAGAAGGCAAAAAAGTTGTAGCTTTAGTTAGTGGTGGTAATATTGACGTAAACATGATAGATCGCATTATTAACAATGGCTTAGTTAAATCTTGGCGCCGAGCGTATTTTGATATTGTAGTACAGGATAAACCGCATGTGTTATCTACTATTACTGGCTTAGTATCGGATAGTAATGCCAATATTTTGAGTATTTATCATGACCGTAGTCAACGTGATATAGAGGTGGGCTATGTACATGTGGCCTTAGAGATTGAAACTATGAATGAAAAACATGTACATGACTTGTTAGCGACCTTAGCAGAACATGGCTTCCCGGCTGTATTGCGGTAAGTGGTAATGCTTGTTTAAGGTGGAAGCTATTTATAATATGAGTGTAAGAATGGCTTAGGCTGTGTATTATGAGTCATAGTAGTGGATAGTGTACAGGGAGATGACATATTGAGGAGTATTAACTGAATAGAGTAGGAGTAAATTATGGAATCGGGAAAAAGTTTAGAGCGTAATTTGAAGCCCCGTCATGTTGAGATGATAGCCCTTGGAGGTACTATAGGGGTTGGTTTATTTATGGGATCGGCTAGTACGATTCAAACAGCGGGTCCTTCGGTTTTATTATGTTATGCCCTAAGTGGTGTGGTTATGTTTTTAATCATGCGGATTATGGGGGAAATGCTATATTTGGAGCCGGTGCCAGGATCCTTTGCGGCGTATGGATATCGCTATATTTCACCTTATGTTGGATTTATTACTGCTTGGTGTTATTGGTTTATGTGGATTTCTGTAGGGTTAGCTGAAGTGACTGCTGTGGGGATTTATATGAGTTATTGGTTCCCTGAGCTGCCACATTGGATTTCTGCCTTTGTAGGCATGGCTATTATTGTAGCTGCTAATATAGCCTCCGTTAAGTATTATGGTGAGTTTGAATTTTGGTTCGCGCTGATTAAAGTAGCCACCATCGTTTTCATGCTTGTAGTGGGTATGATGATGATTTTATTTGGCTTTGGTAATGATGGTGTGGCCCTTGGTTTTTCCAATTTATGGGCGCATGGAGGCTTTATGCCTAATGGTTGGGGTGGTATGTTAGCGGCTATGTGTGTAGTGGCAGCAGCTTTTCAAGGTGTTGAATTAGTTGGTATTACCGCTGGAGAGGCACAAAATCCAAGACATACACTAGTAAAAGCTGTAAAGAGTATCGTATGGCGTATTCTAATTTTTTATGTAGGCGCTATTTTCGTTATTCTTTGTATTTATCCTTGGAATGAATTAGGTTTTGTGGGAAGTCCATTTGTGCAGACCTTTCAACGGGTAGGCATTGCTAGTGCCGCTGGTATTATCAATTTTGTGGTGTTAACAGCAGCGTTGTCTGGCTGTAATAGTGGCATTTATAGCTGCGGTCGTATGTTATATACATTGGCTAAAAATGGCCAAGCCCCTAAAATTTTTGCTAAATTATCGGATACAGGTGTACCTCGTAATGGGATTTATTTATCTATGATATCTTTATTATTTGGTGTCGTGTTAAATTATTTAATTCCTGACTCCAAATTATTCTTATATATTTACAGTGCGAGTGTATTTCCTGCTATGGTGTCTTGGTTTGTATTGGCGGGGGCACAGCGTAAATTTAGACAGCGTTGGGGGGCTGAAATTATAGCCCAACATCCTTTTAAATCACCGTTATATCCATATTCCAATTATTTTTGCTTAGCCTTTTTAGTATTAGTAACAATTGGGATGGTTTGGAATGAAGATACACGGATATCGTTGTTAGTAGGTTGGCTATTTATTGCGATTATTACTGTATTTTATTATGGTTTAGGGATGAATAAACGGCCGGTTGTTCACGAAGAATTTATTCACGAAGATGGCTTAGGGTCTGAAGGGGCTTTGGCGGATAGAAAATAAGTATAGTAACCTCATGAGACAGAAGTCTATAAATTTTTGCTCATGAGGTTGTTTTATGTCCTCTTTATATGGTAGGATAATACATAAGTTGATTTCATTTGGGGATTTTTAGAATCAGCGAAATTTTAAGGCTTAGTCACTTAGCTTATGGTAGGTGTCTAATCCGTATTTGTATTGTGTAGTCATAAGGAGAGAGAGGTATTACACATGAAATTAAAAAAACTGTTAGCCCCTGTATTAGTGGGCGTATTGGCCTTAGGCATTGCTGGTTGTGGTAGTGATAGTGGGTCAAAAGAAATTCGTATTGGTGCGACGGCGGGGCCACATGCAGAAGTCGTAGAAGCGGTGGCTAAGGAAGCAGCTAAAGAAGGCATTAATATTAAATTAGTTGAATTTTCTGATTATGTAACACCGAACAAAGCTTTAGCTGATGGCGATTTAGAGCTGAATAGTTATCAGCATGTACCTTTTATGGAAAACTTCAATAAGCAGAATAACACGCATTTAGTATCCATTGGCAAAACAATTTTGATGCGGATGGGTTTATATAGTAATACGATTAAAGATGCTAATGATGTACCAAATGGCGCAGTAGTAGCAATTCCTAATGATCCTACTAACGGGGGGCGTGGCTTGGCCCTATTAGCTAAGGCAGGGCTTATTACGTTGAAGGAAGGCGTAGGCTTTAAAGCGACGTTAGCAGATGTTACTTCTAATCCTAAGAATTTAGTTATTAAAGAATTGGAAGCCGCTCAGTTGCCACGTAGTTTAGATGATGTAACATTGGCAGCCATTCCTATGAACTATGTTATGAGTGCTGGTATTGATGTGGCTAAACAAGGTGTATTCTTAGAACCAAAAGATGAGCCTTTGGCGGTTATGAATTTAGCGGCGCGTGAAGCGGATAAAGATAATGCAACGTATAAGAAAATTGCTGAAATTTATCATTCCCCAGCTGTTAAGCAATTTATTGATGAGAAATTTAAAGGTACAATTATTCCGGCTGAATAGTTCTAGTTATTTGTGAGCTTTCTAGGAATAGAAACTTGTCTAAATATAATAAGGAGTTGTAAGTTTACTCGATACAATGGGACTTACAGCTCTTTTTTTTATTTGAATTTATATTTGTTTTGCGTTAGTTATCTTTATTGGTAGCTGGTTTAGGGGGCTTATAAATTTTAGTTGCTATCTCTTCAAGTCACTATAGTTGTAAAGATGGATAAGAGGTCATGATAAATATGTAATTTAGAATTATTCTTTAGAATTAGCCCTTAAATAGTAAATACGGTATAATAAAAAGTAAGTATTTGGGAGTTGTTTTATTGATAGCTAGTTAAAATTTGTAAGTAATGTCCCTATATATGAGGCATTTTCGTTTACTATCAGGTATAAAACTCATAAAGGAGGTTTTATATGTCCCTTTTAAAAGTTGCAATTTCAGAACAAGCAGAAGCTATTGTGGGCGTATTGACTAAACGCCCTGTTATTAGACCAGCTGAGACAGATTTCACGGATGTGGGCGCCGTACTTATTGGCGATTGTGAAATTGATACATTAGTTAATACACCTGTCAAAGCCTTTGATATACCTGTATTTGTGGTTCGCACAGGGACTGGTATGGAAGGTTTAACGCCGGAGCAAGTGGCACAAGCTGAAGATACGGTGCTGCGTGATGCTTATGGTATTTTAGACAGTGAGCCATCAGAGCGAGAGTTTTATGCACGGCGTGTGGAAACAGCTGTTTTAAATTATGAACATCGGTCATTACCGCCATTTTTTAGAACATTACGCCGTTATGTGGAAACAGGCAATTCACAGTTTAATTGTCCAGGTCATCAAGGGGGGCAATTTTTCCGTAAACATCCGGCGGGGCGTGCGTTTTATGATTTTTATGGGGAAAATATTTTCCGCAGTGATTTGTGTAATGCCGATGTGCAATTAGGTGATTTATTAATTCATGAAGGATATGCCTTAGATGCGCAAGAACATGCTGCGCAAGTATTTAATGCGGACAAAACGTATTTTGTATTAAATGGCACTTCTACTTCTAATAAAGTGGTGTTGAATGCGTTGTTGGCGCCGGGAGACATTGTTTTATATGATCGAAATAATCATAAATCTATTTCTCATGGAGCCTTAGTGCAGGCTGGTGCTGTTCCTGTATATTTAGAAACTGCGCGCAATCCGTTCGGTTCTATTGGCGGTATTCCTGAGGCTTGTTTTGAGGAAGCATTATTACGAGAGCGTATTGCTGAACGTGATCCACAGAAAGCGCAAGCAGAACGACCTATTCGCTTAGCTGTCATTCAATTAGGTACGTATGATGGGACTATATATAATGCGCGACAAGTGGTAGATAAGATTGGCCATTTGTGTGATTATATTTTATTTGATTCAGCTTGGGTAGGTTATGAACAATTTATTCCTATGATGAAGGATTGTTCACCGTTATTATTGGAATTAGGGCCAGACGATCCAGGAATTATTGTGACCCAATCTGTTCATAAGCAGTTGGCTGGTTTTTCACAAACATCACAAATTCATAAAAAAGATGCTCATATTCGTGGACAGGCTCGTTATGTGAATCAGAAGCGTTTTAATAATGCCTTTATGATGCATGCATCGACCTCACCATTTTATCCTTTATTTGCAGCATTAGATGTAAATGCTAAGATTCATAGTGGTGACGGAGGCCGTGCATTATGGCATGATTGTGTGGCCGTAGGGATTGAAGCACGTAAAACAGTATTACGAAATTGTCGATATTTACGTCCTTTAGTACCGCCTATTGTACATGGCCAGCCTTGGGAAGATGGCAAAACGGCAGCTATGGTAGATGATATAGCTTACTTTGCCTTTGAACCAGAGGCCAAATGGCATTCCTTTAGGGGCTATGGGGAAGGCCAATATTTTATTGATCCTTGTAAATTCCAATTGATTACGCCTGGCATTAATATGGAAACGGGTGAATATGAAGAGTTTGGTATTCCCGCCACTATTTTGGCAAATTATTTGCGAGAACATCAGGTTGTTCCTGAAAAATGTGATTTAAATACCATTTTATTTTTATTAACCCCAGCGGAATCATATACTAAGATGGATGCGCTGATTGCTAAATTATTGCGCTTTGAACAATTGATTGAAGCGGATGCACCTATGCAGGACGTATTGCCTACGGTATATGCAATGAATATAGAAAAATATCGGGGGTATACAATTCGTCAATTGTGTCAAGAGATGCATGATTTTTACAAACAACGCAATGTTAGTCAATTACAGCAACGCTTATTTGAAAAAGAATACTTCCCTACTTATATAAAAACGCCACAAGCGGCGAATATAGACTTTGTAAAAGGAGAGGGTGAGTTAGTACCGATTGCCGATTGTGTAGGGCGTATTGCTTTAGAAGGGGCGTTGCCATATCCACCAGGTGTTATTTGTGTACAGCCTGGGGAAATGTGGTCTCAAACTGCGCGAGATTATTTTGTGGCGCTAGAAGAAGGGATTAATGAATTGCCGGGATTTGCCCCTGAATTACAAGGGGTATATATTGAACGTGATGAAACAGGTTATCGTAGAGCGTATGCCTATGTTTTACGCGAGGGTAATCGTGTTTAGTAATAGTTATGAAAGGAGTTATGTATGCTAACAATGAAAGATGTGGAGCAACGACTCCTTTGGCAATCCGCGTGGCTTATGTTTGTTGTGGCTGTTAGTGGTACGATTATGGGGGTAATCACAGGTTCGGCAGCGGTTTTATTAGATGGCATTGTATCGTTTATGGCAGTCATTATAAAAATCATGATGATTATGACGTCAAAATTAGTTTCTCGAGAAACGAGTAAGCGATTTCAATTTGGCTATTGGCAATTTGAACCGTTGGTGCTTATGGTAGAAGGGGGCTTTACCTTACTATTCGTGTTATACGCCTTTATGACTGGGGTTACGAGTTTGTTAAGTGAAGGTCATGCCGTAGAAGCAGGGCCTATCGTATTGTATGCCGCTTTTTTTACCATCGTGGATGGGGCCTATTATTTTTATGTACAGCGTATTAATAAACGCTTGCAATCAAATTTAGTGAAATTTGATAATATTAGTTGGTCTATTGATGCAGTGTTGGCAGCGGGTATTTTAGTTAGTTTTGCTATTGCCTGGGCCTTACAGCAGACAGAGTGGGCTTATTATGCTCGCTATGTGGATCCTCTAGTTTTAATTGCTTTATCTATCCAGATGATGCCAAGTGCTATAAAAATTCTTGTGCCTGCGACAAAGCAGATTATGGGCGTGGCACCTACAGAAATTCATAATCGCGTACAAGTTATTATGGACGACTTTATGGCACGGTATCATTTCAAAGACTATGTAACTAGTGTACAAGCCTATGGCAAATACAATATTATCGAAATTGATATTTTGTTGCCAAAAAATTATAGTTGTCAGCGGATTGAAGCGTTAGATGAGATTCGTAATGAGATTGACGATGCTATTGGTGGTCGCTCTGATGAAAAATGGGTAACGATTACTTTTACGACTACTAAGCGGTGGATGGCAAAAGATTATTTATTAGATGATGACGAGGAAGAAGGGGTATAATGGAAATACCAAATAAAGAGTTAGTAGTCATTAAAGAGGCTGTAACGGCAGCAATAACTGAATTAATTGTAGTTAGTCATTTGACAGCTGGTGATGTAGTTGTCGTTGGCTGCTCTACTAGTGAGGTGCGGGGTTCGCGCATTGGCACTGATTCGGCTGAAGAGGTGGGGGCGACAATTATAGCGGCTCTGCTTGCTGTATTAGAGCCAAAACAGATTGCCTTAGCCGTACAGTGCTGTGAGCATTTGAATCGTGCGTTAGTGATTGAAAAGTCTGTAGCAAGAAATCGTGGCTGGGCTATTTGTAATGCAGTCCCACAATTACATGCTGGTGGGGCGGCATCCATGGCAGCTTATAATCAGTTTGAAGCACCTGTTGTTGTTGAAGCGATTGAAGCCGATGCAGGCCTTGATATTGGGGATACATTTATTGGTATGCATTTAAAACCCGTAGTAGTGCCTGTCCGTTTGGGGGTAAAACAAATTGGGGGAGCCCATGTAACGGCAGCTCGCATTCGACCAAAATATATTGGCGGTAGTCGGGCTGCATATGATGAGGCTTTAATGTAGTAGAGGTGAAGAACGTTTGAATTTTTATAGTTATGCCTATATTGCACAACAAGGGCAGTTTAATGCACTTATGCAATATGGATTGTCTTTTTTACTATTAGTAGCACTGTTATTAGTGAGTATTCAATTTATTCGACATCGTTTGAATAGTCGATATCGTGATTTGACAATTTTATTGTCTTTAATTATAGTTTTCGTCTTAGGGATTCGCTGGAGCGAATATGATTCATCGCTACGAAACTCAGAAGAGAGTAGCCGTATGGCTAATTTTGTAGTTACCGTTTCAGAGCGGCTAGGCGTTTCAAAAGACGATATACGTGTTAATACCTTACATTTGAATGAGGATGTAATTATCAATGTAGGTAATCGTTTTTACCGAGCTCAATTTACTAAGAATTTTGAGGCCTATTCACTAACGCAAGTCCATATGATTGACTCGCAAATAAAAGTAGTGGATATAGCGAAGGAGTAAGATGATTATGATAACTGGTTACACCCTCATTATGATTAAATTAATTTTGGGTATTTTGTGTTTAGTTTTTCAAATTAATTTGATGGGGAAAGGCAATTTAGCACCGAATTCAGCGATTGATCAAGTGCAGAACTATGTACTTGGTGGCATTATTGGTGGGGTTATTTATAATGATGCCATTGGTGTTTTGCAATTCCTGTTAGTTCTTATTGGTTGGACTATCGTAGTTATGGCTTTGCGCTATTTAGCAGCTTATAATCATCATGTGAAACGAATCGTTGATGGTAATCCCGTTATTGTGGTTGAACGTGGTGAGGTGCAAGTAGAAGATTGTATGCGACATGGTGTGAGTGCAGGGGAATTACATTTGAAATTGCGCAGTGCCGGTATACGCCATGTCAGTGAAGTGCGACGGGCCGTATTAGAACAAAATGGACAAGTAACTGTTGTTAAATATGGTGAAGATACTGTACATTATCCCTTAATTGCTGATGGGCAAGTGGACGAAAACGTGTTATCCTTAGTAGAAAAGGACCGTTCTTGGTTGGACGAAACAGTATTGGCACAAGGCTATGCTATATCTGATGTATACATGGCTGAATTAGTTAAAGATGAGTTAGTCATTACTCCTTATGCAAAAGAAGGACGGTAATAAGTAAGGGGCGATGCTGAAAGGAGCTATTTATGGCAAGTTTACAGCGTGCGTTGTTAGTGATTGCATTTTTGTATATTTTTTATCATATTTATTCTTACGGCTTGACCACTACTAATATGATTGCAATGGTACTATTAGTAGTATCCTTTATATTAGAGCTTACGCGTAAATCGAGACGCGCTAAATTAGAAGCTTATTTTGCTCGCAAAGAAGCGGAGGTAGCTGAGCAGGAAGCGGCGGCTGAAGCAGCTAAAATTGCTAAAACTAGTGACGGAGCTAAAGCAGGTTCTGATGATGCAACAAAATCTCAGGAGAGTGTAAAAGTAAGTATAAATAAAAAGTAAGCACAATAGTAAATAAGTTCGCTTATTACTAAGTAATTAGTCTATTTAAAAAGGAGTTTTACATGAAATTAATATCGTGGAATGTTAATGGTTTGCGTGCAGCGGTGACAAAAGGCTTTATGGAAAGCTTTGAAACATTAGATGCGGATATGTTTTGCTTACAAGAAACAAAATTACAGCCTCATCAAATTGAATTAGAATTGCCAGGTTATGAACAGTATTGGAATAGTGCCGTTAAAAAAGGCTATAGTGGCACCGCTATTTTCACTCGCCATAAGCCAATTCAAGTGACTAATGGGATTGGTATTGAAGAACATGACCAAGAAGGTCGTGTGATTACTGCAGAATTTGAAAATTTTTATTTGGTTACTTGTTATACGCCAAATAGTCAGCGAGAACTTGCGCGCTTAGGGTATCGCATGACTTGGGAAGATGCGTTTCGTCAGTATTTATTGGAATTAGATGCTAAAAAACCAGTGATTCTTTGTGGTGATCTTAATGTGGCACATCAAGAAATCGATTTGAAAAATCCTAAGACAAATCGTAAAAATGCTGGGTTTACTGATGAAGAACGAGCTAAAATGACAGAATTATTAGGCGCTGGATTTACAGATACATTCCGTAAATTGTATCCTGAAGTAACTGATGCTTATAGCTGGTGGTCCTATATGGGGAAAGCCCGTGAGCGAAATGTGGGGTGGAGAATTGATTATTTTATTACCTCGGCTCGTTTAGATGATAAAATAGTTGAAGCTCGTATTCATCCTGACATCTTTGGTAGCGATCACTGTCCTGTAGAGTTGGATATTAATCTGTAATAAAAAGATGTGAAGATACAAAGAGTGCCTTATACTCTATAGAATAAGTAAAATAGGGATACTTTATAGAGAAATATCTATATTTAATTGTCATATGAACAGACAATATAGAGAGTCTAACTCAATTAAATGAGCTAGACTCTTTTATTTTGCTACTATTGTCAGGTTATGCGTATAAGTAATGGAGAAAATGAAGAATATGAAAAATGAATGGTGCATAAGCCTTGCCTGTGTTATAGTGTAAACAGGACAAAGATTTAGTTTAGTTTTAAACTATTAATTTTATTGTGTATACGCAATAAGGAGAAACGATTATGGCAAATTATAATCCCTACGAAAACATGCTTAACACACTTGACGAAGCGGCTCAAAAACTTGGTTTAGAGCGCAACGATTATGAAGTAATTCGTCATCCAGAACGTGAATTGCAAGTAGCGATTCCAGTTCAAATGGATGATGGTCATGTTGAAGTATTTAGTGGCTATCGTACTCAACACAGCACGATTATGGGTGCTGCTAAAGGTGGTATTCGTTTCCATCCTGATTCTGATGAAAATGAAGTTCGCGCTTTGGCTGCTTGGATGACAATTAAAAACTCCATTGCTCACCTTCCTTATGGCGGTGGTAAAGGCGGTATTAAAGTTGATCCTAAGAAATTAAGTCAACGTGAATTAGAACGCTTAACTCGTGGCTTTGTACGTAAAATCGCTCCAATTATTGGTGTAGATACTGACGTGCCAGCTCCAGACGTAAATACTAACCCACAAATTATGGCTTGGATTGTTGATGAATTCTCCACACTTAAAGGCGTATGGTCTCCAGGTGTTGTAACTGGTAAACCATTAGCTGTTGGTGGTTCCTTAGGCCGTAATGAAGCAACTGGTCGTGGTTGTATGTTTACTTTGAAGAGCTATCTTGAAAAGAATGGCAAAAAAATGTCCGATGTGACAATTGCTGTTCAAGGTTTTGGTAACGTAGGTAGTGTTGGTGCTTTATTGATGCATCGTGAAGGGGCTAAAGTAGTAGCTATTGGTGACGTTCATGGTTCCATTTACAATGAAAATGGTATTGACGTTGAAAAAGCTTACGAATATGCTAATGCCCATGGCCGTTCCTTAGAAGGTTATGAAGAACCAGGCATGAAACGCATTCCAAATCCAGAGTTATTATTATTAGAAGTAGATGTTTTATATCTTGCTGCCTTAGAAAACCAAATTAATGGCAGCAACATGAAAGAAGTTAAAGCTAAAGCTATCTTAGAAGGTGCTAATGGCCCTACAACTAATGAAGCTGACTTATACTTCTTTGAAAAAGGCATTGATATTATCCCTGACGTATTAGCTAATGGTGGTGGCGTAGTTACTTCCTATTACGAATGGGTTCAAAATAAAGCTGGTTTCTATTGGGACGAAGAAGAAGTAAATACTCGTCTTGAAAAGAATATGAAAATGAGCTTTGAAGAAGTGTGGGCTATGCAACAAGAATATAAAGTATATCCTCGTTTAGCAGCTTACATGGTAGCTTTAAAACGTTTAGTTGATGCTAGCAAACTTCGTGGGTTCAACGGTTAATAATTGTTTATTATGTACAGCTCAGTACATACATGATAACGCTAAGTATAACTGTCTATCTTCAGCCTAATGAATAGAGGCTCTTATAATGAAATAAAATTAGAAGTATACTGTGCGCGACAGCGGCTAGGAAAGTGATGCCTAGCCGCTTTTTATGTGTATTTTTCTATAGATTGAGATTCTTTTGAGAAAAAGTGAAAAATATATAAAAAAGTACTTGCATTTAATTTGATTTTAGTATAGAATATCTCTTGTACCATTCCTCGATAGCTCAGTCGGTAGAGCAATCGGCTGTTAACCGATCGGTCGTAGGTTCGAGTCCTACTCGGGGAGCCAGTGGCCCGTTGGTCAAGCGGTTAAGACACCGCCCTTTCACGGCGGTATCGGGGGTTCGATTCCCCCACGGGTCACCAATATGGACGATTAGCTCAGCTGGGAGAGCGCCTGCCTTACAAGCAGGATGTCGGCAGTTCGATCCTGTCATCGTCCACCACATTGGCGAGTTCGCAATAGCGAGCTCGCTTTTTTATTTTATTATGTAACTTCATTGGCTAATGAGCTAAGATGTGGTAACATAAAAGAATAAATATATAGCTATTATGGATAAGTAAAATAGATTGGCAGGAGGAATAAGATGTCTGCATATATACCGTACTTAGTTGTATTAGGTGTGATTTTAGTATTCTTTTTAGTATGCTATTTAGTATTTCGTGATGGTGATACATCGGAAGCTACGCTTGATACAAGTTCAGATTCGGTTGTAAATACCGATTATTATGCGCGGAAACGGCGCGATCATGGAGCGGAGTATTATCGAGAAGAACAGAAGGCGAATGATTCGCTAGCGCAAACTGGCGAGCAAGATATGGCGACTACATTTGTACCTTTATCTAAAGAACATGTAGGTAGTGAATTTGAAACGGCTATGGAGAACACTCCTGCTGCCAGCCTTAGTAATGATTTTGGCATCACTGAAGGGGATAGTCGTCTAGGGGATGACATTGTATCTGATTTAGACATGACTAAGCCTATGCTTAAAATCCCTACAGAACCAAGTGCGAGCAGTGAAGCGGATTTAGAGTTAACACGGCGTATTCAACGGATTATGCCTGCCAGTGTTGAAGGGGCGGAAGCAGCTAATGATGCTACTCGTATTATTCCGATAGTACGTGAACCTTTGACAAAAGAAGAAACGACTAATTTAGAGACTGCCCAGGATATGAAGGAGCCAGGCTTAACAGATTTAATTGCTTTAGGGACGAGTCATTTTATGAGTTCCTTTGGTGCGATTAATATAAGTACTAAAGAACAAGTATTAGATATTACAACGACTGCTTTGGAACGGTTAGGCATTACTGAAAGTGGTGAGTTGCAGGCTTTATTGGAAAATATCGTAGTGCAAGAAGCATTGCTTTGTATGCAAAAAGCATATGCTACCACCCCTACTAGCTGGATGAAAGAAACGGCTATTGAAGCGTTTATTGATGTAGTGCAAGAACCTAAATCTAGCACGCCGTATTTGGTGGCGTTTGATGCATTGCGTATTTTGCCACATTTACAGTTAGGTCATTTCCAGATTATGGCGCTAGCCTTGTTGTTGCAATATTCTCGTAATTCAAATAACTACAGCTTAGAGCATTTACAGCATTATGTAGATAAATATATTGAGCCATTTTTGTCTGAATTGCCACGCGAAGAATCTATGTATCGTCAGTTGGATTACTTGCGTTGCTCAACGCAAGAGTCAGAGCGCAATACGTTCTGGGATATAATGGTACACTCCTATCCTTTAGTGTTTGCTTATGCCGGTTTTGATAAGGATGAATTATCACGAGCTTTACGAGGCCATGCATTAGATGGTCGTTATGTAGTGAAGAGTATAAATTCTCCATTATTAAAATTAGCCGTTGTTGATGAAGGCTTGGCACCACGTTATTTCAAAATGGCACATATTGATAATCCTGAAATTCAACAACATGTATTAGGCTTAGCTATGAGCAAGCCTGTTAACTTTACACAAGCGGATCGTAAGCTAGTATTGGAAAATATTTCGCCTGTATTACCTAAAGTGGCAGACATTTATGATGCTATGCCATTGAGCCATACAAGCCTTACCTTGTTGGGGCTTTACTTAGGTCGTGCACATGTAAAAGTGACAATTGGTGAGGAGTTTGACTTATCACCTTGGTTTTAGATATTAATGTAAAAGAGGACTTCTGTTAGAAAGAAGTCCTCTTTTTTTGTGGCTCAGTTTAGATTGGATTAGGGTTAAAAGCTATATTCGCTAATAGCTGTTAAATCTAAGAGTTTTACTTTTTTGCCCTCAAATTCTATGATACTTTCATCTTGTAAACGACCTAATTCTCGGCTTAGTGAAGTACGGGATACATTGAGTACATCAGCCATTTCTTGGCGATTGTGCGGCAAAGTAATAGGGTTTTGCTTTTGACGACGATATAAATCATCGAAGTAGGCGTAAATGCGCTCCCGCATACCTTTTAAGGATAAGTAGTGAACTTTGCGGGTAAGGGCCAATGCTTTTTCCGACATATCGTGAAGTAAATTTGTTAGTATTTGTTTTTGACAGGTATCGCAATGGTTGAAAGAATTAGTAAAGGCTGATTTTGGTAAAAATAAAACTTCACTATCTTTAGTAGTTTGGATAGTAGCGGGCCAATTGGGCATATCGGTGAAGAGTAAAGCTTCGCCAAACATAGCCGAAGGGGTCAGTTCTGTCATAATGGTGCGTTGGCCGAGAACATTTTCGCGAGTTAAATGAGCGCGCCCTGATAGTAATAGGCCCATGCCTTCCATAGGTTCACCAGCAATGGCGATAAAACTATTTTTTTTAAAAGATTTAATAGTCAGATCGGGCGAGCTTAGAAATAAACGTAATTGATCTTCTCCAATATTGCGAAATAAGGCGCTACTACTTAGGGTGTTTAAATATAGGGAAATGGTGTTATTAGATAATCCGATACTCATAGAAGCCTCCTTTAAGATAAAATTTTTGTAAATGTTGCCATAGCTACAGTTTTTTCTTTTTCAGTATACTATAATTTACACATAGTCACAAATAAACAACTTGCTTCAGGTGACATTTGGTTTGATGATATAGCAAGTGATTTATATTTTTTTTACTTTCTTACGAGTGCTAAGAAAGTGTCGTATCGGGTGAGTCCCGAAGAAGGAGGCTAATATGAGTATGTTTTGTTTCCAGTGTGAACAGTCTGCAAATCCAGGTGGTTGTACAGTACAAGGCGTATGTGGTAAAACAGCGCCAGTAGCGAACAAACAGGATGAATTAACATCCGCTTTGATTGGTTTAGCACGTGCTTGTGATGCAAAAGGCGCATCTGCTAAAGAATATCAATTATTAAAACAAGGCTTGTTCATGTGTGTAACAAACGTTAACTTTGACGAAGAACGTGTACAAGAGTTCATTAATCGTGTAGAAGCCGCTCGTACTGCTATTGATGCAAGTGCTCAAGATTTTGATTGGGAAGCTCTTTGGGTGGGCGAAGAAGATATCATTTCCTTACGTTCTACGTTACTCCTTGGTATGCGCGGTATGGCAGCTTATGCTTGGCATGCATCTGTATTAGGTTATGATGATGCTGAAGTAGATGCTTGGTTCGTAAAAGGTCTTGTAGAATTTGCTAAAGATCACAGTGCTGATGAATGGTTAGCATTATTGATGGAATTTGGTCATGTGAACTTGAAATGTATGGCCCTTCTTGATTCTGCTAATACAGAAAGCTATGGTACACCAGTACCTACAAAAGTGCCTTTGACAGTAGAACCAGGTCCTTTCATCGTAGTAACTGGTCATGACTTACATGATCTTAAAATGCTATTAGAACAATCTGAAGGTAAAGGCGTTAATATTTATACTCATGGTGAAATGTTACCTTGCCATGCATATCCTGAACTTAAAAAATATGCACACTTAAAAGGTAACTTTGGTACAGCTTGGCAAAACCAACAGAACGAATTTGATGGCGTACCAGGTGCGTTCTTATTCACTACTAACTGCTTAATGCCACCTCGTAAAACGTATGAAGACAATATTTTCACTACAGACATGGTTGGTTTCCCAGGTCTTAAACATGTAGATGCTAATGAAGATGGCACTAAAGACTTCACAGCTGTTATTGAAAAAGCATTAGAACTTGGCGGTTATACAGAAGCACAAGAGTTTACTGGTATTAATGGTGGTCATGAAGTAACAACTGGTTTCGGTCATGGTACAGTTCTTAGCATCGCTGATAAAGTGATTGATGCTGTTAAAGCGGGCGCTATTAAACACTTCTTCTTAGTAGGTGGTTGTGATGGTGCTAAAGTAGGTCGTAACTACTATACTGAATTTGTAAAACAAACACCAAAAGATACCGTAGTTCTTACATTAGCTTGTGGTAAATATCGTTTCAACGACCTTGAAATTGGTGAAATCGGCGGCATTCCTCGTATGTTAGATATGGGCCAATGTAATGATGCTTACTCTGCTATCCAAGTAGCCGTAGCTTTAGCTGGTGCTTTTGAATGTGATGTAAATGATCTTCCATTGACTTTAGTATTGTCTTGGTACGAACAAAAAGCGGTATGTATCTTGTTAACCTTATTAGCTTTAGGTATCCGCAACATCTATATTGGACCTACTTTACCTAAATTCTTATCCAGCAATGTATTGGGTATTTTGGTTGAAAAATTCCAATTACATCCAATTACTACACCAGAAGCTGATATGAAAGCTATTTTAGGTAATAATTAATTATTGGTTTTGTTACAATACGATACATGATATTGTAGTCCGTTAGTTTACTAAAGGATAACAAAAACAAATATAAACAAAGTAACTCCCTCGTTAGAGGGGGTTATTTTTGTATTTTGTATAGAAAAAATCAACTTATATGTCAATAATAAACATCTTAGAGTGGCTAATAATAAAGCAATTTAAAAGAAATTGAGAAACTGATGAATTGTATATGCATAAAAAGTATAGAAATGTCTATCCTATAAAAACAATCTGTGGTATAATGTAAAGCAAGGTAAGCCGTGGCTTTGTGATATATACTATAGAAGAAGAAGCCTTGTGACGGCGTGAAAACGTTTCCTGTAGGAGGACATAATGAGCAGTGTTTTTGAGATTATCGGACCAGTGATGATTGGTCCATCCAGTTCGCACACCGCCGGAGCTGCGCGATTGGGCAAAATGGCGCGTTATATTTTTAAGGAACATATTGAGCGCGTAGATTTAACATTATTTGGATCCTTTGCTAAAACTTATAAAGGGCATGGCACAGATCGTGCTTTGGTTGGTGGTTTATTGGGCTTTGATGCGGAAGATGAACGTATTCGTGATGCCTTCAAAGCAGCGGCTAAGGGGAATTTACAATATCAATTTATTGAATCCTCCGAAGAAGGGGGCCATCCTAACGAAGTTCGTTTTGATTTATATGGTAAAAATGATTATCATATGTCAATTGTAGGGCGTTCTTTAGGGGGCGGCCGTATTTTAGTGACTAATGTAAACGCGTTAGACGTAGAAATTTCAGGTGAAGATTACACAATTTTGACATTCCATCATGATTGTCCTGGGGTTATTGCTGCCGTAACTAGCTTATTAGGTCGCGCTGATGTTAATATTTCGACTATGAAAGTATTCCGTAAACGTAAGCACTGTGAAGCGGTTATGTTGATCAATACAGACTCGCCAGTAGAGGCAAGTGTAATGAATGAAATTCAGAAGAATAAAGATATTTCTTCGGTTATGTATTTTGAACCATTAGAGAAGGCGGTGACAGAATGAGTTACTTATATGATACCTTGGCAGATTTGATGCACCTTAGTGAAACTCATGAGTTGCCTGTTTGGGAAATTGTAATTCGTGCTGAAATGGAATCGACTGGTGAAACTCGTGAAGCCATCGAAGGGGAAGCACTTCGTCGTGTACAAATTTTTAAAGATTCAGTAGTGAATGGTGTAGAAGACCGCAAACGTACTATGAGTGGTATGTCTGGTGGTCAAGCTCATGTTTTATTAGAGCATACACCTCGCTTATTAAGTCCTGTTGCTTATAAAGCGTTAACCTATGCCATCGCGGTTAATGAAGCGAATGCTAAAATGTTCCGGGTAGTAGCTTGTCCTACAGCTGGTTCTTGTGGTGTTATGCCAGGTTGTATGTGCGCAGTAGGTGAAGAATTTGAAATGGACGATGCGGCCTTCTTGCGTGGTTTCTTTACCGGCGCTGGTATTGGCAATGTTATTACGAATCAAGCTTGTGTAGCTGGTGCAGTTGGTGGTTGTCAGGCAGAAGTTGGTTCAGCGGCAGCAATGGCAGCTGGTGCTATTGTAGCTATGCTTGAAGGGACTACTAAGCAGGTAATGAATGCTGTTGCTTTATGCCTAAAAAATGTACTCGGTCTTGTATGTGATCCGGTGGCGGGTCTCGTAGAAGTGCCTTGTGTAAAACGAAATGGCGTATATGCGGTGCATGCCTTCAGTGCTGCTGAAATGGCTATGGCTGGTTTGATTAGTCAGATTCCAGTAGATGAGGTTATTGAAGCGATGAATCGAATTGGTCGTGCCTTACCAAGTTCACTTCGTGAAACTAGTGAAGGTGGTTTAGCTACTACTGAGACTGGTCGTCGTATTGCTGCTCAGTTACAAGATATGTAAATCAATGCATCTTTGCAAGGAAACTTGTGAAGATGCATTTTTTATATGAGGAATTGGTATTGATATGAGGGTAATTTGTGTTTAATTACTAGATTGAAAAGGGTGAATTTAGCAAGGGTCTATGCTATAATAAAATGATATGAGAGAGGTGAGTAATGATGAAATGGTTTACACGGTCAAAGACTATATTAAAACCGTCAGGGCCTATTTGGATTGGTGCTGAAAAAATTTTAGATACTTTGACAAGCGCTGGCTTTGAGGCCTATGTCATAGGCGGGGCTGTTCGTGATTTATTGCTTCATCAAGATCCTCATGATTATGATATTGTTACACAGGCTAAGCCTGATGAGATTATGGCTATTATGAAACAAGCCGGCTATACCACCACGGGCCTTATCGGTAAATCTTTTGGGGTTGTAGTGGTCACGGTGCCGGAAGGTTCTTATGAGGTAGCTACCTATCGGACTGAACGATATGGGGCAGATAGTCATAGACCAGAAGAAGTTAGTTATGCAGACTCTTTGGCTGAAGATGTAAAACGGCGTGATTTCACGGTCAATGGGTTAGCTATGAGTCGCACTGGAGAAGTGATTGACTTAGTAGGTGGTTTAAAAGATTTAAAGAAACGCACGTTGCGAACCATTGGCGATGCTAAAGAACGTTTTCAGGAAGATGCTCTTCGTTTATTTAGGGCTTGTCGCTTTGTAGGGAAATTAGATTTTTTACCTCATCGTTCACTGTTGGAGGGCATGGCGCCTAGTTTTGAACGGGTAAAGGGTTTGTCTTTAGAACGAGTGAGACAGGAATTAGATGCTTTACTCGTGACGCCGGCGGTGGCAAAAGGTTTGGATGTTTTGGTCCAGTCTGGATTAGCTGATTGTACTTGCCGCGTGTTAGAAGAAGGCGTTTATCGAGAAGTCCCTGTTTTACCTGAGTTGCGCCATTTAGTAGGCTTACCGCAACAGCCTGAATTTCATGCCTATGACGGTTGGGTGCATACGCTGGCGGTGGTGCAGGCCACTAGGGCTGATTTAACCTTGCGGTGGGCGGCCTTGCTTCATGATGTAGCTAAAGGCGAAGAGGGCATTCGGGGCTTTAATAAAGGGCGAATTACTGATCGCGGTCATGACAAGGCTGGGGCGGCTATGGCAGAAATAATTTTAAGCCGTTTGCAGTATCCTAAAGCCTTAGTTAATCGCGTGGCGTGGCTTGTAAGTAGCCATATGCGGTTCCATTATTTTGTGAATAACGAAGAAGCGGATCCTTGGAAATGGATGCGTAAAGAAGCGCAGAGTGGCTCGTTTCGTAAAAGTAGTGAGCTAAAAGAAGCGGTGCTTCAAATGGCCGAAGTTTGTGCTGCTGATGTTATTGGCTGTGGTCGACCTAATAGTAGTACGGCGGGAACACTGGCTTTTGGTGACTGTTTAGCTCATATTACAGAATCCATGCCTATTCATACTCGTGATTTAGCGTATGGTCCTGAGTTACCTGCTTTGTTAGGTAATCAAACAGGTACAATTTTGCAAGAATTATTAGTTCAAGTGCGCAGTGGTCAAGTGGCGAATGAGCCAGCTGCTTTATTGGCAGCAGCTGAACGTAAATTGGCACGGAAAGCACATAAGGAGTTATAACGATTTATGATTAAAGGTGAAGAAAAAATAGCCTTTCGTGATAATATATCTAAACTTATGGCCTTTGTGTTTTTGGCCATCATCGTATTAGTGGGCCGTTTGATTTGGCTACAAGTTATTGACAAGACAACCTTGGACACTAAGAATTTAGATCAAGTAGAAACAAGTCGCAAATTACAATCCCCACGAGGGACAATTTATGATCGCAATGGGAGTCCCCTAGCTATGAGTATGGTCACTCGTTCATTATATGCGGACCCTAAAATGATTAAAAAGTCTCCTGAGGAGATTGCCGCTCTTATCGTGCCATATACGCGCATTAAGGAAGAGGAAATTGTAAAACGTTTGAAAGAGGATACAGCCTTTATTTGGTTGGATCGTATGATGGACCCTGATAAATCGAAAGCCTTGGCTAAGGTTATGAAGGAGAATGAGTTAGAGGGGCTCAACTTTGTAGAGGAAAGTCGTCGCTTTTATCCTAATGGTAATTTGTTAGCGCAAGTATTAGGCTTTGTAGGAACTGATGATAAAGGCCTTGATGGTCTTGAAATGGCTAAAGATGATATTATCCGTGGTGGGATTACTAAAGAATTAGTTGCCACTGACCAGCATGGTAATGCTATTTTTGGTTCTGTATTATCTAAGTTTTTACCAGAAAAAGAACGGAGTATTACCTTAACCATTGATATAACGGTGCAGTTTATTGCAGAACGAGCTCTTGATAAAGTAATGGCAGAGTCTAAGCCGAATGGTGCTAGCATTATTATTATGGACCCGAAAACGGGTGAGATTTTAGCTATGGCTAATCGACCAACTTATGATCCGAATCATTATGAAAAAGGCAATGAAAACTCTTTCAAAAATCGGGCGGTTATTGATATGTATGAACCAGGTTCAACTTTTAAGCCGTTGACGGCTTCGGCTGCTTTAGCTTCTGGTAAATGGACTGTTGATACGGTATACAATGACACTGGTAGTATTAATGTAAGTGGGCATACCATTCAAAACTGGAATGGCGAAGGGTATGGCAATGTAAAATTACTAGAGATTTTGAAATACTCCATTAATACAGGCATGGCGCAATTGGGGATTAATACGGGCAAAGAAGTCATGATGGAATACTTGAAGGGTTATGGCTTTGGCAAAAGAACGGGCATTGAATTGCCTGGTGAAGCAGAAGGTCAGTTGATTCCTGAAAAAGATATTTCGCAATTAGATTTAGCGACTATGGCCTTTGGACAAAGTGTGGCAGTAACGCCATTACAGATGGTACAAGCCTTTGGTGCCATTGCCAATGGTGGTAAAATGATGATGCCTCATATTATTAAGAGTATTAACAATCCAGATGGTAGCCCTGTAGAAACGGAACAGATTAAAGAAGTAGGACAACCTATTCCTGAAACAGTGGCGAAAACAATTTTAGATATGCTTGAAAAAGAAGTATCAGAAGGCGGCGGTAATAAAGCATCGGTAGATGGCTACCATTTTGCGGGGAAAACAGGTACTGCACAGAAACTTGATGCTGAACATGGGGGCTATTTGGATGGCCGTTATATTGCATCGTTTATTGGTGTAGGTCCTGTCGAAGATCCTCGATTTGTGGCGCTCATTGTTATTGATGACCCAAATGGAGTGTATTATGGTGGGCAAATTGCAGCCCCTGTTTTTAAAGACATTATGAGCCAGTTAGTACGATACTTCCAATTGTCTCCATCGGTGACGAAGGAAAAGGATTTACAAGGTGTGGCTGCAGGGGAAAGACCTACAAAACCAGTGGTATCCAAAACAGATGATGGCACGGTTATAATGACTGATTTTACAGGTTGGACAACTGGTGAAGTAAGGGATTGGCTCCATGAAGCAGGCTTGCAATTTGTACCTGATGGGACTGGCTATGCGATTAGCCAAGATGAACCAGCTGGTGCTGAAGTTCCTATAGGTGAGGCAGTAACTGTATATTTTAAACGTTAAGGAGGAAATGGCATGATGGAATTACGTGGTAAGGCTGTAGCGGATGCTCATAAGGCTGTATTAAATGAGCGCTTAGTTGCTTTAGAAGCTAAGGGCGTAGTATTGACCTTGGGAATTTTATTAGTAGGTGATGATAAAGCAGCGCAAATGTATGCTCATTTTATGGAAAAAACAGCTAAAAATGCAGGCTTTGGTGTTGATTTAGCTCACTTGCCAGCAACGGCTAGTTTTGAAGAAGTAGTCGCTGTTATTGACCGCTGGAATCAGTCTGATGCTGTTTATGGTGTATTGCCACTTATGCCTATGCCTCCACAAATAGATAGAGACGCCTTAATTGAACGTTTATCGCCTGAAAAAGATATTGATGGTTTAACATCTAAAAATATCGGCTTAGCCAGCGCTGGTAAAGGTGGTTTTTGGCCTTGCACACCAAGAGCTTGTATGGCAATTTTAGAACATTATAATATTCCCCTAGCCGGTAAAGAAGTTGTGGTGGTAGGGCGTAGTCAAGTGGTGGGGAAACCAGTGGCGCTGTTGCTATTAGAAAAACACGCAACGGTGACACTTTGCCATTCTAAGACGGCTGATTTAGAAGCACATTTGAAGCGAGCGGATATTGTTATTGCTGCTGTTGGACGAGCTCATGTCATTACTGGTGATATGTTAAAAGAAGGAGCCGTAGTGATTGATGTAGGTATCAATGATTTAGATGGTAAAACGGTGGGCGATGTGGATTATGAATCAGCCTTGCCTGTAGTTAGTGCTATTACACCAGTTCCTGGTGGGGTTGGCTCGGTGACCACGACTATGTTGTTAGAAAATATTTATGAGGCATACCATGCACGAAATGTCGATTGCTGAAGGAATTGTAGACATTGCACTGCAGACCTTGGCGGCTAATAATGGCACGATTATTCATGCGATTCAATTACGTTTAGGTGTCATGTCTGGGGTGGAACCAGAGGCTTTGCAATTTTGCTTTGCGGCAGTAACTAAACATACAGCTGCGGCTGAGGCAGTTTTGCAGATTGAAATGATACCGCTACGCGGCAAATGCTTAGACTGCGATTATGAATTTAGTGTAGCCGATTATGT
This sequence comes from Veillonella intestinalis, assembly GCF_943193155.1. Classification (GTDB taxonomy): domain Bacteria; phylum Bacillota; class Negativicutes; order Veillonellales; family Veillonellaceae; genus Veillonella_A; species Veillonella_A intestinalis. The sequence goes on along the minus strand of NZ_CALPDB010000005.1, from coordinate 200,311 downwards.
GTTTAAATGTCCGCACTGTGAAAGTTTAGCCATTCAAACGATAACAGGCCGTGAATTACAGGTTGCGTCCATTGATATGGATTGAAGAAAGGGAATTATGGAAGTTACAGTAATGACCGATGTGCTTGCAAAAAACGATGCTATTGCAGCCGATTTGCAACGTATATTTAAAGAAAAAAATATATTTGTATTTAATTTATTAGGTTCCCCAGGCGCGGGTAAAACATCTCTATTAGAGGCAACCTTAAAAGAGTTATCGCAGGAGTATTCTCTGGCTGTCATAGAGGGGGATTTATACACTGCAAAAGATGCGGAGCGAATTCACAAATTAGGTATTCCCGTATTGCAGATTAATACAGTTGGTGGTTGTCATTTAGATGCGAAGATGATTGAAGATGCACTAGGTGATCTTGATTTAGATGCTTTGGATATGATTATTATTGAAAACGTTGGTAATTTAGTATGTCCTGCGGAATTTGCTATTGGTGAAGCTATGAAGGTGACAGTCTTGTCTGTTACCGAAGGGGAAGATAAACCTTTAAAATATCCACTCATTTTTAAAGAATCTAAAGCCGTTTTATTGAACAAAGTGGATTTATTGCCCTATATTCCATTCGACAAAGAAAAGGCATTAACAGATATACATAATCTAAATCCAATAGCTGATGTTTTTGAAGTTAGTTGCACGGCTAAAACAGGTCTTGCAGATTGGCTGAATTGGTTGCGGGCGCAAATTGATGCGGCACGAAAGGGTTAAATATGATGAAGTTACAGCGAAAACAATTGGCCCTAGCACTGGGAGCTTTTTTGTTAACAACGTCTGTAGGGGCTGCTGATAGTGAGTTGCGTATGGACCCTAGTGATACATGGGCGCCAGAGCGGGCGGCGGTTAATAAGATGGCCGTACGTTTAGCGGAAAGTTTAGAAGAACAAAAGAGTGTTGAGGCTGGTGTAGATTTAACAGCTGTGGGGAAAAGCTATACGGCGGATACGTTAGAACCTATGGCAGCAAAGGATTTTAGTATTAAAGATTTAACTTTGGGAGCGGTGGAACCTGTATTGACGAAGGAGTCGTTAGGCATAACCTTAGGCGGTAAAACAGTAGGCCATGTAACAGGAGATTTTACTACCTATGAAGGGGAAGCAGGAAGCTATACAGTGTATACTGGCCCTTCGTGGTCTGAAGGGGCACGGGAGAGTCTTCTTCGTCAAGAAGGATTAACCTATCAATATGAGCCAAGAACGATAACTAACATACATATTACTGGTGAAAATTTAGAGACTGGACGGGGAATTTCTATCGGTAAAAGTCGTGGCTCCGTGTTGTTTGCCTATGGGGCGCCACAAGCTATGTGGCGTGATTTAAAAAAAGGCACCGTTTCGTTGATATATTTTTATGATGAAAGTAAAAATATTGTAAAAAGCAAGCAGGAGTTTGCTGAGGCTGTGGCGAATGATAACAAGGTAAGCACAGCAATGTTGGATCCTGTGATGCAGGGGGCTCCTGCTACTCGATATTTGGTATTTACTTTAAAAGACAATAAGGTAAAAGCTATCGATATGATTGATGGGCAAGTATGGACACAGCTTCATTTACCCCCAGTAACAGTACAATATTATAAAGCCAATCATTTAAAAGATGATGACTTTGTCCTCATGGGGTATCGTGTAAATGCACCATTTGTAGCTGATCAAAATGAACAGTGGCAACAGCGTGGCTTTTTATATGGCGATGAATTTATTGCCTATGATGATATGCTAATTGGTTTTGATAAGCGGCAGACTGTAGCCCGTGCTATGATAACTAAAAGTACGGCTTTGACAAGACGAGGCATATCTATCGGGGATAGTAAATATTTATTATTGTATTTATATGGCATGCCTAGTGCTATAGAAGCGGATAAAGGGGCTAATGGTGAGCCACTTATGGTATATACATATAAGAATCCAGATTCAGCATATAGCTATTTATTGTTTACGGTAGGTGAAACCGACAATTTTATAAAAAGTGTAATGCTGTCAGACAGACCTAACAAAGAATTGAGTAAATAGGCTTTCGGTAAAGGAGGATGACACATGGTAACAACACAGGACATTAAAGAACGATGGAAATCACTACAGAGTGATGAAGAACGCATTCTATTTGTAGTGGGCGGTCCGGGCTCTGGGAAGAGTAAGTTAATTCGTGAATTAGCTGAACAAGATGGTTGGAAGTACATCGAAGCAAAAGAACTTATTGAAGAAGAGTTTTTGGAAGTGGCCCGTGATTTACGACCTGATTTAGCGAAGGATGTTATGTGTAAAGCGCTAAAGGCCTGTGGGTCAGACGTGATTTTGTTAGATGGTGTAAATGTTTTGTTTGCCCCAATTTTAAACTTAGAGCCTATTGAGTTATTAAAGACAATTAGTCGGATGTATCCTCTAGTAGTTGGATGGCGTGGTAAATTTGATGGTGAAACTCTATTTTTAGAGCATAATAATAATCCAACTTATTTTTCTTTTAAAGTAGAAAAACCAGAACGAATTATAACTATTGATTAAAACTGACTATAGGTTGGTAATTGTTCTTAGGTATTTGTGATTTCTTGTAATTATAGATACAAAGGCGATAAGGGACTATAGGTATGAAATATTTCATTGCCTATGGTTCCTTTGTTTTTATTTTATTTTTTAGGTATAGACATAGTGGATATAGTTTGGTATAATGAATCGTCAGGTAGTCGCCTGGCTTTTTTAAGTTGCCTAAAACTTGACAGGCTTGGCCTACTGTGATAGGCTATATTAGCATATGATGTTTTAACGGCAAGTTTATTTTGAAGTGAGGTGTATCCGGATGCGTAATGCAGTGACTATGGCATGTACTGATTGCAAACAACGTAACTATCAGACGAACAAGAATAAGAAAAATAATCCTGATCGTATTGAAATGATGAAATACTGCAAATTCTGCGGTAAACATACGTTACATCGCGAAACGAAATAATTCGTTTCATCCAATTACCCGATGATTTAAGGATGTGAAATGATGGCAGGATCCAATTCTACAACACCGCAACGTCGTGGCGGCGTAGGCCGTATGGCCCGTGAAATGAAAGCGGAACTCAAAAAAGTAGTCTGGCCGACAAGAAAAGAGCTCATCAATTACACAATTGTAGTATTTCTCACTGTAGTATTCGTCGCTGCCTTAATCGGTATCGTTGATGCTATCTTTGGCGAATTATTCCAGTTGTTGATGCGTGTTGTCGGATAGGAGGCCTTTCCGTGGAAGCAGAAAAGAAATGGTATGTTATTCATACTTACTCAGGCTACGAAAATAAAGTAAAAACTAATCTGGAACTGAAAGTTCAATCTATGGGGCTTGAAGAGACTATTGGTCGTATTCTTGTGCCGGTAGAAGATGAAGTGGACGAGAAGGATGGCGTAAAGAAAGTTGTTAAGCGCAAAATCTTCCCTGGCTACGTTTTAGTAGAGATGGAAGTTAATGATCGTTCCTGGTACGTAGTGCGTAACACACCGGGGGTAACAGGCTTTGTTGGGTCTGCTACAAAACCGGTACCGTTGTCTGATTCCGAGGTTGAATATATCCTCAAATCACAGGGGCTGGATCAAGCGCCAAAGCATACAATCGATGTCGTAGTAGGCGAAACAGTGCGCATTACTTCTGGTGCCTTTGAAGATAGATTAGGTACAATTACTGAAATCAATCACGAAAAACAAACATTAAAACTTGATGTGGAAGTGTTTAATCGTGATACATCGGTAGAGGTAGATTTTTCTCAAGTAGAGAAAGATCTTTAATATATACAATATAACTCTAAACTTTTTAGGCGGCTTGGTGGTCGCCAGTGGGAGGAAGTCATTCCGTTACCACCACATTTTGAGCGCAAGGAGGTGTAATCACCATGGCTAAAAAAGTTACAAAAATTGTAAAACTTCAGTGTGAAGCAGGAAAGGCAAGTCCAGCGCCACCTATCGGTCCAGCTCTTGGTCAGGCAGGTGTTAACATTATGGCATTCGTTAAAGAATTTAACGAACGCACAGCACAACAAGCTGGCTTAACAATTCCAGTTGTTATTACTGTATTTGAAGATAGAAGCTTCACGTTTGTTACGAAAACTCCACCAGCAGCTGTTCTTTTATTAAAAGCAGCTGGCATCCCAAAAGGATCTGGGGTTCCTAATCGTGACAAAGTAGCAAAGGTTAGTCGCGATAAAGTTCGTGAAATCGCAGAACTTAAAATGCCTGACTTGAATGCAAATACTGTAGAACAAGGTATGCGTATGGTAGAAGGTACTGCACGCAGCATGGGCATTGTAATCGTTGATTAATTAGCGTACGACATGTGCTGATGGAGCACATATCGGTGGGAGGGAATTCCCGTTAAACCACATAAGGAGGATTTTAAGATGGCAAAAGTAGGTAAGAAATACGCTGAAGCAGCTAAACTTATCGAAGCAGGCAAATTCTACGAACCAGTAGAAGCTGTTGAGCTTGTTAAGAAAACTGCGACTGCTAAATTCGACGAAACTGTTGAAATCTCTTTCAACTTGAATGTCGATCCTAAATACGCTGATCAACAAGTTCGTGGTGCCGTTGTTTTACCTCATGGTACTGGTAAAACTAAACGCGTACTCGTATTTGCGAAAGGCGATAAAATTAAAGAAGCTGAGGAAGCTGGCGCAGATTTCGTTGGCTCCGAAGAGTTAGTAGCTAAAATTCAGGGTGGTTGGAGCGACTTCGACGTTGCTGTAGCAACTCCTGACATGATGGGCCAAGTTGGTCGTTTAGGTAAAATTTTAGGTCCTAAAGGATTAATGCCAAACCCTAAAGTTGGTACTGTAACTATGGACGTAGCTCGTGCTGTTAACGAAATTAAAGCTGGTAAAATTGAGTATCGTACTGATAAAGCAGGTATTATTGCTTGTGCAATCGGTAAAGCTTCTTTCGATGATGCAAAATTGCTTGACAATTACCGCACAATCGTTGATACTATTATCAAGGCAAAACCAGCTGCAGCAAAAGGTCAGTACATTAAATCTGTAACCTTGAGTTCCACAATGGGACCTGGTGTTCCTCTTAACGTATTCAAATTGACTACTGTTACGAAGGAACAATAATTATATATGTTCTCTTAGCTGTAGACCGCAGGTATGTATAATGGATGTAAATCCGCCCGCAGAGGCTGACACCGAATTCTATTATGGAACGGTTACGACCTCATTGCGTTGGTAATGAGGTCGTTTTTACGCTAAGATAGTACATAGAGCATCACCAAAATCTATAAGGAGGTATTCTAATGGCTGTCACTACACAGAAACAGGCAATCGTTGCACAGATGAAAGAAAATCTTTCTGAAGCAAAGGGGGCCGTACTCGTTGGTTACCATGGCTTGACAGTAGCTCAGGTAACTGATTTACGCCGTAAATTCTTAGCGGAAGATGTAGAATATAAAGTAATCAAAAATACTTTAACTCGCATCGCTGTTAATGAATTAGGTATTGAAGGTTTCGCTGAACATTTGGAAGGTCCAACTGCGTTGGCAATTTCCAAAACTGATGCAGTTGCACCAGCTCGTATCATCGAAGACTTCATTAAAGACACTAAAACGGAAGCAATCGACGTTAAAGTTGGTCTTGCAGAAGGTAAACTTCTTTCTGCTGACGAAGTTAAAGCGCTTGCTAAATTGCCTAACCGCGAAGGTATGCTTTCCATGCTTCTTTCCGTACTTCAGGCTCCAATCCGCAACGTGGCTTACGCTGTAAAAGCTGTTTCGGAAGCAAAAGACGAAACTGTAGCATAATCAGTAATTTTTACATATTACTACAAAATATAATTAGTGGAGGAACTAAATCATGGCACTTAACATTGAAAACATCGTTGCTGAATTAGAACAAGCAACTATCCTTGAATTAAATGATCTTGTAAAAGCTATCGAAGAAAAATTTAACGTAACTGCAGCTGCTCCTGTAGCTGTTGCTGCTGCTGGCGGTGCTGCTGGCGCAGGCGAAGAAAAATCTGACTTCGACGTAATCTTGAAAGATGCTGGCGCTGGTAAAATCAACGTAATTAAAGTTGTTCGTGAAGCAACTGGTCTTGGCTTGAAAGAAGCTAAAGCTGTTGTTGACGGCGCTCCTGCACCTGTTAAAGAAGGTATGCCTAAAGCTGACGCTGAAGCTCTTAAAGCTAAATTGGAAGAAGCTGGCGCAACTGTTGAACTTAAATAATTTAAGCCCTGTGGCGTAATTATTAAGACAATAAGCTAATAGAAACCGCTCTCTTAGGAGGGCGGTTTTTTGTATTGTTATTTTTAAAAAGATATGGAAATATATTAGAGAACACTATTTTCGATATTCTATAAAACTATTTTAGATAACTTTATTTATTCCTTAAAGTCATACGAGAAAACCCTTGAAGTTTAGTACGTTTTCAAGTTGTTCTATAGAAAAAGACATGTTCTAAACCTTACATATCCTTATTTGATATAGCCTTATAGCTCTTTTTACTTTAGTTGTACATTGTATACATGTTATAATGAACGTGTCCAATAGATATGGATGGAGTGATCTTAGCCCATCCTGGACATCTTATAGAGACTATCATAAACAGGTAATCAGAAATTACTCACAATTACTGTGAGTAGCTATAAAGGAATCATAGTATTGGATTAAGATGAAGGATGAGGTACAGTATGCGTAAAGAACATGATTTTTTAGGTGAATTAGAAGTTGCTGATGAATTGTATTATGGTGTGCAAACTTTGCGTGCTCTAGAAAACTTTAACATTACGGGGAAAAATATTGACCATGACTTTATTCGTTCCTTAGCGATGGTTAAAAAAGCATGTGCATTGGCTAATATGAAAACTGGACGTATGGATCCAACTATTGGTAATGCCATTGTGAAAGCAGCTGATGAAATTATTGCTGGTGGCTTTATTGATCAGTTCCCAGTAGATCCTATTCAAGGTGGGGCAGGTACTTCTTTCAACATGAACATGAATGAAGTATTGGCTAACCGTGCACTTGAAATTTTAGGTCATCCAAAAGGAAGCTATGACATTATTTCTCCAAATAATCATTGTAATATGGCGCAGTCTACTAATGACGCGTTCCCGACAGCGATTAAAGTGTGCGCAATTTTGAAGAGCAAACCATTATTGGCTGCCTTACAACGTTTAGTAGATGAACTTGAAAAGAAAGCTGAAGAATACAAAGAAGTATTAAAAATGGGCCGTACTCATTTACAAGATGCAGTGCCAATTACTTTAGGCCAAGAAATGGGTTCTTATGCATCGGGTATTCGTCGAGGCATCAAACGTATTGAATCTTCCATGTTAGGTGCTCATATTGTAAATATGGGAGCTACTGCAGTTGGTACCGGTCTTAATGCAGAGCCTTCTTACATTAAAGATGTGGCTGATGAATTATCTACTGTAGTAGGTGAAGAATTCTATACGGCAGAGAATCTAATTGATGCTACTAATAATACAGACGTGTTTGCTGATATTTCCAGTGGTATGAAAGTTACTGCGTTAGTATTGATTAAAATGGCGAACGACTTCCGTTTGATGGCATCAGGTCCTCGTTGTGGTATTGGGGAATTAAAATTACCACCTCGCCAACCAGGTTCTTCTATCATGCCAGGTAAAGTAAATCCAGTTATTGCGGAAGTACTTAACCAGGTATGTTACCAAGTAGTTGCTAACGACTTAGCGGTAACTTTAGGTGTTGAAAATGGTCAATTTGAGTTAAACGTAATGGAACCAGTTATTGCGTACAACTTGTTCAATGCTATGTGCTATTTGAAAAATGGTGTAAATACATTTGTTGACAAATTATTAATCGATTTAGAAGCTGATCGTGAACGTTGTCAATATTGGTTAGAACGTAGTGTTGGTATCGTAACAGCATTACTTCCTCACGTAGGTTATGAAAATGCCTCCGCTTTAGCAAAAGAAGCATACACTACGGGCCGAGCTATTAAAGAAATTATTCTTGAAAAAGGCTTGTTAACTAAAGAAGAAATGGAACATATTTTATCACCTGCAGAAATGACTAAGCCAGGTATTGCTGGTGCTGATATTTTAAAAGTAAAAGGTAACTAATTAAAATAGCCCCCTTATGAAAGACTGAGGTTAGATTTTTATCTAGCCTTGGTCTTTTTTGCTCTATAAAACGTTTTGCTTAATTGTTGTTTTTTTAAATTAGATTTTGACAAAGATAACTATTAATGCTATAATACTAAATTGCAAATGTACTCAATTAGAGAGTGATGCTTATATCACATTCGTTCTGTGCATCGCATAGAATGAACTGCTGAGTATGAATAAATAAGACTATAACATTGTTACTGATAAAGGGTAAATCTTCCAAGGTTGTGTCAGCCGATGGCGAAGCAAGGTTCAAAAGAAAAAATTGAGAGCCTTGCTTATTTTGTCATTGTGTTGACAGGAAAACTGAGACCTGGATGTTTGTCTTGTGTCATACCGTTATAGAATAGAAGGTAAGCCAATTGAAATGAGGGGTGAAAGCTGGTATGTTCAAACCTGAGCAGGTAGGTAAAAGAACGCGTTATACGTATGCTAAAATTGACGAAGTTCTAGAAATGCCACATTTGTTGGACGTGCAACGCAAGTCTTACGAGTGGTTTTTGGAGAGCGGTTTACAAAATATTTTTGACGATATTTCTCCGATTAAAGACAATTCAGGTAATTTAGTGCTTTCTTTTGAAGGTTTTAGCCTTGGAGAGCCAAAATATGATATTAACGAATGTAAAAACCGTGATGCTACATATGCAGCACCATTGCGTGTTAATGTTCGTTTGATTAATAATGATCCAGAAAATCAGGATATTAAAGAACAAGAAGTATTCATGGGTGATTTCCCATTGATGACGGAAACAGGCACATTTATTATTAATGGTGCTGAACGTGTTATCGTATCTCAGTTAGTACGTTCCCCAGGGGTATATTACACTCGTGAAATTGATACCATGGGTAACCGTTTATATGGTTCTACAGTAATTCCTAACCGTGGTGCTTGGATTGAGCTTGAAACAGATGCTAATGAAATGGTGGCGGTTCGTATTGACCGTAACCGTAAATTACCAGCAACTGTTTTAATCCGTGCCCTTGGTTGGAGTACAGATGAATCCATTTTAGAATTATTCTGGAATGGTGAAGTTGATGAAGATGGTAATCGCTTGTATGATGAACGTTTGGTTCGTACGTTAGAAAAAGATACGACTGAATCCGCTGAAGAAGCGTTAGTAGAAATCTACAAAAAATTACGTCCAGGCGAACCGCCTACTGTAGAAAGTGCTCGCAACTTATTTGACAATTTATTCTTCGATCCTCGTCGTTACGACTTGGCTCGTGTAGGTCGCTATAAATTAAATAAAAAATTAGGTTGGCGCCAACGTATGCTTGGCCAGACGTTAGCACAGCCAATTGTAAATATGGAAACGGGCGAAGTTATCGTTGATGCTGGCACTGTAATGAACGAAGAACAGCTAGATATCGTCGCTGATAGTGGTGTATTTAATGGTGAAGGTTTTGCTGAATTCTATGTAAAAAATGCAGATGGCACATCTTTCAAAGTAATTTGTAACAACTGTAATTTACCATTTGAACATCGTACTGTAACTCGTGAAGACATGATTGCTAATATTAGCTACTTGTTAAACCTTATGGACGGTGTAGGTCACGTAGATGATATTGACCACTTAGGCAATCGTCGTTTACGTTGCGTTGGTGAATTATTGCAGAATCAGTTCCGCATTGGTTTAACTCGTATGGAACGGGTTGTGCGTGAACGTATGACAATTCAAGATAATGCTATGATTACGCCACAAGCATTGATTAATATTCGTCCAGTAGTAGCAGCGATTAAAGAATTCTTTGGTTCTTCGCAGTTATCTCAGTTTATGGACCAAACAAATCCACTTGGTGAATTGACTCATAAACGTCGTTTATCTGCCTTAGGGCCTGGTGGTTTGTCTCGTGAACGTGCTGGTTTCGAAGTGCGTGACGTGCATCATTCCCACTATGGTCGTATGTGTCCAATTGAAACCCCAGAAGGTCCAAATATCGGTTTGATTTCTTCACTTTCTAACTATGCAAAAGTAAATGAATTTGGCTTTATTGAAGCGCCATATCGCCGTGTAGAAAAAATCTATGGTACAGGCGAAGAGGCTAACAAAATTATTAAAGTGCAAGTTTCTGAACAAGTTGTATATATGACAGCTGACGAAGAAGAAGGTATGACGATTGCACAGGCTAACTCCATCCTTGATGCTGAAGGCTGTTTCGTAGATACGCATATCGCTTGCCGTCGTGGTCATGAAGTCTTAGAAGTAGCGCCTGAAAAAGTTGACTACATGGACGTTAGCCCTAAAGAAGTTGTATCCATTGGTACAGCTATGATTCCATTCCTTGAAAATGACGATGCGAACCGTGCTTTGATGGGTGCGAACATGCAGCGTCAGGCCGTGCCATTACTTCGTGCACAGGCACCACTTGTTGGTACTGGTATGGAATATAAAGCCGCTTGTGACTCTGGCGTTTGTGTATTGGCTAAAGAAGAAGGTGTTGTTACTCGTTGTTGGGGTAATGAAATTCACGTTATGCGTGATAATGGTCGTGTAGATGTTTATAAATTAAACAAATTCTTACGTTCCAATCAATCCACTTGCTTTAACCAAAAACCAATCGTATTCCGTGGTGATCGTGTTGTAAAAGGTCAGGTATTAGCTGATGGTCCAGCAACTGATGGTGGCGAATTGGCGCTTGGCTTTAACGTACTTGTTGCCTTCATGCCTTGGGAAGGTTACAACTACGAAGATGCTATCTTGCTTAGTGAGGAACTTTGCAAAGAAGATATTTATACATCTATCCACATTGAAGAATACGAATGTGATGCTCGTGATACTAAATTAGGGGCTGAAGAAATTACTCGTGAATTGCCAAATACAGGGGATGACAATCTTCGCAATCTTGATGAAGACGGCATTATTTGTATTGGTGCTGAAGTTCACCCAGGGGATATCCTTGTTGGTAAAGTAACACCAAAAGGTGAAACTGAATTAACTCCAGAAGAACGCTTATTGCGTGCTATCTTTGGTGATAAAGAACGTGAAGTACGCGATACTTCTTTGCGCGTGCCTCATGGTGAATCTGGTAAAATCGTCGACGTTAAAGTATTTACTCGTGAAAATGGCGATGAATTACAACCAGGTGTTAATAAATTAGTGCGTGTATATATTGCACAAAAACGTAAAATCCACGAAGGCGATAAAATGGCTGGTCGTCATGGTAATAAGGGTGTCGTTTCACGTGTTATGCGTCAAGAAGATATGCCGTTCTTACCAGATGGCACACCAGTTCAAATTGTATTAAACCCATTGGGCGTACCATCTCGTATGAACATTGGTCAGGTATTAGAAACTCATCTTGGTTGGGCGGTACAAGGCCTTGGTATGCAAATTAAGGCTACTGACCTTAAAATTCAAAATGTATTGAATCAAGCAAAAGCAGATAGCCGCTACTGGGATAATATTGATCGCATTAAAGAATTATATGCTGAAATGGAATCCTTGCAGTCTAAAGTAGCTGAAAATGTAACTGTTTCCCATCTAGATGTGGACAGTGAAATTGATGCTCGTCGCGAAGAGGCTTTGGACTTAATCCATGAAGAAGCACAAAAACAGTTAAATTCATTGGGTGGCCGTGCGCGTTACGATGAATTGCGTGCTCTTGAAAAGAGTTATAGTGATGCAGAAATTGAATACTTCGATGAGGAAGAAGAAGCACCAGAAATGGAAGAAGCTTTACAAGCTGAATTGAAGGAACTTTCTGTAGTCGTTAATATTATCGAAGCTATCGAAACGTCTCGTGTAAAACGTGAAGAAATCCGTAAAAGCTTAGAAGCTTATGGCTATGACTATGAAACATATGGCATGCCAAAACCTGATGTAGCAGGTATTCACATTGCTACGCCAGTATTTGATGGGGCACACGAAACTGATGTATTTAATACGCTTCATATTGCTGGTAAAGATGATGATGGTAAAACCGTATTGTACGATGGCCGTACTGGCGAGCCAATGGATAATAAAGTTACCGTTGGTTATGTGTACATGTTGAAACTTCACCATCTTGTAGATGATAAGATTCATGCTCGTTCTACAGGTCCGTACTCCTTAGTAACACAACAGCCATTGGGTGGTAAAGCTCAATTTGGTGGTCAGCGTTTCGGGGAAATGGAAGTATGGGCACTAGAAGCTTATGGCGCCGCGTATACCTTGCAGGAATTATTAACCGTTAAGTCTGACGATGTTGTTGGTCGTGTTAAAGCATACGAAAAAATCGTTAAAGGTGAAAACATTCCTGAACCAGGCGTACCAGAATCGTTTAAAGTATTGCTTAAAGAACTTCAAAGTATCGGTCTTGATGTGAAAATCTTGAATGAAGATCAAGAAGAAGTAGTAATTAAAGAACTCGATGACGATGATGATGTAGATACAAATGAAGATGAAATCAAAGAAGTAATGGAAGGCTCAGATACAACCTCTACGGAAGGGGAATTGCCAGCAACTGAAGAATCCGAACCAGTAACTAGTGGAGAAGATGATGATGTATTAAGCGCTATGGCTGCTTATGGTGATGAGTCCGACACAGACGAAGACTAATATTTGAGTATCCAAAAGAAGGGAGCGATACTTGTGCTAGACGTTAATGAATTCGACTCTATGCGAATTGGCTTAGCTTCGCCAGACCAGATTTTAGAATGGTCTTATGGAGAAGTTAAGAAGCCAGAAACTATTAACTATCGTACGCTTAAGCCAGAACGTGATGGCTTGTTTTGCGAGCGTATTTTTGGACCAACCAAGGACTGGGAATGTCATTGTGGTAAATATAAACGCATTCGCCATAAAGGCGTAGTCTGCGATAAATGTGGTGTAGAAGTGACTCGTTCTAAAGTTCGTCGTGAACGCATGGGCCATATCGTACTGGCTACACCAGTGTCTCATATTTGGTACTTCAAGGGGATCCCATCTCGTATGGGTCTCATCCTTGATGTATCGCCACGTTCTTTAGAGCGCGTACTTTATTTTGCTGCCTATATCGTTGTAGATCCAGGTAGCACGCCTCTTATGAAACGTCAATTGCTTTCCGAAACTGAGTTCCGTGAATATGAAGCTCAATTTAATGAAGCTGATTATAAAATCAATGGTAAACAAGTTGAAATTGAAACAGTAGGACAACGTCGTGAACGTTTGGCTATTATTGCGGAAGCAAAACGTAAGTTAGCAGCTAACGAAGCATTAGAAGCTAATACAGAAATTCCAGAAGAAGAAAAGGAATATGAAGAATTAACTCGTGAAGAACGTTATGAATTAGGTGCTCTAGAAGACGTAGAATTTGTATGCGTTGATATGGGTGCTGAAGCGATTAAAGCGTTACTAAGTGAATTGGACTTAGAAAGTCTTAATGTAGAACTTCGCAGTGAATTAGAAACTTCCACAGGTCAACGTAAGGTTCGTGCCGTGCGTCGTTTGGAAGTTGTTGAAGCATTCCGCCAATCTGGGAATAAACCAGAATGGATGATTATGGATGTAGTGCCAGTAATTCCACCTGAATTACGCCCTATGGTTCAACTTGATGGTGGCCGTTTTGCTACATCTGACTTGAATGATTTATATCGCCGTGTAATCAACCGTAATAATCGTTTAAAACGTTTATTAGATTTAGGAGCGCCTGATATTATCGTGCGCAATGAAAAACGTATGTTACAAGAAGCGGTTGATGCTCTTATCGACAATGGTCGTCGTGGTCGTCCGGTAACTGGTCCTGGTAATCGTCCTTTGAAATCTTTATCCGATATGCTTAAAGGTAAACAAGGTCGTTTCCGTCAGAACTTGTTAGGTAAACGTGTTGACTACTCTGGCCGTTCTGTAATCGTAGTTGGTCCAGAACTTAAAATGCACCAATGCGGTTTGCCTAAAGAAATGGCGCTTGAATTGTTCAAACCTTTCGTTATGAAACGTTTGGTAGAACGTCAACAAGCAAGCAATATTAAAGCAGCTAAACGTCAAGTAGAACGTATTGGTCCTGGCGTTTGGGAAGCGTTGGAAGAAGTTATTAAAGAACATCCAGTGCTCTTGAACCGTGCGCCAACACTTCACCGTTTGGGGATTCAAGCGTTTGAACCAATCCTTTGGGAAGGTCGCGCTATTAAGTTGCATCCATTAGTATGTACAGCTTTCAATGCTGACTTTGACGGTGACCAGATGGCGTGTCATTTGCCATTATCTGTAGAAGCTCAGTCTGAAGCTCGTACACTCATGTTATCTTCCCATAATATCTTGTCTACTAAAGATGGCAAGCCAGTAGCGGTTCCATCACAGGATATGATTTTGGGGACTTACTACTTAACTGTAGTTCGTCAACATACCAAAGAAAAAGCTAAATACTTTGCTAACTATGATGAAGTTATGTTAGCGTATGATGCGGGTATTATTGGTTTGCAGGATATTCTTTATATCCGCCAAGAAGGCTATGGCCGTGTTGAAACGACAGCAGGCCGTTTGATCTTTAACAATGCGCTCTATCCTGAGCTTCGTCAATATGAATTGCAAGAAGATGGTCATTACACCTTAGGTCGCGTAATGGACAAGAAGATGGTAGGTAAATTAGTTGACCAATGTTTCCAATTATTTGGTAATGAAAAAACGGCAGAACTTCTTGACCGCGTTAAATCCTTAGGTTACTCTTACGCTCGTCGTGCTGGTATGACAATTGCTATTGCAGACATTAAAGTGCCAACTGAAAAGGCTGAAATTTTACAAAAAGCGGATGAAGATGTAGAAAAAGTATCACGCAACTATCGTCGTGGTTATATGTCTGAAGATGAACGTTATCGTAAAACTATCCAGCTTTGGACACAGGCTACCGAAGATGTAACTGATGCCATGATGGATACTATGATGCGAGACCAAGAAGGCTTTAACCCTGTTTATATGATGGCGATTTCTGGTGCCCGTGGTAATAAACAGCAGATTCGTCAGTTAGCTGGTATGCGTGGTTTAATGGCTGACCCATCAGGTCGAATCATTGACTTACCGATTAAGGCAAACTTTAAAGAAGGTCTTACTGTATTGGATTACTTTACTTCTAGCCATGGTGCTCGTAAAGGTTTGGCCGATACGGCTCTTCGTACAGCTGACTCTGGGTATTTAACACGTCGTCTTGTTGACGTATCCCAAGACGTTATTGTTCGTGAGGAAGACTGTGATGTAGTGGGCATTGATTTAGTGCGTGAACGTGCACGTTTAGCAAGCTCGACTCGTCAGGCTCTTGCCTTATTGAAAGATAAATTAATTGGCCGCGTCCTTGATAAGGATGTAGTGGATGCAGCGACTGGTGAAGTTGTGTTAACTGCTGAAACTGTATTGACTCAAGCTGACTTAGATGTATTAGCAGAACATAAAATTACTGGCATTGATCTTCGTGGCGCTCATTTAGGTAGCGATAGCGATATTAACCACACAAATCTTGTACAGAAAATTAGCCTTGGTGAAACGGATGAAGGCATTCGTCAAACCTTGCGTGAAACAATGGTACAAAATATGCTTGGTAAAGATACCGTTAATGCTGTTGTAGATAGCGAAGGTCGTGAAGTATTCCCTGCACACAGTGCGCTTACTGAAGAAGGTATTGAAGCAATCCTTGATAGTGATGTAAAAGAAGTGCAAGTACGTAACAATGATATTCATGGTATCGAAGTAGAAGCTATCGTAGAAGGTCAAGGTATTATTGAACCATTGAAGGATCGTATTATTGGTCGTACGGCAGCGGAAGAATTAGTTAATAAAGAAACTGGCGAAGTTATTGTGCCTCTTAATGGGGAAATTACAGAAGAATTGGCTGATGAAGTAGTAAAACACTATGAAACAGTTAAGATTCGCTCTGTATTGACTTGTCATTCTCCATATGGCGTATGTATGAAATGTTATGGCCGTGACTTAGGTACTGGTAACCAAGTACAGGTAGGGGAAGCTGTTGGTATTATTGCAGCACAGTCTATCGGTGAACCAGGTACACAGTTAACAATGCGTACATTCCATACGGGTGGTGTCGCTGGTGACGATATTACGCAAGGTTTGCCACGTGTTGAAGAATTATTTGAAGCACGTCGTCCTAAACGTCATGCTATTATTAGCGAAGTAGAAGGTACAGTTCGTGTAGTGCCTAATGATAATAAAAAAGGTACTAATACTATCTTTGTTACTGATAAAGATGGGGTAGAATTTGATTACTTGATTCCATATGGCGCTCGTATTATTGTGCGTGATGGCGATTTTGTAAAATTAGGCGCCCGTTTAACGGAAGGTTCTATCAACCCTCACGATATTATGCGTGTTATGGGAACTGAAGCTACACAGCGCTACCTTGTATATGAAGTACAAAAAGTATATAAATCTCAAGGTGTAGAAATTAACGATAAACATATTGAGGTTATTGTGCGTCAAATGCTTCATAAAGTAAAAGTAGAAGAAGTAGGCGATGCTGACTTGTTACCAGGGGATCCTATTGATGTTAATACCTTCGAAGAAGAAAACCGTCGTTTAGTTTTAAATGGCAAACAACCAGCTACAGGTAAACGAATTCTTCTCGGTATTACTAAGGCTGCGTTAGCTACTGATAGCTTCTTGTCAGCTGCATCCTTCCAGGAAACAACTCGCGTACTTACTGATGCTGCTATTAAAGGTAAAATTGATCCATTGTTAGGTCTTAAAGAAAACGTTATTATTGGTAAATTGATTCCTGCTGGTACTGGTATGAGTCGTTACCGTAAAATTAAAGTTATTAAAAAAGAACCTCAAGTGGAAGACGTAGTACCTGTTGAAGCAACTACAACTGTGGAAGAATAAGTTTGATGTTAACTTATTAATACAGTGTAAGGTGTGTATATAAGAATAAAAACGTGACGCAGGCAGAATTGCTAAAGCGTTTCAGTGTTATGTTTAGAAAGAGTGTCTCTCAGTTTTGTGAGAGACACTCTTTTATATTTCTTGAGAAAGTTAATCATGCATATTTTGCAATCATTGTATAAGAATGTATAAAATATAGGAAAAATGACTGAATATTGCATAAAATTAATAAAAATATACAACATAAGAATATTTTGAAACACACGGATGAGTGTACATATAAAAGCTAGATAATATGCGGCAAATTCGCTATAAAACATGTTGACAGAGGCGGGGGTGTAATGCTAAACTGATATAGTGCTCAGGGGACAGTGTGCCCGAGTGCGAGAAAATCATGAGGAGTAAAGGTATGGAAATCGAAGTTTTGACATCGGCGAAAAAGACAATCGGAGCTAAGCAAACGTCGAAAGCGATTATGCGCGGCGAAGTTCAGATGGTGTTTGTTGCTAATAACAGCGATGACCGTGTGGTGTTACCAATCCTTGAACTTTGTGAAAAATATGCAGTGCCAGTAAATCAGGAGCACTCCATGGAGGAACTTGGTAAGGCTGGTAAAATAAAAGTGAAGGCCGCTGCTGTCGGTGTGCTTCGTTAAACTTGGTAATATCTGTAGTAACAATTTGTTGCAGCAGATCAATTATAAATCTAATTGTTTGGAAAGGAGGTGCCCTAATGCCAACTATTAATCAGCTAGTACGTAAAGGTCGCGAAACCGTGACTACTAAATCTACGGCTCCTGCGTTGAAAAACTGTCCGCAGAAACGTGGTGTATGTACTCGTGTGTACACAGCTACTCCAAAGAAACCGAACTCCGCGCTTCGTAAAGTTGCCCGTGTTCGTTTAACAAACGCTATTGAAGTAACTGCTTACATCCCAGGCATTGGTCACAATTTACAGGAACACAGTGTAGTACTTATTCGAGGTGGTCGTGTTAAAGACTTACCAGGTGTGCGTTATCACATTGTTCGCGGTGCATTGGATACAGCTGGCGTACAGAACCGTATGCAGAGTCGTTCCAAATACGGCGCTAAAAAAGCTAAAAAATAATAGCTAACAATTGAAATCACACATCGTAGAGGAGGAAATAACATGCCAAGAAAAGGCCCTGTGTTGAAGCGTGATGTACTTCCAGATCCGGTGTACAACAGCAAATTGGTTACACGCTTCATTAACAAAGTGATGTACGATGGTAAAAAAGGTATTGCTGAAACTATCGTATATGATGCATTTGAAATTATTCGTTCCAAAATGGGTCAGGACCCAATGGAAGTTTTTGATCAGGCTTTAAAAAATGTAATGCCTGTATTGGAAGTTCGTGCTCGCCGTATCGGTGGTGCTAACTACCAAGTACCAGTTGAAGTTCGTGCTGATCGTCGTCAGACATTAGGCATTCGTTGGATGGTAAACTATGCTCGTCTTCGTGGCGAACGTACCATGAAAGAACGTTTAGCTGGTGAATTAATGGATGCGTTCAATAACACTGGCGCAGCTATTAAAAAGAAAGATGATACTCATAAAATGGCAGAAGCTAATAAAGCATTTGCTCATTATCGTTGGTAATTAGTTAAGAGGAGTTGACATTCGTGGCAAGAGAATTTTCTTTAGAGAAGACTCGTAATATCGGTATCATGGCTCACATCGATGCTGGTAAAACAACCACAACGGAACGTATTCTTTACTATACAGGCCGAGTTCACAAGATTGGGGAAGTTCATGAAGGCGCTGCGACAATGGACTGGATGGCACAGGAACAGGAACGTGGTATTACAATCACGTCTGCTGCAACTACTTGCCACTGGAAAGATCACCGCGTTAATATCATTGATACTCCTGGTCACGTTGACTTTACTGTAGAAGTTGAACGTTCGTTGCGTGTACTTGATGGTTCTGTTGCAGTATTCAGTGCTAAAGGTGGCGTTGAACCACAATCTGAAACTGTATGGCGTCAAGCTTCTACTTATGGCGTACCTCGTATCGCTTATGTAAATAAGATGGATACAGTAGGCGCTGACTTCTTCAATGTAGTAAACATGATGAAGGACCGTTTAGGTGCAAACAGTGTGGCTCTTCAGGTTCCAATTGGTGCTGAAGATACTTTCAAAGGCATTATCGATTTAATGACTATGAAAGCGGAAATTTACATCAGCGATGATGGTAAAGAATTCGAAATCACTGATATTCCTGCTGACTATGAAGAAATTGCTAAAGAACGTCGTGAAATGTTAGTTGATGCAATTGCTGAAACTGATGACGAAATCATGATGAAATACTTGGAAGGCGAAGAAATCAGCATTGAAGAATTAAAAGCTGGTCTTCGTAAAGCAGTTTGTGATAACAAATTGTTCCCAGTGCTTTGCGGTTCTTCTTACAAAAATAAAGGTGTGCAGATGTTGCTAGATGCAGTTGTAGACTACATGCCATCTCCACTAGATATTCCAGCAATTAAAGGTGTTAACCCAGACACTGGTGCAGAGGAAACTCGCCCAGCATCTGATGAAGAACCATTCTCCGCATTGGCCTTCAAAATTATGGCTGACCCTTATGTTGGTAAATTAGCGTTCTTCCGCGTATACTCCGGTTCTTTAGAATCTGGTTCTTACGTATTTAACTCCACAAAAGGTAAGAAAGAACGTATTGGTCGTATCCTTCAGATGCATGCTAACAGCCGTCAAGAAATTGAACGCGTATACTCTGGTGATATCGCAGCTGCTGTTGGTTTGAAAGATACAACTACTGGTGATACTCTTTGCGATGATAAAGCTCCGGTAATTCTTGAATCTATGGAATTCCCTGAACCAGTTATCTCCGTTGCAGTTGAACCAAAAACAAAAGCTGACCAAGAAAAAATGGGTATTGCTTTAGCTCGTTTGGCTGAAGAAGATCCAACTTTCAAAGTTCGTACGGATGAAGAAACTGGCCAGACAATCATTTCCGGTATGGGTGAACTTCACTTAGACATTATCGTTGACCGTATGAACCGTGAGTTCAAAGTTGAATGTAATGTTGGTAAACCTCAGGTTGCTTACCGTGAAACAATCCGTAAATCCGTTAAATCTCAAGGTAAATTCGTACGTCAGTCCGGTGGTCGTGGTCAATATGGCGATTGCTGGTTGGAATTAATTCCTCAAGAACCAGGTGCTGGCTTCGAATTCGAGAATAAAATCGTTGGTGGTGCTATTCCTCGTGAATACATCGGACCAGTTGAAAACGGTGTAAAAGAAGCTATGGAATCTGGTGTTATTGCTGGATATCCAATGGTTGACATCAAAGTAGTCGTATTTGACGGCTCTTACCATGATGTTGACTCCTCTGAAATGGCGTTTAAAATCGCTGGCTCTATGGGCTTCAAAGAAGGTGCTCGTAAAGCAGATCCAGTACTTCTTGAACCATACATGGCTGTAGAAGTAGACGTTCCAGAGGAATACATGGGCGACGTAATCGGCGACTTGAACTCTCGTCGTGGTCGTATGGAAGGTATGGAAGCTCGTAACGGTAGCCAGCATATTAAAGCATTCGTTCCATTGAGCGAAATGTTTGGTTATGCAACTGACCTTCGTTCCAAAACACAAGGTCGTGGTAACTACTCTATGACAGTAGACCATTACGAAGAAGTACCTAAGAAAATTGCTGAAGAAATTCAAGCAAAGAAAAATGGCTAATCCCTTGAGGGTTAACTCAATAAGTTAAATTTTAATTATCCGGGAGGACAATTCAAAATGGCAAAAGCAAAATTTGAACGTACTAAACCGCATGTTAACATCGGTACAATTGGTCACGTTGACCATGGTAAAACTACTCTTACTGCAGCAATCACTAAAGTATTAGCTGAAGAAGGGAAAGCAGATTTCCAAGATTACAGCATGATCGACAAAGCTCCAGAAGAACGTGAACGTGGTATTACAATCAACACTTCCCACGTTGAATATGAAACTGAAACTCGTCACTATGCACACGTTGACTGCCCAGGCCATGCTGACTATGTTAAAAACATGATCACTGGTGCTGCTCAGATGGACGGCGCTATCTTAGTTATCGCTGCTACTGACGGCCCTATGGCTCAGACTCGTGAACACATCCTTCTTGCTCGTCAGGTAGGTGTACCAGCTATCGTTGTATTCTTGAACAAAGCTGATATGGTTGACGACGAAGAATTAATCGAATTAGTAGAAATGGAAGTTCGTGAACTTCTTTCCACTTACGAATTCCCTGGCGACGATGTGCCAATCGTTGTAGGTTCCGCTTTGAAAGCTTTAGAAGGGGACGCTAAATACGTTGCAAAAATTAAAGAATTAATGGACGCTGTTGATTCTTACATCCCAACTCCAGAACGCGACACTGACAAAACTTTCTTGATGCCAGTGGAAGACGTTTTCACAATCACTGGTCGTGGTACTGTAGCAACTGGCCGTGTTGAACGTGGCGAAGTTAAAGTAGGCGACACTGTTGAAATCGTTGGTCTTAAAGAAAAAGCTGAAAGCTATGTAGTAACTGGTCTTGAAATGTTCCGTAAAACTTTGGATTCCGCAGTAGCTGGTGACAACGTTGGTGCACTTCTTCGTGGTGTTGACCGCAAAGACATCGAACGTGGTCAAGTATTAGCTAAACCAGGTTCCATTCACCCACACACTAAATTTAAAGGTGAAGTTTACGTATTAACTAAAGAAGAAGGTGGCCGTCATACTCCATTCTTCTCCAACTACCGTCCACAGTTCTACTTCCGTACAACAGACGTAACGGGCGTTATTGAACTTCCAGAAGGTACTGAAATGTGTATGCCTGGTGATAACATCACTATGAGCATCGAATTAATTACACCAATCGCTATTGAAGCTGGTCTTCGTTTCGCTATCCGCGAAGGTGGCCACACAGTAGGTGCTGGTGTTGTTACTGAAATTGTTGAAGGCTAATAAGTCTTTAAAGTAGTAGGTCAAACCTATACTTTGTGCAGCGCAGAGCGGCATGTGAGTGCCGCTCTTGTGTTGTGTTTTTAAACTATGATATAGAAGGTTGCCTCTGCGGAGGAGAATTTCTATGGAGCAGTTCATTCATGAAATGGACGACAGGAGGAAGTATTCATGGCAAAACAGCAAAAAATTCGTATTCGTTTAAAATCATACGATCACAAAGCTCTTGATCAGAGCGCGGCAAAAATTGTTGACACAGCAAAACGTAATGGTGCGTTAGTATCTGGTCCAATTCCATTGCCAACAGAAAAAAACATTTTTACAATTTTACGTTCACCACATGTTAATAAAGACTCTCGTGAACAATTCGAAATGCGTACACATAAACGTTTAATCGATATTCTTGAATCAAATGCGAAAACAGTAGATGCTATCACTCGTTTAGAATTACCAGCTGGTGTATCTATTGAAATAAAATTATAATAAGGAGGTGCGATTATGTCTAAAGCTATTTTGGGTAAAAAGTTAGGAATGACTCAAATCTTCACTGCTGAAGGTAAGTTAGTTCCTGTCACTGTAGTGGAAGCAACCCCAAGCGTAGTAGTGCGTGTTAAAACTGTTGAATCTGACGGTTACAATGCAGTACAGCTAGGTTATGGCTCCATTAAAGAAAAACATTTAACTAAACCTGTAAAAGGCCAGTTCGAAAAAGCCGGTGTAGCACCAGTTAAATATCTTCGCGAACTTCGCCTTGCTGAAGCAACTGATTACACAGTGGGCCAAACTCTGGCAGCTGATATCTTCGCAGAAGGTGAGTTGGTTGATGTTGTAGGTACAGGTAAAGGTAAGGGTTTTGCGGGCACTATTAAGCGCCACAATTTCCATCGTGGTCCTGTAACTCACGGTTCCAAATCTCATCGTGAACCTGGTTCCATCGGTCCTATGATCTCCGGTGGTGGCGGTAAGGTATACAAAGGCAAGAAACTCCCTGGACAAATGGGTGGCGGCAGAGTTACCGTACAGCGCTTATCTGTGGTTAAAGTTGATGCAGACCGTAACTTACTTTTAGTTAAAGGTGGCATCCCAGGCGCTAAAGGCAGCCTAGTAATGGTTCGCAACACGGTGAAACCTGTTAAATAACATTGTCGAAAGGAGGATCTCTAATGCCAACAGTAACAAAATACAATATGTCCGGCGCTAAAGTCGGTGAAATACAGTTAAATGATGCAGTATTTGCAGTGGAAGTTAACGAAGCTGTTATGCATCAAGCCGTAGTTCGTCAGTTATCTAACGAACGTCTTGGCACTCACGCAACAAAAACGAGAGGTCTTGTTCGTGGCGGTGGTCGTAAACCTTGGAAACAAAAAGGTACTGGCCGTGCTCGCGTAGGCTCCACTCGTAGCCCATTATGGGTTGGTGGTGGTACCGTATTTGGTCCACAACCTCGTAGCTACTACAAGGCAATGCCTCGTAAAGCTAGACGTCTTGCAGTTAAATCTGCGCTTAGCGATAAAGTAAACAACAACGAATTAATCGTATTGGACGAATTAACCTTAGCAGCTCCTAAAACTAAAGAAGTATTAAACATTCTTAATAACTTCAACGTAGGTGATGCTAAAGTATTATTTATCACCGAAGGTGATATTAATGTAGAACGTTCTGCTCGTAACATTCAAGGCGTTAAAGCTTTGGCATGTGAAGGCATGAACATTTTCGATCTTCTCCACTACGATAAGCTCTTCATTACCGAAGGTGCCGTAGCAAAGATTGAGGAGGTGCTCGCATAATGGAATTACGCGATGTTCTTATTCGTCCGATTATTACTGAAAAAACTACATTGCTTATGGAAGAAGGTAAATACACATTCCGTGTGCCTTTGACTGCTAACAAAGTGCAGATTCGTCAAGCTGTAGAAAAAATCTTCAATGTTCAGGTAGAAAAAGTTGCTACCATTCGAGTTCTTGGTAAAGTAAAACGCATGGGCCGTACACAAGGTAAACGTAGCGATTACAAAAAAGCTATCGTAACTTTAAAGGCTGGCGAATCCATTGAATTCTTTGAAGGTGTTTAAGATAGTCTAGTAAGGAGGCCCCATAATGGCAATTAAATCATTCAAACCGTACTCCGCTGGTCGTCGGTTTATGACAGTATCTGCCTTCACTGAAATCACTGCAAGCAAACCAGAAAAATCTTTGCTCGCTAAGGTTTCTCAGACAGGCGGTCGTAATAACACCGGTAAAATGACTGTACGTCACCAAGGTGGCGGTCACAAGCGTCAGTACCGTATTATTGACTTCAAACGTACTAAAGATAATATTCCTGCAAAAGTAGCTTCTATTGAATACGATCCTAACCGTAGTGCTCGTATTGCGTTACTTAACTATGCAGATGGTGAAAAACGCTACATTCTTGCTCCACATGGCTTGAAAGTGGGCGACACTGTATATAGCGGTCCTGAATCCGACATTAAGCCAGGCAACTGCTTACCATTACTTAACATTCCATTGGGTACTCAAGTACACAATATTGAAATGAAAATTGGTAAAGGTGGTCAGATTGTTCGCTCTGCTGGTACATCCGCACAGCTTATGGCTAAAGAAGGTTCCTATGCATTACTTCGTTTACCATCCGGTGAGCTTCGTCGTGTGCATATCAACTGCCGTGCAACTGTAGGTGTTGTTGGTAACATCGATCATGAAAACATCACAATCGGTAAAGCTGGTCGCCATCGTTGGATGGGCGTTCGTCCAGGCAACCGTGGTGTTGTAATGAACCCTTGTGACCATCCACACGGTGGTGGTGAAGGTAAATCTCCAGTTGGTCGTAAACATCCAGTTACACCTTGGGGTAAACCTGCACATGGTGTTAAAACTCGCGACAAGAAAAAAGCTTCTAGCAGCTTAATTGTTAAACGTCGTACAAAATAGGATAACAGGAAGGAGATAAGACAGTGTCCAGATCTATAAAAAAAGGCCCTTTCGTCGCAGCTTCGCTTGTGAAGAAAATTGATGCCTTAAACGAAACAAATGATAAGAAAGTTGTAAAAACCTGGTCTCGTGCCTCTACTATTATTCCTAACTTTGTAGGCCATACAATTGCTGTGCATGATGGTCGCAAACATGTACCTGTATTCATTACAGAGGATATGGTAGGTCACAAACTTGGCGAATTCGCTCCAACACGTACCTTCAAAGGTCACATTAAGAACGAAAAAACAACTGGTAAGAAATAATATAGGAGGAATTAGATAATGGAAGCAAAAGCAATCGCTAAACACGTGCGCATCGCGCCTCGTAAAATCCGTATTGTTGCTGACTTAGTGCGTGGCAAGAATATCGGCGAAGCATTTGCCATCTTGAAGTTCACTCCGAAAGTTGGCGCTGATGTAGTAGAAAAAGTATTGCGTTCCGCAATCGCTAACGCAGAACACAATTTTGATATGAATGTTGACAATCTTTATGTATCCGGTATCTTTGTTGATCAGGGTCCAACAATGAAACGCATTCATCCTCGTTCCCGTGGACAGGCTTTCAAAATTTTGAAACGTTCTAGCCACGTAACTGTAGTAGTTTCTGAAAGAGCTTAATAGAAGGAGGGAATATAGTGGGTCAGAAAGTTAATCCCCATGGTTTGCGTGTTGGTATCGTAAAAGATTGGGACGCAAAATGGTATGCTGATAAAGATTACGCTGCAAATCTTCACGAAGACGTTTTAATTCGTAACTTCTTGAAGAAAACCCTTTTCATTGCTGGTATTTCCCGCATTGAAATTGAGCGTATTAATAAACGTATTAAATTAACTATCCACACTGCAAAACCAGGTATGGTAATCGGTCGTGGTGGTGCTGGTATCGAAGATATCCGTAAAGCGTTAAAACGTTTCACAGATAAACAAATCGATGTAAACATTGCTGAAATTAA
The DNA here is from genome assembly GCF_943193155.1 of Veillonella intestinalis. GTDB lineage: Bacteria > Bacillota > Negativicutes > Veillonellales > Veillonellaceae > Veillonella_A > Veillonella_A intestinalis. The sequence continues at coordinate 174,495 of NZ_CALPDB010000005.1, read as the reverse complement.
ACAAGCTGATATGGATTCCGTATTAGTTGCTGAAAATATTGCTAGCCAGTTGGAACGCCGTATTGGTTTCCGCCGTGCTATGAAACAAGCCGTAGGTCGCACAATGCGCTTAGGTGCAAAAGGTATTAAAATCATGGTTAGTGGTCGTTTAGGCGGCGCTGAAATCGCTCGTAGCGAATCTTACCGTGAAGGTAGTATTCCATTGCATACACTTCGTGCAAACATCGACTATGGTACTGCTGAAGCTCATACAACATATGGTTGTATCGGCATCAAAGTATGGATCTACAAAGGTGAAGTATTGCCGGAGGCAAAACAAGCACCTGCTAAAAAGGAAGAAGGTGACAACTAATGCTTATTCCAAAGCGCGTAAAACATCGTAAACAATTCCGCGGTCGTATGAAAGGTCGCGCAATGCGTGGTAACAAAGTTGCTCACGGTGAATTCGGTTTAGTAGCATTAGAGCCATCTTGGATCACAAACCGTCAGATCGAAGCTGCTCGTATTGCTATGACTCGTTATATCAAACGTGGTGGTAAAGTTTGGATTAAAATTTTCCCAGACAAACCAATCACTGCTAAACCAGCTGGTACTCGTATGGGTTCCGGTAAAGGTTCCCCAGAATATTGGGTAGCTGTAGTAAAACCAGGTCGCGTAATGTTCGAAATGAACGGCGTATCTGAAGAAGTAGCTCGTGAAGCTATGCGATTGGCAGGTCATAAACTTCCAATCAAAACTAAGTTCGTTGTTAAGGGTAAAGAATTGGGTGGTGACGTAAATGAAGGTTAATGACATCCGTAACATGAGCGCTGCCGAAATGGAACAAAAAGTTTCCGGCCTTAAAGAAGAGTTGTTTAACCTCCGTTTTCAGCTCGCAACTGGTCAATTAGAAAATCCAATGCGTATTCGTGAAGTTAAGAAAACTATTGCGCGTATTAAAACAATTCAGCGTGAAGCTGCTCTTAAAGAAAACGCATAATAACAAATTTTGTTTGGATTGAAAAGGAGGCTAACGGTCGTGGCAGAAGAAAGAAATGTACGTAAAGTACGTGTAGGCAAAGTTGTAAGTAACAAAATGGACAAAACCATCGTTGTGTCTGTTGAACGTAAAGTGCCGCACGCATTATATAATAAGCCAATGGTAACAAGCAAACGCTTCAAAGCTCATGATGAAAACAATGAGTGCCAAATTGGCGATACAGTTAAAATTGTAGAAACTCGTCCACTTTCCAAAGATAAACATTGGAGATTGGTTGAAATTATTGAGAAAGTAAAATAATACGTGATGTAAGGAGGAAACACGATGATCCAGCAACAAACAATTTTGAATGTTGCCGATAACACTGGCGCAAAACGTATTATGTGTATTCAAGTTTTGGGCGGTTCTTATCGCAAATTCGGCAATATCGGTGACGTAATCGTTGCTTCTGTAAAAGATGCATCACCCGGTGGCGTTGTCAAGAAAGGCGACGTAGTTAAAGCCGTAATTGTTCGTTCTAAGAAAGGTATCCGTCGTCAGGACGGTTCTTATATTTGTTTCGACGAAAATGCAGCAGTAGTAATTAAAGATGACAAGAGCCCTCGTGGCACTCGTATTTTTGGACCTGTAGCTCGTGAGCTTCGTGAAAAAGACTTCATGAAGATTATCTCTCTTGCTCCAGAAGTTTTATAAGAAGGAGGAACGCGACGATGTCCCAAACTAAACTTCTAGTAAAAAAAGGCGATACTGTTGTTGTTATCTCCGGTCGAGATAAAGGCAAACAGGGTGAAGTTATTGCAACTGAGCCTAAAAAATCGCGCGTGTTCGTAAAAGGCATTAACCTTGTTAAACGCCATACGAAACCAAGCCAGGCTAATCCTCAGGGCGGCATCATCACTAAGGAAGCTCCTATCCATGTTTCCAACGTAATGGTAATTGACCCTGAAACTAAACAGCCTACTCGTATTAAGAAAGTAGAACAAAATGGTAAATTTGTACGTGCTACTGTTAAAAGTGGTGCCGTACTTGATAAATAATAGGGAAAGGAGGGCTTTTAACTAATGTCTCGTTTAAACGAAAAATATACTAGTGAAATTCGTCAGGCTTTACAGGAAAAATTCCAGTACAAAAACGTAATGGAAATTCCTAAATTGGAAAAAGTCGTTATCAATATTGGTGTAGGCGATGCAGTAGGCAATGCTAAAGCATTAGAAGCTGCTGTTAACGACCTCACTATCATCGCTGGTCAGAAACCAGTTATCACTAAAGCTAAAAAATCCATTGCTAACTTTAAAGTTCGTGAAGGTATGTCTTTAGGTACTAAAGTAACTCTTCGCGGCGAACGCATGTATGAGTTCTTGGATAAATTGATCAACGTAGCGTTGCCACGTGTACGTGACTTCCGCGGCGTAAGTGCTAAGGCTTTTGATGGCCGTGGTAACTATGCATTGGGTCTTAAAGAACAGCTCATCTTCCCTGAAATCGAATATGATCAGGTAGAACGCGTAACTGGTATGGATATCATCGTAGTTACTAGCGCAAAAACTGATGAAGAAGCTCGTGAGTTATTGGCTCTTTGTGGCATGCCGTTTGAAAAATAATTAGGAGGAACTTATAGATGGCTAAAAAATCTATGATTGAACGCGAAAAGAAACGTGCAAAGATTGTTGCTAAATATGCTGCTAAGCGTGAAGCTTTAAAAGCTGCTGGCGACTACGAAGCATTGGCTCAATTGCCAGCAAATGCTTCCCCAACTCGTTTACATAATCGTTGCAACTTAACCGGTCGCCCTCATGGCTACATGCGTAAATTCGGTATTAGCCGTATTGCGTTCCGTGAACTTGCATACAAAGGACAGATTCCTGGCGTTAAAAAAGCCAGTTGGTAATTGGATTACGGGAGGAGGTTTTTAGAATATGGTAATGACCGATCCGATTGCGGATATGCTTACGCGCATCCGTAATGCAAATGCTGCTCTTCACGAAACAGTTGAAATTCCTGTTTCTCGCATGAAGGCTGCCGTTCTAGAAATCCTTAAAGAAGAAGGATTTGTAAAGAGCGTTGAAACCGTTGAAAGCGGCAAACATACAGTTTTAAAAGTAACATTAAAATATGGTTCCAATAATGAAAAAGTAATTACTGGAATTAAACGTATTTCCAAACCAGGTTTACGTGTTTATGCGAAGAAGGAAGAACTCCCTCGCGTACTAGGTGGTTTAGGTATTGCAGTTATTTCTACATCTAAAGGTGTAATGAGTGATAAACAAGCTCGTAAAGAAGGCCTTGGTGGCGAAGTACTTGCATACGTATGGTAATCAGGCAATAGGAGGTAGAAATAATGTCACGTATCGGTAGAATGCCTATCGAGATTCCTGCTGGCGTTACAGTAAATTACGAAAATCATGTAATGACTGTTAAAGGTCCAAAAGGTGAATTATCTCGTGAATTGCATCCGGATATGATTATTACTGTGGAAGGTAACACAATCACAGTAGCTCGTCCGAGCGAAGATAAAGCGCATCGTTCTTTACATGGCCTCACTCGCGCTCTTGTTGCTAACTTGGTAACAGGCGTTCATGATGGCTTTGCAAAAACATTGGAAATCAACGGTGTTGGTTACAGAGCGGCAAAACAAGGTAACAAATTAGTTCTTACTCTTGGCTTCTCTCATCCAGTAGAAATGGAAGCTCCTGCTGGTATTACCATCGATGTTCCAGCTCCTAACAAAATTATCGTTAGTGGTGCGGACAAAGAAGTGGTTGGTGCTGTAGCTGCTAATATCCGTAAATGGAGAGAACCAGAACCTTACAAAGGTAAAGGTATCCGTTACGAAGGCGAAGTAGTTCGTCGTAAAGCTGGTAAAGCTGGCGCTAAAGGCAAATAATATCAGTAGAATTTAGAAAGGAGTGAACATCTTGGCTCGTAAATCCACAAGAAATATTGCTCGAGCAAAACGTCATCTTCGTATTCGTCGTCACATTTCTGGTACGGCGCAAACTCCACGTTTGAACGTATTCCGTAGCCTTAGCAACATTTACGCTCAGGTTATTGATGACGTAGCTGGTACAACTTTAGTAGCAGCTAGCTCATTAGATAAAGAATTAAACTTGAACTATGGTGGCAACGTAACCGCAGCTAAAGCTGTTGGCGAATTAGTTGCTAAACGTGCTATCGAAAAAGGTATCGAAACAGTAGTATTCGATCGCGGTGGTTACATTTATCATGGTCGTGTCGCAGCCCTTGCAGAAGGCGCTCGTGAAGCAGGCTTGAAATTCTAAGAAGGAGGAACTTTAGACATGGCGAGAATTGACTACACCAGTCTTGATCTTAAAGAAAGAGTAGTATTCATCAACCGCGTAGCCAAAGTAGTAAAAGGCGGTCGTCGTTTTTCCTTCAGCGCTTTAGTTGTTGTTGGTGATGGCAACGGTCACGTAGGCGTTGGCTTAGGTAAAGCGGCAGAAGTGCCAGAAGCAATTCGCAAAGGCATTGATGATGCTAAGAAAAATCTTATTCATGTTGTTATTAAAAATGGTACTATTCCTCACAGTGTTACAGGTACGTTCGGTGCAGGCCGCGTATTCTTGAAACCAGCTGCAGAAGGTACTGGGGTTATCGCAGGTGGCCCAGTGCGTGCCGTTTTAGAATTAGTTGGTGTTCGTAACATCCTTACGAAATCCATTGGTTCTTCTAACCCTAACAACATGGTTCGCGCAACAATTGAAGGCTTAGCACAGTTAAAACGTGCCGAAGACGTAGCAGCTCTTCGTGGTAAAACTGTAGCTGAGATTTACGGCTAATAAGGGGGATTGACTGTAATGGCACAGGTAAAAATTACATTGACCAGAAGCTTAATCGGTCGCCCTGAAGATCAGCGCGCAACTGTAAAAGCTCTTGGCTTAAAGAAAACTAACTCTCAGGTAGTTAAAGAAGTTACACCTCAGATTCAGGGTATGCTTCACAAAGTTAGACATTTAGTTACTGTAGAAGAAGTATAATATAGATAAGGAGGTGCACTGAATGAAACTTCATGAATTAGCTCCAGCAGCAGGTTCTAAAAAGACTCGCACTCGTCGTGGTCGTGGTCTTGGTTCCGGTCTTGGTAAAACCTCTGGCCGTGGTCAGAAAGGTCAAAACTCCCGTAGTGGTGGTGGCGTACGCTCTGGCTTCGAAGGTGGCCAGATGCCTCTTTATCGCCGTTTACCAAAACGTGGTTTCAATAATGTGTTCGCTAAAGAATACGCGGAAGTTAACATTTCCCAACTTAACCGTTTCGAAGACGGTGCTACCGTTGATCCAGTAGCTCTTATCGAAGTAGGCATTTTGAAAAACGTTCGTGACGGTATCCGTATCCTAGGTAATGGTACGTTAGAAAAGAAATTAACAGTTATTGCTAACGGTTTTACTAAAACTGCCGAAGAAAAGATTGTAGCAGCAGGCGGAAAAGTAGAGGTGATCTAGGGTGCTAGAAGGCCTCTCGAACATCTTTAAAATAACAGAGCTCCGTAACAAAGTGGCGTATACGTTACTCATGTTTATCGTGTTCAGGGCAGGCGTTCACATCCCAGTTCCTGGCGTAGATGCCTCTGTTATTGAAAGCTTATTTACCTCTGGTGGCTTGTTCGGTTTACTCGACTTGTTTGCCGGTGGTGCCTTAAGTAAATTTTCCATTTTTGCCATGAGTATTACCCCATACATCAATGCGTCGATTATTATGCAGCTGTTAACAGCGGTGATTCCGACCTTTGAACAATGGAGTAAAGATGGTGAAGATGGACGTAAGAAAATTGCCAAAGTAACGCGATATGGTACGGTTGTTCTTGGTTTTGTCCAAGCTTTCGGTATGGCCTATGCGTTACGTGCCAATAGTGCATTAATTGACAACAGTTTCTTATCGGTAATTGTAATTGCTATCATCTTAACCGCTGGGACATGTCTTCTCATGTGGATTGGTGAGCAAATTACAGCATATGGCATTGGTAATGGTATTTCTCTTATCATCTTTGCTGGTATCGTAGCGCGTTTCCCAGAAGGGTTTAGCACAATTTACGAATACCTACAAGTAGGAACAATTAATATTTTCCAAGCTATATTATTTGCTATTATCGCCATTGCAATGATTGTCTTTGTAATTGCGGTAACTCAAGGTCAACGTCGTATTCCGATTCAATATGCTAAACGCGTAGTCGGTCGTAAAATGTACGGTGGCCATTCAACCTTCCTTCCTCTTAAGGTCAACCAGGCAGGTGTTATTCCAATTATCTTTGCGTCATCCGTTTTGATGTTTCCTGTGACGTTAGCTCAGTTTGTGCAGGTTGACTGGGTGAGAACACTAGCTAACTACTTTACATGGGGAACTCCATTGCAGACTATTTTATACGCTGTATTGATTTTCATATTTACTTACTTCTATACAGCAATCTCAATTAACATTACGGATATGGCAGATAATATGAAAAAATACGGTGGATTTATCCCAGGCATTCGCCCAGGTAAACCTACTGCTGATTATGTAGATCGCGTAATGACACGCATTACCTTCGCTGGTGCTATGTTCTTAGCATTAGTTGCTATTTTACCAAACTTTATTGGTGGTATTACAGGCATTGAAGGTGTGTATTTTGGTGGTACAGCTCTACTTATCGTAGTTGGCGTAGCATTGGATACAATGCAGCAAGTTGAATCATTAGTATTAACACGTCACTACAAGGGCTTTGTTAAATAGGAGGAAAATTGCTATGTATATTTTGTTAATGGGACCTCCCGGTGCAGGTAAAGGCACTCAGGCAACTCGTTTAATTGATAAATATGGTATTCCTCAGATTTCAACCGGTGATATGTTCCGCGCTGCGGTTAAGGAATGTACCCCTCTTGGTCTTGAGGCTAAGAAATACATGGATGCTGGTCAGCTCGTACCGGATAGTGTTACGGTGGGAATTGTACGTGAACGCCTTGCTAAAGATGATTGCAAAAATGGCTTCATTCTTGATGGTTTCCCTCGTACAACCGCCCAAGCAGTATCATTAGATGCTATATTAAAAGAAATGGGAATTGTTCTTGATGCAGTTGTGAACCTCAATGTTCCAAATGATGAATTAGTTCGACGCATCAGCGAACGAGCACGTCTTGAAAATCGTGACGATGATAAACCGGAAACAGTACAGAAACGTCTTGCTGTATACGACGAATCTACAAAGCCTTTGATTGATTACTATCGTAACAGTGGTTTATATGTAGAAATCAACGGATTACAGGATGTGGATACAGTATTTACAGATATCATTAACGCGTTGGAGAAATAATCAATGATTATTTTGAAATCGGAACATGAAATTGAGTATATCCGTCAGGCATGTAAGCTTACCGCTGAAACATTGCAACAGCTTATTGCAGTAGCTAAACCAGGTGTTAGCACCTTGGAATTAGATCAATTTGCCGAAGAATATATTCGCAGCCATGGTGGTGAACCAAGCTGCAAAGGTTACTATGGGTATCCTGCAACAATTTGCGCTTCTATCAATGATGAAGTGGTACATGGTATTCCCAATGCTCATCGCAAACTGAAGAATGGTGATATTATTAGCATTGACCTTGTGTCTTCAGTAAATGGGTATCATGGGGATTCCTGTGTAACCATTCCTATTGGGAAGGTCAAACCTCAGGTTATGAAACTTCTCAAAGTGACAGAAGAAAGCTTGTTTAAAGGTATTGAACAAGCTGTTGTCGGGAACAGAGTGGGAGATATCTCTCATGCTGTTCAGACGTATTGTGAAAAATTCGGATTTGGAGTGGTACGTGACTTTGTTGGTCATGGTCTTGGTCGTGAAATGCATGAAGATCCACAAATTCCAAATTACGGTCCGGCTGGGCATGGCCCTCTTTTAAAGCCGGGTATGGTGCTTTGTATTGAGCCAATGATTACTATGGGTACTTACGAAGTGCAAGTTCTCGGTGATGACTGGACAGCTGTCACCCGTGATGGCAAACCAGCGGCTCACTTTGAACATACAGTGGTTGTTACTGAAAACGGCCCTGAAATTTTGACCATGCGTGATGAACCCAGGTTGATAAAATAACCAGTAGCCGGAGGAAATGATATGTCAAAAGAAGACGTTATTGAAGTGGAAGGTACGGTCGTTGAAGCTTTACCAAATGCCATGTTTCAGGTAGAACTTGAAAATGGTCATGTGGTACTTGCTCATGTGTCAGGCAAAATGCGTATGAATTTTATTCGTATCCTTCCCGGTGATAAAGTTACTATGGAACTGACACCATATGACTTAAATCGTGGTCGTATTACCTACCGTTTTAAATAGTAAGCGGCAGCGACACAAAGGAGGTACTTATGAAGGTTAGACCATCAGTTAAAAAGATATGCGAAAAATGCAAAATCATTAAACGTAAAGGCCGTGTAATGGTAATTTGCGAAAACCCGAAACATAAACAAAAACAAGGATAATTGATAGGAGGTGGATGAATAGATGGCACGTATAGCCGGTGTAGATTTACCACGTGACAAACGTGTGGAAATTGGTTTGACTTATATTTATGGTATCGGACTTACTTTGTCCAAAGAAATTTTGGAAAAAACAGGTATCAATCCAGATACTCGCGTTCGTGACCTTACTGAAGATGAAGTTGCGAAAATCCGTGCTCTTCTTGATGAAGAGTACAAGGTTGAAGGTGACCTTCGTCGTGAAGAAGCACTTAACATTAAGCGCTTAATTGAAATCAACTCCTATCGCGGGAAACGTCATCGTGCGGGATTGCCTTTACGCGGTCAACGCACTAAGACAAATGCTCGTACTCGTAAGGGTCCTAGAAAAGCAATTGCTGGGAAGAAGAAATAATAAAGGAGGGATAAAGCGTGGCTAAAAAGGTAGTAAGAAGCAAAAGAAAAGAAAAGAAACACGTTGAATCTGGTGCGGCTCATATCCGTTCCACATTTAATAACACTATCGTAACAATTACTGATACAAACGGTAATGCCCTTTCCTGGGCCTCCGCTGGTGGTCTTGGATTCCGTGGCTCCCGTAAGAGCACTCCATTTGCGGCTCAAATGGCTGCTGAACAAGCTGCTAAAGCTGCTATGGAACATGGCTTACGTCAGGTTGAAGTATTCGTAAAAGGTCCAGGCTCTGGTCGTGAAGCTGCAATCCGTGCATTGCAAGCTGCAGGTCTTGAAGTTAACAGCATTAAAGACGTTACTCCAATTCCTCACAATGGTTGCCGTCCTCCAAAACGTCGTCGTGTATAATTTATAGTTTAAGCGATCGCTTGGAGCGGTCGCTATGATATACTATAGATGAAAGGCGTGTTTAATAGGAGGATTGTCCTGATGAGCGAAGAAAAGAAATTAAAAATCGAGAAAGTTGAAGTACGCGATGACGGTCGTTATGGTAAATTCGTCTGTGAACCATTAGATCGTGGCTACGGGATTACGCTCGGCAATAGCTTACGTCGAATTCTGCTTTCGTCTTTAGATGGAGCGGCCATTACTTCCATTAAGATTGATGGAGTGCTTCATGAATTTTCTACCATTCCTGGTATTCGTGAGGACGTAACGGATATAATTCTTAACCTCAAACAGTTATGCCTTCGCTTAGATAGCGAAGCACAGCTTCCTTTGGATCTTCATATTGATATTCAAAAAGAAGGTGTGTTAACTGCTGGTGAATTTGGACGAAATTTCCCACCTGAGGTAGAAATTTTAAATCCTGACCTCGTAATTGCTACGATGGATGAGGTAGCTCATCTAGTAATGGATGTGCGCATTGAACGTGGTAAAGGTTATGTGCCATCCACGAAGAATAAAAAGGATGATGATGTAATTGGTCGAATTCCTATCGACTCTATTTTCTCTCCTATTCTTCGAGCAAAATATGAAGTAAGTGATGTGCGCGTAGGCAACGAAATGGACTTTGATAAACTTACTCTTGAAGTAGTTACCAATGGTTCTATTACGGCCGCTGAAGCTGTAGCACGTTCTGCCAACATTATGATTGGTTACTTAAAGAACTTCACTAAATTAGCACATTCTGCTGAGGAATTTATTGTTCCTGGAGTAGATGATACTGATGGCCCTGCTGCAGATGCGTTACCAGCTGGTGACGAACCTGATGATGGTCCATCCAAAATCCTTATCGACGATTTAGAATTATCTGTTCGTGCATATAATTGTTTAAAACGCGCAAGCATTAATACAATTGCGGACCTCTTGGATAAGAGCATGGATGATTTAGGTAAGGTACGTAATTTAGGTAAAAAATCCATTGATGAAATTGAAGAAAAACTTCAAAATCATCCATTGGGACCATTTTACTTGAAGAAAAAAGGCGAATAAGGAGGATGACTAATGTATAGAAAATTAGGCCGTGACAGCTCTGCTCGTAAAGCATTATTCCGCGGTATGTTAACATCTTTCTTCCAGTATGATCGTATTGAAACGACTGAAGCTAAAGCTAAAGAACTTCGTGGTTTAGCTGACCAGATGATCACTCTTGCAAAACGCGGTGATCTTCACGCTCGTCGTCAGGTACTTGCATATCTTATGGATGAAGATGTAGTTAAGAAATTATTTGACGAAATTGCTCCAAAATATGCTGATCGTCAAGGCGGTTACACTCGTGTGATTAAAACTGGCCTTCGTAAAGGCGATGCAGCTCCATTAGCAATTATTGAGCTCGTTTAGTAATTAGGAAGTCGGTGTTGCAACAGATGTTAGCAACACCGCTTTTTTCATGTTATACTGAAATATAGTGGCATTGATACTATAAAAATAAAGGCTAATAAATTGTAAAATAAAAGGATAGATTAACAACCTACTTGTAAATCGTAGGTTGACGAATGACCGCTATTTTTATATTATCAATATAGTAATTATGTATACATTAAGTTGAGGATAAATAATGAGTACACAAGACATTATGATACAGACTAATCATATGAGTCATACCTATGAAGATGAGTCTGGCAATGTAGTATATGCCTTAGATGATGTAAGCCTTACGATTCGTAAGGGTGAATTTGTTAGTATTATTGGCACGAATGGGAGTGGCAAAAGTACCTTAGCAAAGCATTTTAATGTATTATTAACACCTACAAAAGGGACTGTTACAGTACTAGGTATGGATACCAGTGATGTTGACCATTTGTGGGATATTCGTCAGCATGTAGGCATGGTATTTCAGAATCCAGACAATCAAATCGTGGCTGCTGTTGTAGAGGAAGATGTGGCCTTTGGTCCAGAAAATCTTGGCATAGCACCCGAAGAAATTCGTAGCCGTGTCAATGAAGCATTAAAAAGTGTGAATATGACAGAATATGCCTTACATTCACCAGGTTTACTTTCGGGTGGTCAAAAGCAGCGAATCGCTATTGCTGGTGTATTAGCTATGAAGCCTGACTGTATTGTATTAGATGAACCGACGGCTATGTTGGACCCAGTAGGACGTAAAGAAGTATTAGAGACTGTTCATCGTTTAAATAAAGAAGAAGGCATTACCATTGTTTATATTACTCATTTTATGGAGGAAGCGGTTACATCTGATCGTGTAGTGGTAATGAAAAATGGTAAATTACTACATGAAGGCACGCCAAAAGAAATTTTTTCACAAGTACCAATGTTAAAAGACTTAGGTTTAGATGTACCTGTGGCTGCTGAAGTAGCTGCTAAATTGCGAAAAAATGGGATGAATTTACCGGCTGATATTATTACGGAGGAAGAGTTGGGGGACCAATTATGCCAATAGTATTAGACTCTGTTTCTTATGTATATGGTGAAAATACGCCATATCGTAAAGAGGCATTAAAAGGAATTAATTTAACAATAAAAGAAGGCGACTTTGTTGGTATTATTGGCCATACTGGCTCTGGTAAATCAACTTTAGTACAACATTTAAATGGTTTACTGCACCCTACAACAGGAGTTGTTACTATTAATGGTGTTGATGCAGCTCTTAAGACTGAAGAAGCTAAGCTAATGCGTCACAAAGTGGGCATGGTGTTTCAGTATCCAGAGCATCAGCTATTTGAAGAAACTATTGCGCAAGATATTGCTTTTGGGCCTAAAAACTTAGGTCTTAGTGATGATGAAGTGGCTAAGCGAGTGCGCGAAGCTATGGATTTTGTAGGCTTAGACTATGAAACCTATGCAGAACGTTCGCCCTTCCAATTATCTGGTGGGCAAATGCGGCGTGTCGCCATTGCTGGAGTAGTGGCTTTAAATCCTGATTATTTAATATTGGATGAGCCGTCAGCAGGGCTAGACCCTTTTGGTCGTGAAGAGATTTTCCAGAAAATTATGGAACTTCATGAGAAAAAAGGCATTACAGTCGTCCTTGTATCACACAATATGGAAGATATTTCGCGCATGGCTAATCGCTTAATTGTGATTGATAATGGACAAATTCAATTAGATGGTAAACCGCTAGATATTTTTATGAACAAACGCCAAGAATTGCAAGAGGCTGGTGTGGATGTGCCGCCTGTTTCAAAGTTAGTTGAATATTTGCGAGGTCGTGGCTTACCTGTATCACAGCAAGTTATTTCTGTGGATGATGCAGTGAGCGCGATTGAAAGAACGTTAAAGGAGGTACACCATGCTAAGTAATATTACAATTGGCCAATACTTCCCAGGCGATTCTTTTTTACACCGTATGGACCCACGGGCTAAGATTATTGCTACTATGATTTTTATCGTAGCTATATTTTTAGCAGAAACTACCCTAGCCTATGTAGTTGTGGGCTTATTTACGGTCTTTACAGTGGCCTTATCTCGATTGCCTATGCGCCTTGTATGGAACTCTATTAAGCCGTTGTGGATTATTATAGTATTTACTATGACAATTCATATCTTTACTACACCAGGGACCGTTCTTTGGGAGATGGGCTTTTTACGAATTACTGAAGAAGGTTTGCGCATGGGGAGCTTTATGGCCGCGCGGTTAGTATTTTTAATTATCTTTTCTTCCTTGCTCACATATACTACCTCTCCGATTCGTTTGACCGATGGAATTGAGCATTTATTAAATCCTTTTCGGCGTATTGGGGTACCGGCCCATGAATTAGCTATGATGATGACAATTGCGCTACGTTTTATCCCTACTTTATTAGAAGAAACGGACCGCATTATGAAAGCACAAGCTTCAAGGGGCGCTGATTTTACGACTGGGAGTATTATTAAGCGGGCTAAGAATATGGTACCGTTATTAGTTCCTTTATTCATTAGTGCCTTTCGCCGAGCTGATGAATTAGCCGTTGCTATGGAAGCCCGTTGTTATCGTGGGGGGCAGAATCGTACTCGTATGCGTGAATTGACCATTACTTCGTATGATTACATTGGTGTTGCGGGTATACTTGTAGTGACAGGTGTACTTTTAGTATTGCGGTTTTTCCCGATTACAATTTAAGGAGCTTGCATTGGAAATAGTACAACGTAATATACGCTTAATTGTTGCCTATGATGGCACGGAATTAAATGGCTATCAAAGTCAACAGAATGGGATTACGGTGCAAGATTGTTTAGAAAAGGCGTTAAGTCGTGTGTGTAATGAGCCTATTTCTATTTATGGTGCTTCTCGCACTGATGCAGGGGTACATGCTTGTTTTCAGGTCGTTACTTTTTTTACATCAGGACGAATTCCCGTAGAAAATTTAACTCGTGCCCTAATTGCTCATTTACCACCGTATATTGTCATACGACGAGCCGAAGAAATTCCTTTAGATTGGAAACCCCGTTGGAATATTGTAGGGAAGGAATATGTATATACTATTTATAATGATATTGTAGCCGATCCCTTGAATATGCGCTATCATTGGCATGTGAAAAAGCCTTTGAATCATGAGGCTATCTTGTTGGCTGCTCGCTATTTAGAAGGTACGCATGATTTTACAACCTTGCAAGGGGCTAACTCAACACCGGCCAATCCAGTTAAAACTATATATGCTGTTGTTCCTTTGTTTGCAGGGGATACACTACGGTTACACGTAATTGGCGATGGTTTTTTGTATCATATGGTTCGTAATATTGCAGGTCTTATAGTAGATGTAGGGCTTGGGCGAATTCAACCAGAGGCAATTCCCGATTTATTAGCGCAGCGCGATCGGCGCTGTATCGGAAAAACAGCACCAGCTCAAGGCTTATGTTTGGAAGAGATATTTTTTGATGAAATTAGGAGGACTGAAGTATTGAAATCACTAGGGCGCTAAACTAATTGAATTAGGCAGATTAGTTTAAATTGCTTTAGTATAGTAAAAGGGTACAAAAGAGTAGGGATATATCATTTGCTCATAGGCATGGTTATAATTCCTTAATTTAGTATGATATTTTCTTAGATTGAGATATTTCATTACTGAATGGCTTAAATCAAATTACTAATATAATGATTTAAATTCTAGTTTTGTTAGTTGAATCTTTGCATTTAAAATTAATAAAATATAAAATTTATATGGACGTATTGTAGTTTAGATGATTCTAAACGGCGTATCTATTTGAGTGGTATGGATGGCATACTATGACTACAGATACGCCTTTTTTACTTCTTAGTGAGCAATACATTTCATAGTGAAATGTATATCTAAAAAATTCATTATAGAGTATAAAAATTAATAAATGAAGAATTAATATTCCGTTTGATATCCTGATGATATATTTTATACACTATAGAATGTATGTAATTTATAAGCTATAATTAGCCTTGCAGGCTAGTCATAATGGAAACCTTAGATTGTGAGAAGTTGTTTGCTGATTTTGTATAAAAATGTTAAAATGATAAGTAGTTGAAAGATTTTACAGATCCACTATACCATGTAATGTTTAATCCTAAGGAGGGTGAATCTTTTGCAAAAACGTAAAGATTTTATCTGGAAAATGGGTGGCCAGCAGGGCGAAGGTATCGAAAGCTGCGGCGAAATTATGGCCACAATCTTAGCTAAAGAGGGGTACTCTTTATACAGCCAACGTCTCTTTGCATCTCGTATTAAAGGCGGGCATACAACCTTTGCATTGCGCATTGCGTTAGAACAGATTATGACTGTTGGCGAATCCGTTGACTTCTTGGTAGCATTAGACCAAGAAACCGTTGATATGCACGGTAATGAAGTTCGTAATGGTGGTTACATTATTTGCGATAGCAAAGTAAACCCTGACTTCTCTAAATTTGAAGGGGCACCAGTTACTTGCTTAGCTGTACCTATTACTGAAACAGCTATGAAACAAGGCTCTTTGCTAATGCGTAATATTGTAGCATTAGGTATGTCTGTAGCTCTCTTAGGATTTGATAAAGCTCCATTTAAGAAAGCTATTTCAGAACGTTTTGCTAAAAAATCACAAGACGTAATTGATAAAAACTTAAGCGCTTTTGAAGACGGTTATACTCTAATCGTTGAAAAACGCGGTGAAGGCGACGTAGATACATTACCAGTACCAGAACCTAAAGATCAGATGTTCTTATTAGGTAATGAAGCGTTAGCGTTAGGTGCTATTGCTGCTGGTTCTCGTTTTATGGCATCCTACCCAATCACGCCAGCTTCTGAAGTTATGGAATACATGATTAAGAAAATGGACAAAATTGGGGCGACTGTTGTTCAAACAGAAGACGAAATTGCTGCCTGCATGACTGCGATGGGTGGTGTATACGCTGGTGTGCGTGGCTTTACTTGTACGTCTGGCCCTGGGTTAAGTCTTATGGCTGAATCCTTGTCCATGGCATCCATGGCTGAATTACCAATGTTAGTTATCGACGTACAACGTTCTGGCCCATCCACTGGTATGGCAACTAAAGTTGAAACGTCCGATATTAATGCAGCTTGTCATAATGCACATGGTGACTATGCGAATATCGTTATTTCGCCAACTAGTATTGAAGAATGTTTCTATGAAATTCAAAAAGCCTTCAACTTGGCTGAAATTTATCAATGTCCAGTTATCTTCATGCCTGACTTACAACAAGGTTTGAATAAACAATCTGTTCCTTCCTTTGATTTGAACCGTGTGCCAATTGAACGCGGCAAAATGATGAAAGAAGAAGATTTACCAGAATTAGAACGTCCTCATTACTTCAAACGTTTTGAATTAACTGAAGATGGTATTTCACCTCGTACTATTCCTGGTATGAAAAATGGTTTATTCTTATCCACTGGCCTTGAACATAATGAAGAAGGTAAACCAGCAGAAGCACCAACTATGCACGTTAGTCAAACTGACAAACGTCTTCGCAAGTTGAGTACAGTAGCTGATGTATATGAACCATTCCTTAACAATGCTAAACATGATGAGTGTGATGTATTGGTAATTGGTATTGCTTCTAGCCGTGGTGCTATTGAAGAGGCTGCTGCTGAATTGGAAGCGGAAGGTGTTAAAGTTAACCACTTACAACTTCGATTGATTAAACCATTCCCTAAAGAACAACTTATGCTTTTCTATGAAAAAGCTAAAAAAGTTGTTATTTGTGAACAAAATGCAACAGCACAATTAGCTGACTTATTCCGTATTAACATGCCTAATAAATGTAAGCTCCATAGTTGCTTAAAATATGATGGTAATCCATTCACAGCAACCTATGTTAAAAAAGCAATTAAGGAGGTTTTATAATATGGCTCAAGTGACTGATTTTAGAAATGATATTCGCCCTAACTGGTGCCCTGGTTGTGGTCACTATGGGGTACAAGCGGCCATTACTGATGCTGTGACTCAGTTAGATATTTCTCCTGAAAAATTAGCTGTTATCTCTGGTATTGGTTGTTCTAGCCGTATTGGTGGCTATTTCTATGCTTACGGTGCCCATACTACACATGGTCGTGCGTTACCATATGCACAAGGTGTAAAATTAGCTAACCAAGATTTAGATGTTGTTGTTTGCGGTGGTGACGGTGATGCTTTCGCTATCGGTATGGGACACACTATCCATGCATTTAAACGTAATGTAAATATTACCTATGTTGTTATGGACAACCATGTATATGGCTTAACAAAAGGGCAAACATCCCCTCGTTCTGACATTGGTTTTGTAACAAAAACATCACCACATGGTTCCTTTGAGTCTCCATTGCCAATTTGCGAAACTGCAATTGCTGCGGGCGCTACATTTGTAGCACAAGGCTACATGACAAACCGTGCTGAATTAGTAGAACTAATCAAACAAGGTATGCAACATGAAGGGTTCTCTTTCATTAACGTATTTAGCCCATGCGTAACATATAATAAACGTAATGGTTACGATTATTTTAAAGATAACTTAACTTCATTAACAAAAATCGAAGGCTATGATCCTTCTAATCGTGCAGAAGCTTTAAAAACATTAGGTGACTATCAAGGGTTATTGACTGGTTTAATTTATCAAGATACAACTAAACCATGCTTCGAAAAAGCATTAGCTGATGCTAATGGTGGACCTCATGCTCGTGCATTGGTACATGATGTAGTAAAACCAGATGCAACTATGTTCCAAGGCTTATGCGATGAATTTAAATAATTAGATTGAATTTGGTGATAGAAAAGGTGAGCAAGTTTTTGTAAATTTAACTTTTTCTATATAAAATCAATTACATACGGTAACAGTTTATGATATAATAAGTCGTAGATGTTACACCACTAACAGGCGATGCGTAGGTATCGCCTGTTAGCATGTATGTAGTGAGACAGTTCGTAACCATCCTGTCTTTAAATAAAACTAAGGAGATTTTAAAAATGAATACTTTAAGTACAACAAAAAAGCTGACTATTTCAGGTCTATGTTTAGCCTTGTATATTGTGATTATGATGGTCACGCAAGGCTTTGCGTTCGGTCAATATCAGGTGCGTATTGCTACGGCGCTATATGGTTTGGCCGCTTTATTTCCATTTTCTATTTTGGCCTTTGGCTTTGGCAATTTGATTAGTAATTTAATCATGGGGGGCTTAGGTCCGATTGATGCCATTGGGGGCTGTATAGTAGGTCTAGTTACTACGAGTGGTATTGTATTAGGGAAGCGGATGGGACTTGGTAATTGGATTGTTATTCCATTTATTACATTGGTACCAAGTTTAGTAGTTCCTTTATGGCTATCTCCTATTTTAGGCGTGCCTTATGTAGTATTAGTATCCTCTTTATTAGTGGGGCAAGGGATTTCTGCAGTAGTGAGCTTTTTTATTGTAAATGGCTTAGAACGTTTTAGCCATTTAATTATGGGTACAACACCAGTTGTGGTGGAGGATGACATAGATTTACAAAGGGAGGTGCCATCATATGGCAAGCGGTAGAACAAGTGAAGAATTGCAAGGTGTACATGGATTAGGGCAAAGTACAACCTATCCAACTGACTATGCGCCAGATGTGCTAGAAGCATTTCCTAATAAACATCCTAATAATGATTACTTTGTTAAATTTAATTGTCCAGAATTTACCAGTCTTTGTCCTATGACTGGGCAGCCTGATTTTGCGACAATTTATATTTCCTATGTGCCTGATGAGCGTTTAGTAGAAAGTAAGTCCTTAAAGCTTTATTTGTTTAGTTTCCGCAATCATGGCGATTTTCACGAAGATTGTGTAAATATTATTATGAAGGACTTAATTGCCTTAATGAGCCCTAAATATATTGAAGTGTGGGGGAAATTTACGCCTCGTGGTGGTTTAGCTATTGATCCTTATGCTAATTATGGCAAACCAGGGACAGAATGGGAACAGGTAGCCAAAGAACGTTTACATTTCCATGATATGCAGCCAGAACGTGTAGCATATCGCTAGTATGGTATTGATAAGTGGTTGCGTTTTATGGTGTTGTGTAATTTAAAAAATTAAAGATTTAGATAAGATAGGCTCTTATGGGTTCTAATTTATATAATGTTTATATAATCACTGGACATCCAAAGGAGCCTATTTTTTTAATAGAGTAGTATGGACTAAATTGAATAAAAAGAAATATGGACTAAATTAAATAAAAGGAATATGGGCTAAATTGATAAAAAGGTATATATCAATTCTTTCTCAATTACGGCTATATTTGATATAATATAAATAGAGTTAATTGAGCCTGAGGAGGCTATAATTTCTTTGTAAAAAGTAAAGGAGATGGCATAGGTATGTCAGAGGTATTTTTTACGTCCTTACGGACTCGAGTAGGGGAAAGTTTATTAGATAAATTAGAGCGCTTAGTGCGTCGTGCAGGGATGGATAAAATTGATTTTAACAATAAATATGTGGCTATTAAATTACATTTTGGAGAACCAGGGAATTTAGCCTTTATTCGCCCTCAATATGTAGCACGAATCGTTCAGTTAATTAAAGAATGGGGTGGCAAGCCATTCTTAACAGACTGTAATACTTTATATGTAGGCGGTCGTAAAAATGCCCTTGACCATTTAGAGTCGGCGTATCAAAATGGTTTTAATCCATATAATACAGGGGCTCATGTAGTCATTGCAGATGGGCTTAAGGGGTTAGATGAAGTATTGGTGCCAGTGCCAGATGGAAAGCATGTAAAAGAAGCTAAAATTGGGCGTGCGTTAATGGATGCGGATATTATTATTTCGCTTACTCATTTTAAGGGCCATGAAGCAGCTGGCTTTGGTGGCGTAATTAAAAACATTGGTATGGGTGGTGGCTCCCGAGCTGGTAAAATGGAACAGCATAGTGCGGGCAAACCATTTGTACAGCAAGAAATTTGTGTAGGTTGTCATAAATGTGAACAATATTGTGCGCATGATGCGGTTCATGTTACGGATGGTAAGTCTTTTATTACTGAAGAAAAATGTGTGGGCTGTGGTCGTTGTGTTGGTGTATGTCCAGTAGATGCGATTTCACCAATGTGGGATGAAGCCAATACTGTATTAAGTGAAAAAATGGCTGAATATACAGCGGCTATTGTGCGCAATCGTCCACGATTCCACATTAGTTTTGTTATGGATGTATCACCATACTGTGATTGCCATGGTGAGAATGATATGCCAATCGTACCTGACGTAGGGATTATGGCCTCTTATGATTTAGTGGCTTTAGATCAAGCTTGTGTGGATAAAGTAAATGCGCAGCCACCTATGCCAGGTAGTATGCTCGATGAAAAGGAAGAAAAAAGTTGGGATCATTTCCATACTATTGCGCCTGAAACTGATTGGGAAGCTGCTTTAGTACGAGCTGAGCAATTAGGCTTAGGTACACGAAGCTACTCCATTGTGGAAGTAAAATAAACTGAAATATATGGCAGTAAATAGGGAGTACAAAAAATAAACAATTTCAGCAAATAGCAAGACCAAATTGTAATGAGTAGAAATATTTGATTTTAGTAAATAAAAAAGAATCTAAAAACGGCTAGGAGTAGACTTAATTAGTTTACTTCTAGCCGTTGCTTTTTTGTAGATTTTCTACTTAGTATTTTAGCTGATTAGTTTTACAGATTGCTTTTGCTGATTAGATTTACTGATTGTTCTTGCTGATTATTGTAAATGAGTATTTAAAATAATTATTTTAAATGATTCTAATTGGTTTACATCGCATTATAATAAAAAAGCCTCCCAAAAGGGAGGCTTGAAATAGCAAGCTATTATTTGGAGTACAATTCGACGATGAGCGTTTCGTTAACTTCGATTGGAAGTTCAGCACGTTCAGGAAGGCGAGTTAAAGTACCTTTGAAAGCTTCTAATTCTTTAGTAATGTAAGGAAGTTCGAAAGAACGAAGTTCCTGGAAGTTAGATTTGAACATTTCGTTGTCACGGGATGCTTCGCGAAGTTCGATTACATCACCAGGTTTGCACTGGTAGGAAGGAATGTCTACGCGACGACCGTTAACAAGAACGTGGCCATGGTTAACCATCTGACGGGATTGACGGATGGAGTTACCAAAACCGATGCGATATACAAGATTGTCAAGACGGCATTCTAACAAGATTAACATGTTTTCGCCGGTAACACCTTGCATTTTTTTCGCTTTATCATAATAGCGTACGAACTGGCGTTCTAGCAAGTTGTAGTATGCTTTAACTTTTTGTTTTTCTAATAATTGTGTGCCATATTCAGACATTTTTTTCTGACGTTGGTCTTTTTTTACGCGCTTTAAAGCTTTGGAGTGACCGAAAACGTTCACACCGAAGCGACGACATAACTTAAAGCGTGCTTCTCTTCTCGTTGCCATGTGATTATCACCTCATGATTAAAAATAAAAAATATAAAATTAGTGTACTCAGAAAGGTACTCGATAATAATAGCACAAATACAAGTTCAGTGTCAATTATTTCCTAGCTTTTTTGCAATTCTTCTATAGTAGGTATTTACACAAATAGTGCAAAGGGCTTTTTAAAAGCTCTTTATAGAAGAAAATAGAGTTTTGTTGAATTTATATGCCAATATTTTGCATATTGTGAAAAATATATGAGTTTCTGACAGGTTTTTGAAATAGAAAATTATAAGAAAATTTAACAGTTATGTTTGTTTTAATTATATACATTAAAAAGGGGAAAATAATCTCATTGCTTTAGTATAGTATAAATGTTATTTAACAATAGACAGTTGATAAATTCAGTTGTAGTAAGCCTCTTTTAATTCATTAAAGTGATAAAAATGTAAAATTTTTGTATCTATCTCTTTTCTAAATTAATGAATACATGGTATACTAAGGTAAAGAAAAAAGAGATACCTTCAATTATTAATGGGGGTATTTTTTAGTATTAATTATGAACGTATGATTATGTATTGCGTAAAAAGGAGATGATACGAATGGATGAACTACCTACTCTGCAAGAGTTGCAAAGTTTTATCACGTATAGCAAAATGGGCAATTTTACGTTAGCGGCTCAAGCTGCTAACATTACACAATCTGCTTTTAGTGCGCAGATGAAAAAATTGGAACGCTTAGTGGGGGTTAAGTTAATCGCCCGATCCACTCGTGGTAGCCGACTAACAGCAGAAGGTGAAAAGTTCTTACCAGAGGCGGAGCATATCATTGAAACGCTAGAACGAGCTATTCATAGCATCCGTTTAGCGAATAAATTGGAACGACCTATGTTAAATGTCGGAATTTTGCGTAGCATTGGCGACGTACGGATGAATGCTCATGTATCATATTTTCAACAAGCTAATCCAAATTTCTCTATTTCCATTTATGACATGGAAGAAGAGGAAATGTTGCTAGATCTTCGTGAAAACCGTATCGATATTGGAACTTGTTACTTACCAAATAACAAGGATATGAGTAGCTATGAAAGTATTGCTATTCGTGAAGACTCGGTTGTTTATTATGCACCAAGACGTGAATTTCTAGGAGACAAGCAATTAACTTGTGAAGAATTATTAGATTATCCAATGGTAATGTACCCGCCTAAATATTTTATGAGTCATCGATTGAAATCTTACTTCTCTGAAGAAGGTCGTCAATCCTTGCCTCAATTAGTTCGTTTGTCTAATCCATATGCTATGATTGATTATTGTCAACGCAATGATGCGGGGGCGTTAATTTCTCGTCACTTATTGGATACGTTAGGCATTACGGAAGGTTTTTATGCACTAGCTAAGCCATTAAATTTACAGGTTTGCTTCGTATATCGTAATAATAATTCTAAATGGGATACAATGAAGACATTTATGGATTATATTGTACAAAAAGTAGGTCAGTAATATTGATGTGCACAAAGCTATAGTGCGAGTAAAATTTTATAATGGATTACCCATTCCTTATACTTTGCTATAGTGATATGTAAGTAGTGATTAAAAACGCGGTTTGAACCGAGGGGCTCAAACCGCGTTTATCATTTTTTTTAAGTGAGTAGACATTTTGTTTATATGAGTTAAGACTCTGTTGTATTACCTATTAAAAGTCGATAGGTTTGCCATAATAGGCTGCTTCGTAAATCTTTTTAATATCTTCTACAGTAGGTTTACGTGGGTTAGTTAATGTGCAAGCATCTTCGACAGCCCGTGGGCTCATACGGTCAAGCACTGCATTAAAGTCTGCTTCGCTAATTACTGTATTTTGTCCTTCTTTAATAGTTCGTGTTAGACCAAGCCGTTGGTTTAGATTCCATATAGCATCTTCTAGGCTATCAATACCTAAAATACCTTCTAATTTAGCATATTTGGAGGTAGCTTTTTTATTGTATTGAATAATATATGGCAATAAGATGGCATTCGCTTCGCCGTGAGTAAGATGGAATTCACCACCAATTTTATGTGCCATACTGTGTACAATGCCTAACGAAGCGTTCGTAAAGGCCATACCTGCCATAGTGGAAGCGTTGTGGATTTTTTCACGAGCGACCATATTATCTGGCTCTTTGTAAGCTGTTTCTAAGTATTCAAAAATAAGTTGAATCGCATGAAGTGCTAATGGGTCAGTGTAGTCATCGGCTGCTTTTGATACATAGGCTTCAACGGCATGAGTCATAACATCCATACCAGTTTGAGCCGTAATAAGTGGTGGCATTTTAGCGGGGATACGATTATCTAAGAGGGCAATATCAGGGACCATATCTGGTGATACGAGTGGATATTTAATATTATTTTCTGTATCAGTGATTACACTAAAAGCAGTGATTTCAGAAGCGGTGCCGCTAGTGGAAGGAATACAAATTAGCTTTGCTTTGGTGCGCAATTTAGGGAAATTAAATTTTACAAGTTCCATAAAGTCATACCCTGGATACTCATAGTATACCCACATAATTTTGGCTGCATCCATAGGGGAGCCGCCACCTAATGCCACAATCCAGTCTGGCTGAAATTCAGCCATTTTAGCGCCCCCTTCAATACAGGTTTTGATGGAGGGATCTGGTTCTACGCCGTCAATGATTTGCACTTCCATGCCTGCCTTTTCAAGTTGGGCTTTAGTTTCATCTAAGAAACCGAAACGGCGCATAGAGTTGCCACCAGTTACGATAGTAGCGCGCTTACCTTCAAGTTTAGCTAGATGACAGAGGGCGTCATTGCCGTGAATAATTGTGTTAGGAATGCGAAATGTTGTGTAAGCCATAGTAAACCTCCTTATATAATTATAATCCGAACGATATTATAGTTTCATTGTACGCTTCTTCTTGAATAATATCAATGATTTAAAAGCAATTTATTAATGAAAAATATGAATTATGGAATATAGTTTATAAGTGCTAAATTATTTTATATTTGTGGTAAGCTATAAAGTAAGTACTCGTCTAATTAAGTTAAGGAGATAGAATGAAAAAAATAGCAATTTTAGTTAATGAAGATACCATGCAACGCTGCTCCTGTGGTGGTTGTTTAGGTGCTTTTATGGGAAAACGAGATTCGTTTGCTCGTTATGAAAATGAGGAAATTGAGTTAGTTGGTTTTACTCATTCAGGTGGTGATTTAGCTAAGAAGATAGCTACCTTACGGAAAAAAGGGGTAGATGTAGTTCATATTTCTACTTGTACTAAAAGTAAGAATGAAGATTACGAAGCAATTGCAGAGGCATGTGCAGAATATTTTGATGTAGTGGGCTATACTCATGGGAGTCCTGATGGTAAAGGAACTGGTAAAATGGCTCTTGAATTAAAAGCACGTACACCTAAGGAGGCTGAATGATGGAATTACAAAAAAGTCAAACTTTTTTCTTAGGTTTGCAACATGTATTAGCTATGTATGCAGGGGCGGTTATAGTGCCTATTATTGTAGGTAGTAGTTTAGGCCTTGACACTATGCAGATTGCGTATTTGATTGGGGCTGATTTACTGACCTCTGGGATTGCAACATTATTGCAAGTTTGGCGCAACCGATTTTTTGGTATTGGTTTACCGGTTGTACTAGGTTGTACCTTTACCGCTGTGTTTCCTATGATTGCCATTGGTAAGGAATTAGGCATGGGTGCAATCTATGGTGCTATTATTACCTCTGGACTTATTGTATTTCTTATTTCCCATTGGTTTGGTAAATTAGTTAGATTTTTCCCGCCAGTAGTAACGGGCTCCATCGTAACCGTTATTGGGGTAACTTTAGTGCCAGTAGCTATGAATAATTTGGCTGGTGGTCAGGGGAGCCCTGATTTTGGAAGCGTTTTAAATCTAACCTTAGGCTTTCTGGTACTAGCTTTTATTTTGATTTTAAATCGTGTATTTAAAGGCTATATTCAAGCTATTTCTGTGCTACTAGGGTTAGTATTTGGTACTTTATTAGCTTTATGCTTAGGCCTTGTTGATTTAACTCCTGTTATGGAAGCTTCATGGGCTCATATTCCACAACCGTTTTACTTTGGCTTGCCAACGTTTCACGCTAGTGCGATTCTTACCATGACAATTGTAGCGATGGTAAGTATGGTAGAGTCTACCGGGGTATTTTTAGCACTTGGTGAAATTTGTGAGCGGAAATTGACGCCTAAGGATTTAGCCCATGGATATCGGGCAGAGGGGTTAGCATCTATTATTGGTGGTATTTTTAACTCCTTCCCTTATACTACCTTTTCACAAAATGTAGGTTTAGTAGAACTATCTAAGGTACGAAATAGTATAGTCATTGTAGTATGTGGTATTTTATTGGTGATTTTAGGCTTAGTGCCTAAATTTGCAGCGTTAGCTACGATTATTCCTACCCCAGTATTAGGGGGCGCCATGGTTGCCATGTTTGGCATGGTGTGTTCTGCAGGGATTCGCATGTTAGGAAAAGCTGATTTTAATGATTCAAATACGATGCTTATTGCTGCTTGTTCTATTACGTTAGGGCTTGGTGTAACTGTGACACCTAATTTATTCGCTCAATTTCCATCGGCGATTCGGATTTTATTAGAAAGTGGTATCGTAGTAGGTGCTTTAACAGCAGTGGTACTGAATATTTTATTTAATTATGATAAAATCCGTCGTAATGAAATGTAAATTATAGGGCAGACTGATAATAGCTTGTTTGGAATGCTACAATTTATAAATAATATATGGGTTAATATAAAAAGACTATCCTTGACCTAGGGCAAGGATAGTCTTTTTGTGTTATGTAGATACGTGAGTAGCCTATTTGAAAAGTGCATAGTAGATAACGTAAAGCCAGCCAAAAATCCCGTGGATAATAGCCCAAGGGATAGAATGCCAGTTGGCATAGCTGATAACCATAGCTAAGGCAGATCCAAAAGAAATGCCAGTAGTTACGGTGGACGATAAGAATTTCATATGAAAACCTCCTTGCCATGTAAAATCTCATATAGAGAGAAAATATAAATAAGTAACAGAAGTTTCTGTTACTTTAATATGATTATAACGCATTATATATTATTTTGTACAGTTTTCATGAAAGTAACATTTAGCTAAAACATTCTATATTCTATATTTTTAAAAAATTTAATTATCAAGCAGGAGAAATAATATTATGTATAGAAGTAATGTATAGTATGTTTGTCAGGTATGATTAATGTGTTGTAGTTTTGTTAGGAGGCCTTACTATGTCTTTTGTATGGGAACAAGGTGTTCCAGTGATTCAGCTCGATATGTTGGCTACGTTGGCATTAGCTATGTTGCTACTATTATTAGGGCGTTATTTAGTTAATCGTATTACGTTGCTAAGTCGTTTTTGTATTCCTGCACCTGTAGCTGGGGGGGTATTATTTTCCATCTTAATGTTAATTTTACAGCAAACAGGTATTTTATTAATTAAAATGGATACGTTATTACAAACGCCCTTTATGTTGGCTTTCTTTGCTACAATTGGGTTAATTGCTAGTTTGCGATTAGTAAAAAAAGGTGGCAAGTTACTTTTATTTTATTGGGCGTTATGTGCTTTTTTATCGTTTATGCAAAATGTGATTGGCGTAACTTGGTCAGAAGTATTAGGTCTTGATCCACTCCTTGGGGTACTAATGGGAGCTGTTTCTATGGAAGGGGGCCATGGCAATGCGGCTGCTTTTGGGCCTGAAGTAGAAGCTATGGGCGTATATGGTGCTACCGCAGTCGCTATGGCGGCGGCAACTTTTGGCCTCGTTTCAGGGGGCTTAATTGGGGGACCAATTGCGCGTTTTTTGATTCAAAAATATAACTTACATTCTACTGAAGTTGAAGAAGAAAAAGCGGCTGAAGGCAAACCGGTTTTAGATCGAAAGACGCAGCCTGGTGATGCCACGACTATTGAAGAAGCTACTACAGTAGAAGCAAAAGAACAAATGGCAGAAGGGGAAGAAGTTTCCTATGAAGTGGCAGCGCATGTGTTTATTATTCATGGTGCGTTAGTGGCCTTATGTATGGTGGTAGGCTTGGAATTGGCATCTTGGATAAAAACAGCCTTTGGTATTGCTGTACCTAGTTATGTAGGAGGCATGTTCTTTGCTGTACTTTTACGTAATGTAAACGACCAGTTTAAAATTGTTAAATTGCATACACCAACAATTGGCCTTATTGGTGATGTATGCTTAGGTATTTTCTTGTCCATGGCGTTGATGACCTTAAAACTTTGGGAATTAGCTGATTTAGCGTTACCAATGCTCTTAATTTTAGGCTCTCAAGTTGTGTTTATGATTATCTATAATTTATTTATTGCTTTCCCATTATTAGGAAAGTCCTATGATGCGGTAATTATGTGTGCTGGTATGGCTGGTCATGGTTTAGGGGCGACACCGAATGCGATGGCAAATATGAAAGCTGTTACGGAACAGTTTGGCCCATCTACCAAGGCCTTCCTTATCGTGCCATTGTGCGGGGCATTCTTAGTTGATTTATTTGCTGTGCCTTGTATCGTATGGTTCATTAATTATTTTGCCCATTAACTTTATAAAAATTCTTCTATAAAAGCATAGGCTCATTTGAAGAGTATGTTTGAAAGTAAATTGGAAAATTTGACTCTTATAATTAAAAATAGACGAATTTTAGATGAAGATAGAATATATTAGACGTATTAAAATTAAATTTGCTAGTAAATAGTAAATTTAAAACATTATATCCGCGTGATATATGTTAGGGTAGTTACACAAAGGAGGGCAAAGGTATGTCATTTTTATGGGAGCAAGGTGTGCCAGTCATTAAGCTAGACATGATTGCTACGCTAGCATTGGCTATTTTGCTATTATTGTTTGGCCGTGTACTAGTAAATCGCATTAGTATTTTAGGTCGTTTTTGTATTCCTGCACCAGTAGCAGGGGGCTTATTATTTTCTATCCTTATGCTAGTATTACAACAGTCCGGACTTTTACTTGTAAAAATGGATACCTTATTACAAGTGCCTTTTAGTTTGGCGTTCTTTACCACTATTGGTTTGATAGCTAGTTTACGCTTAGTAAAACAAGGTGGTAAATTACTACTTGTATATTGGTTCTTCTGTGCGTTGTTATCTTTAATGCAAAATTTAATTGGTACTTCTTTGGCCCAAGTATTAGGTATCGATCCTCTACTAGGAGTACTTATGGGCGCTGTATCTATGGAAGGTGGTCATGGTGCGGCAGGTGCCTTTGGTCCTGAAGTGGAAGCGATGGGTGTTTATGGTGCAACGGCCGTTGCTATGGCGGCAGCTACCTTTGGTCTTGTTTCAGGGGGCTTAATTGGTGGGCCAATGGCGAAGCATTTACTAAATAAATATAATTTGCACTCTACGGAATTAGAAGACGTAGCTGTAGAGGGCACTGCTACTGAGGGTAGTACTTCAGCTAAAGCTGAGACGTCTACTGCAGAAGAAAGCGAATATGTAACAAATGAAGTATCGGCGCATTCTTTCTTGCTTCATAGTGGTGTAATTGCCATCTGTATGAGTGTAGGCCTATGGGTTGCATCTTGGTTAAAAGGATCTCTAGGGATTGCTTTACCAAGTTATGTAGGGGCTATGTTCTTTGCCGTAATTTTGCGAAACCTTAATGATCAATTAAAAATTGTGAAACTTCATACGCCAACAATTAATTTAATTGGTGATGTGTGCTTAGGTGTCTTCTTGTCTATGGCGTTGATGACCTTAAAACTTTGGGAGTTAGTAGATTTAGCAATTCCAATGCTTGTAGTTTTAGGTGCTCAAGTACTTTTCATGATTTTGTATTGTTTATATGTAGTATTCCCTATGCTTGGTCGTTCTTACGATGCCGTAATTATGTGTGCGGGGATGGCAGGGCATGGCCTTGGGGCGACACCAAATGCGATGGCGAATATGAAGGCTGTTACTGAAAAATATGGCCCATCGACCAAGGCATTCCTCATTGTTCCTTTGTGCGGGGCTTTCTTGATTGACCTATTTGCCTTGCCTTGTATTGTGTGGTTTATTAATTACTTTGCCCATTGAGGTAGTTGTAGTGCAATGAAAAAACGAGTGATAACTTTGTTATCACTCGTTTTATTATTATAAAGAATTTAAATAGTTTAATAGTGATTTTATACCAGTTTCATCGTGAGCGCCTACTTTGAAAATTGGAGAAGCTCCTGTCATTAGCAGTTGTTCTTCAATATAGTTAATATCATCTGTTTCATCGGCTAGATCCATTTTGGTAATAATTCCTATAGCTGGTTTATTAAAAAGACTAGCAAACCCAGGTGGAAACATTTGCTCTTTTTCTTTGGCTGAGATAAGGAAGCCTAAAATGTCAGCCTCAGCAGAGGTTACTAATAGAGCGTTATACATGAGCCTATGTTGTACAAATTCACCAGGGGTATCAATAATATTGTCATGAAACTGTACAGTTTGTGTTTTGGCATAAGTAATGTCAGCCCCTTGAATACGTTGAGTGAGTGTTGTTTTACCAACGCCAATAGGACCAATAAACATAATCTTTTTCATAAGACACTCCTTTTATGAATAGTTAAGTTGTAAAAGGAATGTTAAACAGGAGTCTAATTTGGTGTGTAATTTCAAGATACCGCAATTTAATAAAAAAGTAAATAGATAAAAGTAAATAGATAAGTGAAATATATAAATTAAGAAATTGACAAAATGATTACTTATTTGTATTATCAAAGTAACACAATGGGGTGTAAGTAACAGCATTGAAGCTAATATATGATTAATTTATATTAGGGTATTTTGTTTATTAAATATACCTAGATGTATATAAAGAAAGGAGCTTTTTATGCGTATTTACACAAAAACTGGAGATAAAGGTATGACTCGCTTAGTGGGGGGCGTAGCTGTGGCAAAAGATTCAGATCGAGTTGAAAGTTATGGCACAATAGATGAATTAAATTCATGGGTAGGGTATGCAATCTCTCAATTTAGTGAAGACTTTGTTGCTGAAAGAAGCGAGTTGCAATATTTACAACACTTTTTGTTTGATGTAGGAACTGATTTAGCCACACCAGAATCTTTAGATCGTTCGCTTACATTACCAGATGGGGCAGTAAGTTGGCTAGAAGAACGGATTGATGTGTATACAGAAGCGGCTCCGGAAATCAATCGTTTTATATTGCCAGGAGGCACATCAGAAGCGAGTATGATGCATGTAGCTCGTACTATTGCTCGCCGTGCAGAGCGTAGGATAGTTCGTTTGCAAACTACCGCAAGAGTGTCGTCAGAGTTGGTAATGTTTGTTAATCGACTTTCTGACTATTTTTATGCATTGGCTCGTTATATCAATGCAAAACAAGGTCGTGAAGACATATATTATAGTCGTAGTGCTGAAGTATTTCATAATGGAAAGTAGAAATACATTAGCGGTGTTTAATGTGACAGGCGCTTGCCTTGGCAAATTATATGTGCTACTATTACTATAAGATTAATAGAGAAATGGAAATCATCGATGGAAGTTAGTGAAAATCTAACACGGTCCCGCCACTGTGAAGGCTTTGCCTAAGTCAGGTCTTTCGTGATTTTCATCGCACATGCTGTTTCGAGGTAAGACAGGATGTTGTTTTTGTGGCCTTAAGGGCTACTAATTCATTGTCTGATGCGAGGAACTGAATGGCAGTATTAGTCTAGTTTTGCACAAGGTAGTGCAATCAGTGAAGGATGATGCGAGGCTTTCAGTGGTGAAAACATTAGACACAATGGAGTGAGGTATTGTCCTTATTAAAATGAAGAGCATGATGTGATTCATGCTCTTTTGTTATATTATAAATAAAAGCCTTTATTTAATAGGGTTATAGTAGTTAAATGTTTTAGTAGTTTTATAAATCA
Source organism: Veillonella intestinalis (assembly GCF_943193155.1). Taxonomy (GTDB): domain Bacteria; phylum Bacillota; class Negativicutes; order Veillonellales; family Veillonellaceae; genus Veillonella_A; species Veillonella_A intestinalis. The sequence continues at coordinate 143,553 of NZ_CALPDB010000005.1, read as the reverse complement.
TCTGCATTATGCGTAAGAAATATGCGAAAAAAAGGATATGTATACGTATTAGGCATAAGTAAAAATGATGAAATTCATTGACTTTTTGTTTGGTAAAGTATAAATTATGGTTATAAGGTTATTCGTGTACAACGGCGTACATGGTTTGCAATGAAGCTTAAACGGAAGAGGTGTGTTCCGTGAAGGCTTCTTTTTTTGTTTGTTAAACAGGAGAACATGTATGCAGAAAATAAAATTTCCTACGACCTTATGGGTCGGGGCAGATGTGTTGCAAGGACTTCGTGATCTCCCCGTGAAAAAAAGTTTTGTTGTGACAGACCCTTTTATGGTTCAGTCAGGCATGATTAACCAAGTTATTGAAAACTTAAAACATACTGAAGTTACAATTTTTAGTGACATTGTACCAGATCCACCTACTGAAGTAGTAGCAGCTGGCGTGAATCGTGTTTTAGAGAGCAAACCAGATGTTATTATTGCTGTTGGCGGCGGTTCGGCTATAGACGCTGCAAAAGCTATGTTATACTTTAGTAAGCAAGTTGATAATACACGTAATATTGAGTTTGTAGCAGTACCTACAACAAGTGGAACTGGCTCAGAAGTTACTAATTTCTCAGTTATTACAGTAGCTGAATCTGGCATAAAACACCCTATAGTAACTGATGAAATTCAACCCAATATTGCAATTTTAGATACACGGTTAGTTTTGAGTGTACCTCCAGCTATCACGGCTGATACAGGTATGGATGTATTAGTTCATTTGATTGAGTCCTATGTATCTTCTAATGAAAATGTTATGGCTAAAGCTCTAGTAGAATATGCAGTTCAACTTGTTTTCAAATATTTGCCAGAAGCTTATACGCATGGAGATAATGTAGAGGCTAGAGAACAAATGCATGTAGCTTCTTGCATGGCTGGGATGGCATTTAATTTAACTAATTTAGGTTTGAATCATGGTATGGCTCATGCAATTGGTGGACGTTTTCATATTCCTCATGGCCGAATTAATGCGATTTTATTGCCTCATATTGTGGCTTTTAATGGCAGTCAAACAACGAGTGAAGCGGCTAAACGTTACACTCGATTGGCAAATATTATTGGAGCGACGTCTTCGGCTAATCCGCGAATGGGAGTTGCCGCACTAGTAAGAAAAATAAAGCAGTTACAGCAGACCGTAAAAGTACCTATTTCGTTGAGTGAATGTGGGTTTAAATCAAATGATGTATTAGCTGCTAGTGATGATATTGCTCAGGCTGCATTAGCTGATGCTTGTACGGCTGCTAACCCGAGAGTACCTACTTTAAGTGATATTAAAGCTTTACTAGAAGCAATCATATAACTAGTAGGTATGAAAAGGAGTGGCTATGGAAGAAAAACAGCGCATGATTCAGGAATATGTTCCTGGGAAACAGATAACGTTGGCGCATATTATTGCCAATCCAGCAAAAGAGATTTATAGTAAGCTAGGATTGCCAAGTGATGTGTATAATGCATTAGGAATTTTAACTATTACACCTGCTGAGGCAGCAATTATCGCTGTTGATATTGCTACAAAAAGTGGTGATGTTAAGATTGGTTTTGTAGATAGATTTTCTGGTTCAGTTGTTATTTATGGAGATGTAAGTTCAGTTGAAACTGCTTTGAGTGCAGTTGTTGATGGGTTACAAGGAATTTTAAAATTTGCACTAGGTTGTGAGATTACAAGAACTTAGTAAATAAAGGAGATATATGCGAGGAACTATAGTTATTGTCGATGATGAGCCAATAACTCGGTTAGATATTAAAGATATCTTGACGGAAGCGGGCTACGAAGTAAGTGGCGAAGCAGCCGATGGCTTTGAAGCGGTAGAAGTATGCCGAAAGGTACGACCAGATTTAGTATTAATGGATATTCAGATGCCTGTGTTGGATGGGTTAAAGGCAGCCAAAAAAATTGCTCAGGATAAATTGGCTAAAAGTATTGTATTTTTAACAGCTTATGGTGATTTTGAAAATACAGAGAAAGCTAAAAAAATTGGTGCTACAGGTTATTTAATTAAGCCAATTGATGAGAAATCCTTAATTCCAACAATTGAAATGGCCATTGCTAAAGGGCAACATACAGAAACTCTTGAGCAGGAGATCGAAGATCTTAAGACTCGTCTGGAAGAACGAAAAATCATTGAACGGGCAAAGGGAATTTTGAGTCAAGAATTTAATATTTCAGAAGAAGAAGCATATAAAAAATTAAGACGTTTAAGTATGGATAGACGGGCTAAAATGAGCGAAATTGCAGAGTTAATTATAATGGATAGTGAATAATATGAGCCATGATATAGCAAGTTTAGAAGAGGCTGTATTACGTGAATTATGTGTCGAGTATTCTAATTTAACATCTGAAGAAGTTCAAGAGCTTGTCAAAGTAATTTATAATTTAGCGGATTCAGTATTGTACCCTGATGCGGATGTTTTTATTGACATTTATAATGAAGTGAGTAAATCTGCGTTAGTGGTGTATCATAGACAGCCATTAATTAAAGAATCCATGTATGCTAATAAGGTAGTAGGTTTGGATGCTTTATTAGAAAATGAACCAGGTGTTTTGAGGTCTATGCAAACAGGGGTAAATTCTATTGGTTTAATTGCAGTTTCGCAAGAAGGCAAATTGATTACACAAAGTATTTATCCCATTAAGCTTAAAGAAAAAACGCTAGGTGTTTTGATTATAGAAACCGATGCTAGTGCACCGACAGTAGGTAATACAGCAGAGCCTAAGTTGAGTACAATTATACGTGGTGAAGAAGAGGCAGATAATTTTTTTGTTGACCGATTATCAGAAAATGTGCTTATTTTTGATGGTGATGGATATTTAGTTACGGCCAATGAAGGAGCAAAACAATTATATCGTCAATTAGGATATAGAGATGAAATTATTGGTATGTTTTATGATAATTTGACATTAGATTATTTGACTTTTGATTATATTAAGTATCGAGCTGAGCGAGCTACTAATAATTGGTTTTTTGATGCTGAAACTAGATTTTTACAGTATTATTTCACTATAAAATATAGTTGGATTAAAACAAATCAGCGATTGGTAGTTATCATTCAAGACACTACAGAGTTTAAAAAACGTGAAGAAGAAATTGTGCTGAAGTCAGTAGCAATTAAAGAGATTCATCATCGTGTAAAAAATAATTTGCAATCTATTGTATCACTTCTTAAAATTCAAGAGCGACGTGCTCAATTAGATGAAACAAAAAAAGTTTTACATGATAGTATTTCTAGAATTATGACTATTGCATCAACTCATGAATTGTTGTCACAACAAGTAGATAGTTATACTTCATTGCAACAAACATTGACGACGGTTATTCATAATTTTCATCATATGTTTGGCAATTTTAGAGATATAGAAATCTTCTTGCAAGTAGATGATAATGTCTATATTACTACAGATCAAGTAGTAACAGTTTCACTAATTGTAAATGAACTATTACAAAATATCTTTGATCATGCTTATTTACCAGAACAATCTGGTAAGGTACAAATTATAGGTAAAGCTATAGATTCTATGATATCAATTGAAGTTTCAGATGATGGTTGTGGTTTCGATGTAAAGACTGTCAAAGCAGATAGTCTAGGTTTATTAATAATTAATGGGTATGTAAAAGATAAGTTAAAAGGTAAATTAAATATTGAGTCTAATAAATCGGGAACGAAAGTAAATTTTCGTTTTCAAAAAAGCAACGATGTAGTTGTATAGCAAAAAGCAAAGGCGCTTAAGCAAAAGAAAGTAAGTTTTTTCTTGTGCTTAAGCGCCTTTTTGTATCCTTCAGAAAGGAGGATGTATGAATAAAGAGACATTGTTAACAGTAGGTATAGATTTAGGCACTTCGACTACACAATTAATTTTATCTGAATTGACGGTGGAGAATTTTGCGTCAGCTTTTACTGTGCCTAGAATAGAAATATCTGATAAAAAAGTAATTTACAGAAGTGAAATTATGTTTACACCTCTATTAGCACAGACTGAAATTGACGAAGAGCAAATTAAAGAGTTTGTTGCAAAAGAATATAAACGTGCTGGAATTGCAAAAGAAGATATTCAAATGGGTGCTGTTATTATTACTGGAGAAACTGCACGTAAGTCAAATTCAGCTAAAGTATTACAGGCATTAAGTGGATATGCAGGTGATTTTGTAGTTGCTACCGCAGGCCCTGATTTAGAAAGTATTATTGCCGGGAAAGGTGCAGGTACAGAATCCTTATCACGGCAATATAGAGGTAGTATTGTTAATTTTGATATTGGTGGAGGAACAAGTAATTTAGCTGTTTTTCAGGCCGGCGATGTTATTGATACAGGTTGTTTTGATATAGGTGGACGACTTATGAAGATTGATCCTACTAGTAAGATGGTAACCTATATTGCACCTAAAATTATGACGATTATCGAGAAAATGGGTTTGCCATTGGGCCTAAATAAACGAGTTACGCCTGAGGATATAATGCCTGTTATTGATGAGCTTGTAAAGGCACTGGAACAGTCTATTGGTTTAGGTGATGGAACCCCATTTTATGATTTATTAATTACGCACCATGGACTTAAGAAATCAGGATCCATAGAGGCTGTAACTTTTTCGGGTGGTGTAGCTGATTGTATTCGGAGTGATCAAGTTTCAGACTGGTTTCAATTTGGCGACATAGGTTTATTATTGGGCAAAAGAATTAGAGAGTCAGAATTCTTTAATACTTGTAAAGTATTAGATACAGTTGAAACTATACGAGCTACAGTAGTTGGTGCTGGCTCACATACTGCTGAGGTTAGTGGTTCCACTATTAGTTATACCGAGGAAATATTACCGATTAAAAATATACCAGTACTAAAACTGGCTAAAGATGATGAAGCTTTAGATTCTGTATCTATGGCTAAGCAAATCCAGAATAAATTAGAGTGGTTTGTTACTGATGGACAACATACTAATGTAGCACTTTCGTTAGTGGGATTAAAATCTCCTTCGTTTGCTGATATTCAACGATATGCAGCTGGGATTACAGAAGGATTATCTACATTACGTGAGCAAGGATATCCATTAATTGTTATTGTTGCAGAAGATATGGCTAAAGCTTTAGGTAATAGTATATATGCTTTATTACCAGAAAAAAGTTCTTTTGTATGTATTGACTCTATTCGAGCAGAGAACGGAGACTACATAGATATAGGTACGCCTGTGGCTGGTGGCAACGTGTTGCCGGTCATTATTAAGACATTAGTATTTAATTAAAGGAGTGATGAACGCATGATTTTAAAAACTCGACTCTTTGGCAATACTTACGAGTTTGCTTCTGTGAAAGAAGTATTAGCTAAAGCCAATGAAGAAAAATCGGGAGACCGATTAGCTGGGGTTGCTGCTACTACAGCAGAAGAACGTGTAGCGGCAAAAACTGTATTAGCACAACTTACATTGAATGACTTATATAATAATCCTGTTGTGCCTTATGAAGAGGATGAAGTAACACGTATTATTGTAGATCAAGTAAATACTCGAATTTTTAATTCAATTAAAAATTGGACAGTAGAAGAGCTTCGTGAATGGATTTTGTCAGATACAACTACAGATAATGATATTAAATTTATTTCACGTGGCTTAACATCTGAGATGGTGGCAGCAGTATGTAAGCTAATGTCTAATATGGACTTAATTGTAGGCGCTAAAAAAATTCGCATTGAAAAAACAGCAAATACTACAATTGGTAGACCAGGTACATTTTCTGCGCGTTTACAGCCAAATCATACAACTGATAATATTGATGGAATTATGGCATCTGTTATGGAAGGTTTATCTTACGGTATAGGTGATGCAGTTATTGGTTTAAATCCCGTAGATGATTCTGTTGAAAGTGTAAAACGAATTTTAAATAAATTTGAAGAATTTCGTAGCGAATGGGCAATTCCAACACAGACTTGTGTATTAGCGCATGTAACAACTCAGATGGAAGCTATTCGTCAAGGCGCACCTACAGGTCTTGTATTTCAATCGATTGCAGGATCTGAAAAAGGAAATACGGCATTTGGTTTAAGTGGTGCTACGATTGAAGAGGCTAAAGCACTTGCTTTAGAACAAGGTCAAGTAGCAGGACCTAATGTAATGTACTTTGAAACGGGGCAAGGTTCTGAATTGTCCTCAGATGCTCATCATGGTGCAGATCAGGTAACTATGGAGGCTCGCTGCTATGGATTTGCTAAAAAATTCGATCCATATATTGTGAATACTGTAGTTGGTTTTATTGGACCAGAATATTTATATGATTCTAAACAAGTAATTCGTGCAGGTCTGGAAGATCATTTTATGGGGAAACTAACCGGTATATCTATGGGTTGTGACGTATGTTATACAAACCATATGAAAGCAGATCAGAATGACATGGAAAATTTAACAATTTTATTAGCTAGTGCTGGGTGTACATATATTATGGGTATCCCTCATGGTGATGATATTATGTTAAATTATCAAACTACAGGCTTCCATGAAACGGCAACGATTCGTGATATGTTTAATTTACGTCCTATTAAAGAATTTGAATTATGGCTTGAGAAAATGGGCTTTATGTCAAATGGTAAATTAACTCCACTCGCCGGCGATGCTTCGGCATTCTTAAAATAAGTGAGGTGATAGGAATGAATGAAACTGAATTAAAAGTAATGATAGAGTCTATTTTAGGGGAATTAGTGAAGGCTAAAGGTTTAGATGAATCTCAGGCTATAAATAATTCAAGTAGTACACAAGCTAATAGTAAGGTTCAAGTTGGGAGTACGATTGATCCAACGGGTATTTTGCCAGACATTTCTGAAGTGGATTTAAAGAAACAATTATTAGTTGAGGAGCCTAAGGATAAAGAAGGATACTTGAAAATGAAGGGCTATACGGCAGCTCGTTTAGGTGTAGGGCGTTGTGGAACAAGATATAAAACGCAATCAGTTCTTCGTTTCCGTGCAGACCATGCAGCGGCACAAGATGCAGTATTCTCTGATGTAAATCCTGAATTAGTAGAAGAAATGGGTTTTATACCAGTTCGAACAATTTGCAAAAATAAGGATGAATATATTACGCGTCCTGATTATGGTCGTATGTTTGATGAAGCTAATACAGAAATTATTAGACAAAATGTAACTAAAGGGGCTAAGTTAGTTGTTGTAGTAGGGGATGGTTTAAGTTCTGCTGCAATTGAGGCTAATATTCGTGATGTAATCCCTTCATTGAAACAAGGGCTTAAGAAATATAATTTAGACTTTGATAAGGTTTTATTTGTTAAATATTGCCGTGTACCTGCTATGGATCCTATTGGTGAAATTAGTGATGCTGACGTAGTCTGTTTATTCGTTGGCGAGCGTCCAGGTCTTGTAACTGCTGAATCGATGAGTGCTTATATTGCTTATCGTCCAACTGTGGGGATGCCAGAATCTCGACGTACTGTAGTATCTAATATTCATAAAGGTGGTACTCCAGCTGTAGAAGCAGGTGCATATATTGCAGATATTATTAAAAATATGCTTGAAAAGAAAAAATCAGGTATTGAATTGAAATAAAGTGAGGAGGGACGTTTGTGAAGAATCAACGCCTAGGTGCTAATGTATTAAGCGTTCAGATAATTCCTAATGTTGATGCAGGCTTAGCATCACAACTAGGATTATCAAAGAGTCAGCGCTCATTAGGGATTATTACAGCTGATTGTGATGATGTTACTTATGTAGCATTAGACGAGGCAACTAAAACGGCAGAAGTTGAGGTTGTTTATGCAAAAAGCTTTTATGGTGGTGCAGGCAATGCATCCACTAAATTAGCTGGCGAAGTAATCGGAATTTTAGCAGGGCCAAGTCCAGCAGAAGTAACAAGTGGTTTAGATACAGCAGTTCATGTAATTAATGAAGAAGCAAGTTTTATTAGTGCTAATGATGATGGCTCTATACCGTATTTTGCACATGTTGTTTCAAGATCTGGTAGGTTCTTATCTAAATCCGCCGATATTGCAGAAGGTGAAGCAATTGCATATTTAATTGCGCCTCCGTGTGAAGCTCTGGTGGGGCTTGATGCAGCTTTGAAAGCGGCAGATGTTAGACTTTGTGTATTCTATGGGCCTCCATCAGAAACTAACTTTGGTGGCGGTTTATTAACTGGTAGCCAATCTGCTTGTAAAGCAGCCTGTGTAGCTTTTGCACAAGCTATTCAGAATGTAGCAGATAATCCACTAAGCTACTAAGGAGGTTTTGATGAAGGCACTAGGAATGGTAGAAGTACGAGGTTTCTTAGGTGCTGTTAGTGCAGCTGATGCAGCTTTAAAGGCAGCTAATGTAGCGTTAAATAGTGAGGAACGCGTTGGTGGTGGTCGACGTACAATTTTACTTGTTGGCGATGTGGCCGCAGTACAAGCCGCTGTGGAGGCTGCTGTTGTTATAGCTAAGCAATTAAATTGCTATTGTACAAGCCATGTGATTCCAAGAGCTGATAAAGCATTGGCAAAATTAATGGGTGGTAAGTTACAGGAAAGTGCTGAAGCTGATGCTAATAGTACAGCAAAAAAACTGTCAAATGATGAGGTTTCAGCTGTTTTAAATAAAACAGTAGATGCAAATTTTAGCGTGAAGGATTTAGTTAGTGATGAGGCAGTTGTAAAAGCAGAAACTATTGATGAAATCGGATTACGTGAAGAACTAGCTAAATATAAAGTCGTTGACTTACGTAAAAAAGCATATGCTATGAATGTGCATGGTATGAAACGAACTGCTATTAAGTTTGCAAATAAAGAAAGCCTCATTGATGTAATCATAGAAGAAGTGAAACGAGGTGGAATATTTTGAACTTAGTTGATAAGGATTTACAATCCGTTCAAGAAGTTCGGATTCTCTTAGCAAAAGCAAAAGAGGCACAAAAAAAGTTAGCTACTCTTAGTCAAAGTCAGATTGATGAGATAACTAAGGTAGTATGCGAAGCCGCTTATAATGAGCGCGTTCGCTTAGCTAAGCTAGCTCATGAAGAAACTGGATTTGGTAAATGGGAAGATAAAGTATTAAAAAATGCGTTTGCTTCTCGTCAAGTATATGAGTATATGAAAGATATGAAAACTGTAGGAGTCGTTAATGACGATCGTGCTAATAAAGTAATGGAAGTCGCGGTTCCTGTAGGTGTTATTGCGGGGCTAGTACCGTCTACCAATCCAACATCAACAGTTATTTTTAAATCGCTTATTGCGTTAAAAGCGGCTAATAGTATTGTATTTTCGCCGCATCCTACTGCTATCAAATGTATTGGTGAGACTGTAGCAGTTATTCGTAAAGCACTTAAAGCTGCAGGTGCTCCAGAAGATGCTGTATCTTTTATGACAATGCCTACTATGGAAGGTACAGCAGAATTAATGAAGAGCGATAATACGGATTTAATTTTAGCGACAGGTGGCTCTGCAATGGTAAAAGCAGCCTATTCGTCAGGCACACCAGCTTTAGGTGTAGGACCTGGTAATGGGCCAGCTTATATTGAGCGTAGTGCAGATGTTAAGTTAGCAGTAAAACGTATCATGGATTCTAAAACATTTGATAATGGTACAATTTGTGCTTCAGAGCAGTCAATTATTGTTGAAACAGTCAATAAAGAAGCTGTTATGAAAGAACTCGTTGCTCAGGGAGCATATATTTTAGATCCAGAAGAGGCTGCTAGATTAGGAGCTTTTATTCTTCGTGCTAATGGCACTATGAATCCTGCTATCGTTGGTAAGTCGGCCCAAGTTATTGCTAAATTGGTAGGTTTAGATATTCCTGCTGATAGACGTTTATTGGTTGCGCTAGAAACGGGAGTAGGTCCTAAATATCCATATTCTCATGAAAAACTAGCACCAATTATTGCTTTTTATACAGTGGATAATTGGGAAGAGGCCTGTGACTTATCTATTCGGATATTAGAAAATGAAGGCGCTGGTCATACGTTAATCATTCATACTGAAAATGCCGATATTGTAAAAGAATTTGGTTTACGCAAACCGGTATCTCGATTGCTTGTTAATACGCCTGGCGCTTTAGGGGGCATTGGAGCAACTACTAATATTACACCTTCGCTTACGTTAGGCTGTGGGGCTGTTGGTGGCAGTGCTACTTCAGATAATGTAGGACCACAAAATTTATTTAATTTAAGACGAGTGGCATATGGTGTGCGAGAATTAGATGATTTACGTAAAGCAGAATCTTCAGATATTCATGTAGGAGCTACTCTAGGGTGTGAATCGCAAGAAGTAGTTATTCGCGCTATTGTTGAACAAATTATGGCTAAGTTAAGCTAATTAGAAATTGGTAATTATAAAATTTATATATTACAAATATTTTATTTTAAACATATTATTAGTTACTTTAGGAGGTAATCACTATGTCTAGCACAAATGCATTAGGAATGATTGAAACAAAAGGTTTAGTTGGCGCAATTGAAGCAGCTGACGCAATGGTAAAAGCTGCTAATGTTACTTTAATTGGTAAAGAGCAAGTTGGTGGTGGTTTAGTAACAGTTATGGTTCGTGGTGATGTAGGGGCTGTAAAAGCTGCTACAGATGCTGGTGCAGCTGCTGCAGAACGAGTAGGGGAACTTCTTTCTGTTCATGTAATTCCTCGTCCACATGCTGAAGTAGATGCTATTTTGCCAGGAAAAAGTGAATAATTTAACCGTTGATTAAATTACGGGCAATGCGTAAGTAATAATAGAGAGCGCGTAAGGCGCTCTCTATTTATAAGAAAGGGTTTTCTATGAAAGTAATTACTGAAAATAATATACGCCAATTATTACGGCATAAAAAACTTCATAGAGGAGAACAACTAACGTTGACGGAGCCTAGTATAATTACGCCATCTGCTCAATCGTATTTACGAGAGTTTCAAATCGAAGTGAAGCAAATAAACAATGGCGAAACATCACCAAGAAGTTTTAAGAAAGAAATTCAAGCAGGTACTTCTAATATAAGAAGTGGTGATTTAATGAATCTCGATAATGAAATTGCTAAATTACGTGAGTTATTCTATTTTCCTTTATTACCAGATATTTTTTTTGATGAAAGTTTATGGCATTATTGGAAATTACAACAAGATTTACTCGAACAGTTTAAACAGTCACGCTATACTGTAGTGATAAAAACGTCATTACCTATTAAGCCTCAAACTTTTCAGTTTAAATCATGCCCATGGCGGACTTGGCAATATTCTACAGCTGAATTATTAAGGCAAATGAAATATGTAGAAGAATTGATAAAGCTATTTCCGCAAGTATCAGAATCATTTACTGCATGGTCAAAAGAAATTATAGCGGTTATTAATAATGAGCGTTAAGGAGGTGATTAAGTGAATTTAGTAGATGATATTGTTAGTAAAGTATTAAAGCAACTTGAAGAAAAGAGCATAGAGAATAATAAAAAATTCATTATTGAAGGTTCAGGTCGACATATACATTTAAGTCAAAATGACGTAGATCGTTTATTTGGTGAAGGGTATCAGTTAACTAAAGTTAAAGATCTTTCCCAGCCAGGACAATATGTATGTCAAGAAAGAGTTAATCTAGTTGGACCAAAGGGCATGTTTACTAATGTCGTTATTTTGGGTCCTGTTAGAGAACAATCACAAGTAGAAGTTTCATTAACTGATGCAAGAACATTAGGAATTAAAGCACCTGTTAGGGAAAGCGGTGATTTAAAAGGTTCAGCAGGTATTATTATCGTAAATAAGGAACGACATATTTCTTTAACTGAAGGTTGTATTGTAGCTAAACGACACGTGCATGTAGCAGAAGATGATGCAAAAATATTAGGTGTTAGGAATGGACAAATTGTAAAAGTTAGAACTAATACAGCACGACCTCTTATTTTTGATGATGTGGTAATTCGAGTTAGTCCAAAGTATCACACATATATGCATATTGATTTTGACGAAGCTAATGCGTGTGGATTACATGATGGCGATTTTGGTGAGATTATCGAATAGGAGGGTGGTTTATGAAAACAAGTGAGTTAGAATCTATCATCCAAACTATTACTGATAAAATTTGGAATCAATATGTAGCCAGTGAAAAAGATGCTAATTTAAATCAAGTATTTAAATCGAACCCGTCCTCAGAGGCTATGCATATGATGATAGGGGCTACTTCAAAGGGTAATTCAACAAATTCTAATAGCTCTGATTTAGTCATCGATGAATTAACTTTAGAGGAGCTGAGTGAGGTGGCGTACCTTATGCCTCATTCAGAAAAAAGTAAGCAAATTATACAGTGTATTTTAGAAGGAAAGCCTGTAGTTGTCAAACAAAGGCCTGTAATGCCGACTCATATAGAGCGCCTTCCATATGCTTTAAAACAACAGTGGCGAGAAATTGTACATGCTTGTGAAAGTTATGGAATTCAATTTGGCACAGAGGTTTGTAGTAGACTGAAGAAGAAAGACTCTAAGATATCACAGCCGATAAAAAGTAGTAAGTCAATATTTATTACAGTAGCTAAGTTAGTTCAGCTACAACAAAATGGTGAAAAAATGCCAATTGGTGCGAGATTAACCCCATTAGCTCGTGATTATATGCGAGAACATGATTTAAAACTATAAGGAGTGATATTGTGTTAGTCGCTAAGGTTATTGGTAGCTTGTGGTCTACTCGAAAAGATGATAAATTAAATGGTTGGAAATTCATGATTGTTAGGGCTTTAGAGGCTGATGGCATAACTGAAAAAGATTCATTTGTAGCAGCTGATAATGCTGGTGCTGGTATAGGTGATACTGTACTGGTGGCATTAGGTGAAGCAGCTAGAATATCAGCCGAGAATATGAATACGCCAATTGATGCAATGATTGTGGGTGTTATTGACTCAATTGATACAGATGGTTAGGAGATACAACTATGAGTATTAATGAAATTATTATGTATATCATGGTCCTTTTTATGATTATAGGGGGCTTAGATAAATGTATTGGCAATAAGCTTGGTTTAGGTGAAAAGTTTGAAGAAGGCATTATGGCTATGGGTGCATTAGCAATGTCAATGGTTGGTATTATTACGATAGCACCTATTTTAGCTCAAGTGTTAAGCCCTATTGTAGTACCTGTTTATGCTATGTTAGGCGCTGATCCTTCTATGTTTGCAACAACATTATTGGCGAATGATATGGGTGGATTTGCTTTAGCTCAGCAGATGGCTTTAACCCCAGAAGCGGGGCTGTTTGCAGGTACAATTTTAGGCGCTATGATGGGACCTACTATTGTCTTTACTATTCCGGTAGCCTTAGGAATTATTGATAAAGAAGATCATCAGTACTTGGCTACAGGTGTTTTATGTGGTATCGTTACAATTCCCTTGGGATGTTTGGCAGGTGGTCTTGTAGCGGGCATGAATTTAAGCATGATTTTAGTTAATTTAATTCCTATTGTTATTTTTGCGTTACTTGTAATTTTAGGGCTATGGATGATTCCAGAAACAATGATTAAATGTTTTACTATATTTGGTCAAGGTGTAGTTATTGTTGCTGTTTTAGGTCTTATTTTAGGTGCTTTGCAATTATTAGTTGGTATTACTGTAATAGAAGGGATTGCTCCAGTTACAGAAGGTATTGAGATTGTTGGTGGGATTGCATTAACATTAGCAGGTGCGTTCTGTTTAGTTGCTTTTATTACTAAAGTATTTAATAAGCCTTTATTAAAAATGGGGGCTGCTTTAGGGATGAATGAAGTTGCAGCTGCTGGTATGGTGGCGACCTTAGCCAATAATATTCCAATGTTTCAAATGCTAAAAGATATGGATACTCGTGGTAAAATATTAAATGTTGCATTTGCTGTATCTGCTTCATTTGTATTAGGTGATCACTTAGGTTTTACTGCAGGTGTAGCCAAAGAGATGATATTCCCAATGATTGTAGGTAAGCTTGTTGCAGGTGTAACTGCAATTTTAGTAGCGATGTTTATGTCTAAACATATTGTGGCTAAAGCTAAAAAATAAGGAGTATATAATGGGTAATATGACACGCGATATGATTGAAAGTTTAGTTCGTCAAATAGTAACTGAAAAACTAATGGCGACTAAACACATATCAAATAGTGGTGTTGGGGTTGTAAAACTACCTCAAATTGATGTAACCGAAGCAGACCGTCTTGATACGGGTAATCCTAATGATAAGGTATATACTAAAGATTTATTTTCATTAGATGAAAGTCCTAGATTAGGTTGTGGCCTTATGGTTATGGAAGACACTACATTTGATTGGACTTTAAATTATGATGAAATTGATTATATTATTTCCGGAGAGTTAAGTATTATTATTAATGGTGAAACAATTACAGCGGGACCTGGTGAAATAGTATTAATTCCTAAGGGGAGTCCGATTCAATTTTCTGTAAAAGGAAAAGCTAGATTTGTATATGTTACATATCCAGCAGATTGGCAATCGCAAGTATAATATAAGATAGGGACGGCATTTGCCGTCCTTTCATTTTATAAAGGAGAAACTGATGACTGAAAAGGAAAATTTAGCTAGTGTTTTGGCTGGGGCTTATAAATTAGGCTATCGTTGGTTGGTTATAGATAGTACCTTATTACAAATAAAGGTGTATAAAGAAGAACCCTCTACCAATGAAGTTCCATTAGAATTGAATTTTGACCCGCAGTTTGCAAGATATATAGTTGAAACGTGTAAATCAAAACAAAATCCTATTATAATTTCAGAAATACTAGTGGAATTTTGTGCTTCGGAAGCTCATGCTTTATATTATGATGAGAAGGGTTATAGTGAGAAAGCTACGATTATTCGTCATAAACCTAATAAGCTAACGGCAATTCGAGAAGAGGGGACTAGATATTTATTGACATTAAATGGTGTAGTAAGAACTAATCCTGGTGATTGGGTTATTAGAGGTGTTAATGGTGAAGAATATCCTTGTGACCCAGAAATATTTAAAAAGCTTTATGATATTGTGGAAGAGTAAAGAATTAACATTTAATACATAAGTAAATTTACAAGAGCAATGAATAAAAACATTGCTCTTTTTTTGTGTTTAGTATTTGTTTAGTGATTATTTTGAAATTTATAAAATAAGTTATATTTGAAAATTGTTGTATATTTTAAAATATGATAATATTTATATTATTAGTTTTGTTTGTGTGTTGGTTGGAGGTTTGCATGAGAAATAAGAAAGTAGTAGGAACATTAATAACAGTATTAACTATGGGATATTCTATACCTTATTCATATGCAGTTCAAGAAACTACATATGTAAGCGGTGAAAATAATAAGGTTAGTGCATATACACAGACTAGTACTGTTGTAGGATATAAAAATAATGTAAATAGTGCGGGGCTTAATAGTGATAATGATGTCAATATAGTAAATAATGCTACGATATATGGGACTGAAAATAGTGTGGAATTTGATAATGAACAGGATATTAGTCAAGCAACGGCCATTGGTTATAAAAATAAAATTACGAAGTTTAATGATACTGCTGTAGGTATAGAAAATGAATTAAAGGGGAATTCTTCAGTGGCAGTAGGTGTGAGTAATAAAGCTTCCATAGGTGTAAGTAATGCCATTTTAGTTGGTACTGGTAATACTACAGAGCTATTTAAGTCAGTTATGATGGGGAATGGTAATAGTATAAAAGGCAAGTTAGGTAGTAGTGAGGCATTAGCTGTATTTGGGAATAATAATATAATAAATAATAGTGGTGCTGCGGTAGTTATTGGACATAGTGTGAATTTGAATTCTGCGAATAGCGGTATTGGCATAGGTTATAGAGCTAATGTGAGTGGCCAATCGGCTATTGCGTTAGGACTTGATGCTGAAGCAAAAGGATTCGGTATTTCTATTGGTGGCTGGGATACAAAGGCTTATGATCATGCCCTTGCTATGGGGCATACTGCTCATGCGTTAGGTTATAACACGATTGCATTAGGTACAAATGCAAGTGCTGATAAATCTTCTAATGTAGCTATTGGAAATAAAGCAACGGCTATTGTCGTTGATAATGCTGTAGCGTTAGGTTCTAACTCGGTGGCTAATCGTAATTTTATACTTAATGCTACAGTAGCTAGTGAAGCTTCGGTAGTTAATAACTCTGTATATGGATTCGAGTTTGCTAAGTCTGCGGATTTAGATGAGATTCGTAATACGGTGAAAGGTGACTTAGCTGCTATTTCTATTGGTAATGAGAGTGGAAGCCGTCAAATTATAAATGTGGCGGCCGGAACAGAAAATAGTGATGCTGTTAATGTAGCTCAATTAAAGGCTGTCGCTAATAGTGTAACGAATACAATTGTTAAAGCTGGAGATAATATAACTATTAAACCTGAAGTGAAAGGCAATACAACTACATACACTATTTCGGCTGATGTAAGCAAAAAAGATGTTGAGGATTTACAATTACAAATTACGTCTAACGAAGATAGAATTACTGTGTTAGAAAATAAGCCGATTGTAGATAGTGATACGATTACTACAGTTAGTGCTGGTGATGATTCAGTAGTAGTTAGTGATGATGAAAATCATAACTATACTATAAAAGTATCAGATGAATTACAAAATAATGTTAAAAAGAATAGTAAGGATATTAATATAGTCAGTGAAACTGTAAAAGAAAATATAACGAAAATTGATAATAATAGCACACAGATTAAAGAAAATATAGTACAAATAGATAAAAACAGTAAAGGAATTAAAGAAAATACTTTAAAAATAGAGAATAATAGTAATCGTATTACTCAGAATACTGTTAATATTGAAAATAATCGACAAGCAATACATAATGTTAATGCTCGTGTGAATCATTTAGATTCTAAAATTAATAAAGTAGGTGCTGGGGCGGCAGCATTAGCAGGCTTACATCCATTGGATTTTGATCCTGATGATAAGTGGACATTTTCAGCAGGATATGGCAATTATAATAATGCTGATGCTATAGCAATAGGGAGCTTTTATCGACCAAATGAAGATACTATGTTTAGTATAGCTGGATCTATGGGAAATGGCGAAAATATGGTTAATGCAAGTATTAGTTTGAAGTTTGGCCAAAAGAGTACTGTAACTAATACACGAGTAGCTATAGCTAAAGATTTAGAGGACTTAAAAACAATTGTAAAAGCACAACATAAACAGATTGAGTCGTTGCGACAGCAACTGAATAATTTTACTGGGCAGCAATATAATACTAAAGGTGTATTTTTTGAAGATGTACCAGAACAGCATTGGGCTTATGAATATGTAAAAACTTTAGCAGAGAAAGGTCTTTTAGTTGGATATCCTGACGGAACTTTTAAGGGTGAAAAAACTATGACGCGCTATGAATTTGCTGCTATTATTTATCGAGCTATGGAAAATGGAGCTCATATGGATGTGGAAATGAAACAGCTGGTGAATGAATTTGATTATGAACTACGTGAATTAAGTTTGGATCGAGTTAGAATTGACCGCATTTCTGGTGCAGATAATGATCGGCATAAAATTGAGCGAGTTAGAGTTAATAGCAAAATGAATAAACAAGAAAATGATTTTAGAGATGTGTATGGTAGTTCTATTACTCCCGTAGTATAATAAATAGTAGCTATTCTCAATCAGTCTAGCTGAACAAAATAGCCTTTTCATACATGATAATATGTACAACAATTAATCATTAAGGCTATAGTTAAAAGCACTGAATTGGGAATAAAAGATATGAACTATGTAAGGAGTGATATGTATGGCAGACTTAAAAGTCGGTGATAAAGCACCTGAATTTTCAATTGTGAATGATGCTAATGAAGTTGTTAGCTTAAAAGAATTAATGGGACAAAAGGTGATTTTGTACTTCTATCCTAAAGATAATACACCTGGTTGTTCTGTAGAGGCACAACAATTTAACGAGGCCTATGAAACATTAAAAAAGGCAGGCTATGTTGTGCTTGGCGTAAGTCGAGATACAGTAAAACGTCATGTTAATTTTAAAGCTAAATATGATTTGCAATTTGATTTACTGGCTGATACGGAAGAAACTTTATGTAATGCCTATGGTGTTATGAAAGAGAAAAAATTATATGGCAAAGTATCAATTGGTATTGAACGCTCTACTTTTGTCATTGATGAAAAAGGCATTCTTACTCATATTTATCGTGGTGTAAAAGCCAAAGAACATGTAGGGCAATTATTACTAAATCTTGGCTTATAAGGGCTGAGAAGCATTAGTCATTTATGTTGGTTTTTCTTTCAATCCTCTTTTGGCCAAAGTCGTAGTATGGAGGGGAGAAGTATTTCTTCTTTGATTTACTATAAGTATTTATTTAGATAGAGGGAGATTGTAAGGGACTCCACCAATGTCTACGATAGGCTTTGATACCTTCTAAAACAATAGCCGAGGCTTTACTAGCTAATACTTTGCTAGCAGGTGGGATACCGTCTAAGCGATAGGTAATGCCGAGTTCTTTATATTTTGCTTGGCCCATTACATGATAAGGGAGGCAGTCTATAGTTTCTAAGTTTTTCAGACGGCCAATAAAGAAACCGAGACGATACCAACGATCTGCATTATCTGTAATTGTAGGGACTACTACATGGCGAATCCAAATTGGTACATGGTGTTCATCAATAAACTGAGCAAATTGTAAGATTTGTTGATTGCTTTGGCCTGTTAGTTCTCTGTGTTTCGTATCGTCGATTTCTTTGATATCCAAAATAACGAGACTGGTAACGGACATGAGAGTTTCATAGGCTGCTCGTTGGCTCTCTTCGAAATAGATGCCGCTTGTATCAAGGCAGGTGTGCACGCCACGGGCTCTAAAATATTTGAATAATTCAATAACAAAAGGTAATTGCATTAGGGCTTCGCCACCAGTTACGGTAAGGCCACCATTTTTATAGAAACTTTGATTTCGTTCAAATTGTGCCCATACTTCTTTGATGGTTATATTTGTACCTTGCTGCGCATCCCAAGTATCAGGATTGTGGCAATACGCACAGCGTAAAGGGCAGCCCTGTAAAAATAGAACCATACGTACCCCAGGGCCGTCAACAGTGCCCATAGTTTCTAGTGAGTGAATTCGTCCAATCATAGTTTACCTTTCTAAAAATAAGATAATAGGCTCCTCGTAATGGGGAGCCTATTATGCTATATATTACAGCGAGGAGGGGGATTTATTACATTTGTTCGTGGAATGTACGGGAAATAACTTCATCCTGTTGCTGTTTTGTTAATTTGTTGAAATGTACAGCGTAGCCTGATACACGAACTGTAAGTTGTGGATATTTTTCAGGATGTTGTTGGGCATCGCGAAGCATTTCACGGTCAAATACATTTACGTTAAGATGGTGGCCACCTTTTTCAGAATAACCATCTAATAATTCTACTAAATTGTCAATTTGTTGTTGGTTGCTCATATTATTTGTCCTCCTTTTCAGCGATGGAAACATTGGGCTCACGGCACGCTAAGTTTTCATTATTAACAGGTAAGTCGGTAGGTAAATCGCTTTGTAAAATGGAATCAAGATCTAAATCAATGTCTAAATCGCTCATGCGAATCATAGTTTCCCCATTTTTACCGAGTGCATCAGGAATAATGGAGAATGTATTGGAAATACCATCACTACAATCACGCCAAGGCATTTTCGCGACGGAAGCCATAGAAGAAACGGCGCCATGTGAATCGCGGCCGTGCATTGGATTAGCCCCTGGTGCAAATGGCATACCTTGTTTACGTCCGTCTGGAGTGCTACCTGTGGCATTCCCATATACTACATTAGATGTAATAGTTAAGAGGGACATAGTTGGGATGCTTTCACGGTATGTAGGATGTTTACGAATTTTATTCATAAAGGCCGATACAACTGTAGCGGCTAAATCATCAACGCGGTCATCATCATTACCATATTTAGGGAAGTAGCCAGTGATTTCAAAATCCACAGCAATACCATTTTCATCGCGAATTGGTTTTACTTTTGCATGTTTAATAGCCGATAAGGAATCGGCAACTACTGAAAGACCAGCAATCCCAGTGGCGAACCAGCGCGTTACTTTGCGGTCATGGAGGGCCATTTCCAATTTTTCATAGGCGTATTTATCGTGCATATAGTGAATGATATTGAGAGCATTCACATATACGCCAGCGAGCCATTCCATCATATCATCGAATCGTTCCATTACTTCGTCAAATTCAAGATATTCAGAGGTAATAGAGCGATATTTTGGACCTATTTGTTTCTTTAGCTTTTCATCAATACCTCCATTGATGGCGTAAAGCAAGCATTTAGCAAGGTTACAACGAGCACCAAAGAACTGCATTTCCTTACCGATACGCATTGGTGAAACACAGCACGCAATGGCGTAATCATCACCGCTGTTAGGTCGCATTAATTCATCGTTCTCATACTGAATAGAAGAGGTTTCAATAGACAATTTAGCACAGAAGCGTTTGAAACCGTCTGGTAAACGAGGGGACCAGAGGACTGTTAAGTTTGGCTCTGGTGCAGGTCCTAGGTTAGTTAAGGTGTGAAGATAGCGGAAGGCCATTTTAGATACTAATGGACGACCATCAGATCCCATACCGCCGATGGATTCAGTAGTCCAAACAGGATCGCCTGTAAAGAGGTTATTGTATTCAATGATACGTGCGAAGCGGACCATGCGAAGCTTCATGATGAAATGGTCGACCATTTCTTGAATTTCTTCTTCTGTATAATGGCCTGTTTGTAAGTCTCGTTCTGCATAGATATCTAAGAAAACGGTGTTACGGCCAATTGACATAGCAGCGCCATTCTGCTCTTTGATGGCTCCTAAATAACCAAAATACAACCACTGAATGGCTTCTTTCGTATCTTTGGCTGGATGGCTAATATCAAAGCCATAAGAAGCAGCCATTTCTTTTAGTTCTTTTAAGGAACGAATTTGATCACGGATTTCTTCGCGGTCACGAATTAATGTGGCGGTCATGTCGCCCATGGTGATGGAAAACTCTTTTTCTTTTTCCTCGATTAAGCGATCAACCCCGTATAAGGCAATACGACGATAGTCGCCAATAATACGGCCACGGCTGTAAGCGTCTGGTAGGCCTGTAATAATATGAGCTGAACGAGCAGCCCGCATTTCTGGCGTATACACATCAAATACGCCGTCGTTGTGAGTTTTTCGATGTTTGTGGAAGAAATCTTCCAGCTGTGGATTCATGTCAAAGCCGTATTCTTTGAGGGCCATTTTGGCTGTGCGTAAGCCACCATAAGGGAACATAGCCCGTTTTAACGGTTTGTCTGTTTGTAGGCCTACAATTTGCTCTAGGTCTTTAATAATATAGCCTGGGCCATGGGAAGATACTGCTGTTGCTACATCAGTATCGGCGTCGAGTACGCCACCTTTAGCTTTTTCTTCTTCGTAAAGGCGTAATACTTCTTGCCAGAGTTGTTGTGTCCGTTCGGTTGGACCTACTAGGAATGAGTCGTCCCCTACATAGGGGTTATAGTTACGTTGGATAAAGTCACGTACATCGATGGCTTTATCCCATACACCTGTAATGAAGCCTTTCCATGCAGTATGTTGCATTATAGCACCTCCATTAAGGAAATAAAGAATGTTTAAGATACTTTAAGTGTATACTGTATTGATAAGTAATTCAATATTTGTAATGATATTATTTTTCGATTTAATCTATGCTAAAAATAAAAGATGAAGAAATGAAGAAGTTTTATAATTTGAAATTTAAATATCTATGTTTAGATTTTGTATAATTTATGTAAGAGGGGATTATAGGTTTGAGTTTAAGTTTGTCTGAATGGATTATTTTGTTCGCACAAAGAAGATTTTCTGCCTATAAATGTTTTAATAGACCAATTATAATCAGTATTTATCTGCTATATATACTGAAATGATAGGAGTTTATAAATTTTGAATTATTATTGTTTTAGCTTTCATGGAACACAATAGTTATCGACATTAAATATGTTTGTAAAATATATAATTTATTCACCTATTTTTAGAAGATGACTCTTTTTATGAAAAATAAATCGATATTTTTAAAACTAGTTATAGACAAACTAAATGAAAAATGTTATCATTAATATATCGAAAGATAGAAAAATATGAATTTAGTTTTTGAAACTTACTTCAAATATTTTTAATATGTTATGTATATGAGTAGGATAATAAAGAATCCTACATTATGTTTACCCCAATATGGGGGAGGAGGTATTTTTATGGCATACACATTACCAGAATTACCATACGCTTATGAAGCTTTAGAACCGCATATTGATGCAGAAACAATGCATTTTCATCATGATAAACACCACAACACATATGTTGTGAACTTAAACGCTGCGATTGAAAAACATCCAGAATTGGGTGAAAAAGACGTAGAAGCGTTAATTACTGATTTGAACGCAGTGCCAGAAGATATTCGTACAGCTGTGCGCAATAATGGTGGCGGCCATGCGAACCACACATTCTTCTGGAACATTTTAGCTCCAAATGCTGGCGGTAACCCTACTGGTGCTATTGCTGGTGCAATTGATGAAGCATTTGGTAGCTTTGAAAACTTTAAAGCTGAGTTTGGCAAAGCGGCTGCAGGTCGTTTTGGTTCTGGCTGGGCATGGTTAGTAGTTAACAATGGTAAATTAGAGATTGTTTCTACACCTAATCAGGATTCTCCATTAACTGAAGGTAAAACACCTGTGTTGGGCCTTGATGTATGGGAACATGCATATTATTTAAAATATAAGAATGCTCGTCCTGACTATGTAACAGCTTTCTGGAACTTAGTAAACTGGGATCAAGTAAATAAACATTACGCAGCAGCTACAAAATAAGAGCTGACTGGTGACGGACATTCTCGCTAGTCCGTATATATAATGGGAAGGAGCCCCTTCGGTCAATTGGCCGAGGGGGCTCTTTTTGTTATTTATAATTTTTTAACGACAAAATCATTGAGAAATGGTATCATATACATATAAACGAAATTATTCAATATAATAGAATGCAATTAAAATGCAAGTAATAGTGAGTAAGGAAGTCACATGGATAACGAAAAGAATTTACGTATTGTAAGTATCAATCCATATGCGATTGCACAAATAGATAATCCTACAGAGGAAATGAAATTGACAGCACTTCGCAAAAATGGCATGGTACTACAATATATCAAAGACCCTACACCTGAAATGGTGGATATTGCGATGACTAATGCGCCACGCGCCATTCAATACATTAAAAATCCATCCCGCGAATTGTTAGAACTCGTAGTTTCAAAAGGGTGGAATAATTTAGAACTTATTGATAATCCTGATGAAGGATTAATTCGTATAGCCTTAGCACAATCAGGTTGGGCCATTCAATATTTAAAGAACCCTAGTGAGGAATTGCAGTTGGAAGCAGTGGCCTCTAATTATGATGCTATTAAATTTATTGAAAGTCCCTCAGAAGCGGTGCAATTAGCGGCGGTTAAGCAAAATTATCAGGCCTTAAGTTATATTAAAGAGCCTACGGCAGCAGCTATTGATTTAGCCGTAGCGTTAGATCCTCAAGCTGTTCGTTTGTTAGGGGAGGTAACGGTTGATCAGGCTTTGCATTTCATTACAATTAGTAGCTTAATTACTAAATATTTACCAGCGGGTTATATGATTCCACCTATTTATTTAGAGGAAACTTTAAAAGTGGTATTAGCTGATGAAAACACGACTGAGCAATATGTGCGAGATTTAATAAACTGTACGTATATTGGTAAACATAATAAAGGCTTTGAAGCGGATGTAGTAGGCTTGATTGATAAATATGGTAGTCAAAAAGCTCGACGGGTTGCGGTTGATGAATTGTTGAAGTTTTAATAGTAGACTATAAAAAGAGTAACGTATAAAAATAGAGTATTAAAATACAGAATAGTAAAATAAAGTAAGGTAAGAAGGATAGTATATATGAATTTTGTTGAAACAATGAAAAGTGTAGAATTAGTGTTGGCAGCAGGTCAAGTACCGTTGTTGATTGGTGAAACCGGGATTGGTAAAACCTCTTTAGCTCATAAATTAGCTGTTCAAAAAGATTGGGCGTTGGTGACTATTGATGGGAATTTGTTAAAAGAAGGGGAAATCGGTGGCTTACCTACGGTAGATAGTTTTGTTCGTCAATTGGATGATGGCACTATGGCTACTGAAAAAGTAACCGTTTATGCGATTCATTATAAATTAAAAACGATTGCTGATGAATTAGCCGCAGGACGCACAGTATTATTATTTATAGATGAAATTAACCGCTGTGAACATGCGGTACAACAAGAATTAATGAATTTAATCTTGAATCGTGAAATTAATGGTTTTACGTTAGGGAAAGATGTTCATATTGTAGCGGCCATGAATCCTACTAATAGTTATGATTATCAGACAGTAGAGATGGATGTGGCACAGCAGAACCGTTTTGTATGGCTTCAAATGGAACCAGATTATATGCAATGGCTTGATTGGGCGGCTGAAGTTAAATTAGAACCAATGGTAATGGAATTCATTAGTACGTATCCTGAATATTTGCATAAGATGAACGAAGACGATATTTATGCTACCCCTCGTAGTTATGAGCGTGTGTCTGCTTTATATGCCATGTATAAAGAAAATCCAGATGCCGTTGGAAAAGATGTATTCTTTAATGTTATTCGTGGTAATGTGGGTAAAGTAATTGCACAAGAGTTTGTGAGCTTTGTTGCCGCTGATCATGAGCCATTGATTACTTTTGATGAGGTATTTAGTGGCGAAACTTTGGAGGAAGGCATTGTTGCTCGTTTGCAAAAAGAAAGTCATACTCGTTTGTATTTGACTGCTAAAAATTTAATGAGACATATGGAATTACGGGCCCATCAGTTATTTGTGGATGAAAAAACAGCACAAGATTTAATGAGACGCTTCATGACATTCATGCAGCAGTATCCAGAAGATTTGCAAATGGCAGTAATGAAAGATATTCGTAATAATTTTCCTAAGTTTTATGCAGAAGCCATTAAAAGTGATGACTTTGTAAATACCTTTTTTGATTTACAACGGAGTTTATAATGTCTATTAATAGTGAAATTGATATTGTTACTCGCCGGGATTCTGTGGTTACTGTCACACCTACGTCAAATGATCCTTTAGAAGCTACAAGAGTTGCTTTGTTAAATGAAGCAAAGCAGATTGTAACAGCTTGGCAACAAGAGCGAGACGCGCTACAGCGGGCTCAAGAGATTAAAGATAATGCCTATACAAATTCTATTGGGTATGCGATTACAGAAGCCGCTGCATTAGCCGCAGGCAAACGCGATTTAGCTGTGGGCATGGTTGATTTAGAAGCTAGTGAAGATTTTAAACAGCGATTTTTAAAATTCGTTTCAAAATTAAATTTACGATTAATTGAAAATGATTCTTTTTATGGCTATTTCTTTTTACAGGTAGGACAGGAAATTCGCTTTACTATGACTAGTGGCACGGGGATTAATTTTAAAGGTAGTCGTTATGTTATGTACTTTAATCCTCTCATATTCCTTGATATGACACCGGCTCAAATGATGAGTTCTATTAAGCATGAAATTTTGCATGTTATTTCCTTGCACCTCATTCGTGCTAAGCGGCTCTATGAGCGGTATACACCTTTAGCTATCAACCTAGCTATGGATATTGTGGTGAATAACTATATTGAACCGTTGCCACCAGGGGCTATTGATGTAAAATGGTTAAATAAAAATTTTGGCACTCATGTAGTAGCTTTTAAGCCATTGGAATATTATGTAGATGAGATTCAAGCCCATATTGATATGGCGCGTGAAACGGACGGTGCTACAGAAGTGGAAGATGGTTTAAGTGATGTGCCCATGAGATCTACTGATGTATCTGATTCTTTTGATGCAGCGAAAAGTCATGATATTTGGGCTGAGTCTGATCAAGTGGATGGGGATTCACAGCAGCAATTGACTGATAAGGTGGTTGATAATTCAACTAAAGGTGATTTGCCAGGATATTTGGCGGGGTTACTTAGTGAAATGAAGCAACATCGTGCTAGTTTGCCTTGGTCAGTTTATTTGAAACGCCTTATTGGCTCAGTCGCTTATGGCCATCGTAAAACGACCACGCGTCGTAGTCGTCGTCAGCCAGAGCGTTTAGAGTTACGTGGTACGTTGCGAAAACGGCGTGCTAAAATTGTAGTAGCTTTAGATTGTAGCGGTAGTATTACAGATGGGGCCTTTCGTCAAGCTATGCTAGAAGTGCTTGAAATTACAAAGAGTTATGACTTTGAAATTACTGTAGTAGAGTGTGATAGTATTATTCGACGCACTTATACAGTGAAGAAAATTCAAGATGTAGAACCTCGTGTAACGGCTCGTGGGAGCACATTATTTACACCAGTAGTGGCATATGCCAATGATTTACAAGCAGACTTAGTCATTTATTTTACCGATGGTAAAGGGGAAAAGCATTTAAAAGTTGCGCCTAAGCATTATAAAATTTTGTGGGTCCTTGTCGGTGAAGAGGCTAAGTTATCCCTTGAAACTCCATGGGGCTTAGTGAAACGCTTGGCACAAACTGTTAAAGAATATGATATGACTATCGATTATGAACGAACGGATGGATATTCTATGAATAACCAAGAAGGTTTTTCGATGGCTAATCAAGAAAAGGACTGGGACGACTAATTGGGGGCGTCGTTTCAGATACAGTGTTTTATGAATAGTAAAAGCCTTATTTTGGGTAATCACTCACAGTAAGGCTTTTTTGTTTTTTAGAAAGTTCGAGGTATGCGTAATTGGTATAGAGTTCACATAAGATGTAATAGTGTTTCGTTGACATGGACTGTTCTGTAATGGTAGTATTATTCTATAGAAAAATAAACTCAAAAGGGGAATCTAATCAAAATAGTAGTACAAATCGTAGAGTAGTACGAGGTCTTGATTAGATTTTTATTTTTATTTTTATGTTTATGTTTATATTTATGTTGTATGTCATAGAGGAGGAGAGAGAATGGCAGAACCAAATATAAAAAGTAAGAAAACGGTTATGGAATTATTTTTAAGTGGTGTAGAAACCGTTGGTAATAAACTACCGGATCCGGCATCCTTGTTTATTATTTTAGCGGCTATAACGATTTTAATTTCCGCAGTATTAGGCAACTTAGGGGTGGAGGCTGTTCATCCTGGCACGCAAAAGGTGATTAAGATTGTTAATTTGCTTTCCGTTGATGGCTTTAGACAAATTTGGTCTAAGGCAGTTAGCAATTTCTCTAATTTTGCTCCGTTAGGTATGGTACTAGTTGCTGTTATCGGTGCTGGCGTTGCAGAAAAAAGTGGCTTTTTATCGGCCTTTATGCAGAAAATGCTAGGAGACGCCTCCAAAGCAATGGTAACGTTTGTTATCATTTTTGTAGGTATTAATGGCAATATTGCAGGCGATGCTGCCTTTGTTGTGTTGCCTCCAGTAGCAGGGGCTATTTTCTTAGGCATGGGTCGAAATCCTCTATTAGGCGTATTTACGGCGTATGCTAGTGTAGCGGCAGGCTTTGCAGCTAATTTGTTACTTGGTATGTCCGACTCCCTAGCATATGGGTTCACCGAAGCAGCAGCTCATATTGTAGATCCAGAGTATGTAGGGTCGCCGGCGATTAACTATTACTTTTTAGTGGCATCTTGTATCTTATTAAGTATTACAGGGACGTTTGTTACAGAAAAAATTATGGCGCCTCGTTTTTCTAATGAAAATTTAGATAAATATGAGTTAGATGCTGAGTCCATTACATTAACTGAAACGAAAAGTAAAGCGGTTAACAAGGGCTTATTGGCGCTACTTGTTACAATTATTGTGGTAGCTTTATTATGTATTGGTGAACGGCCATTATTAGGAAATCCTGAAACAGGTTCTATTATGGATGCGAAATCGCCATTCATGGAAGGTATTATTTTATTGGTAACGATTATTTTATTTGTGCCTGGTTGTGTGTATGGCTTTGCGTCAGGAAAATATAAGAATGATAAAGATTTATTTGGTGATATTTCGCTAGCTTTTAAGGATATTTCTTCTTATATCTTACTTTGTTTCTTTTGTGCACAATTTACAAATTACTTTAACTGGTCTAATTTAGGGGCTGTACTAGCGATTAAAGGAGCGGGTACGTTACAAGCATGGGATTTTACAGGAATTCCATTGATTATTGGTTTAATTTTAGTATCTTGTATAGTTAATATTTTTATTGGCTCTGCATCCGCTAAGTGGGCGATTTTAGCACCTATTATGGTTCCTATGATGATGATGCTTGGGTATGATCCGGCCTTAACTCAAATTGCCTATCGTATTGGTGATTCTATTACGAATCCATTGTCACCTTTATTCTATTATTTCCCATTAGTATTAGGTTTTGTTCGTAAATATGAAAAGGATGCAGGGATGGGTACCGTTATTGCGAATATGATTCCGTATTCATTTTTCTTTACGATTGTATGGGTTATCATGATTACCGTATGGGTTCTCTTTAATTGGCCATTAGGACCAGGTGGCAATATTTATTTACCATAAGTATTGTTTTAAGGCATATACATTAAAGAAAAGAAGTCTTTATAAGTAAGGAGTTATATATGAAATTTTCTGAACGAATAACGTTTGAGATAGAAATTACAGGGTCCTCCGCACATGCGTCAACACCTCATTTGGGACATGATGCTATTTTAGCAGCGAGTTCAATTGTCTTAGCTTGTCAGTCCTTAGTGAGCCGCGTTAATGATCCGCGTAATCCATTAGCCCTAAACTTAGGAACTATTAAAGCGGGTAAGCAATTTAATATTATTGCGGATTCAGTTTTAATTGGGGGCTTATTATTAGCACAAGATAAGAGCCAAGGTGAGATGATTTTCAAAGAGTTGAAAGAATTAGTGAATTCAGTTGCCTTAGGTTTAGGCTGCCGTGGTGTTGTACAGGTGAAAGCATAGAATTAGCACATTAGAGTAGACGTAGTGAATTTAAATGGAGTATATATGAGCATGAGACAATTGGCAGAAGCCATAAAACCATATATTATAGAACAACGGCGTTTCTTACATGCCAATCCTGAATTAAGTAAAATGGAAGTAGAAACGACGAAACATATTGTTGAAGAGTTACAATCCCTTGGTGTAGAGGTTCAGACTTTTTCAGACATTACTGGTTGCGTAGGGACTATAAAAGGGGCTAGTGAAGGACCTACTATTATGCTACGCGCTGATATTGATGCATTGCCGATTCAAGAGAGTAATGAAGTAGCATACGCCTCAAAAAATGCGGGTGTTATGCATGCTTGTGGGCATGATTGTCATACGGCGATGTTGTTGGGGGCCGCTAATTTATTGATGGCACAAAAAGATAAAATAGCAGGTACTGTTAAACTATTATTTCAGATGGGAGAAGAAGTGGGGACTGAATCTCGTCGCTATGTAGAACGCGGTGTGTTGCAGGATGTAAATGCTATCTTTGGTATGCATATTTGGAGTTTGTTAGAGGCAGGTACTGTAAATATTGATGATGGCGAACGAATGGCTTGCAGTGATCGTTTCACTATTAAAGTAAAGAGCACATCTGCTGATATAGCATTGCCTGAACAGGGTGCAGATGGCATTCTAGCCGCGTCAGCTATTGTTGTGGCCTTACAGAGTTTAGTTACTCGGTATAAAACCGTAGAGGATACCTTAGTGGTTAGTGTGTGTCAAATGAATGGTGGTAACGCCGTTGATTCACTAGCAGATACAGTTGAATTAGTGGGGACAACGCGGGCTTTTAATCGAGAACTGCGTGAAAAACTTCCTACTTTAATAGAAAATATAGCGACACAGGCTGCTAGCATTTATGGCTGTGAAGTAGCTTGTGAGTATGTGTTTGGTCCGGCACCGCTTATTAATGAACATATACCGCTAAATGATTTAGCTCGCAAGGCCGCGGCTGCAGTTATGGGCGAAGAGGCTTTAGTTCCTATGATAAAGGAAATGGGCGCAGAAGACTTTTCCGTATATTTAGAACATGTACCAGGTGTATTTGCTTTCCTAGGGGCACGCAATAAAGAGAAAGGCATATGTTGTGTGCACCATGCATCAAATTTTGATGTAGATGAAGATGTATTGCCTAGTGGCAGTGCTTTATATGCCGAATTTGCATTACAATATTTGAAACAATAATATTCATCAAACACTGATTTATCTACAAAAAGAGCTGTAACAAAAGATGGCGTTTATCCGCCGCTTTGTTACAGCTCTTTTATATTTTTTTATCCAATTAACAGACCTACACTTACTAATACGTGATATATGGTTACGCTAATGGAGGTAAATTTCATGGCTTCATTCATTTTTACTACATCGGCGTAGCGCGCTAAGATAACCGAGCTTTTAAAAGCGGGGATCAAAGCAAGGGCGCCTAATAATGTAGCATAAGGCAGTTTGTCTAAAAGGGCCCATAGCAGTAGCCAAATAACACAGAATACAAACAAAGCTCGCAGTAGGCGAATGCCTTCATCTTTGCCGAGGAGAATGACTAAGGTACGACGTCCATGGGCTTTATCATTACTGAAATCTCGTAAATTATTAGTCATCATGATGTTCCCAATTAAAATAGTGGAAGGTATGGCAGGAATTAAGAAATCCCAAAACAAAGTGCCTGTCCAGGTATAGGCTGTGATATAGACAATAGCAAAGCCCATGGCAACACCAGAAGCTAATTCACCGTATGGTGTTCGAGAGATAGGTTTAGGTCCGCCTGAATAAAAGAGACTAATTAAGATACAGACAGTACCAGCGGGAATAAGCCACCAAGATACTTGGGCGGCTAATATGATGCCTAAGATAATGGGGGTGATGGTAAAAATATAGCCTAAGCGTTTAACTTGAAGCGGTGAAATGCCTTCTCGTACTATGGTTCCACTATTGCCAGCCGCTTGATTTAGATCAAGGCCTGATTTGAAATCAAAATATTCATTCCAAATATTAGCGGCGATTTGGGCACTCATGACACAAATTAAAATTAAAAGCGTATAGAATATACTCAAAGCCGTACTTTGTGCTTGGGGATGCATTGTGCTAGCAAAGGTAGCGCCCAAAATGACGGGGCTAAAAGCAGCCGTTAAGGTACGAGGTCGAGCTAGTCGATACAATTGTGAAAATGTCATCAATACTTACTCCTTTCGACGACAAAGGGGACCAATATGTAAAGAAGGGGGACAAGGGAGTTGTGCTAATAAGACACCTGTACACATAGCAATAAGTCCCCATATTTCTTGATAATTAAGGCGTTCACCTAAAATAAAATAGCCCATAACACCAGCAAATACGATTTCAAGGCTCATAATGAGGGAGGCTTGGGTTGCTGGTAATTGGCGTTGTCCTAAGAGTTGGCCTGTAAAGCCTAGACCAGCGGATAGAATGCCGCCCCAAGCAATAAAGAGCCACGAATTTTCAATAATTGTCCAAGAAAATGGCTCAGATAAAAGGGCGGCGATGCCTGAAAATAAAGCGCACCCAAAAAATTGCCCCATAGCTAGTTTAAAGGGATTATACTGTTTGGTGACTTTACTTAATACGACAATATGTAAGGCCCAGAAGAGGGTAGAGATTAAAATTATACCATCTCCATAGGAGGGGATAAAACTTTCTTTTAAACTTAATAAGGCGGCCCCAATGACTGAGCATAGTACGCCGGCTAAGGCGAGCAAGCTAATTTGTTGCCCTATAAAAAGGCCGATGGTAGGTACAATTACAATATAAAGCGCCGTAAGAAAGGCTGCTTTAGAGGCCGTAGTATAGGCGATAGCATATTGTTGTAAACTGGCGCCTAAGAATAGTAAAAAGCCCAATAATAAAGAAATCCATATAATAGAAACCTTAGCTTTTTGTGGCGGTGCACTTTGTTTCATAAAAATTAGTAAGGGACTAACAGTTAATACACCTAACAAAAAGCGTGTTGCATTATATGTATGTGGACCTACTAAATCAGAAGCTAAGCGCTGGGCTACAAATGTGGAGCCCCAAACAAAGGCAGTCAGTAATAAACATAAGCGAGCCTGTAACATAAAAAGAGGATTCCTTTCTATAAACATAGAATTATATAAGGATAGGCACTAACAATTGTAGCTTAAATAGTAGTGCTTGTAAATTATTACTATATTAGATTATGCAGAGATGAGGAATTTATCGTGATTAGTAAAGCGTTACTGACAGATTTATATCAATTCACCATGATGCAAGGCTTATTTAAAGAAAATTTACATCGTACACCTTGCGTATTTGACCGTTTTTATCGTAAAAATCCATTTAATGGTGCGTATACGGTAGTCGCTGGGTTAGAGCATGTCATTGATTATTTAAAACATCTATCGTTCAATGAAGAAGATATTGCGTATTTACGAAAAACAGGTTTGTTTGAAGACGATTTTTTAGAATATTTAAAAGAGTTTCGTTTTACTGGTACAGTATATGCTGCACCAGAAGGATCTATTGTATTTCCTGGAGAAGTGTTAGTTCGCATTGAAGCCCCTAAAGATGAAGCTATGCTTATCGAGACACCGCTATCCATGTATTTGAATCATGAGTCTTTAATTGCCACCAAAGCGCGCCGTATTCGTAGTGTTGCTGGTAATGATAGCTTAGCTGAATTTGGTATGCGTCGCGCGCAAGGCACAAATGCAGCCGTATATGGTGCGCGTGCCTCTATTATTGGTGGTTTTAATGGTACGAGTAATGTGTATTCGGCCGCTCAATATGGCATTAAGCCTGTAGGTACCATGGCTCATAGTTGGATTATGAGTTTTCCTGATGAATTGACGGCCTTTCGTTCGTATGCGGCTCAATACGAAAATATGTTAGTTTTATTAGTGGATACGTATGATACCTTACAACAAGGGGTACCTAATGCAATTCAAGTATTTAAAGAGGTTAAAGAACGCCGTGGCGGTACAATGCCTAAGGGGTATGGTATTCGCTTAGATAGTGGTGATTTATCATATCTATCCCAAGAAGCTTTTCAAATGTTAAAAGACGCAGGTTTTGAAGATGCCACTATTTTTGCGTCTAATGACTTAGATGAACATCGCATTGCTGATTTGAAAAGTCAACATAGTGCCATTACCTCGTGGGGCGTAGGGACAAAACTCATTACCGCTGATGGTACCTCTGCTTTAGGCGGTGTGTATAAATTGGCTGGGCAGTGGAATGAAGATGGTCAATTTATGCCAACTATGAAGTTTTCCGATAATATCGAAAAAGTGACCAATCCTGGTTGTAAAAAGGTATTACGTCTTATTAATCGGCGTAATCGCAAATTGATTGGCGATTTGATTTGTTTGATTGATGAAACGATAGATACAACGAAGCCATATACTTTTGAAAATCCTATGTATCCATGGAAATGTACTCATTTAGAAGCGAATAGTTTTGATGTAGTCGATTTATTAGTGCCGATTTTTGAAAAGGGCGAATTGGTTTATGATTTGCCAAGTTTACCTGATATTGTAAGTTATGCGAATGAGCAGATTAAATTATTATGGCCTGAATACTTGCGTTTAAATCGTCCGCCAGTAGTGAAAGTGAATATTAGCCATAAACTTCATGAGTTAAAACAAGAATTATTATTGCAAAAAGTAAAACGTAATCATCATGAGTAAATTACGTTTCAGGGAAAGTATGAAAATTTAAGTATTTATATAATTCATGAAAATTATACGTTTTAGTTATATACTAATTATATAGCAAATTTTAATTAGCCGCAAAGGAGTGTGTGAGATGCAACGAAAACATATATATGGGTTAGTAATGGCCGCTCTCTTAGGAAGTAGTATTGGCACGGTTGTGCAAGGGGCCGAAGTAAATACGGCTACGCTAGGAATGGTATATGCCGTAAGTGAAGCCTCACAAGCCTCGAAAGAGAAGGTTGATAAAACGATAGAACCAGCTAGTGAAACCGCTACAAATCAGGCTACGGCCTTGTCTATGAATAGTGGGATTCAGCCTGTATTGGTAAGTCCTGTATTTACTACTGTAGATAATAAGAGATTGAATACACCTCAGGGCGTGACTGTATTTGATTTAAAACGTATGATAACACCTCAAGGCATGATAGATGGAACGGCTTTTCTTTCAGCTAAGGAATTTAACGATGAATATGTAAATGATATTCGTGAATTAGCCAAAACTAAAGAAGTTAATGTGCCAGAATTAAAAAACTTCCAAGGTGAGATTTTCCGAGATTGGAATGCGTATCAATTACGTGGGGAAGATGAAAAAGGTGTTCATACGGCATATGTAGTTGATCTAGCTTTAGGTAAAGACTATATTCAAGGGGAACGAGCTGAATTACGATTAACGAAAGCTTTATGGGAGTTCCTTGAAAAAGAAGTCGATGGGTCGATGACTTCGAGTACAGCTGTACGTGGCAGTGGTGTTAACTTATTAGATTCTTTGCAATCTGCACAGCAAGCTACGGGTTTTGTTGGTGATGTATCTGATATTGCTACATTTGGCTCATCCAGTGATACTGACAAAATGCCTCATACCTGGCAGTTCATGAAAGAATTTAATAAGTCCGTATTGGCAGAAAACGAAGCGTGGTTAGCACCGTATCCAACTACGTATGAACCAAATAGTTTCCGCAAAGCAACTATTGAGGGCTATCAAGCAGTAAAAACTTCGCAAGATCCAGTGGCGTTTAATGCATTTTTCAATTTATATAAAAATAAATTCGTTAACGCTATGGTAGCCGATTTAGCAAATCATGAAAAAGAATTAGCTAAAGAGGCGCAGAGCAATGAACGAGCTAAAGAAAAATTAATCATGAG
This sequence comes from Veillonella intestinalis, assembly GCF_943193155.1. Taxonomy (GTDB): domain Bacteria; phylum Bacillota; class Negativicutes; order Veillonellales; family Veillonellaceae; genus Veillonella_A; species Veillonella_A intestinalis. The sequence continues at coordinate 108,789 of NZ_CALPDB010000005.1, read as the reverse complement.
TGGTAAGATTCGGGAAGGTTTACAGAAATTCTTCGCCACCTCAGGCATCCATGCCGATACATTGGGCGATATAAAAACTGTTAATTCTCATATAGGAACGATGTTATATTCAGATAGTCGTATGGCCCTTACCTTTGATAGTTATGAAATCCCTGTAGGGAATATTAATTTGATTCGCTATGAAAAAGAAGGCCCTATATTTACCTTCTTAGTTACGAATGATGGGGATTTTAATTATTGGGAAAAACAATTAAAAGCAACCTATGGAATTCAATAAGGAGGATATAGTTATGAATTTTTGGAAACGAAGTGCACTAGTGGCCACGTTATTAGTAGCTAGCATACCTTTTTATGGACAAGCAGCTAGCCAAAATACAATGAGTACAACCTCACAAGCTGTAACAACCAGTTATATTAGTGATGGAGCTGTTGAAGTGCTAGGCCATAAAGGGGCTATTACAGTACCTAGAGATGTAACAATTCGCCGATTGTCAGATACCGTTCTTGTACCAGTTTTTGCTGAATTCATTGAAAAAGGATTACAAGAAGACATTGCTAGAGGGCCACAGTTACGAAGTTGGGAAGATAATAAGTTATTAATCGGTGAAGAGCGGGAAGCTAGTTTAAAAGCTTACGAACGGCAACAAAAACAATTACGTTATATGAATGACTATCGGCTTGGTGAAAAAGCTGATGTATATCAATGGCAATTAAAAGATAGTGATGGTCGTAAGACGGCTACCGTATTTGGATTAGTATTGACGCCAGAAACGACAAAGGGCTTATCTAATTTAGCACATAAGGAATTTATTGATAGTCAATTACCTGCTTTAAATGCACAATGGCTACAAAGTGATGGTAAATTATATAAAAAAGTGCAAGAATTAGCCATGAATAGTGGTGCATCTGCATTTGCTTATACTAAAGCAGAGTTGAAAGATCAAACTCCATGGGCTCGATTACCGCATAGTACCCATCCAGCCTACATGGCAAGCACTCGTTTCTTTGCTGGTGCTAATGGGCTAGAATTGCCATATTACTTGCAAGGTGCTGTCGTATTGACGGAACCAAATCCAGTGGCTTATGTATTAGTTACATCGGATGTAGAAAAGGAGGTCTTTGCACCTCGTTTTGTACAGTTCATTCAAGAGTTATAAGAGGGAGAATTTATGAAATTAAAAAATAAACGGCAATTCCTATTAGCACTTGCTATTGGTGTGGGAGTTTTGGCGAATACTAGTGCCGCTGCTTCTGCTGATACAACTGTTATTAATGGGCAGTCTCAAAATAAGCCAGTCTTAACTGGCAACTTTGAAACCATAAATGCTAGCTCGTTGGCGCCAGTTACAGCTATAGATACGAGAAGCCATGTTTGGCAGACTACGGATGGTAAGCAAATCGCTTTAGGAAATACGGTTAAAGTATTTGACTTAAAGAAAACGGTGGAAGCTAATATGGCAGATCCATCCTTGTATGGTAAAATTATAGATTTGTATAATGTTCAGTACGCACAGGTTATACGTAGCTTGGCGCAAAAGGATAATTTAGATGTGCCTATCTTGACTGAATATAATAAAAATACAATTAAAAATCTTAATCTGTATCAGTTTCAAGCACAGGATGCTGAGGCTCATCATGTGGCCTATGGAATTGAAGTTCAGTTAGAGCCTGATTCCATTGTGTATAGCGAAGAAGGCTATCAGTTGAGTCGTAAGGTGATTTTGCAGATGATAGAGGCTGCTGAAAAAGATAATAATAAGGAAGCTGTGCAAACTTTACAGGCTGAATTAAAACAATATGATGATTTTTACCAAAATAAACGAGTAGGTTATCATCCAAATGAATTATATCGTTGGTCTGAGATTCAAAATCGTGAAAAGATTGCCAATGGTAAAAATTTAGGTAGTTCAGATATCTATGCAATGCAGATAATGCAACAGTTTTCTCAAAGTTTTGCGAACCAACAAGCTGTGGGTGGTCTTGATATGCAAGGGGTAAAACCTGAACAAAAAGAGTTTATGACTCAAGTTCAAGCTTTACAAGAAGCCACTTTGAAAACTATGAAAATAGAAAACTTATCTGCTAATGCGGTGCCGCAAATTAAGGAAAATACGGCGTTAGGTAAACTTGTATTTAATCATCAGCGTTCTAATATAATCTATGATGGCTATCAAGTGCCAACAGCAGGCTTTTCTATGATTCGTTATGAAGCAACTGGGCCGATTATTACAATTGTAATGGCTAATGATGCGGATGGCGAATTTTGGCAACAACAATTTGAAAGAATCTTACAATTAAAATAGGGGGCTTATTAATGAAACAATGGAAAAAATGGGCACTAACAGCTACTTGCTTAGTTGGGGTAGTTAGTACGGTGCCAGCTGTTAATGCAGCTAGTTTGTCAGCGAATACTAATAGCAAAGTGGTAGCACAGAAAGTAATTGGAGGTACCGCTAATTTACCAAGTAATGTAACAGTAAGCCGCTTATCAAATAGTATTTTTATCCCAGGTTATATTGATTTAATAGAAAAAACAGCAACTAAAGAAACTGGGAAAGCAATTCAAAATAAGGATTTTAAATTAGGTGAAGCGGTTGATGCTTATCAGTGGCAGTTGAAAGATAAAAAATCTTTAAAAACGGCTAATGTATTTACTATGGAGTTAACACAAGAAAATACAAAGGGCTTTTCTGCTCTATTAAATCCAGCTTTCGTAAAAGAACAGTTGCCAATGATTAATACTATGTGGCTTCAAAGTGAACAACAGGTCAATAAGTTTTTACAAGGGACTTTGCAAAATGGCGCTGTTAATTCGCCAAGTATGAATATAACCGTTGATATGGAAAATCAAACACCTTGGACAGAATTAAAAGGTACACAGTATCCTACATATACAGCAGGTACCCGTTTATTCGTAAATGCGCAAGGCGTTGAGTTGCCATTTTATGTACAAGGGGCTATGATTTTAAAAGAGCCTAATCCAGTAGCCTATATAATGGTGACTTCTGATGTAGAACGTAAGGCATTTACGCCAGTGTTTGAGAACTATATTAAGAGCTTTAAATAGGTTAGACGGAAACTAGTTTTCTCGTATAAAGCCTTGTATTTACTGGGTTGAAAGATTATATTGCAAGCGTTATAAATCAAACCTGAATGAACAGTTATAAATCAAATTTAAGACGGTAATTAGACGGAAAAAGTTGAAAACTATGGCTAATTTCTAATGATTTGACAAAAAGAAAAACCTCTTATGATACTAGATGTTACCTAGTATTGTAAGAGGTTTGATTATTATTGGAATTAATCGAAAAATACGGTACATAGATGGCGGAGAAGGAGGGATTTGAACCCCCGCGCCGGTTTTGCCGACCTACCGCATTTCGAGTGCGGACCCTTCAGCCTCTTGGGTACTTCTCCGTTTTTTACGACGCTCTTTGAAAAAATCTTTCATTATTTGACTGCATTCATCAGCTAATACACCACTTAAAATATCTGGCTCATGATTTAATCCAGGATGTGTGAGTACATTAAATAAAGATTCTACAGCGCCTCCTTTGTAATCACTACTGCCATAGACAACACGGTCAATTCGACTGTTAATAATGGCACCAGCGCACATCGGACATGGCTCTATAGTAACATAAAGAGTGCAACCGGTCAACCGCCAACGATCAAGTATTTCACAGGCCTTACGAATGACTAAAATTTCAGCATGAGCCGTGGCATCATGATCTAATTCTCGGCGATTATGGTGTCGTGAAATAATTGTATCATCTTTTACAATGATGGCTCCTATAGGAATTTCGCCTAATTCATAGGCTTTACGGGCTTCAACAAGGGCCTCTTGCATATAGTCTTGATCTGTCATGATTACCTCCTTGCACTTACTGTATATACTATATAATAAAATCTCTCTTTTTGACTATATTAATTTTTTATTTATAGGTTGTGATTTTATATACACATGGATAGTTATTTATAGTGATTAAAAGTTATTTATAGGATTGAACATTACTTATAGGACTGAATATCACTTATAGTGACTTATTGTTATTTATAGTTAATATTTTAAGTTCATGAATTATAGATGAGTATTCATGAGAAAACTTCACATAACTCTCACGGTTTTCACATGTGGAGTTCATGTTATCCCTGTATTCTATACACATAGCAAGAAACTCTTACAAGAAATTGAGTTTTCACCTCGTATCGAAGCTCATCGTAAGAGATTGCTATAGAATTTCCCTTTTTTTATAGTATAGCAAAGGAGTCTTAGTATGAAAGAACCATCTCAAAGTTTACTGAGAAAGGTTGCTGTACTAGGTGTACTCGGTGGCATGCTTTGGGGCACATCACTGGCTGCTGAGCCGTCAGCGGTACAACCAGCAACCACACATCCTCAGGCAGTAGAAACAAGTGTTTCTATGAAAGGTCCACATGAAATGGGCTTAGACCGTAGGCCGTATACTATGCCGACCGCCTATGATGATATGGTACGGGCACGTTCGATGGCACATAATCAGGTAGAAGCTAATGCAGCTATTTTCTTGATGCCGCAGACTATGTATGGAGCATCTCGTAGCAATGCAGGTCATATGCCAGTTGATTATGACCGTAGAGCGCATCATAGCAAAGAGCGTCAGTATCAACCAGATAGGAGTCCACAAGAAGAGGGACATTCGCAGAAACCTTCCCATGCTTCTATTCCAGAAGCAACCTTTTAAGCTTCATTAGCTTTAAAGACTCTCTCTAAAACACACACTAAACACAAACGCACAAAAAAACACACACAAACACAAAAAAACACACACAAACACAAAAAACACACAAACACACAAACACAACACACAAACGAAGAAGCCTGTGAATTGATACTTTACAGGCTTTTTTGTTTTATGAAAGGAATTCGTTATGAAACGAAAATCAAGTGCTATATGGCAAAGGGCGGCTTTAATGACCATTGTAGGGACTACTGTATATGGAACTTCTTTTGCTCAGGAAGCAGTACTTCCTAAAGCTGCAATACCTCGCCTAGCATTACCAACCCAAGAAAGCCGGCTTGAAAGTGAAGTCGCTCATAAAGCAGTGGCAGATTCTATTCAGCTTACTTCAAAGCAGGCGATTAATCCTAATGCGGTATATGCAGATAAACGACTTGTTAATCCCTATACCCCTTATATGTGGCGTGAAGATAGTAAAGACGGAGCTAGATTACCTGTTAATTTTAGAACTACTCATGATCATTATAAATTAGGTATTGAGGATGTATCACCATCCAGAAAGGGCTTAGCATATACTCAAATGTCGGGTAGTGGGCAGCCTACAGAAGCTCAATTCAAGCAGTTAGCCAGCACTTTACGAACAAAAACAGATGGTCCTATTTATGTAGTTGATTTACGACAGGAAACACATGTATTCGTCAATGGAATTCCCATAAGCCATTATGGGAAGCGTAATTGGGGCAATGTAGGAGAAAAGCAGATTACTATTTTAGATAAGGAAAAAGAGTTGCTGGCTACTTTACCGCAGACAACCTTACAGCTAGCTACCTTAAATAAAGAAAAAGAAGCAATTAATGAACAGTCTATCATGGTAGAGTCTGTTAAGACTGAAGCGATGGTAGCTAAAGAGCAAGGGCTACATTATCTGCGGCTAGCTACTACAGATCATATTTGGCCTGATGAAATGAGTATTGATAAATTTATTGCGTTTTATAAGACCTTGCCTAAGAATAGTTGGCTTCATTTTCATTGTGAAGCTGGTAAAGGGCGAACGACTATTTTTATGGCTATGTATGATATTATGAAAAATCCGAATGTACCTTTAGAAGATATTTTAAGTCGTCAGCAGGTATTAGGTGGTAATAATGTAGCATATACCACTGATGAGGATACTTGGAAAGCTCCTTATTATGAAGAAAAAGCGTTGATGATTCGTAAGTTTTATCGTTATGTACAACAAAATCATCATACTAATTTTCAATTGACTTGGAGTGAGTGGTTGCATCCGACTGCCATTATATAGCGGTGTATAGGGTAAAACAAAAAAGCACTTCCTTTGGGAACTAATCATAGTTAGTTTTGGGGAAGTGCTTTTTATTAGTTTGAGCAATAGAAATCTATTATTCAGCGATAGCGATAACTTCTACTTCTACAGAAAAGTTAGCTGGTAATTCTTTAACAGATACACAGCTACGAGCTGGTTTGCTAGTAAAATAGTCTGCATAAATTGCATTGAATTTAGCAAAGTCATTAATGTCGGCTAAGAAACAAGTTGTTTTTATTACTTTGGAGAAGTCTGTGCCAGCTTCTTTTAAAATAGCCTCAATATTTTTCATAGCTTGTAATGTTTCCGCTTCTACGCCACCTTCAACTAATTTGCCTGTTGCAGGATTGATGCCACCTTGGCCAGAAATAAATACAAAGCCATTGGCTTTAATAGCTTGAGAGTAAGGGCCTAGTGCTTTAGGGGCGTTTTCAGTGAAAACTGGTTTCATAATAAAACTCCTTTCATAGACAAGTACGAACTTAAATTAGTATAATTTATTTATAAGACTATTATAAAATAAGTTGTCTCATAAGTACACCTATAAATGGACAAAATATAGTAAAATGTACAATTCCAATGTAAAGGAGATTCCTATGGCTGATATTTTATATTCACAAACGAAAGATTTTTCTGAAGTAGGCTCTATTACACTCTATAGTGATGGGACGTATTTAGTGGGTCTTACTATGCCATCACAACAATATACATTGCCAGCAGATACTTTGAAAATAGAAGAGGCATCCTTGCCTATTTTCGATGAAACTTTTGCTTGGTTAAGTGCGTATTTTAAAGGGCATATTCCAAAGGAATTGCCACCGATTCGTTTTATTGGTACTGACTTTCGTCGGTCTGTTTGGCAAGCATTGTGCCAGATTCCAGCAGGCTCTCTTATTACATATGGAGATTTAGCTAAAAAATTATATCCGCAAGATAATAATATGGGAATTAGAGCGCGCGCAATTGGTGGCGCAGTAGGGCATAATCCAATCCCAATTATTGTGCCTTGTCACCGTGTGATTGGTAGTAATCGCAATTTAACAGGCTATACTGGTGGTTTGGCAGTTAAAGTAAAACTTCTTGAATTAGAAGGGATTGATGTGAGTCAATTAAAGTGGCCAAAGCGGACGACAAAAAATACAGTATAAGTTGTGAAACGTTTTCTGGTACTATATGGTCTGGAAAGCGTTTTTTATTAATTCATTGAAATTTTAAGGGATATAAAAGAGGTATTTTTTATATCTGTATCGAATAATATAAATAAGCCTAAAACAATGGTGAAAGGAGGAGAGGCATGATCACATATTTGGTCATTGGTGGCGTAGTTCTACTTGGTATTGAATCAGTAGTACCAGGTATTGGTATATTTGGTTTATTAGGTGTTATTGCTTTATTGGGGGCCCTCTATTTATATCTAGGTGCTGGCATGCTCGCGGCTATGGTAGTCGCTGTAGTAGCAGTTATTGCCTTGATTGTAGGTGTTTGGCTTATAAAAAAAGCGCCTAATAGTCGCCTTGGTAAAGCGTTAACCTTGACATTAGAATCTACGAAAGAACGGGGCTATAGCGGTAATGAGGAACGCACCGATTTGCTTGGTAAAACGGGTATAGCTCAATCAGTATTACGTCCTGCAGGGCGGGTTTTATTTGATGATAAACCAGTTGATGTGGTGACGGATGGTGAATTTTATGAACCTGGTACAGAGGTAGTAGTTGTCGAAGTAACAGGTGGTCGTATTGTAGTTAGAAAAGTGTAATGAGGAGGAATTATGGAAGATTTATTGAGCTTTAGCTTTATTTTTGTTATTTTTGCTGCTGTTGTGGTAATCTCTTTATTTTTCCACTTTGTCCCTTTAGGGCTGTGGATTTCTGCGTTAGCCGCTGGGGTAAATGTTGGTATTTTTACTCTCATTGGGATGCGTTTACGTCGGGTATCGCCATCGAAAATTGTGCTACCATTAGTAAAGGCGAATAAGGCAGGCTTAACTGTCAATGTAAACCAGTTAGAAGCCCATTATTTAGCGGGTGGTGATGTTGACCGGGTAGTTGATGCTTTAATTGCTGCTGAACGAGCATCTATTCCGTTGACTTTTGAACGAGCTGCCGCCATTGACTTAGCTGGCCGTGATGTATTAGAAGCGGTACAGATGAGTGTAAATCCTAAAGTGATTGAAACGCCAACCATTTCAGCAGTTGCTAAAAATGGTATTGAGCTTAAAGTGCGTGCTCGCGTAACGGTACGTGCCAACATTGACCGTTTAGTGGGTGGTGCTGGTGAAGCCACTATTATCGCCCGTGTTGGTGAAGGTATCGTAACAACAGTAGGTTCTTCCGAAGAGCATACAGATGTATTGGAAAATCCAGATCATATTTCTCGAACTGTATTGAATAAAGGTCTTGATGCAGGGTCAGCGTTTGAAATCTTGTCCATTGATATTGCGGACGTAGATGTGGGACGTAATATTGGTGCTCAACTTATGACAGATCAAGCTGAAGCAGATAAAAATATTGCTCAGGCGAAGGCTGAAGAACGCCGTGCTATGGCGGTAGCTAAGGAACAAGAAATGAGAGCGTATACCCAAGAAATGCAGGCAAAGGTTGTGGAAGCTCAAGCAGAAGTACCACAAGCTTTATCACAGGCTTTGCGCGATGGTCATATGGGTGTTATGGATTACTATAATATGAATAATATTATGGCTGATACTAAGATGCGTGAAACCATTGCTGATGGTGAAACAGCAGAATTATCAACACAGCAAGATGGGCGTAAGAAGTAAGTAGCGGAGGCTAATTTATGGATTCATTAGGCTTTCTCTTGTTTTTATTAATATTAGGTTTTGGGATTTTTAATAATCGGAAGAAGCGACAAAAGCATCAACAAGATAATCAAAGTGAGTCTGATTCAGTAGATATGAATTCTACAGAACGAGAGCCTTATGATTGGTCGGAGCCGGGGCAACAGTCTCGGCCAGGACCAAAGGCTAAGCCGAAGACAGCATCTAAAGGAGAACTATCTTGGGAAGCTATGGAAGAGTACTATGGCATAAAGATGGAACGCAAGGATGAGACGCCGGCCGCTAATAATCAAAAAACAGTGTTAGAGACGAAACCGTCCTCCAACCAGGAGCGTCGTTCGGTAGATCGAAAATCTACAGTTGATGAATTGCGCGATATATTAATAACAACATCACAGGAAACAAAAAATCAAGAAAGTAAAGCACGTGAAAGGAATACTCGTGATACAAGCTTAGATAAAGTAATCACGGCAATTTCACAAGTTTCACAAGCTAAAACAGTACAATCGATGCCCCAGGGGACAGTCTGGGAACCAACGCAGTTAACAGGAACACGTAAACGTTCACAGGCATTACCACCAGGAGGTTTAAAAGCGGGGATTAAGTGGTCCCTGATTTTACAGGCGCCAAAGGCTAAGCAACAAGGTGCCTATCGACGTTAAATACACTGCAAGTTGGAAAGGAGTTTTCTCCTATGGCAGTACGAATTACCGAAATTTTAGAGTGTCGTCACCTTGGTCGCTCTATGAGAACGTATACATTAGCCATCCCAGACGGAATGACTTGGGCTGGTGGGGCTAATATGAAAATTGGGCTATTTGAGGGCTTGGACCCTACTATGGGTTCCCGTATTAAAGGTTGTGATTTAGCGACCCGACAAAAGGAGTCTACCACATTTACTACGGCATCATTTGACCCTAAATATACACGTATTGTGTCTATTTCGACACGACCACAGGATGGGGTAGTGGTATTTTCTACGCGCATTCCAGATAATCCATCTATTTTTAAAGCCGATTTGGCTACCTATGAAGTGGGCGATAGTTTATTTATATTAGAAGTCAATAATCATTTAGCAGTTCCGCCAGAAGGGCCTTTAGTTTTATTAACACAAGGTGTTGGCTTATCGAGTATGCATGCTTTTATACGAGATGTACTAGAAGCTGGCGGCGAAGGCCCCATTATTTGTGTCAATGTAGTTGAACCGACTGAAGAGCTGCGAGACCTCATGGTAGACGATGGGCGAGTATCTTATATTTTTAAGAGTAATCGCTATGCGTTTGAGCAAACAGTACGTAATATTCTAGATGAGACACAGTTATTTACTAATGGACGCTTTGTTGTGCTTGGCGGGCATGGTTTTATGAAACAATGGATTCATGAATTACGAATTTCTGGCATTGAAGATGAACGGATTTTTATTGATCGTTTAGATGTGCAACGCAGTATTTATTTTCCAGAGTTAAAAGCAGATTGATTGCATACATATATAAAACAACTAACTATATATAAGAATACTAAGTCCCCTGTACTGCATTCAGTATTGACGCAGTACAGGGGACGTGTTACGATTGGATTAGTTTTATGTCATCTTGATATAAGTATGTCAGTATAAAGATTGAGAGGGATACAGTATGGCATTTTTAACCGAAGAGGTGAAGGCACGCCTCATCAAAGATTTACCAACCTTTGCTAAAACTAGTGAACAATTTTTCAACAAAGAAATTTCTGTTAATGACTATAAGGGCTTATCCGGTCCTTTTGGAACTTATGCAGAACGTGGTGCTAATACAGCTATGTATCGGTTGCGTTTACCAGGGGGACGTATTACGCAACAACAATTAGCTTTTTTAGCAGATATGTTTACTCGCTTTGAATTACCACATCTTCATTTCACAACAGGCCAATCGATTCAAATTCATGGCTTGCAAGGACCACAAGTGATTGAAATGTTTAAAGAGTGTCATGCGCATGGCATTTATTCTCGTGGCGGTGGTGGTGACCATCCACGAAATATTGCAGCTAGCCCATTGCGTGGTGTTGTAGATGGTGAACCTTTTGACATAACACCATATGTACAGGTAGCAAGTGAGTATATTCTTACGCTAGTTCCTGATTTTAAAATGCCTCGTAAACTTAAAATCGCCTTTACTAATGGTCTTGAAAATACAACTCATGTTACCTTTAAGGATCTTGGGTTCTGGGCGCAGCCAGATGGTACGTTTACCGTATATGCTGGTGGTGGCTTAGGTGGCAATCCGCGTAAAGGTATTTTATTGGCAGAAAAAGTAGCTCCAGCCGATATTTTATACTATATTAAAGCTATGGTGCGCACCTTTATTGAAAATGCGGATTATAAAACGCGCAGTAAGAACCGCACTCGTTACATGGTAGCAGATATGGGTGAGGATAAATTCCGTGATGCTTTTAATAAGTTCTTAACTTTTGTTAAACGTACTGAGGATTTAAGTTTCACTTTACCAAATACAGCGATTACTAAAACAGGGACGGAGCGACTTACAGCTGAAGAACTTTCAGCTGCGAAAGGCCTCATTGGTGAACAAGTACAAGATGGCTTGTATTATGTATATTATCATCCCGTAGGAGGCCATGCACAGCCTGCAGTGGCTCGTGATGTATTCCAATATGTCGGTTCTTTAGAAGGTGCTGAAGCCCGCATGACTAGTGAAGAAGGGACATATTTTATTAATTTAACCGCTTCAGAAGCACGCAAAGTATATGATTTAATTAAGGATGATAGCTCTACGTCTGCTTTTGCTGCTAGTGTATGCTGTGTAGGGGCGGCTCGTTGCCAAGTTGGTTTCCAAAATTCCCAATCTGCGTATAAAGATATTCTAGCGCATTTAGCAGCAGAAGGAATTGATGATAGCCTATTGCCTAAAATTCATATTTCAGGTTGTCCATCTTCCTGTGGTACGCATCAAATTGGTACGCTTGGTCTTCATGGCTTTGTGAAACAAGTAGATGGCAAACCACAGCCAGCCTTTAATCTCTTTAAGGGGGGCAGTGATGAATTAGGTTTTGTTACCTTTGGTGAGCCTTTAGGGGCTATCACTATTGCTGATTTGCCAGCCTTCTTTGCAGAGTTAGCAACAGTATTAAATCAAGCAGGTCAACCTTACGATATTTGGATTAAAGATCATGCTGCTGAATTTGAAACATTGGCTAAGAAATATATATAATTAAGTTTATAAAATAAAAAAAGTAGGTACTAGTAATATTGCTAGTGCCTACTTTTTTAGTTATTATTTATTGTTTTATTTCTACTAAGAATTCTTTAATGCGTTTTAAAGCTTCTTTAATATTGGCTAAGGAATTGGCGTAAGCAACGCGGACGAAGCCCTCACCACAATCACCAAAGGCGTTACCTGGAACAATGGCAACATGTTTAGCATAAAGCAGTTTTTCACAGAATGTCTCTGAGTCAAAGCCTGTAGAGCGAATATCAGGGAATACGTAGAAGGCCCCTTCTGGCTCAAAGCAAGTTAAACCAAGTTCATTAAAGGTATTTACTAATAAGCGGCGACGAATATCGTATTGATCACGCATATATTCAATGTCTTTATCGCCATATTTAAGGGCCTCAATGGCTGCATATTGGGCGATTGAAGGGGCACTCATGATGCCGTATTGATGAAGTTTGGTCATTTGAGCAATAATTTCTTTTGGCCCTACCGCAATACCAAGGCGCCAACCTGTCATGGCGAAGGCTTTAGAGAAGCCATTGATTACAATTGTGCGCTCTTTCATACCAGGAATAGCCGCAATTGTTACATGAGGATTAGTACCATAGGTTAATTCGCTATAAAGCTCATCAGAAATGACAAATAAATTATGTTTTTCAATAACCTTAGCAATTTCCTCTAAATGCTCACGGCGCATAACGGCGCCAGTAGGGTTATTAGGGAATGGTAGCACTAGGATTTTAGTTCTTGGTGTTATATGTGCCTCTATGTCCTCAGCGGTCAGGCGGAAATTATTTTCAGCCTTTGTTTCTACTTGGATTGCTACGCCTTTAGCCACTTCTGTGAGTGGTGTGTAACATACAAAACTAGGCACAGGGATGAGCACTTCGTCGCCAGGATTGATTAAGCTGCGAAGGGCTAAATCAATTGCTTCTGAGCCACCAACACTGACTAAAATATCCGTAGCGGGCTCATAAGTAACGCCATATTTACGAGAGAACCAATGGCTGATTTCTTCGCGTAAATCGGCAAAACCACGATTTGGTGAATACCAAGTTTTGCCTTTTTCTAGGGACGCAATCCCCGCTTCACGAATATGCCAAGGGGTAGAAAAGTCGGGTTCCCCAATACTGAGTGATATAACATTATCAATTTCGTTAGCAATGTCAAAAAAACGGCGAATACCAGATGGTTTTACATTAGCTAGCTCATGATTTAAAAACTCATCATAATTAATCATAGAATACATTGCTCCTTATTTCTTTTTGTACCTCATCATGGTAGATTACATTGCGATCTTTGTAACGACTTAGAATGAAGTGAGTGCCTGTGCCACGCACCCCTTCAAGGGTGGAAAGACGACGGGCCACAAAAAGGGCAATATCACGCATGCTTTTGCCTTGGATAACTACGGTTAAATCATAACCACCAGACATGAGATAGACCCCTTCCACTTCTTCAAATTGCATAATGCGGTGAGCCAATTTATCAAAGCCTTGGTCAGGTTCTGGTGTTACTTGTAATTGGATGAGGGCTGTTGCTTTATTGGCATCAATAGCCTCCCAATCAACAACCGCTTGATAGCCCTTAATGATACCTTGGGCTTCTAAGGCGGCAATACGTTCAGATACCTCGGCTTCGGCTACACCTAGCATGGCGGCTAATTGGCCATGCGTTATACTTGCGTCCGCGGCCAAAAGGTCGAGTAGCTTTTTGTCAGTAGCAGTTACATTAGAATTACTCATAATTGATGTCTCCTTTCATCTATCGGAAGGGCGAAGCCATCCGAGGCAGGTCGGTTAAATCCGACAATTAATATACTGTCTATTTTACCACTCTTTGAAAACGAATAAAATAGTCTATTTGTTGATTGATGTGATTTGAGTATGAATTTCATGCTAATTTTGCATGAATGTTGAATTTATATTGTCGTTTATTTTATATTTCGTATGATTTGGTATTTTTATAGTTCAAAACGTAGGGTAACTACCGTTGTGAAAATAAATAAAATAGTTAAAGTAGCTGAAGCAGTTAAAGTGGCAAAGGTAGTTAAGGTAGATAAAATTAGTTAAAAGAAAAGCTCTCCGCTGGATACACCGTAGTGTAGCCAATAGAGAGCTTTTAATAGTTTCTATGTAAGTTTCTATCAATCGATTGTTCAAGGAATTACTATTTAGTGATTACTTTTAATTCTACAGGAATTTTGCTGTCTACTTGTTCACCTTTGATAACTTTAGAAGCAGTGTCAACGGCAATTTTACCCATTAATTCAGGTTGTTGTGCTACAGTAGCTGCTAAAGTACCATCTTCTACAGCTTTTTGAGCATCTTCCGTGCCATCAAAGCCTACGATGAAGATTTGTTTACCAGCTGATTTTGCCGCTTGAATAGCGCCTAGAGCCATTTCATCATTGTGGGCGAAAATAGCTTTTACATCAGGGTTAGCTTGAAGAATATTTGTAGAAACGTTTAAGCCTTTTGTGCGGTCAAAGTCAGCACTTTGTTTAGCTACTACGTCTAAAGATTTGTCAGCTACGTTGTGGAAGCCTTGGCCACGTTCACGAGTAGCAGAAGCACCAGGAATACCTTCGATTTCAGCTACTTTAGCGCCATTACCTAATTTATCAACGATTAACTGAGCAGCCATTTCGCCACCTTTAACATTATCAGAGGCAATATGAGCCACAACTTTACCTTTATCAGTAGAGCGGTCAACAGTAATTACAGGAATGTTTTTACCGTTAGCAGCTTCTACAGAAGTAGCAATAGCGGCAGAGTCTACTGGATTAACAATTAAAATGGATACGCCACTTTCTAATAAGTCAGCTACATCATTAGCCTGTTTAGCTGGATCGTTTTGTGCGTCTACAATTTTAACTTTAAGACCTAATTCTTTAGCCTGTTTTTCAACGCCATCTTTTAAAGAAACGAAGAATGGGTTGTTTAAGGTAGACACAGAGAAACCGATTGTACCTTGTTTTTTGTCGCCACCGCCACTATTAGAGCTAGAGCCACAACCAGCGATTAAGCCGATTACGAGAACCATAGCAACGATGATTGTTAATAATTTTTTCATTCTAACCTCCTACGCTTTTTTGCGGTCCCCAAGGACAGCAAGTAAGATTACAATACCTTTTACAATTTGTTGATAGAAACTGGAAACGTCGAGAATATTTAAGCCATTATTTAAAGTACCGATGATGAGGGCACCAATTAATGTGCCTACGATGTGTCCACGGCCACCAGCTAGGCTTGTGCCACCAAGTACTACGGCTGCGATAGCATCAAGTTCATAGCCCATACCAGCAGTTGGTTGCGCTGAATTAAGACGTGAGGTAATAATAGCGCCCGCAATAGCACTTAACATACCAGTTAAGGCATAGGCAAAGATTTTTACACGATTAATTTTAATCCCTGCAATATAACTAACTTTTTCACTACCACCTACAGCATAGGTTTGTCGACCTAAGGAAGTCTTTTGTAAAACAAACCATAGAATGAGGAAGGAAAGAAACATCGTGATAGCTGGAATTGGTAAACCTGCAATATCGCCTTGACCAAAAGCGTGGAACATAGGGTCTGTTGTAAGACCACTAATTGGATTACCATCGGTAAAAACAAGGGTAGCCCCACGGTAAATAGTCATGGTTGCTAAGGTGGCAATAAAAGGTGCTACTTTTCCATAGGCAATGACGATCCCGTTAATACCGCCTAAGATAATGCCGACCCCAGCAGCCGCTAAAATGGCTACTTCAGGATTCATACCGCCTACAATAAAGTTAGCCATAATAGCACTGGATAAGGCTAAGATGGAGCCTACCGATAAATCAATGCCCGCTGTTAGAATAACAAAGGTCATACCAAAGGCGATAATGGCATTGATTGAGACTTGACGCAATAAGTTACGTAAATTAGAAAAATCTAAAAAGCTGTCATTAAGACTAGCGATAATAATAAATAAGGCAATTAGGCCAATGAGGGGGCCTAATTTCTTAATAGTGTCTGTCATAGTTCGATTCATTATTGTCCTCCTGTAGCTAGGTTCATGATAGATTCTGGGGTAGCGTTAGTGCGGTCTAAAATGCCCGCTACAGCGCCTTCGTGAATAACCATGACCCGATCGCTCATACCTAATACTTCTGGTAGCTCTGAGGACACCATAATGATGGAGACCCCTTGGCTAGTTAATTCATTCATTAAGTCATAAATGTCGCGTTTGGCCCCAATGTCGATACCACGAGTTGGTTCATCCATGATGATAATCGATGGTGCTAGGCCAATCCATTTGGCAATAACGACTTTTTGCTGATTCCCACCAGAAAGGGAAGAGGCTGGTAAATGAACCGATTGTGTTTTAACGCCTAATTTTTTTGATAAGGTATCCGCAAACTCAAAGAGTTTACTCTTGTTTAATACATGCGTAGGGCAGACTTGTTTTAGATTTGGCAAGGTAATATTTGAACCAATGGAAAAATCTAAAATCAAACCTTCCCCTTTGCGGTCTTCTGTAATAAAGGCAATCCCTGCTTTAATAGCATCTTCTGGCTTTTTAAAATGAAGGGGTTTGCCATTCAAGATAATTTCGCCACCATCGTAGGAGTCAATACCAAAAATAGCCCGCATGATTTCTGTACGGCCAGCTCCCATGAGACCAGCTACACCTAGAATTTCGCCTTTATGTAAATCGAAGGAAATCGTGTGGCTAAAATCTTTAGGCTGTAGGCCATTGACGGTAAGGATGACTTCCTCTGGCATAGTGCTGCGGTCAGGATAGAATTCATCAATGGAGCGACCTACCATGTCGCGAACCACTTCATCTACATTCGTATCGGTAACCGCCTTTGTACTAATGGTGTGTCCATCACGCATAACGGTAATTACATCACATTCACTAAATACTTCTTCCATGCGGTGAGAAATGTAGACAATAGCAACACCCTGTTCTTTTAATTGACGCATCATACGGAAGAGGGTAGCTGTTTCACGCTCTGTTAAGGCTGCTGAAGGTTCGTCCATGATAACAACCTTAGCATTCAGCATTAATACTCGTAAAATTTCAGCCATTTGCTGTTGACCTACTGAACAAAGGCCTGCTTCTTTGGTAAGGGGCAATTCAATTTTCATTTCTTCGCATTTAGCTTTGGCTTCTTGGAGCATGGCTTGTTTATTAAGCATGCCCAGACCATTTGTTTTAGGCTGCATTAAATATAGATTTTCTAATAAGCTTAAATTAGGCCAAATGTTAAGTTCTTGATGGATAAAGGCAATGCCATGTTTTTCGGCTTCACGAGGACTCGTATAGGTAGTATTTACACCATCTATTGTGATTGTCCCTGCATCGGCTTTATGAAGGCCTGTGAGTATGTTCATCAGGGTGGATTTACCAGCCCCATTTTCACCCATGAGGGCATGAACTTCGCCGGCTTTTAAGGTAATGTTAACGTCTTTAAGCACTTGGTTAGTACCGAACGCTTTGGCAATGCCGGTCATTTTAATTTCCATTATAATCTCCTGCTGAATTGGTTTTCTACATACAATACATCTTGGTTAGCCGTATTGTTTGTAGGGATACTTATTTTTCTTCGTTAAAGATACAATCGGCTTGTAAAATTACATTGGCATAAGGTGTAGTTTCACCAGTGCGAATAATGCATTTACATTGTTTCGTTGCTATTTTAAAGTCTTCATGACTGGTTAGTTTCCAAGTATAGCGGTCTTCAGGGTATAATTCTTGAAGGACTGCATAATTT
This sequence comes from Veillonella intestinalis, assembly GCF_943193155.1. Classification (GTDB taxonomy): domain Bacteria; phylum Bacillota; class Negativicutes; order Veillonellales; family Veillonellaceae; genus Veillonella_A; species Veillonella_A intestinalis. Next base: position 90,995 of record NZ_CALPDB010000005.1, on the reverse strand, counting down.
TTAGGATTTTGTGTTTTAATTGGCTCTGCCACATGAATAGCTTCTGCTTGCATATGCTCCTTTAATAGTCGCACAACTTGTTCAAAACTAGGTGTACCAAAGGCAAGGGCTAAGTCGATTTTTTGAACGCCCTCTGGAATAGGGAGACCGCAATCACCAATACAAATGGTATCGGTATGACCAAGATCAGCCAATACTTTGGCAATGTGACTATTTAAAATACCACCTTTTTGCATATTAGCCCCTTTCAGCCATAAAGGCTGCTACTTCATCAGCTGTAGGCATGCCTTCTTGGGCACCTAATTTAAGAATAGAGAGGGCGGCCGCAGCATTGCCATAATGAACTGCTTCTTCAATCGTTTTATTGTTGACAATAGCGGTAGCAAAGGCACCATTAAAGGTATCGCCAGCACCAGTAGTATCTACTGGTGTTACTTTGAAACTTCGCATACGACGAAGTTCACCATCTTGGGCATAGGCAACGCCTTCACTGCCAAGGGTAACGATGATTTTTCCTTCATTTGCAAGGATTACGTCCTCTGTATTGTTCGCGGGATAAAGGGAAGCTAATTCGTGTTCATTTGGTGTAATGTAAGTGGCATCAGTTAGCCACTGTGCTTCTAAATCAGCCGCTGGGGCTGGATTGAGAAGTACCTTAATCCCGTTTTTAGCGCATTTTTCGGTAATATAGCCGATTGTAGGTAAAGGGATTTCATTTTGAATCATTACTAAATCAGCTTTTTTTATAGCGTCCCACGCAGTGTCGACGACTTTTTTGGAAACCTGAGCATTGGCACCGGAGAGTACAATAATACTATTGTCACCTTCTGCTAATGTAATATGAGCTGTACCGCTATTTTCATTATCTAGAGTTATTAAATAGTCGGTATTAATCTTATAACGCTGTAAGTTATCCTTAATCATTTGGCCGTATGCATCATTGCCGACACAGCCAACCATAGTGACATTCGCACCGAGTTTAGCTGCAGCTACAGCTTGATTGGCTCCTTTGCCGCCTGGTGAAATGTTTAAGCCTGTCCCTAAAATTGTTTCGCCCGCAGCGGGACGTTTTGAGGCCAAAACGGTTATATCTATGTTACAGCTTCCGATAACTACGATATTATTCATGGAAACCTCCCTAATGTTTAATGTGCATTTCTTTAGTATACACCAGATTTCTTTAATTTAATAGATAGTTTAATTCTTAATTTAGTATATACTAATTATTAGTACTTGCCTACTGGCAAAACACAAATAGAGTTAAATTAGGCTAAAATAGAATAAAAACTGTTTTTTCGTTTTAAAATATGTAGAATTTTTGGTAAAATAAAGGATATATATTAAAATAATCGTTTTTAAAAGGAGGATTTGAATGGCAACGTTACCTAATTGTCCAAAATGTAGTGAAGCATATACGTATGAAGATGGTCACATGTATGTGTGCCCTATGTGTGCTCATGAATGGACGGCAGCTGATAGTGATGAGGATGCTACCGCTTTTGTTGTGCGTGATGCAAATGGCAATGTGCTACAAGATGGCGATTCCGTGACTATTATTAAAGATTTAAAAGTAAAAGGTGCTTCTGTGCTAAAACAGGGGACGCGAGTAAAGAATATACGCCTTGTAGACGGTGATCATAATATTGATTGTAAGATTGATGGTTTTGGAGCGATGGCTTTAAAATCTGAATTTGTTAAAAAGCTTTAATATAGTGCTTTAATATAATCTTATGAAAATAAAATACATATAAAATATAATAGTTTTATATGTAAGAAAAGCCTTACCAGTAGTTTTTATAATAACTGGTAAGGCTTTTTTGCATAGTCTTGGATATTTTATATACAGTATTATATAAAATACACAGTATATTTTATAGTAAACAAAAGTTTTATAAGTAAATCAGATTATAAGCTGAAGGTTTGAATTTCTGTAGCTTCAATGGACGCTACAATATCGTCAGCTAATTTTTCAAATAAAGGTAATTGTTGTGGATGTAGGGCACCGCGAATATCAAGTGGTGTACCTACGATTTCCATATCTTTAAATTCATTAGTGAAATATTCTACCATTCGCTTCATCGCTGCAGAGGCCCAAGAGTGATTGCCTACGATGGATACTTTATGATTGTGGAAGTTGAGTGCTTTCAATTCATATAATAAGTTTTCCATTGTAAGATACAAGGCTAAGTTATAGGTTGGCGCCATGCATACGAGGTGACTATATTTCCAAGCATCCGCAATAATATAGGATGGATTAGTTTTAGATACGTCATAGATTTTAATATCTGTAATACCACGCAATGACAATAATTTAGCTAATTGTTGCGCCATTTCAGCTGTATTACCATACATGGAACCAAAGGCAATGACTACGCCTTTCTTTTCAGCAGAATAGGTGCTCCAGTGCATGTATTTTTCAATCATATATTTAATGCTTTCAGGGGTACGCCAGATTGGGCCGTGTAGGGGCGCAATCATTTTAATGCCTAACGGAAGGGCTTTTTTTATTGCATTCTGCACTTGAACGCCATATTTGCCAACGATGTTGGTGTAGTAACGGCGCGCTTCATCTTCATAAACTCGTTCAAAGTCGAGCTGGTCAGCAAAGATATTACCATTGATAGTACCGAAGGTACCAAAGGCATCAGCAGAGAATAAAATCCCATTAGTGGCTTCAAAGGTACAAGTTACTTCTGGCCAGTGAACCATAGGCATAGTATATGAATGAAGGGTATGTTTACCTAATTCAATCGTATCGCCTTCTTTAACTTCATAGTAGTTATCTGGGCAAGGGCGACCATAAAATTGTTCAAATAAGCGGAAAGTGGTGCGATTACCAACGATTTTTACATTAGGGTAACGATCGATTAATTCGATTAAGGTTGAGCAATGGTCTGGCTCCATGTGGTTAACCACAACAAAGTCTAATTCACGGCCATTGAGCAAATGCTCCACATTATCAAAAAACTCTTGGCGAATGCTATCGTCAACAGAGTCTACAATACAAGTTTTTTCATCATCAATAAAATAGGAATTATAACTAACACCCATAGGAATTGGGAAGAGGTTTTCAAAACGTTCTGTATCCCAATCATTGCTACCAATCCAATAAATATTATCTGTTAATTTTTGTGCGCAATGCATGACCTTACATCCTTTCAACTTAAGAATAACAAGAGCTGGTTATGTCTCTAAACTTATTCACCAATTATTATGATACTAGTAATCATATAGATACGCAACCTATAGATATGAAAAAAACGACATTTGTCATGCCGTTTTTTTCTTTAAGTATGCATTTTTTGAAATAATACGTGCAATCTTTGAGATATTTTAGTGATATATCGTATTTGAAAGTTCGTAGTGTTTTTAGATTAATTAGTCTTTGAAGTAAGCAACACCAGAGGCAAAGACTGGCATACCTTGTTTGCCAGGAATGTTTTTCGCAATACCATAGCCTGTACGTTCAATGTGCCCCATTTTACCAAAAACGCGACCATCAGGACTGAATAGACCTTCAATAGCAGCTACAGACTGATTAGGGTTAAAACGAGCATCGTAAGACGCAATCCCTTCTAAATCTACATATTGCGTAGCAATTTGGCCACTACGGTTGAATTCTACCACTTGGGCTGGGGAGGCAATGAAACGACCTTCACCATGAGAAATTGGTACAGTATAAATTTCTCCAGCTTTAGTTAAACTCATCCATGGTGATTTAGTAGAAATAACTTTAGTACGAACCATGCTCGATAAGTGACGACCAATCGTATTATAGGTTAGTGTAGGACTATCTTCTGTCATAGGGGCAATATCACCATATGGTAGAAGACCTAATTTTATGAGTGCTTGGAAACCATTACAAATACCAAGGGCTAAGCCATCACGATTGTGTAATAAGTTGTGTAAGGACTCACTTAAATATGGATTGCGGAATAAGGTAGCCATGAATTTACCTGAGCCATCAGGTTCATCACCAGCGCTGAAACCACCAGGGAAGAATAGGATTTGAGCTTCATCCAATTTTTGTTTCATTACTTGAATAGATTCTTCTAACTCAGCCACTGTGCGATTGCGGATGATGACAATATCAGCGACCCCACCAGCATTTTCAAAGGCACGAGCTGAATCGTATTCACAGTTTGTGCCAGGGAATACAGGAATAACAATTCGTGGTTTGGCGATGCTTGGACTTTGTCGTGGTTTAGCGTGTTGATTATGAATATAGGCTACGGCTTCCCCTTGGCCGGATTTGGCGGTTAGAGGGAAGATAGGTGCTAATGTACTTTCATAGGCTTCTTCTAATTCATCTAAGTCAATTTCATAATTATCAATTGTAATTTGAGGCTCTTCTGTAATGGTACCTAGTAGTGTTACATGAGTGTGTTTAGCCCATTCATTGGCAGTTGCTTCATCCGTTTCAATAATCCAAGAGCCACTGTAAGGGGCAAATAACATAGGTTCAACATCACCGATTAGTTCAATACCTAAACGACTGCCTAAGGCCATTTTGGTAATAGCCGCAGCAATTCCACCAGCCTCTACGACATAAGCGGCTGCCACATGACCGGCTTTAGCTTGTTGTGTGATGCGGTCGGCTTGTGATTTAAAGATGTCCCAATCAGGCGTTGCATCCTCTTTGCGCGGTGCATTGACATGGAGTAGGACATGGCCTGCTTCTTTAAGATGTGGCGTAATAATATCATCCACATTAGCAGTAGTTACAGCGAAGGAAACAAGTGTTGGTGGCACTGTTAAGTTCATAAAGGTACCGGACATAGAATCTTTACCACCAATCGCACCAATGCCGAGTTGTTTTTGTGCATCATAGGCGCCAAGTAAGGCAGCTACAGGTTTACCCCACGTATTTTTATCTTGATTTAAGCGTTCAAAATACTCTTGTAAGGTTAAATAAATGGAGCTGCGTTTGCCACCAAGGGCTACAATCTTAGCTACGGAGAGTAAAATTGCTTGTTGTGCGCCATGGAATGGGCTCCATTCTGAAATATAAGGATCAAAACCATGGGTCATAAGGCTGGCAGTTGTGGTTTCGCCGTGTAATACAGGCAATTTGGCCGCCATCCCTTGCACTGGGGTTTTCTGATATAAACCACTAAATGGCATGAGCACTGTGCCGGCGCCAATAGTGCTGTCGAAACGTTCGCCAAGACCTTGCTGTGAAGTAACGGCTAAGTCTTTCATAGTAGCAAGCCAATGTTCTTTAATATCCTCAACAGAAGGCTCTTCGTAGAAGGTGCCTACAGGAGCTACTACATGGGCGGCTTGACTTTGTTTAGCACCGTTGGTGTTTAAGAAATCACGGGAAATATCTACGATATTAACGCCTTGCCAAGTCATGGTTAAGCGGTTGGAATCGGTAACATCGGCAACGATAGTAGCTTCTAAGTTTTCTTCATCACAATATTGGCGGAAAGCATCCCAATCATTGGCTGCAATAACGCAAGCCATTCGTTCTTGGGATTCAGAAATTGCCAGTTCAGTGCCATCGAGACCTTCATATTTTTTAGGCACTTTATCTAAATTGATAAGCAGGCCATCGGTTAACTCACCAATAGCTACCGATACGCCACCAGCACCAAAGTCATTACAACGTTTGATGAGTGTAGTTACTTCTGGACGACGGAATAGACGTTGAATTTTGCGTTCTGTTAGAGGATTACCTTTTTGTACTTCTGCGCCACAAGTAGTGAGGGAAGATAGGTCATGCTCTTTGGAAGAACCTGTAGCACCACCACAGCCATCACGGCCTGTTTTACCACCTAATAGTACGACAATATCGCCTGGCATAGGCGTTTCACGGCGTACATTGCTGCGTGGGGCAGCGCCAACTACAGCACCAATTTCCATGCGTTTAGCTACATAGCCAGGATGGTAGTATTCGCGAACTTCACCAGTAGCTAGGCCGATTTGATTACCATAGGAGCTATAGCCACGAGCGGCCCCTGTAGTTATTTGTGATTGTGGTAATTTTCCTTCCAACGTTTCACTAAGTGGCGTTAGAGGATTACCAGAGCCAGTTACACGCATTGCTTGGTATACATAAGCACGGCCACTTAATGGATCGCGAATACAGCCTCCTAAACAGGTAGCGGCACCGCCATAAGGTTCAATTTCTGTAGGATGGTTATGGGTTTCATTTTTGAAGAGTAATAGCCATTCTTCAGTTTTGCCATTTACCTCAACAGGTACTACGATAGTACAAGCATTGATTTCATCAGATTCATCAATTTCTTGTAAGCCTCCTTGATCGCGTAACTCTTTAACTGCCAAGGTAGCCATATCCATTAATGTACGGGCTTTTTCGCGGCTCGCATAGAGATGGCGACGGCCTGACATATAATTAGCAAAGGCGGCTTGAATAGGCACTGTTTCTGGTGAATTGTCGATAGTAATATCAGTTAGCTCTGTCATAAAGGTCGTATGACGGCAATGATCAGACCAATAGGTGTCTAATACGCGAATTTCAGTAATGGTAGGATTGCGTTTTTCCGTATTTGCAAAATAATCTTGAATGAGTTCGATGTCTGCGGCACTCATGGCAAGGCCTAACTCTTTACGCCAATTTTGTAATTCTTCAGGGCTGGCCGTGATGAAGCCTTCTAAGCTTGCCACTGGTTCGGCTGGCTGCACATCCAGTTGTAATGAAGTAGGTAATTCAAGAGAGGCTTCTCTTGAGTCTACAGGATTGATATAATATTGTTTTATACGAGTTATGTCTTTAGCACTTAAATCGCCTTCTAAGGCAAATACACGGGCTGTGCGCACCGTAGCACCTGATTTAAGCGTTAGCATAGCTAAACATTGTTCAGCTGAATCAGCTCGTTGATCATATTGGCCAGGTACGTATTCTGTGGCGATGATATGAGTCTGTTCTGTTTTGGGGAGGGTGTCAAATAGTTCATCCACCGGTGGCTCAGAGAAGATGAGTTGCTTAGCATTGGCTAAGTCGTCAGCTGATACCCCTTCAATGTCATAGCGTTCGTAAATAGTCACAGAATTAACGGGAATGCCCAGTTCTGTACGAATGGTGTGACACATAGATGTAGCTTCGTGCGCAAAGTTTTCACGTTTACGGACGAAAATGCGATGAATTGACATAATAAGCCTCCTCTTGTTAGTTGTCAATGAATACACTAGCTATTGTGTTGATTATGAAATATAGATATAATATACCTATATTGACAATTCTAGTATATACGGTTTAGACTTATTAGTAAAGAAAAACTTAATTAGAGGAGGTTAATAATTTCTTTGTTGTAATTAGTTTTACTAATTAATAAATAAGTGGTATAGGTTGCTAAGTGTTGGCAGTATTTATGGGGTATTGAGTGGTAGTTGTTGTAAAGGAGTTAAAGAGATTATATGAGCATTTCCACAGATTTGTATCGTACCTTTTTAGGGGTAGGCTTGCATTTGTCCTTTTCTAAAGCAGCTAAAGAGATAGGGGTTTCTCAATCTGCTATTAGCCAAAGTATTAAGCAGCTAGAAAAAGAATTAGACATTGTACTTTTTGAACGTACAACTAAATCTGTTTCGTTTACACCAGAAGGGAAAGAACTTTTCGATACAGTGGCTAAAGCATTTTCTATTTTGGACAATGGGGTGACACAGCTACAAGATCGTCTTACACATGAACAAGAAAGTGTAAAATTAGCAGCTACAGATACATTATGTCGTCATTTCTTATTGCCTTATTTTAAAAAATGGCAAGAACAAGAGCAAGGAACAGGCTTACAGATTACTAATCGTCCATCACCACTTTGTGTACAGATGGTAGAGAATCGAGAAGCGCAAATGGCGATTGTTAATGCCTATGACGGATTAGAAGCGAATCCACAATTAGAAGTTATCGAATTACAGACTATGCAAGATGTGTTTGTAGGCGGTCCTTTTTATAAAGGGATGGGCACTATTGACTTAAGTCGTTTATTGCAAGAGCCTTTATTGTTGTTAACACAAGGTGCTGCTAGTCGTGAATTCTTTGATAAATTGACAGGCAATGCTTGTAAGAAACCTTCTTTTGAGTTAGGTAGTCTTGATGTTCTTATGGACTTAGTTGAAATCAACATGGGCATATCGTTAGTGCCAGATATTTTGGTAAAACAAAAGTTAAAAGAAGGCCGTGTAGTTGAGATAAAAACAGATATTGTAGTGCCGCCACGTAAAATTGCTTTAGTGCGGTCTCGTTTATTGCCTATATCTCAAGGCGCAGCGAAATTTATTGACCTTCTCTTAAAGAAGTGATATTGTAATATAATCAGTATAGTATTAATACTTATTAATATATGTAAGTGTAAGTAACAGAAACGCAACAAGGAGACTCTCGTATGGAATTGTTAAAAGAACGCATTATGGAGGAAGGCATTGTTTTAAACAATCGCGTCTTAAAAGTGGACAGCTTTTTAAATCATCAAATTGATCCTAAATTGTTTGTCGCTATTGGTAAGGAAATTGCGGCGCGTTTTAAAGATAAGGGCATTCAACGTATTGTGACCATTGAGGCTTCTGGTATCGCAGTAGCATTGCAAGTGGCTATTGAAATGGATGTGCCACTTGTGTTTGCGCGCAAGAAAAAGTCTATTCTTATGACTGATGATGTATATCATTCGGTAGTATATTCCTATACTAAGGAAGAAAACTATGATGTAACTATTTCTAAAAAGTTCTTACCACAAGGCGAAAAAGTCCTTATTATTGATGATTTCTTAGCAAGTGGTGAAGCGGCTATGGGGCTTGTAAAATTAGTGGAAAGCGCAGGCGATTCAGTAGAAGGTATTGCCATTGTGATTGAAAAATCTTTCCAGCCTGGTCGTGAGCGTTTAGAACGCGCTGGTTACGATGTACAATCGCTCGTGCGCATTGCAAAATTCGAAGATGACCATTGCGTTTTCATTGATGACTAATAGATTGAAATGTGATTTTATATTTTGAATGTAATTTTACATTTTGAGAGATTAATAATTTAATGTATTTATAATTATAAGTAAAAGGGAGATGTGACAATGAACACTAAAGCAGAACAGTTCGATCAATTTCTAAAAGACCGTGAAGTAACAAACTGGTTCACAAAAGAAGAACATCAAGATGATGTTAATTCTGTAGTATATCGTGGTTACTTTGATGTAGCTGCTCAGCAGTTGCCATTGTTTGTTGTGTTAGATGATACTGTATTCAACTTAGTTCGTTTGGTAGTAACTACTGGTGCCGTGCCAGCAGAAAAGCAAGCTGAAGTAGTAGAATATCTTAACGAATTAAATGGTAAATTTAAAATTTTCAAATACTACTTAGGTGAAGAAGATAATGTAGTATACATGGATATTAGCTTGCCAGCTTCTAAAGAAACATTCGATCCAAATTTATTAGTTGGTCTTTTATTAGAAGTATTAGAGCCACATATTAAAGAATACTATCCAAGCATTCTTGGCAAAGTATTAGGGGCTGAAGAACCAGCAACTAAAGAAAAAGGTAAAAAAGAAAAGAAAGAAAAAGTAAACTAATCATTAGCTGCGTATAGTATGTAATGTTATTTACTATTACTTAATAGGTGTCCCTACGGCAGAAGAGGTGTAGCATGGCAAAACCTAAGAATGAAAAAAGCGGTGTTTTTGAAACGTTCTTAGTTGAGGAAAACATAACTTGCTTTGATAAGCGTGAGATTCAAGACGAAGAAAGTACGGTTGTATATCGCTCTTATATTCAAACCGAGATTGGCGATATGCCTATCTTTGTGTTGCTCGATGCTACGATTTATAGCGTTGTTCGTGTAGTGGTAGGTGGCAATGTAGTGACATCGGAAAACTATCAAGCCATTGTGGACTTTATTAATCGTGAAAACAGTATTTATAAAAACTTCAAATATTATGTAGAGCATGACGATAATAGCTTATATTTAGACTGTGTATATATGTGTTCGAATTCTGCATTTGAACCACAATTGTTGTATGTATTGATGAATCAAATCGTGCAATATATGCCAAGTGCTGTACCAGCGCTTAAAGAAGCTATGGGGATTTCGCAATTGCCAGATTCCTTTCTTGCGCATGCTCATGAGCATCATGAATCGTAACAAAAGGCTCCCTATGTATTTGGGGAGCCTTTTTATTAATGTTCGGAATATAGCGAACATTAATAAAAATAAATAAATGAATATTCGAATATTATATTGACTAATAAGTTGCTGTTTGTTAGAATTTAGGTAGTAATTATTATCGTTATATAAGGCAATTTTGTCAGTTAATTTAGGAGGGACTCACATGAAAGTTGGCATCGTAATGGGTAGTGACTCTGACTTAGGAGTTATGAAAAAAGCCGCAGACGTATTGAAGGAGTTTGGCATTGACTATGAGATGGTTATTGCGTCGGCCCATCGTACGCCAGAAGAAGTGAAAAAATTTGTAACCCGTTTAGAGGCTGAAGGCGCGATTGCTTTCGTTGCTGGTGCTGGGGCTGCGGCTCATTTACCAGGGGTTATTGCTAGTTTTACTGTATTGCCTGTTATTGGAGTACCTTTGAATGCAACAGCGTTAAAAGGGATTGATGCATTGTTAGCTATTGTGCAAATGCCATCTGGGATGCCGGTAGCAACTATGGCTGTTGATGGGGCCAAGAATGCGGCTTTGTTTGCTGTGCAAATTGGGGCGGCTCATGATGCTACTTTAAAAGCACAATATCAAGCTTATCGTGATGATATGGCAAAAACTGTTATTGCAAAGAATGAAAAATTACAAGCTGAATTAAACAAATAAAATTGAATCAATAATTTATGTGCAATTGTTTAAATAGGGTGTATACGAATAGGAGGCCACACTATGAATATGTTATATGAAGGTAAAGCGAAACAAGTATTTGAAACAGAAAATGCAAACGAATATTTAGTTCATTATAAAGATGACGCTACTGCTTTTAATGGTGAGAAAAAAGGGACAATCCATGATAAAGGGGTTTTAAATAATAAAATTTCCTCCTTCTTTTTTGAATTATTGGCTAAAGAAGGTGTGCCAAATCATTTTATTAAACGTCTTAATGATCGTGATCAATTAGTTAAAAAATTAGAAATTTTACCACTAGAAGTTATTGTGCGTAATATTATTGCTGGTTCTTTGTCTAAACGCTTAGGTATTGAAGAAGGCACTCCTTGCAAACGTCCTATCCTAGAATTCTGCTACAAAAATGATGATTTAGGAGATCCATTCATCAACGAAGATCAGATTTTAGCGTTAGGCTGGGCTACAGAAGAACAGGTAGCTCTTGTTCGTAAATATGCAATGCAAGTTAACGAAGTTCTTAAAAAATTCTTAGCTGAAAAGAAAGTAACTTTAGTTGACTTCAAATTAGAGTTTGGTCTTCACAATGGGGAAGTATTATTAGGTGATGAAATTTCTCCAGATACTTGCCGTTTCTGGGACAGCGAAACAAATGAAAAACTTGACAAAGACCGTTTCCGTCGTGACCTTGGCAATGTAGAAGATGCCTACAAAGAAATGTTATTCCGCCTAACTGGCGAACGTGCGTAATAGGAGATAAACATGCATTACGACTCTGTATTTGACAAGTGGCATGAAGAGTGTGGCGTATTTGGTATTTATGATCGCCATTTAAATGTAGGAAATTTTACTTATTGGGGGTTATTTGCTTTACAGCATCGCGGCCAAGAAAGCGCCGGTATTGCTATTAGCGATGGTAATAATATTGAAGTAACCAAAGGAATGGGCCTTATTACAGAGGCGATAAAGCAGTTACCTGATGTGCCAGGTGGTTTTATTACATCAGGTCATGTGCGTTATTCCACGACAGGCTCTAATAATCCTAAAAATATTCAGCCTTTGGTAATTCATTACCAAGGGGGCGATATGGCTGTTGCCCATAATGGGAATTTGACAAATGCGTTAGATTTGCGTCATGAGTTAGAAGATAGTGGCTCAATTTTTCAGACCTCTATGGACTCTGAAGTTATTGTTAACTTGATTGCGCGCTCCAAAGCAGAAAATACGGAAGAGCGAATTGTGGAAGCTGTACGTCGTATTGAAGGCGCTTTTTCATTGGTTATTAGCACGAATGATAAATTGATTGGGGTTCGTGATGCTAATGGTTTCCGTCCACTTTGTTTAGGTAAAACAGAACATGGCTATGTTTTGTCGTCTGAAACATGCGCACTTGATGCTATTAAGGCTGAATTTGTTCGCCATATTGATCCAGGTGAAATGGTTATTATTGATGACAGTGGTGTGCGAAGCCGTTTATTTGTAGAGTCAGAAGCGAAAATCAATAAAGCCCTTTGTGTATTTGAATATATTTATTTTGCTCGTTCTGATAGTGAAATTGACGGTCAAAGTGTCTATCAGGCACGGTTAAATATGGGCCGCGAATTAGCACGAGAAACAAAATATGATGCTGACTTAGTTATGTCTATTCCTGACTCTGGTACAACAGCTGCCTTGGGTTACGCGCGAGAATCTGGTATTCCATTTGGAGAAGGTTTAATTAAGAACCGCTACATGGGTCGTACATTTATTAAACCAGATCAAGCACAACGCGAATTGGCAGTGCGCATGAAACTTAATGCTGTATCTGATGTGGTGCGGGGCAAACGAATTGTTTTAATCGATGATTCGATTGTGCGCGGTACTACGAGTGGCATTATTGTGCGTATGCTTAAAGAGGCGGGTGCTAAAGAAATTTATATGTGTGTAAGCTCGCCAGCTATTGAATATCCGTGCCATTATGGGATTGATACTTCGGTGCGCAAAGAGTTAATTGCAGCAACTCATACAGTCGATGAAATTAGAGAGTATATCCAAGCGGATAAACTTCATTATTTAAGCCGTGAAGGCTTGTGTCGTGCCGTAAGCGGTGTACCTGAAGCAGAACTTTGCTTCGCATGTTTTAATGGCGATTATGCCGTAACAGTTCCTGAAGACCAAGACGAGGGAGGAAAATATGTGCTCGAATAAAGGTGGCGTAACATATCGTGATGCTGGTGTTGATATTGATGCAGGTAATAAAGCCGTCGATTTAATGAAAGCAGCGGTAAGACGCACGTATACATCTGGTGTAGTCGGTGATATTGGAGGCTTTGGCGGCTTGTTCTCCTTAGCTGGTTTTGATATGAAAGAGCCTATGCTTGTATCCGGTACGGATGGGGTAGGTACAAAATTGCGTCTAGCCATTATGATGGACAAACATGATACTATTGGTCAGGACTGTGTGGCCATGAGTGTAAATGATATTTTGGTACAAGGGGCAACGCCTTTGTTTTTCCTTGACTATATTGCGGTTGGTAAATTAGTGCCTGAACAAGTAGCAACTATAGTTCGTGGTGTAGCAGAAGCTTGTGAAGAATCAGGTTGTGCGTTACTAGGTGGAGAAACGGCTGAAATGGCTGGGTTCTATGGTGATGGCGATTATGATGTAGCTGGTTTTGCTGTAGGTATTGTTGATCGTCCTCGTTTATTGACTGGTGATACGATTAAAGCTGGTGATATTTTATTAGGTTTACCATCTACGGGCGTTCATTCTAACGGTTTTTCATTAGTGCGTAAAATTGTATTTGACGTACAAAATATGAACTTGACTGATGAAGTGCCAGAATTTGGTAAAACTTTAGGTGAAGAATTATTAACGCCTACCCGTTTATATCCAAAAGCAGTATTACCGCTAACTCGCAAAGGTCTGTTAAAAGGTATGGTGCATGTTACTGGTGGTGGTTTCTATGACAATATTCCACGTATTTTGCCAGAAGGTACAACAGCTCGCGTAAATGCTGATGCATGGCCTAAATTACCTGTTTTTGAAAAACTACAAGAATGGGGTCAGGTGGCTACTAAAGAAATGTACCGTACTTTTAATATGGGGATTGGTATGATTTTAGTAGTAGCGCCAGAAGATTTGGGGGCTGTAAAAGCACAATTAGCTAAAGTAAATGAAGCGGTTTATGAAATTGGCCGCATTGAAGCTGCTGGAGAAGAACGCGTAATTATGGAAGGACGTGAATTCGTTGACTAAGCGAATTGCTATCTTTGCTAGTGGGCGTGGTTCTAATGCAGCTGCTTTATATGAAGCGATTCAGGCAGGTGAAATTAAGGCGCAAGTGGTGGTTGTGTTAAGCGACCATCACGATGCTCCTGTATTAGCACGGGCTGCAGAGTGGGGTGTTCCGGCTGTAGTGGTTGAGCGTAAAGATTATGCTAATAAAGAGTCCTTTGAGGAGGCTATGTTAGCTGCCATTGCACTTTATAAACCAGACGCCATTGTATTGGCGGGGTATATGCGTTTATTAGGCCCTACGTTTATTAAACCGTATGAATATAAGATATTAAATATTCATCCAGCCTTATTGCCGTCTTTTCCGGGCCTTCATGCGCAAGGGCAGGCTGTGGCTGCGGGGGTTAAAGTGAGTGGTTGTACGGTTCACTTTGTAGATACGGGCATGGACTCAGGGCCTATTATTATGCAAACTGTAGTGCCGGTGTATGCAGAGGATACAGAGGATACGTTAGCAGCTCGCATATTGCCAGAAGAACATAAAACATATAAAAAAGCATTAGCCCTCTTTTGTGAGGACAAATTAACGATTAAGAATCATATTGTGCACATAGAGGACTAGCCTTTGGGCAGTCCTTTTGTGCCTTTTTAAGCAACAGCGTCAGTTGTAGGAGGATTTGTATGATTAAAAATGCACTTATTAGTGTATCCGATAAAACAGGAATTGTGGAATTTGCCAAATCATTGGCTTCATTAGGGGTTACGATTTATTCTACAGGGGGAACGTTCCGTACATTAGCGGAAGCAGGTGTAACAGTTCATCAAGTTGATGAATTAACTAAATTCCCTGAAATGATGGATGGTCGCGTTAAGACTTTACATCCTATGGTGCATGGCGGTATTTTGGCAGTTCGTGATAATGCAGAGCACGTAAAGGCTATGGAAGATCATAGTATTCAGCCTCTAGATTTAGTAGTGGTTAACTTGTATCCATTCCGTGAAACTATTGCTAAACCTAATGTGGCCTTAGACGAAGCGATTGAAAATATTGACATTGGTGGTCCAACTATGGTTCGTTCGGCCGCTAAAAATAACGCATATGTAGGCATTGTAGTTAATCCAGAACGATATGATGAAGTGATTGCTCGCTTACAAGCTGATGGCGATTTAGGGCGTGACTTCCGCTTTGCCTTAGCGAAGGAGGCCTTTGCTCATACAGCGGCGTATGATACAGCCATTGCTAATTATTTTAGTGAACAATTGGAACAGACACCATTCCCACCGGAATATTTACAAGCTTATGAAAAAGTAACGGACCTTCGTTACGGTGAAAATCCACATCAAAAAGCTGCATTTTATAAAGAAATTGGGGCAGCTACTGGTATGGGGGCTATGAAACAGCTTCACGGCAAAGAATTATCATACAATAACATTGTGGATATGGAAGCCGCTTGGAATATGGTATGGGAATTTACAGAGCCAGCGGCTTGTATCATTAAACATACAAATCCATGTGGTGCTGCTACCGGGGCGACGTTAACGGACGCATATGTAAAAGCCTATGAAGCTGATGCGGTGTCCGCTTTTGGTGGGATTGTAGCGCTTAATCGTGAAGTGGATGAAGCAACTGCGAATGAAATGAGTAAATTATTTTTAGAAGTTATTATGGCACCTAAATTCTCTGCCAAAGCATTGACTATTTTAACAGCTAAGAAAAATATACGTCTTATTGAATTAGAAAAACCAGCGGCAGATCAAGTTGTGGTTAAAAAAGTATCGGGTGGCTTATTAGTGCAAACTGAAGATGATTTGCAAGAAGATGAAACTTCCTACACGGTGGTAACGAAAGTGCAGCCAACTGAGGCTGAATGGGACGCTTTACGCTTTGCGTGGAAATTAGTTAAACATGTGAAATCTAATGCCATTTTGATTGCTAAAGATAATCAGACATTAGGTGTTGGCGCTGGTCAGATGAATCGTGTAGGGGCGGCTAAAATTGCGCTTGAAGAAGCTGGTGATAAGGCTAAGGGTGCTGTGTTAGCATCGGATGCATTCTTCCCATTTGGCGACACTGTAGCGACAGCGGCAGAACATGGCATTACAGCCATTATTCAACCAGGCGGTTCTATTCGTGATGAAGAATCCATTGCTAAAGCTGATGAAGCAGGTATTGCGATGGTATTCACGCATGTACGTCATTTTAAACACTAATTGACCCAAGGAGGATATATGAAAGTTTGCGTAATTGGATCGGGTGGTCGTGAACATACTTTAGCTTGGAAATTGGCGCAAAGTGCATCGGTGGATACAGTATATGCCTTGCCTGGTAGCAAAGCTATGGCTGATATTGCTACTTGTGTGGCTTTAGATTGGCAAAATTTTGATGATGTGGTGGCGTTTTTGCAAAAAGAACATATTGAGTTAGTGGTGATTGGCCCAGAAGCACCATTAGTGGCTGGCTTAGCTGATGCAGTGCGAGCAGCGGGGATAGCTGTATTTGGCCCATCTAAAGCTGCTGCTCAGTTGGAAGGTTCTAAAGTATTTGCCAAAGATTTGATGAAAAAATACCATATTCCTACGGCGGCTTATGGTGTGTTTTCTGATGTAGAAGCAGCGAATGCTTTTATTGATGAAACAGGGGCGCCTATTGTGATTAAAGCTGATGGTTTGGCGGCTGGTAAAGGTGTGGTTGTCGCTATGACTATAGAGGAAGCTAAGGCCGCTGTAGAGGATATGCTGTCTGCGAATCGTTTTGGCGATGCTGGTCATACAGTGGTAATTGAAGAGTTTATGGCTGGCGAAGAAGCCTCTTTATTGGCGTTTGTAGATGGTACAACGGTAGTTCCTATGATTTCTTCTCAGGACCATAAGCGTATTTTTGATGGTGATCAAGGCCCTAATACCGGTGGTATGGGGACCTATGCGCCGGCACCAGTTATGACAGAAGCACTTCTAAAAGAAGCGTATGATAAAATTTTAGTGCCTATGGTAGGGGCGATGAAAGCAGAAGGTATGCCGTATGTAGGCTGCTTATATGCAGGCTTAATGATTACCGAAGCAGGACCTAAAGTAGTCGAATTTAACGCTCGTTTTGGAGATCCTGAAACGCAGGTTGTATTGCCTTTATTAGCAGGCGATTTAGGGGAGATTATGTTGGCTTGTGCTAAGGGTTGTTTGACCGCTGATATGGTTAAGTGGCAGGAAGGTAGTGCTGCTTGTGTTATCCTTGCTTCTAAAGGGTATCCTGAAACCTCTCATTCTGGTGATGTCATTGCAGGTGATTTAAGCTTTACTGATAATACTTTAGTATTCCATTCAGGTACGAAGTATGTAGATACTCATTTTGAAACGGCTGGGGGCCGTGTTTTAGGTATTGTAGGCTTAGGGGCAGATTTACGAGAAGCCCTTGATGTCGCGTATCGTCGTGTCGAACTTGTTCGCTTTGACGGCTGTCAGTATCGAAAAGACATTGGACAGAAAGCATTTGCTCATTTAGTTTAAAATTCAGCGATTTGTGAAGTATTAAATCAAAATATTTACGCTTTTTGAAAAATAGGTGTATAATAGAGATAGAATTTGTCTATTTTGAGTAGTATATGATAGGCCAATGAAGCGGGGCGTGATAGTATGGCGTTATATAAAAATCTTAAACGAGTTCGTATGAGGACTGGCAAAAGTCAGTTAGAAGTAGCTAGTAGCGTGGGTATTAGTAATGCTGCGTTGTCTAATTATGAGACTGGCTATCGTGAGCCTGATTTAGAAACGTTAAAGCAATTAGCCGTATATTATGGTGTGTCCTTAGATGAATTGGCTGAGGTTAAACCTAGTTTGCCTCCAGTCTACGACTTATGGGCTGTTATCAAGAACAAGGAAGTGGCCTTTAATGGTAAACACTATGCCTTGAAGCCTTCACAACGACAGCAATTGCGTAAACAGTTGGCCATGTTTTTTGAAAAATACGAGCCCGTAGTCGAAAAACAAAAGAAGTAAGGAACCGTAAATAACAGAACAGTAAAGGATAGGTATATCATAACTGTATGCTTATCGGCGGATTAGTAATGAGTACATAAATGTAAGTAGTAAGTTGTGTAATGTTATGTATGAATTAAAATAGGCGAAATACTAAAAAGGAGCTATTTCTTGATGCAGTGTGCATTCTGAAATAGCTCCTTTTTGGTTATGGGTTATAGGGTAATCGTTGTGCCTGGGTCAACAACTAGACCTTTTTGTTGATGCTTAGCTTCAAGCTGTTTTACATACTCATGAGGGTCTTTGTCGATAACTGGCCAGGTTTTATAATGGATAGGAATAGTTACTTTGGCTTTAATTAAGGAGGCTGCTAATAAGGCATCTTCTACACCCATAGTGAAATTGTCGCCAATTGGTAAAAGGGCATAATCAATGTCACCAAAGCGATTTAAGTATTGCATATCACTAAAGAAGGCTGTATCGCCAGCGAAGTAAATAGTTTTGCCGTAAAAGTTGAAGATAACACCGGCTGCATGACCGCCAGGAATACCTGCGCCGTGGAAGGCGGGTGTGAGGCGTACCGAACCGAATTCAAAGTCAAATTTGCCGCCTAAATGCATAGCATGCGCTTTTAGACCTGCTTCTTCTGCTTTGTGAGCTACTTCTGCTGTAGAGATGAGTAGTGCATCGTTAGCTTTGCCGATTACATCAGCATCGCCATAGTGGTCGCCGTGGCCATGACTAACAAAAATATATTGACATTTAATATCTTCAGGTTTAGCAATCTCCCAAGTATTTCCATTAAAAAAAGGATCGCAAACAATAGAAACTTCACCATTGCTTAGTAAAAATGTAGAATGACCATAGTAGGTTAATGATACTGCCATAAGAGACGCCTCCTTGTGATTAAAATATTAGACTACTTATATATTACATGATACCATAGAATGAGATTGAATTATATGAAATTGGATGGTTAGTAAACAAAAATAATCTATATTAACTTAAAATACAATAAAGAGGTCAATTATGGAATTAACACATTTTGATGAAGCTGGTAATGCTCGCATGGTAGATGTAAGTGATAAAGCGGTTACAACTCGGGTTGCTGTGGCAGAGGGATTTATTACTGTGAATGAAGAAATTTATAGTCGCATAGCAGCTGGTACTATGAAAAAAGGCGATGTACTGGCTGTAGCACAATTGGCGGCTATTATGGGGGCAAAGCAAACGGCTAGCCTTATTCCATTATGCCACCCTTTAAGTTTAAGTAAGGTAGCAGTCTTGTGTGAACTAGATGAGGCCAAGCAAGCAGTGCGTATTGAAGCTACGGTTAAGACTACAGGGCAGACTGGGGTAGAAATGGAAGCGCTGACAGCGGTCCAAGTAGGCCTTTTAACAGTATATGATATGTGCAAGGCCATTGATAAAAGTATGGTCATGGGACCTGTATATTTGGTAGAAAAATCTGGTGGTAAAAGTGGTCATTTTAAAAATGATAAACAAGCTTTGTGCAAGTCCTTGTAAAAATGGCATAGCGGTATTGAGAAAAGACTTGAAGGGTTTACTATAATTGGTTAAAATAAGATGTTAGACTAATTAGTACAAAAGAAGGATGATGTATGGAAATTGTATTAGTAGAACCAGAAATTCCTGGTAATACAGGAAATATTGCTAGACTATGTGCGGCTAATCATATGACGCTTCATTTAGTAAAACCCTTGGGTTTCAAATTAGAAGATAAATATTTAAAACGAGCAGGTCTTGATTATTGGCATCTAGTGGATGTACAAATCCATGAAAATTTACAAGAAGTATATGAGAAATATCCTGATCGTCGTTATTTTTACGCTACGACTAAAGCGAAACATACATATGCAGAAGTTCAGTATGAAATTGGCGATATGTTAGTGTTTGGTAAAGAAACTAAAGGCCTACCAGAAGAGTTGTTAGCTGCTAATTATGAACAGACGATTCGCATACCTATGATTGAAAAGGCTCGATCCTTAAACTTATCCAATTCAGTGGCTATCATTGCGTATGAAGCAATGCGGCAATTGAATTTTCCTGATTTAAAAAATTTAGGCCATTTAACAATGAAAGGTGGTAATTAACATTATGAATTATGACAAAGCGTATGAATTACAGAAATCGATGCGTGAAAGCGAAGAGTACAAAGCCTTAATGGAGGCGCAAGCTGCGGTAGAAAGTGACGCTACTGCTAAGGGTTTAATTGAACAGTTCTTGATGCAACAAATGCAGTGGGAATATGCTAAAATGGCAGAAGCACCAGAAGCCGAAGAAATTGGTAAAAAATTAGAAGAATTAATGCCTATGATTCAAGCAAATTCTGGGGCACAAGCTTATTTACAAGCTCATGTGCGTTGGACACAAGTATCCAATGACATTTATCGTATCATTAGTGAACCTATTACAGAAGGAATGAAAATTCTTGAAAAAGCTAAACAATAATCTACAAGCGCTTTACACAGATTTGCAACATATTGTACCGGCAACGGCTGTGCGCTGTGGAGAACCATTGTGTGAGCATACAACCTTTAAAATTGGTGGCCCTGCTGATATCTTTGTTATGCCTCAAACTATGAGTCAGTTAAGTCAAGTGTTAGCGGCGATTTATCGGGCTGATGTGCCATTAACTATTTTAGGAAGTGGCTCTAATGTGCTTGTTTTAGATGGTGGTATTCGTGGCGTAGTATTATCGCTTAGCGATATGAAGGAAACTATGGTAGCAATTGATAGTACATTAACTGTTAGTGCTGGCTATATGTTAAAAGATGCTTCGCAGTTTGCTTATGCAGCAGGGTTGACCGGTTTAGAATTTGCCATTGGCATTCCAGGCACTTTGGGTGGCGCTGTATTCATGAATGCAGGCGCTTATGGCGGTGAAATGTGTCAAGTGGTGACTAAAGTGCGTGCTGTTGATATGACAGGCCATGTTACTGAATATACGGCTGAGGAACTAGCGTTTGCCTATCGTCATAGCCGTTTTCATGAAAGCCATGAAATTATAGGTGAAGTGGATATTGCATTAAAAGCAGGCGATAAAGATGCCATTTTAGCTATGATGGAAGATTTAACACAACGCCGTGAAAGCAAACAACCTTTAGAATATGCTAGTGCTGGTTCTACTTTTAAGCGACCACCAGGCTATTTTGCGGGTACCTTGATTGAACAGACTGGTTTAAAAGGTTTGGCTGTCGGCGATGCAGAAGTTTCGCAAAAGCATGCAGGCTTTGTCATTAATAAGGGGAGAGCCTCGGCTAAAGATGTGTTGGATTTGATTCACAATGTGCAATCTCGTGTAGCAGAAGCGCATGGCGTTAAGCTAGAAACAGAAGTGCGTATTATAGGTGAAGAATAGAATTTACCTATAGTAGCCCAATTTTCTATATGTTTTGGGCTAATATTTTATTATAGTAATTGATTTGATCATTAGCTAGGTTAGAAACATATGTGATTATACTTAAAATATGCGAAATAGTGGTTGACAGTCTATAGTTAAATCACGTATAATATTTCGGTAAGCATTTGTATCTTATTCCATTAGCCCCGGAAAGAGAGCAGGATGCTTTTTGGTAAAGTAGTCGTTATGAGGAGGAATTAGCAGCATGAAAACTACATATATGGCCAATCCGAACACTGTTGAACGGAAATGGTATGTTGTTGACGCTGAAGGTAAAACTTTAGGACGCCTTGCTGCCGAAGTAGCTAAAGTTCTTCGGGGCAAAAATAAACCGACTTTCACACCACACGTTGACACTGGTGACCACGTTATCGTAATCAACGCTGAGAAAGTTCGTTTCACAGGTAAAAAATTAACTCAGAAAACATATTTCCGCCATTCTGGTTACCCAGGTGGTTCCCGTTTCGTTACTCTTGGTAACATGTTGGAAAAACATCCAGAACGCGTTGTGGAAATGGCAGTTCGCGGGATGCTTCCTAAGAACAAGCTAGGCGCTCAAATTTATCGCAAATTGAACGTATATGCTGGTCCTGAACATCCACATGCAGCTCAGAAACCTGAAGTTTTGGAATTTGATATTCGGTAATTACCGGGAGGAGGAACATTTACATGGCAGTAGCTCAGTACTACGGTACAGGTCGTAGAAAATCTTCCGTTGCCAGAGTTCGTCTGGTACCGGGCACAGGTAAAATTGTAATCAATAAACGTGATCTTAGCGATTACTTTGGTCGTAAGACTTTGGAATTAATCGTAAAACAACCGCTTAACCTTACTGGTACGGTTGAACAATATGATGTTATCGCTGACGTTGCTGGTGGTGGCCCATCTGGTCAAGCTGGTGCAATTCGTCACGGTATCTCCCGTGCTTTATTAGGTGTTGACGGTGAACTTCGTCAATCTCTTAAAAAAGCTGGTTTCTTAACTCGTGACCCACGTATGAAAGAACGTAAAAAATACGGTCTTAAAAAAGCTCGTAAGGCGTCTCAGTTCTCGAAACGTTAATATTACAAATGGCAACCCTACAAACCTCAGGTTTGTGGGGTTTCTTTTTACCTATCTTCTTTGAATTTAGGCTAGTCTGGAAGGCGTAGCCTACAGGTAGTCTATAAAAAGGTTATAAGTAGGCTATAAATTACTAGAAAAAAGAGACTATGATATAATAGAAAATAATTAAAATTAACTAAGGATACACATAGGGGAGGTTTTACTATGAAGGCCAACGAATTAGTAGCTTTACAAAATTTGACACAGGCACAACGTGACTATGTATTATTAAAAATGACCAGTCAAAAAGATACAGGCATGGCTTATTTATGGTGGTTTATTTTTGGGGTGCATTATTTTTATCTTAGAAAACCAATTATTAACTTGTTGTATTGGGTGACAGCTAGTGGCTTTGGTATTTGGGCTATTATTGACTTGTTCCGTATCCCTGGAATGGTGCGCCGTTTTAATGAAAAAATGCTAAAAGAAGCTATTTTGGAAGCTCAAAACTTATATCCTAATGACAGCGAGTAAATAGGCACGTATCTCCTTAAAATCTTATTGATTTTATATCGATATAATTCTATAATAGAGTTGTAAGTGTGATATTTTATTATATTACTGTTGTTTTTAGAAAAGAGGAGATTGTATGAAAAAACGTGCATTATTATTAGCAGCTGTAGCAGCTTGCGTAACATCCGCAGCCTTTGCTACACCACAAACTCAATGGCAAGAAGGCCAATGGCAAGTTGATTTAGGTGCTTGGAATGTTGAAGCCAGTGCTGATTCTGACAAGATTTTTGATGAATCTGTTAACGGGGATGTGACAACCAATGATAAATGGAATCTTCAAGGTGGTCTTACGTATGGTTTAAATGATCGTTGGGCGGTTCAATATAATTACTACGGCTTAGAAACTAAGGGCAATAATAGTACAGATGGGATACATACTGATGGGAGTAGTCAAGAAGTAAATGCTCTTTATTCTATCAATAAGAATTTTGCAGCCTATGCTGGTTGGAATCGTATTGATAATAAATTAGAATGGGAAGGCGAAAGTGGTTCTAAGAAGAATAATGTAGCTCAAATCGGTATTATTGGTAAAGCGCCATTGACTGATAAATTAGATGTTTATGGTAAAGCAGCTATTGGTACTAAAAATACTACTATTTGGGAAGCTGGTTTAGGTTATAGCATTACTGATGACTTAGATGTAAGTGCAGGTTATCGTTATGTAAATACTAAACTTGTAGATGATGCTAATATTAGCTATAAAGGCTTTATTGCAGGTCTTTCTTACCGTTTTGGTGGTGACTCTTATGAAGCTGAAGAACCAACACCAGCACCTGTTTATACACCACAGCCACAACCTCAAGCAGTACCTGTAGTACAACAAGCACCAGCTCGTAATGACTACTATTTAGAAAGTGTTCATTTTGGCTTTGATGAAGATCAACCACTTGGTACAGAACAATCTAAATTAGATCATTTTGTACAAGTTGCAAAAGCTAACCCAACACATACATACAAATTAGTAGGTAATACAGATGCTAAGGGTTCTAATGACTATAACAATGCACTATCTCAACGTCGTGTAGACAATGTAGCAGCGTATGCTCAGAGTCAAGGTGTACCAGCATCTCAGTTAGTGCTTAACTACAAAGGTGAAAACAATCCAGTATCCACTAATGATACTGACCAAGGGCGCGCTGACAACCGTCGTGTAGATATTTGGGAAAATAAATAATACCTATTTACGAGTTATTTTACAAAATGAATATTTTGTGATAAAATGTTAAATTGTCTCGGTAAACAATATTGTATGGCAACATACAATTGAAGAGGATTCCTCCGTAAGGGGGAGTCCTCTTTTACTTTGGCAAAAGAATGAATAGTATTGATAGGTAAATGAATATATAGAAAGGATGACATAGGAATGAATAAAATCACAGTGTTACTGATTGCATTTATGGCAGCTATTGGGCCGCTTAGTACAGATATTTATTTGCCTGGCTTACCTAATATTGCTGTAGATTTAGGCACTAATGCTTCAGGGGGACAGTTAAGTTTAACTGCTTGCTTTTTAGGCTTAGCTATTGGACAAATTATTATTGGCCCTTGGAGTGATGGGGTAGGACGACGTAAACCTGCGATTTTATCTTTTTTAGGTTTTGCTATTACGTCTTTTCTATGCAGTACTGCCACTTCCTTACCTATGTTCTTATTGTGGCGTTTTGTACAAGGCCTAGCTGGTGCAGGCTGTATTGTATTGGCTCGTTCTATTGCTTCAGATCGTTTCTCTGGTAATGAATTGACTCGTTTTATTGCATTACTCGTTTTAATATCTTCTGTAGTGCCTATTGCAGGCCCTATTATTGGTGGTTTCATATTGGAACATTTTAAATGGCCTTATATTTTTATGTTGCTTACAGTAGCCGGTGTGATTGGGAGTATTGGTGTATTATGGCAATTGCCAGAAACACTACCTTTGGAACAGCGGATTGAAGGTGGTTTAAAAACGTCCATACATAATATGTCTACATTATGGCAAAATAAAGCGTATAGAGGATATTTGTTAGTGCAAGGTTTTACGGCGATGGGGCTATTCGGTTACATTGGGGCGGCACCTTTTATTATGGAAGAGATTTATGGTTTATCACCAAGTGAATTTAGCTTATTTTTCGGCTTGGGCTCAGCTAGTTTTGCT
Source organism: Veillonella intestinalis (assembly GCF_943193155.1). Lineage (GTDB taxonomy): Bacteria > Bacillota > Negativicutes > Veillonellales > Veillonellaceae > Veillonella_A > Veillonella_A intestinalis. The sequence continues at coordinate 65,850 of NZ_CALPDB010000005.1, read as the reverse complement.
TTGGCAGCTCAAATCAGTGGACGCATTAGTAAAGCATTTGGGGAGCATCAAATTTTAAAAATTGGTATAGGTTTGGGTGGTTTAATAGGCTGTGGTTTGTTAATAGCTTCTTTTATACAGCCTGAAACACCGTATTTAGTAGGCGGGCTATTGTTAGGCTTAATCTTTAGTTGTGGCATTAACTTGCCATTAAGCTTTTCTTGTGGCATGAATTCCCATATAGGAATAGCGGGTAGTGCTTCAGGTTTGCTTGGAGTTATGGCATTTTTAGCAGGTGCTATAGCTTCACCACTTGTTGGTCTTGGTGGGGGTCATTCTATGTGGCCTTTGACCGTGCTAGTCATGATTGTTCATGGGTTAGCTATAGTGGCTATGAAACAAGTTACTTTAGACATACAGTAATGAAAAATAAGAAGTATCTTTATAGAGATATAGTTTAGTTAACGACGCATATATAACAATATTGTTATATATGCGTCGTTTATTGATATTATACTTAATGCACGCTCCTTGTTATACTACAGAGGAGAGGTGATTGTTAATGAATAAATTAGTTATAGTGTTAGTTGCTTTTATGGCCGCGATAGGGCCTTTAAGTACAGATATTTATTTGCCGGGGTTACCGGAAATTGCAAGAGATTTAGGAACGACAGCATCAGGTGGACAACTTAGTTTGACTGCCTGTTTTATTGGTTTAGCCCTAGGGCAGGTTTTAATTGGCCCTTGGAGTGATGAAATTGGACGCCGTAAACCAGTAATGGTATCCTTTGTAGGCTTTGCTATTGCATCTTTTTTATGTGGTACAGCTACTTCTTTACCTATGTTTTTATTGTGGCGGTTCGTACAAGGGGTCGCCGGAGCAGGCTGTATTGTATTGAGTCGTTCTATTGCCTGTGACACGCATACTGGTAATGAATTGACTCGTTTCATATCCTTATTAGTATTGATTACATCTATTGTACCTATTGCAGGCCCTGTTATTGGCGGTCTTGTTTTGGAGTATTGGAGTTGGGAAGCGATTTTCTTAGTATTAACCGCCTGTGGTTTTATTGGGGCTGTATGGGTTATGGCGAGCTTACCTGAAACTTTGCCAGTAGAAAAACGTTTAAAAGGTGGTTTAAAAGAGTCCTTACAAAGTATGGGACAATTGTGGAAGAATAAAAATTATCGTGGCTACTTATTAGTACAAGGCTTTGCTTCTATGGGGCTATTTGGTTATATTGGGGCATCGCCTTTTATAATGGAAGGTATTTATGAGTTTACGCCTACACAATTCAGTATTTTCTTTGGTATTGGTTCCGCTAGTTTAGCAGTGGGGGCTCAAATATTTGGTCGCTTAAGTAAAAGTTTAGGTGAACGTCCTGTCTTATGGCTAGGTAATGTAGGTGGCTTGGTAACAGGTTTGCTCATAGTGGCGATTGCTTTGGTGCAACCGCAAGATCCTTGGTACGTTATGATTGCTTTGGTGTTACTTATCTTTAGTTGTGGTGCTACTTTGCCACTTAGTTTCTCCTGTGCTATGAATGCGCATAAAGGGGTAGCTGGGAGCGCATCTGGTTGGTTAGGCGTCGTTTCTTTCTTAGCGGGTGCTATTGCTTCACCTTTAGTAGGTCTTGGTGGTGGTCATTCTATGTGGCCACTTGCAATCTTGGTTGTAGTCGAGCATATAGGCTCTCTTATTTGTATGCAGTTTTTAACTAAAGAAGAGTAATAGCTTGTTTTATTTAGTAATTTAGAATCGTAGTAGTAACTTAGATATTTAATAGTAATATAGTATAGACGATAAAAAGAGACTATAGTTCAGAAATCAACTATAGTCTCTTTTATACTTCGTGGAGGTGTATCCATTTTGTAATATCTTCTATTTTCATTTTATCTGTAACAACATCTAATATTAATGTTTCTAATTCTAGATTCGTATATTGTAATTCGACGTTATTTAGCGCTAAATATAGTAGCATTGCTTGTAATGCAGTTCTTTTATTTCCATCTACAAATGGATGATTTTTCGCTAAACCATGACATAATTTTGCTGCTTTAAGATATATTGTGGGATATAAATCATTATTGCAGAATGTTTGAAAAGGCGCATTTACTGCAGAGTCTAGTAAATCTATATCTCTCACGCCTGCTTCCATTTTGTATATATTAGATAATTGTTCATGAATCATTAAAATATTATCTAATAGAATTTGTATTTCATGATATTCCATATTATTTATTTTCTAAGGCTCTATAAACTGTGTCATTACGTTTAATAAGTTCTAAAGAAATGGTCTCCATTTTTTTTCGCAAATCTGGATTCGTTTGAGTTGTTATATATTTAGACTGTCGTTCAAGGTGCTTTGCCATATTATTATTTTGTTTCATTTTAATTCCTCCTTATGATTAGTATATACCATTATATAGATAACTACAATAATAATAAATAGGATTATTGTTAAGAGTCTATTTATTTGATTTGTATTTTTTATAAATATATCATATCTATTTATTAGAAATTTATCAAAAAATATATTCATACTTTATTGACAGGATTTATCTTGCGGTGTAAAATGAATGCACATGCATATAAGTTTTGTATGTTTTTATTTTTTACAATATATTCCTATATAAAAAGAGGGAATTAAAAAGTATAATGAGGAGAGAGCATGATTAAAGACAAATCTATTGAAGAAGCTAGAGCAGAGATTCATTTTACCCGTAAAATGAATGCATGTCCTATTGATTTTTCGCCATTTCAGTCTAGTAATCCACGGGCGATTGGCGAACAAAAAGAGTATGAAGGCCGTGATGCCTCCAACTTCAACCGCCGCCAAAAATATGCAGACCCTGAAGAGCCACAATTTACAACACCTTTTGGTGATGGTGAAGGGGAATTGCCCGTTGAAGAAGGTCGCTATCGTTTAATTTGGTCCCGTCATTGTCCTTGGGCCAATCGTGTATCTATCGCTATTGATTATTTAGGGTTAGATAAAGTTATTTCTAAAGGTGTAGTTGATCCACTTCGTCCAGCTGGCGTTATTGGGGATTGGTTCTTTACCCTTGATGAAGGGGATGTAGATCCAGTTCTTAAAATCCATTCCTTAGGTGAGGCCTATCGTAAAGGGGACCCAAATTATGACCAACGCTCCACTGTGCCTGCTATTGTAGATGTAAAAACAGGCGCTGTGGTTAACAACGACTATCATGTGTTGACGACAGATATTGCTATGGCATTTAAGAAATTTGCGAATCCATCAGTGTCTGATATTTACCCTGAAGAATTACGTGAGGATATTGATGCCCTTAATGAAGTTATCTATGCTGATGTTAACTTAGCGGTTAATTTGGCAGCTATGGTAAACAATCAGAAAGATTATGAATTCTACTTTAATCGTATTTTTGATCGTTTAGATTGGCTTGAAGAACGTCTTGGTCGCATGCGTTATTTAATGGGAGATACCATTACTGACCCAGATATTCGCTTATTTGTAACCTTGCAGCGTTTTGACCTAGTATTCTATCAGAAATACTTTGTAAATAAAAAACGCTTGGTAGATTATCCAAATCTTTGGAATTATGCGAAAGATTTATATTCCATTCCAGCGTTTGGCAATAATACAGACTTCGATTCCATGCGTAAACGTTTCTACTATGTAGACCATACACCAATTGAAGACTTACCTCGGTTGGTACCAATGGGGCCAGATGATTCTATTTGGGCTGAACCAAATGACCGTGCTGAAAAATTTGCTAAATAAGAGGCTTTTATGAAAGGGATGGATGAAAATACAGCTACGCTGGTGGAATTAATCCAACAAACCGATATAACGGCACGCCCTGATTTACTAGCTTTAGCAAAAGTAGCTTTTATCGATTATATAGCATCTACCTTAGCGGCTCGTAATGAGCCTAAGGTAGTGGCTATGGCACAAGAAGTGGCAACACGCCAATTGGCAGAAGGTAATCAGAAGTTGCTAGGTCAACCATATGAAACGGCGCCAGAATATACAGCCTTTTTTAATGGATTTTGTTCCCATTATTTAGACTATGATGATGCACAAGCTAATATTGCCGGTCATTTTAGTACAGTCTTATTTTCTGTATTATTAGCGGTAGCTAAGCCGACAGATACGGTGCTTGATGTGCTGACCGCCTATGTGGTAGGAGCGGAAGTTGAAGGCTTGTTAGGAGCCTATTTGAATCCTCAGCATAAGTTGGCTGGTTGGCACTCTACAGGCACTATTGGTCCTATAGGGGGTGCAGCAGCTTTAGCTAAATTGGCTCGTCTTTCGGACTCTGAAACTGCACAATTACTGTCGTTAGCTGGTACACAATCAGCTGGCATGGGCTTTGAAGCTGGTTCTGATACAAAGCCACTTCATGCTGGTTTTGCAGCGCGTAATGCAGTATTTGCTTTTTGGCTATTACAAAATACTAGCTTAACAGCTAATCAGAACGTCTTTAATAATGCTACTGGCTGGCAACTTTTGGCAAGGTAGAACTTACGCCGTCTGATTTACAGGCGAAGTGGTTAAATCCAGGTCAGCTTAAAGAGCCCGGCTTATGGATGAAATTACATCCCTATTGTTCTGCCGCCATTTGTGGCGTTTCAGCTTGCGAAAAAATTCGTCAGGAACAGTTGCTACCGCATGGTTATGGCTGGGCAGATATTGCAGAGGTGACGTTTCATTTTCCGCCTAATGCTGATACAGCCCTTCGCTATAGGGTACCACAAAGTGGTCAGGAAGGGCGATTCTCTATGGAATTTGTGGGCTGGCAAATGTTGGCCTTAGGTCAGATTGATGATGATTTGTTTAAAGAACCTTCGGTGCCTGCGGCTTTTTTAGAAGCAAGTGAAGCGGGTATATTTAAGAGAGTTTATGATTTACCCGCTGTGGCTAAGGATGTACGTGTTATCAAAGTGACGGTTCGTTTACAAGATGGCACTATATATAATTATACAGAAGATAGACCATTAGGTTCACCAGTAGCGCCTTTTACGCCAGATATTTTAGGCACAAAATTAGAGAATGCTACGTATTTGGCCTTTAGTAAGGCTTTTCTAAAGAGTGTTGTAAATTGGCCTGATGGTACCATGGCAGATGTTTTAGAGTTATTATAAGTAGCTGTAAATCAGTTATAGATTTGTTATAACTCTGTTGAAAATCTGTTGTAAGTCTGTTATAAATCAGTTATCTGTTATAAATAAAATATTTGTTACGAATTAATTAACTGTTATGAATTAATTATTTGTTATAAATGAAAAATTAGTATGTTGTGAAAAGAGATGAGGGACTCCCATGAATTTTAAAAAATATTGGAAACAGGCAGCCTTGCTAGGCACTTTGGTACTTGCATTAGGTGTCGTAGCCGGTTGTGGCAGTGATGACAGTGCTGATAAAGCAAGTGCATCAAATCCAGATGCTAAAGTCGTAAATGTTGCCACCCGTGGCACGTCTAAGCCATTTTCTTATACCAATGATGATGGCATTTTAACTGGCTATGATGTAGAAATTTTAAAAGAAGTAGAACGCCGTGATCCTAGCATTAAGTTTAATTTCAAACCAATGGCTGTAGACGCTGCTTTTGTTGCCATGGATGCAGGTCAAGTAGATATGATTGCAAATCAAATGCGTAATAATCCACAACGGGCAGCAAAATACATTTATACGAAAGAAATTAACAACTACACAGTTCGTAAATTAGTTGTTAAAAAGGGCCGTACCGATATTCATTCCTTAAAGGATTTAGAAGGCAAAACTGTAGCGGCCACAACAAATTCTGAGTTTGTTGATTTATTGAAACAATACAATGAAACAGCTGCAACACCAATTAATGTTATTTATACAGATAAAGGTACTGTAGAAACATTAAACTTAGTAGCTACAGGCCGTGCTGATGCTGGCGGTGAGTATGAATACATGGTAACGACAGCTCAAAAAGATCGTAATTTACCAGTTGAATCTGTAGGTGAAACATTGACTGATGTGCCGACGTATTTCTTGCTTCGTAAAGACCCTGAAATGCAAAAAGTAGCCGATAAAATTGATGCACAAGTTAAAGCTATGCGTGAAGATGGTACGCTCAAAAAATTATCGGAGCAGTATTTAGGCGGCGATTACACAGTAGAGCCTGCTAAGCAATAATTGTTAATGGAGGCAGAATTATGGGACAGTATTTTGACGTAGCCTATATGGTTAAGTCCTTTCCAATCCTATTAACATCGCTCAATATAACCTTAACAATTACCATTGTGGCAACTATTTTAGGTATCCTTTTAGGCTGTTTAATTGCAATTGCCCGAGTAAACCGAGTGCCTGTTTTAAAACAGGCACTTACTGTTTATGTTTCCTTTATGCGAGGCACGCCATTTTTAGTGCAACTATTTTTGATTTATTTTGGTGTACCTGAAATTTTAAGTCATATGGGAATTAGTACGCGCAATGTACCTGGTTTATTATTTGTTATTGTTGTATTTACGTTACATATAGGGGCATATAGCTCAGAAATTTTACGCAGTAGTATACAAGCGGTAGCCCAAGGTGAAAAAGAAGCGGCTATGAGCCTAGGCATGACAAGTTTTCAGAGTTATCGCCGTGTCATTTTACCGCAAGCCTTTACTATGGCTATTCCGCCTCTCATTAATAGCGTTATTGGCATGATGAAAGGGACTTCTCTTATTTTTAATGTAGGGGTTGTCGATATTATGCGCCGCGCCGATTTAATGGGGGCCAATTCACAACGCAGTTTGGAATTATTTGTAGATGTAGCTATTATTTATGGGTTGTTAGTTTTAATTATTTCATTAATTGGGCGGTTCTTAGAGCGTCGTTATACCATTAGTGAACGAGTAGCACGCCACACAACAGCGCGCGCCGCAGCAAGTAAGGGGTGAGGCACATGGAATCAACCAGTATTATTAGTTTTCAATATATAAGTGGTACTTTCTGGTATGTATTTGGTTATGTAAAAGTGACCTTGTGGCTTACTTTTGCCAGTGTTGGCTTAGGGATTGCTTTAGGGTTAATTAGTTCAGTAGCCCAACTTAATCGGATTCCTATTATTAGCCAATTAGCGGATATATTTGTTGTAGTATGTCGAAGTTTGCCTAATATGGTATTACTATATTTAGTGTATTATGGCTTGCCGATTTTATTTCTTGCGTTAGAAGATCAGACGGGCGTGCATATACCCTATGAAAAAGTACCAGCCACATTAGTAGCAGTAGTCGGTTTGACCTTACATACAGGTGCCTACTTGAGTGAAATATTCCGGGCGGCTATCCAATCTGTTCCTAAGGGGCAAGTAGAAGCGGCTTTGGCGATTGGCATGACCTGGACACAGGCCTTTCGCCGTGTAGTATTACCACAAGCGGCTGTATTTGCATTACCATTATTTGCTAATCAGTTCTTAAATACCATGAAAAGTACCAGCATTGTCTTTGTTATTACCGTTGTAGAATTACTCGGTGCGGCTAAGCTTTATGTAGAAGATAATTCGGCCTATTTTGAGGCCTATATTGTAGTAGCACTTATTTATTGGGGGCTAGGGATTGTATTTGAATTTATCTTTGAACGTTTAGAACATATGATGAGTAAGTACAAACGGGGCAATGCAGTATAATTAATTGAGATTAGAGGATTTTATGATAGAGATACAAAATGTAAGAAAATCTTTTGGGGATCGGGAGATACTAAAAGGAATTGACTTAACTGTACCTACAGGGTCTGTTACAGTTATTTTAGGGCCTTCGGGGAGTGGTAAGACAACGTTTTTGCGAACTCTTAATTTTTTAGAAAAAGCTGATGCGGGCACGATGACCCTAAATGATATGACTGTGGATTTACACAGTGCTTCGAAGAAAGAAATATTAAATATTCGTCGTAATACCTCTATGGTATTCCAGATGTATAATTTATTTTCTAACATGACAGCTCTTGAAAATGTAATGGAAGGGCTTGTGACGGTTAAAAATATGAAAAAATCAGAAGCCCGTGCTAAGGCTGAACAATGTTTAGAAGCGGTGGGCATGAAAGGCTTTGAAGACTATTATCCAGTGCAGTTATCTGGTGGACAACAACAGCGGGTAGGCATTGCCCGGGCGATTGCAATGGATCCAGCGGTAATCTTATTTGATGAGCCGACCAGTGCTTTAGACCCTGAATTAGTAGGTGAAGTATTAGGGGCTATCAAAACCATTGCCCGTGAAATGCATGTGACTATGATTGTAGTGACTCATGAAATTAGCTTTGCTAAAGAAGTGGCAGATCAAGTTATTTTCATGGAGCAAGGGGTTATTGTAGAACAGGGAACGGCTAAAGAAGTTATTAGCAATCCTCGTGAAGATAGAACTCGTCAGTTCTTAAATCGCTATTTAGGACAATGGGAGGACTATGTAATATGAGTCAAGTTGAATCTAAACAAACAGTGGTTAGTGTAGTTGGTGAGTTAAGCTATCGTCAATTGACTGCTCAAGATGGGCCTGCATATTATGAAGTTCTTCATGAAGGGTATGCTAGTAATTTAGAACATGGTGTTGACTTTTCCGCCAGTCATATGACGGAAGCAGACGCTCTTGATTGGGTGAATACGCACCCTACTTATGGGTTATTTGTAGACGGTCAATTAGCCAGCTCTATTACGCTACGGATGCCTTGGGGACCAAAACCAGGCCCTCGAGAATATCCTCATATTGGCCATTTTGTGACCTCTCCTCGTTTTAAACAACAAGGATATGCTAAGAAAATGCTACAGTGGTTGGAAACTAATGTATTGCGCGATCAGTTAAAAGCGCCTATAGTTACGTTAGGAACTGCTGATACGCATCCTTGGCTTAAAGATATGTATATAAGCTTAGGGTTTACGATTACTAAAATAACTCAACTGCCTGGTTTGAGTCATAAAACTATTTATTTTGAAAAGAAAATTGTATAGTGCTAGGAGTCAGATGGAATTTATGTTATACTGCAGAGGGAGATAGTATTCTGTAGAAACTATACTCTATCTGACACACAATGCTTCATGTATATATAGACGAGAGAAGGTCTCGCCGTGTAGGGGCAATCTTTAGGATGTCCAATACAAGACGGAGAGGCTTAGTTTGCCTATGTAGGTGTTCGATGGATATAGCTCCACGAACACCTTTTTTATTGCTTTGGCCTTTAAAAAGGCATGACAGTAAAGGAGATATACATGATACGTGAAGTATTAGCTGGTAAAATTCACCGGGCTACGGTGACACAAGCAGAGCTTGATTATGTAGGAAGTATTACAGTAGATTCAGAATTGTTAAAAGCAGCAGGAATCTACGAATATCAGAAAGTGGATATTGTAAATATTAACAATGGTGAACGCTTTCAGACTTATACCATTAGTGGTGAAGCCAATAGTGGTGTAATTTGTTTGAATGGTGCCGCCGCTCGTTGTGCTTGTACTGGGGACATGATTATTATCATGGCTTATGGTCAATTAGCTGACGAAGAGATTGAAAATCATAAACCGTCCGTTGTGTTTGTGGATGAGAAGAATGCGATTGTAAGAGTGACAAACTATGAAAAACATGGTTTGTTAGCCGATATGAAGTAATTGTGCTGTCAGAGCAGAGCTATCTTCGCAAACGTAAATCACGAAAGGACGAGATATTATGAAAATCATAACAACTATTAGTGAGGTGCGAGCTATGGTTACCGCTTGGCGCCAAGAAGGAAAGACAGTAGGTTTTGTGCCAACAATGGGTTTTTTACATGAGGGTCACGCTTCTTTAATTCAACGGGCTGTGGCAGAAAATGATAAAGTGGTAGTGTCAACCTTTGTCAATCCCACTCAATTCGGGCCTACTGAAGATTTGGAGGCCTATCCACGTGATGAGGCTCGTGATGCCGCTTTGTGTGAAAGCTTGGGGGCCCATATTATGTTCCGTCCAGAGCCTACTGAAATGTATGATAATCCTAAAGTGTCGGTTGTTGTAAAAGATATGAATGAGCATTTGTGCGGTGTAAGTCGCCCCATTCATTTCCATGGTGTTTGCACGGTTGTAACTAAGCTATTTAATATTGTCACACCTGATAAAGCATATTTTGGTGAAAAGGATGCGCAACAATTGGCGATTATTCGTAAAATGGTAAAGGATTTAAATATGCCATTAGAGATTGTGGGTTGCCCGATTGTGCGTGAAGCAGATGGACTAGCGAAATCTTCACGCAATACGTATTTATCCCCTGCTGAACGAGAAGCAGCCCTTTGCCTATCTCGCAGTATTTTTTATGGCCAGGATCATATTAAAGTAGGCCTAAAAGCAGCTGAATTAGAAGAGGCCATGAAGGATATCATTGCTAAGGAGCCAATGGCTACTATTGAATATGTAAAAGTAATTGATGCTTTGACTATGGAAGATGTTGAGACTATTGAACAACCTGTATTAGTAGCTATGGCGGTGTATATTGGTAAAACGCGCCTTATTGATAATTTTAGTTTTAATCCTTTAGATGAGAAGAATTAGGCGAATGCGTAAGGAGGCTGCTATGAATGGACTTGTGCTTAGCTTACAACGTATTACTACTATGATTACTAAGTATATTGGTGTTATTATTATTGCCTTTACGATTTGGGCTTGTTGGACTCCCGAATTATTTAGTTGGACCGTTAGTTATACCTCGGTGTTTTTAGGGGTAGCCATGTTTGGTATGGGATTATCTATTAAAGCCCAAGATTTTAAAATTGTTTGGGCCAATCCAAAAGAAATCTTGTTAGGCGGCATATTGCTTCAGTATACGATTATGCCTATTACCGCTTATATTCTTTGCCAAGCGTTACAGTTGCCTACGGATATTGCCATAGGTGTTATTTTGGTAGGCTGTTGTCCTGGGGGGACGGCGAGTAATGTAATTACCTATATTGCTAAAGGGGATGTCGCCTTATCAGTAGGGATGACGATTGCCTCAACTTTGTTGGCGCCTTTGATTACACCATTTTTAATTTTTTCGCTAGGTGGCACTTGGGTAGAAGTGTCCTTTTTAGCTATGGTGTTGTCTGTCGTGAAAGTCGTATTGTTGCCTGTATTGATAGGCATTGCAATTCATCATTTCTTTGGCAAAAAATTAGAAGCTCTTTTGGCTTGCATGCCTTTAGTTTCGTCAGTAGCTATTGTAATGATTATTGCCGGTATTATTTCGGTCAATGTGACTAAAATATTTACTGCTGGTTTATTGGTTTTAGCGGTGGTTATCCTGCATAATATCATTGGCATGTGCTTGGGACTTGTGGCGGCTAAACTGTTACGAACCACCTATCCTAAAGCTACGGCCATTGCCATTGAAGTGGGGATGCAAAATAGTGGTTTAGCCGTATCGCTAGCAACCTTGCATTTTGCTATGAATCCATTAGCAACATTACCAGGGGCAATTTTTAGTGTGTGGCACAATATTTCAGGTGCTATTTTTGCGTCTATACGTCAAAAGCATAAGAGCCTAAAACCCTCGATGCCTACTGATTTTATAGGAGAATCCGAATAGACGTTTTTTTGACGATTGTATACTAAATCAGCCTATAATTAATCTATTATTCATAAATGATAATTGACACAGTTAAGAATCGATGTAAAATAGGTACATGAAAGATTGCATTTTGGCATAAGTATGCGAAAGAATTGATAAATTTCTAGGTGTTGTTTGTTAGAGTTTCCAGTGAATTTGTGACTTACGCCATTGGGAGGATGTAATCACAGTTAGACAGCGGTTTATACAATGTCAGCTTGTGACCCCAACATTGGTTGTTAGTGAGCGGCGATATAGACCAGATGTCTAGAAGAATATACGCTCCCTTAATAGCAACATTGTTTGTGAGGACGCATCGATTATTATTCTGCTCTTATTTATTTTGAATGTGAGCCATCACCTTCAGTGTTGTTATAAAACACTGGAGGTGTTTTTTTGTGGAAATGAATGGTTTGTATCTAGTAATCGCCTCGGCGTGTATCCTCGTCTTAGCGTATCGCTTCTACGGGGCATTCCTTGCGTCGAAGGTATTGGTGTTGGACCAATTCCGTCCTACACCAGCGGTCGTTCACAATGACGGCCATGACTATGTACCTACAAATAAGTGGGTAACATTTGGTCACCATTTTGCAGCTATTGCCGGTGCTGGTCCATTAGTAGGTCCAGTTATTGCAGCGCAATTTGGTTATTTGCCAGGTTTACTTTGGATCTTAATTGGGTCCGTAGTAGCTGGTGCTGTGCATGATATGGTAATTTTATTTGCCTCTGTTCGCTATGATGGCAAATCGATTGCCGATATTGCCAAAGAAGAAATTTCCAATTTAGCTAGTGTAGGCGCTATGTTAGCTACTTTATTCTTGCTTATCATTACCTTAGCAGGGATGGCCGTAGTAGTTGCTAATGCTCTTCACAATTCCGCTTGGGGTTTCTTCTCCGTAAGTATGACAATTCCGATTGCTGTTTTTGTAGGGATTTACTTACGTTGGTTACGCCCTGGTAAGATTCAAGAAGCGACAGTTATTGGGGTAGCGCTTATCTTTGCGGCTATTTTCTATGGCCCAGAAGTAGCAGCATCTCCATATGCGCATTGGTTTACGTATGACTTGCAAACTATTGAAATCATGTTAGCTGTATATGGTTTCTTTGCAGCCGCTTTACCAGTTTGGTTATTGTTGGCACCTCGTGACTATTTGTCCACATACTTAAAAATCGGTACTATTGGCGCATTAGCACTTGGTATTATCATCGTAATGCCTGTAATTCAGATGCCAGCTGTGACACAATTTGTTCATGGTGGTGGCCCTGTATTGAAAGGGTCTGTATTCCCATTCATCTTTATTACTATCGCTTGTGGTGCTTTATCCGGTTTCCATACAGTAATTGCGACTGGTACAACACCTAAGATGATTACTAATGAACGTGAAATTTTACCTATCGGTTATGGTGCGATGCTTACAGAAGCCTTCATCGCTATGATGGCGTTGATTGCGGCTACAGCATTACATCCAGATGATTACTTTGCTATTAACTCTACGGCTGAATCCTTTAAAGCGTTAGGCTTACAGGTTCATGAATTGCCAGCCTTATCGGCTATGGTAGGGGAAGATTTAATGCACCGTCCAGGTGGTGCTGTATCATTAGCTGTTGGTATGGCTCATATTTTCTCTAAATTGCCTAATATGGATCATTTAATGGGTTACTGGTACCACTTCTGTATCATGTTTGAAGCATTGTTCATCATGACATTAATCGATGCTGGTACTCGTGTAGGTCGTTATTTATTACAAGAATTATTAGGCCGTTTCTACAAACCACTTGAAAACGTTAACTGGGCTCCTGGCGTATATGGCTGTGCAGCTCTTATCTGTATCATGTGGGGTTACCTCGTATTACAAGGTAACATCGGTATTATCTGGCCATTATTTGGTGTATCTAACCAGTTATTAGGGACTATGACCTTAGCTGTTGGTACGACTGTTATTATGCGCCTTGGCCATAAACGTTACGCTTGGGTAACGGCGGTACCTTGTTTCTTCATGGCTATTATTGCCATTGCCGCAGATTTTGAAAACGTGTTCTATAGCTATATTCCAGCTGGCAAATGGACACTTGTGGCGTTTAGCTTAGTTATGTTCCTTATGATTGTTATCGTGTTGGTAGAAGCTGTTCGCAGCTGGATTCGCTTGGCTAAGATGCCTCAAAGCTATCGTACCCAAGAAGAAATCGAAGCAGAAAGCCTTAAAAAATATGGCACTGCTAATGTAGAAGTGAAATAGTCTCTACATAACTATGGTTTGAATGACATTACTATAAGAATAACCGTCTTAAGTTTGTAAAAACTTGAGGCGGTTATTTTTTATTTTTATATATGATTGTGAAATTTGCATAGTTATAAATATTACGTCGTCAAAGGTGATTGTATACTTATTTGTTATGAATTGGCTACTGTTGTATATTGTGCGCTTAAGAAGTATCTTCTATGCAGTCGTTTTCTTATACCCGTATATTGAAGTTCTTCTCATTTTGTGCTAGAGTAAGCATATAATGATATTCTATAGTATAGGAGATTGCTAACAATGAGTGCAAAACCAATGACAGTTTCGTATAACTGCCGAGAACAATTATGTGTTGAATCGGCACCAGGTCCAGGAGCTATCGTAATTTTTGGGGCTTCTGGTGATTTGACGAAACGAAAATTGTTACCCGCTATATATGCATTGTTTGAACGAAAATTATTACCAGAGAAATTTGCAGTAGTTGGTGTAGCGCGCACAGAAATGAGTAATGAAGAGTTTCAAGCAGAAGTGCGTGAATCTATGCTAGCTAATGGTGATACAGTGACAGAGGACTTCTTGTCGCGTTTTTCCTATGTAGCTGGGCAATATACCGAAGCGGATACTTTTAAGCGTTTACAATCGGAATTAACTCGTGTGAGTGATGTCCATGGTACAGAAGGGAATGCTTTATTCTATTTAGCTATGCCGCCAACTATGTTTGAGCCGATTGTAAAGGGCTTAGCAGAGCAAGGCTTATTAGCTGAAGATGAGGCTTGGGCACGCGTAATTATTGAAAAACCATTTGGACATGATTTAGAAAGTGCCGTAGCTCTAGATAAATCGTTAAAACGATATATTAAGGAATCCCAGACATATCGTATTGACCATTATTTAGGTAAAGAAACAGTACAGAATATTTTAATGCTCCGCTTTGCTAATTCTATTTTTGAACCGCTATGGAATCACACTTATATTGAAAAAGTGGAAATCACGGTAGCGGAAGAATTAGGTGTAGAAAAACGAGCTGGTTATTATGACAAAGCCGGTGCTTTGCGTGATATGTTCCAGAATCATATGGTGCAAATGTTATCGCTCATTGCAATGGAACCACCGGCCGTATTTGAAGCGGATGCATATCGTGATGAAATAGCAAAATTAATTTCATCCATTCGTCCATTAGAAGAACAAGAACTTGGTCAAATTGCCGTGCGTGGTCAATATGTAGAGTCCGTTGATTCTGATAGACCAGCAGCAGGCTATCGCAAAGAAGAAGGAGTAAATCCTCGTTCGCAAACAGAGACCTATGTAGCTTTGAAACTATTCATTGATAATTGGCGTTGGCGTGGCGTGCCGTTTTATATGAGAACGGGCAAGCGTTTACCTAAGAAGTCTAGTGAAATTGCGATTACGTTTAAGCCAATTCCACATTCCATTTTTAGACCAATTCGTCCTAAAGACTTTAATCAAAATGTGTTGTTATTACGGATGCAGCCTCACGAAGGTATGGGCTTATCTATTGAAGTGAAGGCGCCTGGCTCTAAGTTATGTGTAAACACTTTAGATATGGACTTTTCCTATAGTGATTTCATGCAAGGGGAAGATATTCCAGATGCTTATGAACGCTTGATTTTAGATGCTCTTTTAGGTGATCAGACACTCTTTGTGCGCAATGATACAGTTGAAGCATCTTGGCAGTTATTTATGCCTTTATTGCGTGCGTGGGAGGCGAATGCTGATGATGTGCCGCTTTGTTTCTATCCTGCCTTTAGTGAAGGGCCAAAAGAAACCAACGAGATTTTGGAAGGGGGATCCTTACAATGGCGCAAGATATAATTCATTCCTTTGAAACGCCACAAGAAGTGGCTGAAGCAGTAGCAAATGCCTTTGTCGCGTTGACTAATCAATGTATTGCCGATACTGGTTCTTGTGTAGTCGCTATTTCTGGCGGTACTACGCCCAATACATTGTTTGAACTATTGAATACTGATGAATATCGCAAGCAACTTGATTGGGAACGGATTTATTTTCTTTGGGTTGATGAGCGCTTTGTGCCACATACTGATCCAGATAATAATTTCTATCGTGCTAAAGAGCGTTTATTTGCTTATATTGGTGGTAGCAGCCATTTTTATCCAGTGCCAACTAATAGTGGTACGGTAGAGGAAGCAGCGGATGCTTATGAAAAAGAAGTCATGATGGTGTTGCGGGCTTGTGAAAAAGAAGGTGTTGATTTAGCCCTACTTGGTCTTGGTGATGATGGACATACGGCCTCTTTATTTGCTCGTTCTACCGCGTTAGAAGAAGAAAGTCGTGCTGTGATTCCTGTAACTGATGGCAAAGTATGGCAACGCGTGAGCATGTCGTTCCCATTTTTAGCCAAAGCGAAACATGTATGGTTTACCGTTGTTGGTGAATCTAAAGCGGCGGCTTTAGGCCGTGTATTGCGTCAGCGGGCTGATTATATGGATGAACCTTGGCAAGATCGAATTGGTCATGTATTACCGGGGGCTGTATTGTCGCAAGAGGAAGTTGTTTGGTACGTTGACAAAGCCGCTAAAAATTAATGTTTAAATTGACAATTTGCTATGACTCATCTATAGCTATTTAGGTTCTTTTCGTGTTACACTGTAAAGAGAAACGATTATTATTGTAGCTAAACGAGGTGAAAATTATGTTTAATTTCGGAACACAAGAATTAATCTTAGTGCTTATCATTGCACTGGTTGTGTTCGGACCAGGTAAGCTACCAGAAGTAGGCAAAGCCATTGGTAAGGGCATTAATGAATTTAAAGATGCAGTAAGTTCAGATAAGAAAAAAGAAGAAAAAGTATCTGATGTAGCTAAAGTGGAAACTATTGATGTAGAAGCGGGCGCTATTAATGATAAAAAGCATAAAGATGCTGAATAAGTAAACTATGCAAGGCCTCCCTATGCCGTTAGGCCCTAGGGAGGTCTTTATGACTTTTGTGATTGGAGGTTTATATATGTGTAAAGATTGCGGTTGTGGCAGCACTGGCCACACTCATCAACAAGTATTTAATGTGCCAGGTATGATGTGCAGTAATTGCGAAAATACAGTAAAAACAGCTGTATTAGGTTTGCCTGGTGTTATGTCTGCTGAAGTGGATTTGAAGTCTAAAGATGTGACAATTGCTTATGATAGCAATAAAGTTAATGCTGATGCTATTAAAGAAGCAATTGATGCTACTGGTTTTGATGTGGCGTCTGTATCAGCAGCTACTCATGGTCACGAACATGGCGGGCTTATGGGTACTTTAAAACGTTTATTTAAGTAAGTTTGTGATGCGTCCGTACTATGAGTAACGGACGCATTTTATGTACTGTATCATTGTTAGGGTTGAGGAGCTACGCATGATTAAGAAGTTTGACACAGATACCTACACTTGGGAAGGTGTAGATACATTAGTCTATAAACAAGATGGCAGTCCGTTTAAAGATGTAACACGGCAAGTTCTTTTTAATGGAGCCTTTGATATTCCTTGCCAATTTCGTTATTTTGAAGTGAAACCAGGTGGTTATTCTACATTGGAACATCATGAACATACCCACATGGTTATGATTTTCCGTGGGCAGGGGCAATGTTTATTAGGGGATTCGATTGTAGATGTAAAAGTGGGCGATTTCCTTGAAATTCCTAGCCATACGATTCATCAATTCCGTGCTAATAAAGGGGACTATATAGGCTTTTTATGTTTAGTAAATGTAGAGCGTGATAAGGTTCAAATTCCTACAGCCGAAGAAATAGAAGTCTTGAAAGAGAATCCTGCTATAAAAGAGTTTTTAGAAAGTTGTTAAAACCTACTCTTTATGTTATAATTAAGCGTTATCACTGTAAATTGTTTTCGGCTGTAAGCTGTTAAATAGGCAGGATAACGCTTTATACTGCTGCGTAATGAATCGTGATTGCACGCTTCATTTCACACATATACTTTTGATTTGTAGCGAAACAGGAGGCAAACATACATGATTCGCGAAGATATTCGTAATGTTGCAATTATTGCACACGTTGACCATGGTAAAACAACTTTGGTAGACGCCTTGTTAAAACAAAGCCATATTTTTAGAGAGAATGAAAAAGTGGCCGAACGCGTAATGGACTCTAATGATTTGGAAAGAGAACGTGGGATTACCATTTTGTCTAAAAATACGGCTGTTATGCATAATGGTGTAAAGATTAACATCGTTGACACCCCAGGCCATGCTGACTTCGGCGGCGAAGTAGAACGTGTACTTAACATGGTAGATGGCGTATTATTATTGGTTGATGCTTTTGAAGGTCCTATGCCACAGACTAAATATGTACTTCGTAAGGCATTGGAACAGAAATTAAAACCAATCGTAGTTATTAACAAAATTGACCGTCCAGACCAACGTGTTCATGAAGTAGAAGATGAAGTGTTAGAATTATTCATGGAACTTGAAGCTGATGATGATCAATTAGATTTCCCTGTAGTATATGCATCAGCTCGTGATGGTATTGCTAAAGCAAGCATGGAAGATGAAGGCAAAGATATGCAACCTTTATTTGAAGTATTGCTTAAAGAAATTCCAGCACCACAAGGTGATATTGAAGGCCCATTACAGTTCATGGTAACAACGCTTGACTATGATGATTATGTAGGTAAAATTGCCGTTGGTCGTATTGTGCGTGGTCGCATGAAAACAAACCAACAAGTTGTGATTATGAATGGCGAAAGCACACGCAAAGCTAAAATCGGTCGAGTATACACTTACAATGGTTTAAATCGTGTAGAAACTGACGAAATGGCTATGGGCGATATTACGGCTTTCGTAGGTATTGAAGATATCAATATTGGTGAAACTGTTGCCGATTCAGAACATCCAGAAGCATTGCCAGCCCTTACGATTGATGAACCAACATTATCCATGGTATTCTCCGTAAATAACTCTCCATTTGCAGGTCGTGAAGGGGATTATGTAACAAGCCGTCATTTGCGTGACCGTTTGTTCAAAGAAGTAGAAACCAATGTGTCCATGAAAGTGGAAGAAACAGAATCTCCAGATGCCTTTAAAGTATCTGGCCGTGGTGAACTTCATTTAGCAGTTTTAATTGAAACTATGCGCCGTGAAGGGTATGAATTGCAAGTTGGGAAACCTCGCGTAATTTACAAACGCATTAATGATCAATTGTGCGAACCATTAGAATATTTAACAATTGACGTACCACAAGAATTCATGGGTACTGTTATGGAAAACTTAGGGGCTCGTAAGGCTGAATTAATTAATATGAACGAATTAGCTGGTTACTTACGTATGGAATTCATTATTCCAGCTCGTGGGCTTATTGGTTTCCGCGCACAATTCTTAACAAGCACTAAAGGTAATGGTATTATGAACCATGTATTCCATGGATATGCACCATTTAAGGGTGAAATTCCTGGCCGTACACGTGGTGCCTTAGTAGCCTTTGAAGATGGCGAAACAACACCATATGGATTGAACTCCATTCAAGATCGTGGAACTTTATTCATCGGCCCAAATGAACCAGTGTATACAGGTCGTGTTATTGGTGAAAATGCTCGTGAGTCAGATATGGACGTTAACCCATGTAAGAAAAAACATGTTACTAACATGCGTTCTAGCTCCTCTGATGAAGCGGTGCGTTTAGTACCACCTCGCATTTTCAGCTTAGAACAAGCTTTAGAATGGATTAATGACGATGAATTAGTAGAAGTTACACCAAAGAGCATTCGCATGCGTAAAGCTATCTTAGATCGTGCTGCACGTGCTAAAGCAGCTAAAAACGCACGCTAAGAGCTAGTGTCATGGCTAACTGGTCACGAAATTCGTCGCGTAAGTCGGAATCTAGGACCTATGAATTACGCATTGCCGGCGAAATGGTTCCTTATACAGTAACTTGGAAAGCTATTAAGAATTTAAATTTACGTGTTATGCCTAATGGAGCTGTCAAAGTTTCAGCTCCTTGGCGCACGTCAGCAACCACGATTGCTCACTTTGTAGATGAGCATAAGGGTTTTATTGATAGAGCTAGACAGCGCTTTGCCACATATCAGCAACCAACGGTAGAAGTGAGCTATGAAACGGGCGATATTTTTTATATACTGGGATATAAGGCTAAATTATTGGTAGAGCCTTGTGAACCGAATCATAGTTCTTATGTGACCTGGAGTGAATCGGATCCGTATACTATTTATATGTATGTAAAACCGGCGAGTACCTTAGACCAGCGGGCACAATTGATGCTGAAGTTTTGGCTACAATTGTGTGAGGCTACCGTCAAGGACATGCGTGATCGTATTTATAATCGTTATATTGAGGCGGGCTATGATGTACCCTATCCAAGTCTTAGAATTCGTAAAGCGAAAACTCGTTGGGGTTCTTGCTCTTTGCGGACACAACGAATTATGATTAATCAACAATTGTTAATGGGGCCGCAGCATTTTTTAGAATATGTGATGATTCATGAATTTGCTCATTTCATACAGCCGAATCACTCACCTAAGTTTTGGCAAGTAGTTGCACAATTTATGCCTGAATGGCGTGAAGTACGGCATGCGTTAACAGCGTATTTTCGTGGTAAATCGTAATATGTAATTTATGAGTCAACAACGTTAATATAATGCATAAGATGTAGTTGTTAGATGTGATATAATTAAATAAGGTACAGAATCAGGACTGACCTCGTGGTCGGTCCTTTTTATATAAAGAAACACATCAAGTTAAAACTATAGAAAACAGGATAACCTTGTGAGTCTATAAAGGAGGGCACCTATGAAACCATTTGTTCATTTGCATGGACATACAGAATATAGTTTGCAAGATGGGATTAGTCGGTTGCCACAGATGGTGGCACGGGCTAAGGAATTGAATATGCCCGCTTTAGCTATTACAGACCATGGGAACATGTGTGGGGCTATCTATTTTTATAAAGAAGCTGTTAAAGCTGGCATTAAACCGATTATTGGTTGTGAAGTGTATGTTACAGTAGGGAGTCGTTTTGACAAAGACGCTAATAGTGTTAAACAGGAGCGTTTAAAGCATTTAATTCTGCTAGCTGAAACTATGGAAGGCTATCAAAATCTTACGAAGATTGTATCTCGTGGATTTACCGAAGGTTTTTATCGTAAACCTCGGGTAGATCATGATTTATTGCGCCGTCATAGCAAGGGACTAATTGCACTGAGTGCTTGTATTCAAGGGGAAATCCCTCAGTGCATTTTGCAGGATAATCCCGAAGGGGCTCGTCGTGCGTTAGAAACATATATTGATATTTATGGGAAAGATAACTTTTTCTTAGAAATACAAAATCATGGCTTGCCAGCGGAAGTAAAGGCGCAAGAAGCTTTAGTAGCGTTGGCCAAGGAATATGAGGTAGGCATTGTTTGCTCTAATGATTTTCATTATGTACTGAAAGAAGATGCTGATGCCCAAGATATTAAAGTGTGCATTGCTACTGGGGCAAAAGTAGCCGAAACGAATCGTTTAAAATTCCCTAATGACGAATTTTATATGAAAAGTGGCGATGAAATGGCAGCCTTATTTGGTCATATTCCAGGGGCTATAGAAAATACGCTCGCCATTGCTGAACGGTGTCAGGTCGCGTTTAATTTTGATGAACACCACTTACCTCATTTTGATGTGCCAGAAGGAGAAAATGCGACTACTTATTTACGTCATTTATGTGAGCGAGAAATTCCTCGGCTCTATGGCACAGTAACACCAGAATTGCAGGAACGGTTAGACTATGAATTATCTGTTATTGCTCAAATGGGCTTTGACGATTATTTTCTAATCGTATGGGACTATGTGCGATACGCGCGGGAACATGACATTTTAGTGGGCCCTGGACGTGGCAGTGCGGCTGGCTCTGTGGTGGCATATTTACTGGGGATTACGGGCCTTGATCCATTAAAATATAATCTTTTGTTTGAACGCTTTTTGAATCCAGAACGCATTAGTATGCCTGATATTGATATTGACTTTTGCTATGAAAAACGTGGCAAGGCAATTGAATATGTAACTGAAAAATATGGGCAAGCACGAGTAGCACAAATTATTACGTTTGGTACAGAAGCGGCACGAGCCGTTATTCGTGATGTGGGCCGTGTACTAGATCATCCGCTACCAGAAGTCAATCGGTTAGCTAAGATGATTCCTAATGAATTGGGGATTACGTTGGATAAGGCCTTGAAAGGTAAAGAGTTGAAGGCAGCCTATGAAAGTGATCCTCAAGTTAAGCAATTATTTGATTATGGTCGTAAATTGGAAGGCATTGTGCGCAATGCGTCTACCCATGCGGCCGGGGTTGTAATCTCGGCGGCTCCTTTAGAAGACCATGTGCCAATTCAAAATGCTAATGACAGTGGTTTTGTCACTCAATATGATAAGGATAATATTGAAGAGTTAGGCCTGTTAAAGATGGACTTTTTAGGGCTACGAACGTTAACGGTAATGGGAGATGCCCTCGCTTTAATTAAAGCGAATCGTGGCATTGATTTAGATTTAGATGCAATTCCTCTTGATGATGCGGCGGCTTGTGATTTGTTGACTAAAGGGGATACACCAGGTGTATTCCAGCTTGAATCTGAAGGGATTACTAAGCTGGTTATGGATTTACGACCTGAGCATTTTGAAGACTTGATTCCGCTTGTAGCATTATATCGACCAGGGCCTCTTGGCAGTGGCATGGTAGAAGATTTTATCAAACGCCGTCATGGTGAGATGGAAATTACCTATCTTCATCCTTTATTAGAGCCTATTTTAAAGGATACTTTCGGGGTTATTTTGTATCAAGAACAAGTTATGCAGATTGCCTCGGCTATGGGTGGTTTCTCCTTGGGGCAAGCGGATTTAATGCGTCGTGCGATGGGTAAGAAGAAGGAATCGGTATTAAAGGCACAGCGTGAATCCTTTATTGAAGGGGCTACTAAGAATCAGATTGATCCAGCTATTGCCAATGAAGTGTTTGACTTGCTCGTATACTTTGCTGGTTATGGTTTTAATAAATCCCATAGTGCCGCCTATGCCTATATTGCGTATCAGACGGCATATTTAAAAGCTCATTATTATCCAGAGTTTATGGCAGCTACCTTGTCGAGTTTCATGACCAATGTAGATAAATTGACATATTATATTAATGACTGTAAGAAACATGGTGTTAAAGTATTAGGTCCTGATATTAATTATGGTGAGCAAGCGTTTGCCGTACAAGATGGGGCGATTCGCTTTGGCCTTGGTGGGGTAAAAAGTGTAGGCGACAATGCAATTCAGCAGCTACTTTTTGAACGTCAGCAAGGTGGTTTATATACGTCAATTCTTGATTTTTGCAAACGAGTTGATTCTAAGGTAATTAATAAGCGCCTACTAGAAAGTTTGATTCGCTGTGGTGCGATGGACAGTTTTAAAGAAAATCGCAATCAATTGCTGGCGATGTATGAAGGAGCGCAAAGTTTAGGCCAGCGTTTGCAAAAAGAAGAAGCCCGTGGAACGATGAGTTTGTTTGGTGATGATTTAGCAGTTGAGGAAACTATTGAAGTCCCTAATTTGCCTGATTTGCCGTCCGAAGAAAAATTACGTGATGAAAAAGAATATACTGGCTTTTATATTACTGGTCATCCTTTGAATGCTTTTGTGGAGGAATTAAGTGGCTTATTTGAAATGGGGAAACTTAGTTCTAATCCTGAACAATACGATGGTCAGACGGTCACTGTAGGGGGGCTCATTGTAGATAAATCAGACAAGGTAACGCGTCGTAATGACATTATGTCTATTTTGCGTTTGGAAGATTTTTCAGGTTCGGCCTCTATTGTAGCCTTTCCGACTGTATTTCAACAAAGTCAGGCCTATTTAGCGGTTGATATGGCTGTGCGTATTACGGGCCGTATTGATGCTGATGAAAAGGGTGTGCAAATTATTGCTGATTCGGTGAAGCCGTTAAAAGTGAATTATGAAAAGGCTAAGCAGATAATTATCCATATTCGTCCTGGTTTTGATACAGCGGAAGCAAGTAATAGCCTTAAAAAAGTATTGCTTGAAACAGATGGGACAGTTCCGGTCTCTTTTTACCTACATCGACAACGTAAACGTATTGATGTAGCAAAGGAATATTTTATAACGCCTGGGACTAAAATATGCCAAGCTATCGAAAAAATTTTAGGCCCTGACAGTGTAGAAATTATGTAGAATACTGGTGTATAATGGGTACTATGAAGGGAAAACATAGGCTTTATATCAATCCATTATAAGTGAGGTATTCTACTATGAAGAAAACTAAGATTGTTTGTACTATTGGACCGAGCACAGACGCACCTGGTGTGTTGGAACATATGTTAGAAGCAGGCATGAACGTAGCACGCTTTAACTTTTCCCATGGCTCTTATGAAGAACATACGAAGCGCATGAATGCTGTTCGGGAAGCTTCACGTAAGACAGGGATTCCGGTAGCGCTTATGCTTGATACAAAAGGTCCTGAAATTCGTTTAGGTCATTTCAAAGAAGGACGTGTTATGCTAGAAGCAGGCAAACCGTTCACTTTGACTATGCGTGATGTAGAAGGGGACGCTACTATTTGTTCCGTTAATCATAAAGGGTTAGTTAATGATGTAACGGTAGGCTGCCAGATTTTATTATCTGATGGTCTTGTTACACTTAATGTTGATAAAATTGAAGGCACTGAAATTTATACGACGATTCAAAATAGTGGCCCTATGAGTGATCGTAAGCGTGTAGCTGTACCAGGGGTACCGCTTAGCTTGCCACCTGTGTCGGACAGTGATATGGCAGATTTACGCTTTGGTTGCCAGCAAGGGGTTGACTATGTGGCAGCTTCTTTTATGCAACGAGGCAGTGATGTAGTCGCGATTCGTCGCATTTTAGAAGAAGAAGGCAAGGATATTAAGATTATCTCTAAGATTGAAAATGAAGAAGGTATCAATAACTTAGATGATATTTTGCGTATGTCTGATGGCCTCATGGTAGCCCGTGGCGATTTAGGTGTAGAAATTCCGGCTGAAGAAGTGCCAGTGCTTCAAAAGATGATGATTAGCAAGTGTAATAAAGCATCGAAACCTGTTATTACAGCAACTCAAATGTTGGAATCTATGACGACTAATCCACGGCCTACTCGTGCTGAAGCAAGTGATGTGGCTAATGCTATTTTAGATGGTACTGATGCCGTTATGTTGTCTGGTGAAACGGCTGGTGGTAAATATCCAGTTGAAGCGGTACAGACAATGGCTCGCATTGCAGAAGTAACGGAACATTCTACGTTGTATTGCAACATGGAACATCCATTTGTGGCTGATACGGTACAAACGACAGAAGCTATTAGTGCCGCTACGGTTACGGTAGCTAAAAATCTTGATGCAGCTGCGATTATTACTTGTACTGAAACCGGTAAAACCGCGATGAGCATCTCTCGTAATCGCCCGTTGGCCAAAATTTTAGCTGTAACACCACATGAAGAAACTGTGCGTCGTGTACAGTTATATTGGGGTGTAGAGGCCGTTAAAGGAATTGATCATGCCAATTCTGATGAAATGGTGCATAGTGCTATTAGTGCATCCTTAGCGGAAAATCGTATTGAGTCTGGTGATTTAGTAGTAATTACAGCTGGCGTTCCATCAGGTACAGCAGGCACAACCAATATGATTCGAGTACATGTAGTTGGCAAAGCTGTATTAGCTGGCAATGGTGTTGGTAAAGGAGCTGCTACGGGTCGTGTATGTATTGCTTATGATGCAACTAAAGCTCAGGCATCTTTCCGTGATGGCGACATTTTAGTAGTCCGTACTTTAGAAGCAGATTTAATGCCGTTTGCTAAGCGAGCAAGTGCTATTATTGCGGCTGAAGATGGTTTTACTTCTGCGGCTGCGATTGCAGGGATTAATTTTGGAATTCCTGTTGTATTAGGTGTTACTAATGCAGAACAAGTAATTAAAGATGGTGAAGTTGTAACTGTTGATGGATCACGCGGTAAAGTATTTGAAGGAATTGCTAACGCCCGTTAGTTATTCTCTTTGAGGCATTGTGCGGTATGTATCCATGACAGAATATGAGGAGGTTTTTATGAATTACTCTATGCCAGTGAACGCTGAGCAATCGGTAGTGTCTCAAGTGGTAGCGCGTAAGTTGCGCAATTCTATGTTGTGGATGGGGTGGGGTATTTTAACTACCTTTGTTACTTTATTAGCCGCCCTATTTAACCCACAATGGCTCCATATGGCCGCATCTAATTATAATATTATATTATTTATTGAATTAGGGGTTGTTATTTTGTTTAGTGCTCGACAGATGAGTGCTAGTTTAACATCTCTTAAAGCGATGTTTTTTATTTATTCCATTCTAAATGGGCTAACCTTAGCTGTATTAAGCGTAGTGTATGGCAGTAGTGCTTTCTTTTATGCGTTCCTAGGAGCGGTTGCTTTCTTTGGCACTTTTGCTATTATTGGCGGTGTCATCAAAAAGGACTTAACCTCTTGGTCGACGTATTTAGTAGGCGCGGTAATCGCGCTTATCGTAGTGAGCTTATTAAATATGTTCTTCTTCAATAGTGGCATAGTTAATTTGGGCTTAGGTGCGCTAGGCGTTATTATTTTCACAATTTTCACAGCGGTAGATGTGAATCGTATTAAAGGATTGCTGACTGTAGCTGCTCTTGAGGATGATGATGTATTAGAACGTATCGAGTTAATTGGTGCGTTAATGCTTTACTTAGATTTTATCAATATCTTCTTATCCATTTTACGCTTTTTCCGCAGAGACTAAGGAGGCTTATCTATGGATGAAAAAGAGTGGCAAACCTTCGTTACCGTGGTGGCTGAGGGGAATATTACAAAAGCAGCTGATAAGTTATTTTTATCGCAACCTGCTTTGAGTTATCGTTTGCGTCATTTAGAAGAAGATTTAGGTTGTCCATTGTTATTGCGTACCAATGAAGGGATTACCTTAACGCCACAAGGTGAAGTATTTCATGCCTATTGTCGGCGTATGTTAGAAGAGACTGAGAGTCTAAAGCAATCCATTGGTGAAATGAGTGGCGAGATTCAAGGGACTTTGAAAATTGCTTCGTCTATAAATTTTGCGGATTACCAATTACCACATTTGCTTAGTTTATTTACTAAAGAATATCCTCATATTCATATTCAAGTAAAATCAGGTTATAGTTCTCATGTGAATAAAATGTTTAATAGCGGTGAAGTAATGGTCGCAATTACGCGGGGAAATTTTAAAGAGACCCCGAATTCTATTAAGCTATTTGAAGAGCCTTATTGTTTAGTTTATAAGGATCCTATAACAATTGATGATTTATCTTCCTTACCTTGGATTCAATACCGTACGGATGGATCTATATCTTCAATAGTAGAGAGTTGGCGAAGTGAAAATTTACCGACTAACCTAGAACCGGCTATGGAACTTGATTCGATGGTGACCTGTCGTCACTTTGTGCGTGAAGGGCTAGGTTGGGCTATTTTGCCATATTTAGGACTTGGATCTTGCAAAGATGAAGGTATTCATGTAGCACCTATTTATCATAAAGATGGAACCCCATTTATGCGTAGTACTTTATTGCAGTATAGTGAAGTAAGTACAAAGCTTATTGCGGCTAAAACATTTATTGATTATGTGTGTGAACATTATAAGAATTATACACCGGTTGCTATTGAATTTTAGTTTGATATTAATCAAGTTATAATTATTAGTAATTAGATTGTAAATATAATTATTGAGTTATGCTGATATTGCAAATTATATGATGTATTTTAGAGAATCTTTTCATATTTTATGAAAAGGTTCTTTTTTCATGCTGTTTTAGGTGGTATTACCTAAAGTAATCTAATGAATGAAAAAATGTCGATAAAAAATTTATACAGCGCATATAAGCTTTTTATTTTTCAGATTTGATATAGACCGATATAATGGGCTTACAGGTTGAGCAAAACGTTTGATACGTCATTTGCCACAATCTTAAAGTTTGTGTTTATAGTGTATTATACGTTTTTATTTTAAGGAGTTTTACAGAATGAACAACAGCAAATTAATTAAAATTGCAGTTATGGCGTTGATTCCGTTAATTATTTGGTTCATGCCACCGCCGGAAGGTCTTGAAGTAAATGCTTGGCGCTTGTTTGGTTTTTATTTGACAGCGATTGTAGGTTTAGTTATTAAACCATGGGGTGCTCCTGTAGTTTTATTAGTATCTATTGCAGCATCTTCTATTTTCTTAAATAATACATCCGCTGTGTTATCTGGATATGCATCCTCTACATTGTGGTTAGTATTTTCTGCCTTTGCTTTATCTGTAGCATTTGTTAAAACCGGTCTTGGTCGTCGTATTGCGTATCATTTGATTGGTATGTTTGGTTCCACTGTATTGCGTTTGGGTTATGTTACCGCTATCTTAGATTTTATTATTTCTCCAGTAACCCCTTCGAATACAGCTCGTGCTGGTGGTATCGTATATCCGATTATCAATGCTACCGCTCGTGCCCTTGGTTCTGAACCAGGTGAAACTGCTAAAAAAGCAGGTGCTTACTTAAGTGCTAACACTTATATGGTTACTAAAGTAACATCTTTCATGTTTGCTACGGCTATGGCACCTAACTTATTAGCAGCTGACTTTATGAATAAAATTTTAGGAGTTGACCTCAACTGGGGTGTTTGGGCCTTAGCTATGGTAATTCCTGGCTTAGTAATGTTATTAGTAGTTCCATTTGTTACTTATCTTGTTGAACGTCCTACATTGACTAAGATTGACAATCATACGATTGCTAAACAAGGTCTTGAAGATTTAGGGCCAATGAAATTAAGTGAAAAAATCTTGGTAGCTATTTTCGTTTTAGCTTTACTTGGTTGGGCAATGCCTTCCATTTTGGATCAAGGTTTTGGTATTAAACTTTCTATCAATGCGACAGCCGTAGCTGTAGCGGCTATGTGCTTATCCATTGTATGTAATGTTATTAAATGGGATGATGTACTTAAAAGTAATGGCGCTTGGAACACATTCATTTGGTTCGGCGGTATTATCGGTATGTCCAGTGCGTTAAGTAAAGTGAAATTCTTTGAATGGTTAGCTAAATTCATGGAAACACATATTCACTTCGGCGATAATGCATTTATTGCGTTAGTGGTTATTGGCTTTATCAGTGTAGCGGTTCGTTATTTATTCGCTTCTGGTAGTGCTTATGTAGTAGCTATGTTACCAGTATTCTTGACAGTTGGTAAAGTAGCTGGTGTTGATCCAATGGGACTTGCTCTTGTATTAGCTGCGACTAACTCCTATGGTGGGGCCTTAACTCACTACGGCGGAGCGGCAGCACCAATTATCTTTGGTGAAGGGTTTAATGATGTTAAGACTTGGTGGATTGTAGGTGGCTTAGTTGCTATCGTATGTTTCATCTTAACAATGACCGTTGGTTATGGTTACTGGTCTGCTATCGGCCTTATTAAATAAGTTATGTTACCAGCTCAGGTGGGGCTTTGCTCCACTTGAGTATCAGTAAATTATAAATTTTAGTTCTTTTTGGTTTAGTGTTAGTTTATTATTAGCTATGATTCGTTAAGAAAGGATGCGAAGCTATGAACAAATTAGTAAAAGCAGCGACTGCTGGTTTTGACGAAAAACAAGATTGTCTTGTAACCGTTGAGCCAATCGCAGCTGGTATTGAAGTTGAATTAACTTCAAAAGTAAAACGCCAGTATGGTAAACACATTGAAGAATTAATCGTGAACACAGTAAAAGAAGCTGGTTATGATGGGGTAAAGGTTATCGCCGATGATAAGGCCGCTTGGGACTATGCAATTAAAGCACGTGTATTAGGTGCTTTAGAACGCGGTTCTGAACCGAAAGCTACTGTAACTCATGACGAAACTCGTCCCGTAGAAGTTAAAAATTTACCATTATCAGAAGCTGCTAAAGCTCGTATTTCTCGTAGCATGATGTTCGTGCCTGGGAATACGCCTAAAATGATTAATAGCGCAGATATCCACGGTGCGGATAGCTTGATGTTTGATATTGAAGACTCCATTCCTGTAACAGAAAAAGATACAGCTCGTTTGATGACAGCTGAAGCTTTGAAAAGCATGACTTTCCGCTCTGAAACAGTAGTTCGTATTAACCATCCAACTCAGACACCATATGGCTATGATGACTTAGATGTAATTGTACCAGCTAAACCAAACTTGATTCGTATTCCAAAAACTGAAGACGTATCTGAAGTTGAAATCGTAGCTCGTAAAATTGAAGAAGTAGAAAAAGCTAATGGTTGGGAAGAAGGTACAATTAATATTATTGTAGCGATTGAATCCGTTAAAGGTCTTTATAATGTACGTGAAATCTGCCATGGCCCTCGCGTTGTAGGTATCGCACTTGGTGCTGAAGATTATCGTGCTGACCTTCGCACTGGTAAATCTAAACCAGCTGTTGAATTAGCATTTGCTCGTCAATCTATCTTATTGGCAGCTCGTGAAGCAGGTATTCGTTGCGTAGATACTGTATTCTCTGATGTTAAAGATCTAGATGGTTTCGTAGAAGAAGTACAATACATTAAGGCCCTTGGCTTCGATGGTAAATCTTGTATCCATCCAAGTCAGATTAAATTGGCTCACAAAGTATTTACTCCAGATGAAAAAGAAATTGCTCATTCTGTTAAAGTATTGAATAGCTATGCAGATGCTTTGAAAAACAATAAAGGCGTTATTGCTGTTGACGGTAAGATGATTGATGGTCCTATCGTAGTTCGTGCACAACGCATTGTAGATAAAGCACGTGCAGCCGGTATTAAAGTAGAAGTAGATGAAGGAGCTGAAATTAATGTTAAATAAAGCAAATCGCGAAATTCCAATGGATTTACCAGCTCTTGCGGGTCGTGAATTATATCAAGGCGAGTTCGCTATTGAGCCTAAAGTACGCCGTGTAGGCCGTCCTGTTGCTAAATATAATCAAGGTGGCGCTGATAAATTATTATCTTCCATCGATGAAGCTATTGAAAAAACTGGCTTAAAAGATGGTATGACTGTTTCTTTCCACCATCATTTCCGTAATGGCGATTATGTTATGAAAATGGTTATGGAACGCATTCAAGCAAAAGGTATTAAAGATATTACTGTTGCTTCCAGTTCTCTTAGCCCTTGTCATGAATTCTTAATCGATATGATTAAAGATGGCACAGTAACAGCTATTGAAACTTCTGGTCTTCGTGATGCACTAGGCAAATTCTTAACGAAGAATCCAGGCGTATTGAAACGTCCTGTAGTTATTCGTTCTCATGGTGGCCGTGCCCGTGCTATTATTGCAGGTGAAGTTCACATCGATGTAGCCTTCATGGGTGCACCTACTTGTGACCGCCGTGGTAACTTTACTGGCATGCAAGGTAAATCTGCTTGTGGTGCTCTTGGTTACGCTATGGTTGACTCTCATTATGCAGATAAAACTGTTGCCATTACTGATAACTTAGTTGATTATGTATATCCTTATTCTGTACCTCAAACAGATGTAGATTACATCGTTGAAGTAGAAGCAATTGGTGATCCAGAAGGGATTGCTTCTGGTGCAGTTGGTTTTACTAAAAACCCTGTACAGATTAAAATTGCTGAAATGGCTGCAGAATTCCTTGATCAAGCAGGCATCATTAAAGAAGGTTTCAGCTTCCAGCTTGGTGCTGGTGGGGCACCTTTAACAGTAGCTAAATTCATCGGCCAAAAACTAAAAGAACAAGGCGTTAAAGCTGGTTTTGGTATTGGTGGTGCCACTGGTATTTTGGCAGGTATGTTAGAAGACGGTTTAATCAATGCTATTTATGATACTCAAACATTTGATACAGTAGCAGCTGCTTCTTTACATAAAAACCCTGCTCATATTGAAATGAGTGCATCCATGTATGCGGATCCTTGGACTGACAATATGACTAACTACCTTGATGTTGTATTCCTTGGTGCTACTGAAATTGATACAAACTTTAATGTTAACTGTATGACTGACTCCAATGGCGTTCTTATGGGGGCTTCTGGTGGTCACAGTGATACAGCTGCTGGTGCTAAATGTACAGTTATTACTTGTCCATTAGTACGTGGCCGTTTGCCAATGATTTTAGATAGCGTTCAAACTGTTATTACGCCAGGTGAATCTGTTGACGTAATTGTAACAGAACGCGGTATCGCTATTAACCCTCGTCGCACTGACTTGATTGAACGCTTTAAAGATTCTAACTTACCAATTTACACAATTGAAGAGTTACAGAAATTAGCTTTTGATCTTGTTGGTAAACCAGAAGGTATTACTGTAAGCGATAAAGACGAAGATGTAGTAGCTATCGTTGAATACCGTGACGGCTCTATTATCGACGTAGTTCGCAAACCATTAGACTAATTAGTCGATGGAATAAAGACAAATTAATTATTGAATCAGCGTTACGAAGCTTGATTGAAATTGCTAATAGTATTTTTGAAAAAGGGATTGTTACGGCAATCCCTTTTTCTTATATAGTGCAACAGGCAAGCTTGTTAAATGAGCAAGAGTTTTTTAGTCTGTAACGTTTATATGTTGGAAAGGAGTTTTTCCTATGTTTTTAGGTATTTTGGGCCTATTGATGATTGTTATCATCGTATGGGCATTAATCCAATCTAAAACAAATCCTGTGCCGATTTTCGTAATCGTGCCTATTATCATGGCTGTTAT
Source organism: Veillonella intestinalis (assembly GCF_943193155.1). GTDB lineage: Bacteria > Bacillota > Negativicutes > Veillonellales > Veillonellaceae > Veillonella_A > Veillonella_A intestinalis. The sequence continues at coordinate 33,421 of NZ_CALPDB010000005.1, read as the reverse complement.
TGCTGGTTTTGGTCCATCAGATATTTTTACATTTATTCAAGCAGGTGTATCTAAAACTTGGTCTACAGCGGTATTATTCGTATTCTCTATTGTGTACTTCTCCTTGATGAGTGATGTTGGTCTATTTGATCCATTGGTAAATTACTTGGCTAAAAAAGCCGGCAATAATATTATGTTAGTTACCATTGCTACAGCACTTATCGCAGTAGTAGGGCATTTGGATGGCGCGTTAGCATCTACCTTGTTAATTACGATTCCTGCCATGCTTCCTATTTATAAAAAGTTACACATTCGCCCTGTAACTTTAGTATGTATCATTGGTGCGGCTATGAGTATCATGAACTTGGTACCATGGGGTGGTCCAGTAGCGCGTACAGGGGTTGTATTAAACGCTGATGTAAATGCTTTATGGCAAGCATTAATTCCATTACAAGGGGTAGGCTTAGTAATCTTAATTGTGTTTGCTGCTTATATGGGGATTGTTGAAAAACGTCGTGGTGCTGGTTTAAACCCAACTGGTGAAGCTGCATTATTAGATTCTTCATTAGTACCAACTGATGGTAATGTAACTTCTGAAGATTTAGAAGCTATGAAACGTCCTAAATTGTTATGGTTCAATGGTTTGTTAACTTTAGTTGTTATTGGCTTACTTTGCTTCACTAAGATTCCGCTTTATGGTGCGTTCATGTTCGGACTTGCCATTGCTTTGATTGTTAACTTCCCTGGTGCAAAAGCACAATCTAAAGCTATTAAAATGCATGCTGATACTGCCTTAACAATGCCTATGATTTTATTAGCATCTGGCGTATTCTTAGGTGTATTAAGCGGTACTAAAATGATGGATAACATGGCATCTATGTTAATTACCTTAGTACCAGATTTCTTGGGTGGTCATTTACAAACTATCTTTGGTATTCTTGGGGTACCAATTGGTATGTTGCTTGGCACTGACTCCTACTTCTTTGGTCTTGTTCCATTGGCTATTAGTGTAGGTGAAAAATTTGGTGTAAATCCTCAAGATATGGCTATGGCTATGTTGATTTCTAAAAACTATGGTGTATTAGTAACGCCTCATGCAGCGACTACATTCTTAGCTTGTGGTTTAGCTGGTATTGAAATTAAAGATATGTTGAAATTCTGTGCTCCACGTTTGTTTATCATGTCCTTGATTTCGTTAGCTTGTGGTGCTATGTTAGGTTTGTTCCACTTATAATTTTTACTAGCAGAGAGTTAGTAATATAATAAAAGGTCGTAAGTAAACGATGTATGATTCGTTTGCTTACGACCTTTTTTATTTTTTATATACTAAGGTGTTGTGTCATTAAAAATACTTTCCCCTGGTTGTAGTGGGGAGGGAACTTGGCCTGGATTACTATCAAAGTCTTTTAATGAGGGCACGGTTGGTGCCGCTTGTGGTACTTTTATTTCAGGATGAAGCCATTCTAATTGTATGAGGCGCCATTGAAACTGATTAGTCTCTTTTTGGAGTTGGACAATATCTTTTTCCGCTACTTTTAAACGAGCGGCGTGCGCATTGCTGATGTGTTCTAGGTTAGTAATACGATAATCAAAACTGTCCATGTCACTCATATTGTATTGACCATAGACTCTGGTTGCTAGCTCATCAATTTGGGCTTGCTGATAAGCGATATAACAGCCCATACAAACTATGAGTAACCATAACCAAGTTGTAGTGCGCTTCCATAAGTTAGTGAGCGTTTTTGGTGGCTTATTAGGGCCTGGTTGAGGCTCGAACTTGCGAGGACGTTCCTCACTCATGATGCTTATTTCCCTTCTGCAGAAATAGAACCAGTTGGTAATGGTAATTTAGCGGTTACAAAATCTAACCACAAGCGAGACGCGTGGGAGAGATAATGACCTTTTTTCCAAATTACATATAATGTATGAGTAATTTCAGGACGAACTAGTGGGCGCACGGCTACGCTAGTACCAACTTTTGTATTTTCCCCTTTGGCAGGGCAGAGACGGCTTGGTAGCAAAGCAATGGCTAAGTGAGCACCTACTGTTTGTAACATTAAGTCACGTTGGCTAGTTTCAAATACAATATGAGGTTGGAAACCGGCATGTTTACAAGATTTTACTACTTCATCATGAAGGTTGAAATCATCTTTATGAAGTACAAAAGATTCTTCGGATAACATGTCTAAGGAAATTTCTTTTTCTTTAGCTAATGGGTTATCGCGCGGTAAAATAACACAGAGTGGGTCGCTAGTAAGATAGAAGGACTCAAATTCTTTAGGATTTGGTTTTGTACAAATAATACCAATATCAATAAGACCTTCTTGTACACTAAGTTCAATTTTTTTAGAACCTTCTTCGTATAATTCTAAATTAATTTGTGGATAAGAACGTTTAAATTCACCTAATAGTTGAGCAAAAATAGGGGCATCTGTAATTGGTGGTAATCCAATGTGAATAGAGCCTTGTTCTAATCGGAACTCATTTTCAAAATCTGTTTTTAAATGCTCAAACATGAAAACAACGCGTTTCGCATGAGTTAAAAAGATGGTACCGCCATCAGTTAATTCTACTGATTTAGCATTACGCATGAATAAAACAACACCTAGCTCATCTTCAAGAGCTTTAATCGTACGACTAATAGCGGATTGCGAGATGTGCAAGTTGCGTGCTGCTTTACTAAAACTTTTTTGATCGGCTACTTCTACGAAGTATTTTAAATGATGAAAATCCATAGTACACCTCAACTAGTAAAAATATATGAAAGACTCAAAGCTACTTTTCAAGAATGCGTTAAACTCATGTAATGTAAAGAATGACTCCAATATCGTTGAAAAATAGCGTTATTGAAAAACGTTCGCAATATTGAGAACCTATGAAAAAATGTCAAGTTATTATCTCATAATTAGCAATTCAGATACGCCTGTTTCAGTTGCTATATGCAATCTATAATTGTATAATTAAGACATGAGGCTATATCGATTTGTTATTTTAGGAATGAAATAGGTCCTCCAAATGCAAAATAGTTTTAATAGTATTATATTATTACATTTTTGCAAGATAGGCAATGCTTTTACGAAAAATACGACAAAGAATGCATTAAATTTTAACATTCTTGGTTGCTTGATAGTAGAAGCAGTGCAGTTTAGAAGCGATTTGCCAATATGTATGTCAAAAATTTATACGCAGTATAAAATCCTATAGTGTATTCATTATACTATAGGGTATTCACATGCTAAGACATAGATATGCGCTAGGTGCGGGGGAATTTGTTCCTGAGATAATAAGGGTAAGCAAGTGTAAAACTCATTCTTAATGCTTAAGGAGGCTTTTTTAACATGCGTAAAATGAAAACTATGGACGGCAACCAGGCCGCAGCTCACGTTGCATACGGTTTTACCGAAGTAGCAGCTATTTATCCAATCACACCGTCTTCTCCAATGCCAGAACACGTTGATGACTGGGCTGCTACTGGCCGTAAAAATATCTTCGGCCACAAAGTACAGGTTGTAGAAATGCAGTCTGAAGCTGGTGCTGCCGCTGCTGTACACGGTTCCTTACAAGCAGGTGCTTTAACAACTACATTTACCTCTTCTCAAGGTTTATTGTTAATGCTTCCAAACTTGTATAAAGTAGCTGGTGAATTATTACCAGGTGTATTCCATGTAGCAGCTCGTGCTCTTGCCGCTCACGCATTAGCCATTTTTGGTGACCACCAAGACGTTATGGCCGCTCGTGCCGCTGGTTGTGCAATGCTCTCCGAAGCTTCTGTACAAGAAGTTATGGACCTTGCTCCAGTAGCTCACTTAACAGCTATTAAAACACGCGTACCATTCATCAACTTCTTTGATGGTTTCCGTACTTCTCATGAAATTCAAAAAATTGAAGTTCTTGACTATGAAGAATTAAAACCATTAGTAGATATGGAAGCAGTTGAAGAATTCCGTAAACGTGCTTTAAATCCAGATGCGCCTGTAACTCGTGGTACTGCAGAAAACCCTGATATTTACTTCCAGCATCGTGAAGCATCTAACCCATTCTACCTTGAAGTTCCTAATGTAGTAGAACACTACATGGCTGAAATCAACAAATTAACTGGTCGTAACTACCAATTATTCAACTACGTAGGTGCTCCAGACGCTACTGATGTTATCGTAGCTATGGGTTCTAGCTGCCAAGTAGTAGAAGAAACTGTTGATTACTTAAACAAACAAGGCCGTAAGGTTGGTTTAGTGAAAATTCACTTGTTCCGTCCATTCGCAACTGATCGTTTCGTAGCAGCTTTACCTAAAACAGTAGAACGCATTGCTGTCTTAGACCGTACGAAAGAACCAGGTGCTTTGGCTGAACCTTTATTCTTAGATGTACAGGCTGCTTTAGTACAAAACGATATCAACGCTAAAGTATATGGCGGTCGTTATGGTTTAAGCTCCAAAGACGTTATCCCTGCAGACATTGTATCTGTATTCGATAACATGTTAGCTGATGCTCCTAAACGCTTCTTTACATTAGGTATTGAAGACGACGTTACCAACTTGTCCTTAAAACGCGCTGAAGGCGTTTCCATTACAGCTGAAGGTTTAACTGGCTGCAAATTCTGGGGCTTCGGTTCTGACGGTACTGTAGGTGCTAACAAATCCGCTATCAAAATCATCGGTGACTACACTGATATGTATGCTCAAGCATACTTCGATTATGACTCCAAAAAATCTGGTGGCGTAACAATGTCTCATCTTCGTTTTGGTAAGACTCCAATCAACAAACCTTACCTTGTAACTGAACCTGAGTTCATTGCTTGTCATCGTCAGTCCTATGTTCATGAATATGACCTTCTTCGTGGTATCAAAAAAGGTGGTACATTCCTCTTGAACTGTACTTGGACTCCTGAAGAATTAGAAGAAAAATTACCAGCAAACCTTCGTCGTACAATTGCTGAAAAAGAATTGAACTTCTACATCATCAACGCTGCTGAAATCGCTCGTGAAATCGGCTTAGGTGGTCGTATCAACATGATTTGTCAGGCTGCATTCTTCAAATTGACAAATATCATTCCTGTTGATAAAGCTATTGAATACCTTAAAGACTCCGTAGAAAAAACATACGGTAAAAAAGGTCAAAACGTTGTTGACATGAACAATGCTGCTATCGACAAAGGTGTTGGCGCGCTTGTTAAGATTGATGTACCTGCTTCTTGGAAAGATGCTGTTGACAATGCAGCTAAAGAAGAAAAACCAGGTTGTGCATCTTGCCCAAGCTATGTTGAAAACATCTGTAAACCTGTAAATGCTCAAGCTGGTTATGATTTACCAGTAAGCTCCTTTGCTGGTTTCGAAGATGGTACATTACCTGCTGGTACAGCTGCTTATGAAAAACGTGGTGCTGCTTTATTCGTTCCACACTGGATTAAAGAAAACTGTATCCAATGTAACCAATGTGCGTTCGTATGTCCACATGCTACAATTCGTCCTGTATTAGCTACAGCTGAAGAAGTAGCGGCTGGTCCTGATAACTTCGAAGCAATCCCAGCTCTTGGTGCTAAAGATCTTCAATTCCGTATTGCTGTATCTCCACTTGATTGCTTAGGTTGCTCCAACTGTGTTAATATCTGTCCTTCTCCTAAAGGCAAAGCTATTGAAATGCGTCCTATCGATGGCGAAATGGAATTTGCTGAAACTTGGGACTATGCAGTTAAATTACCAGTAAAAGCTAACCCAATGAAGAAAGACACTGTAAAAGGTAGCCAGTTCGAAACTCCACTTCTTGAGTTCTCCGGCGCTTGCGCAGGTTGTGGTGAAACTCCATACGCTCGTTTAATCACTCAATTATTTGGTGATCGCATGGTGATTGCAAATGCTACTGGTTGTTCCTCTATCTGGGGTGCTTCCATGCCAGCTTCTCCATACACTACTAACCAACAAGGTCAAGGTCCTGCATGGGGCAACTCCTTGTTCGAAGATAATGCTGAATATGGCTATGGTATGTTCGTTGGTGCACAAAAAGTTCGTGCTCAATTAGCTGAAACTGCACAAGTTGTTGCTGAAAAAGCAGCTCCAAGCTTAAAAGCAGCTATCGAAAACTGGATCGAAGGCAAAGACCAAGGTGAAGGTTCTCGTGAACGCGTAGCTGAATTAGTAAAAGAATTAGAAGCTGCTGAACAAACTGAAGAAGTTAAAGAAATGCTTGCTAAGAAACAATACTTAGTAAAACGTTCTCAATGGATCTTCGGTGGTGACGGCTGGGCTTACGATATCGGTTTCGGCGGTCTTGACCATGTATTAGCTTCTGGCGAAGACATCAACGTATTTGTATTCGATACTGAAGTTTACTCCAATACTGGTGGTCAGTCCTCTAAATCCACTCATACAGCTGCTGTAGCTCAGTTCGCTGCTTCTGGTAAACGTACTAAGAAGAAAGACCTTGGCATGATGGCTATGACTTATGGCTATGTATATGTAGCTCAAGTTTCCATGGGTGCTGATAAAAACCAATTAATGAAAGCTATCACTGAAGCTGAAGCATATCCAGGTCCATCCTTAATTATCGCTTATGCTCCATGTATCAACCATGGTATTAAAGGCGGTATGGGTAATGCTCAGGAAGAACAACGTCGTGCTGTTGCTTCTGGTTACTGGGATCTTTACCGTTACAACCCAGCTCTTAAAGAAGCTGGTAAGAACCCATTCAGCTTGGATTCCAAAGAACCAACCGAAAGCTTCCGCGACTTCTTAATGAACGAAGTTCGTTATGCTTCCTTGAAGAAAGCTGCTCCAGAAATGGCAGAAGAATTATTCGAAAAAACTGAAAAAGATGCTATTGAACGTCGTAAATCCTACGTTCGTCTTCAAAAAGGTTTTGACGAAGTACAATAATTCAAATAAACATGTAGACTGTAGTTATTGCTAATCTTACAATGAAGTAAGGTATCGACCATGATGGTCAAGAGGCATAAGTACGGGCTAGTAGAACCGCAAGGTATCAATAGATGCCTTGCGGTTTTTTATATTAATTTCATTATTTTTAGATGCAATATTAGCTGTTAAATAAGATAATTGCCAATTTAAAAATCAACAATTATAATATGAGTAACTAATAAAAGTTAAGTGAATACAGTGAACGTTAGCGCAGAGTTAAGTATGTGTTAAGGTGCTAGATATGTATTTAGCGTGTGTTACATACGTATTAAGTATGTGTTCAATATATATTAAGCGTGTGCTAGATATGTATTCAGGAGCACCTAAGTATGTATTAAGTGAGTATTAAAAGTTATTTTGCTAGAATTAGAGGAGGGTATTGTATGAAATTATCAAAGCGGTCGAAGACTTTACTGGTTGCTGCGGTATGTTCTTTTTGCGTTGGCCATAGTGATGCCATAATTACAGAGTCTATTAATTATTTACCTAATTCAGCCTTACAAAGTGAGGATGTAATGTTTGTGCAAGATGGGAATGTATTTGCTACTATTCCTAACAATGGTGTTGCCATTGAAAATAGTGCTGTAAAAGGAGAGGATCCTGCACAATTAAAAGATAAACAACGTGTTATGGCGATTGTAGAAACTAAAGAAGGTTATGGTCTTGTTGATACAAAGGGGCAAGTTTTAGTTGAACCAAAATATAAGCGCGTCACGGCTCGTGAAAACGGACATATTATAGTATTTAATAATCCTAAAGCGGAAGATGACGGCTATATTGGTGTTAAACTAGATGTGCCTGCTGTTGAGGAAGATATTAATTATGTTTCAGATGGATATATCCCATTTAAAGACAAGAAGACAAAGAAATATGGCTTTAAAGACATAAATGATGATGTTGTTATTGCACCTCAATTTAAAAATGTTCTTACTAATTTTAGAGAAGATAGAGCCTTTGTTAAAAGTAAATCTGGTGCCCCTGTAGCTATTGATAGCAGTGGCAATGAATTATTTACTGTTGATGCTGACTATGTGTATCCTTATTATGACGGTTTAGCTGAAATTCAGCGTAAAGCATCTGGTTTTAGTTTACTAGGCGCTATTGCAGGGGTAGCATTAGCCGGTATTGGTAATAGTCATGGTGCAGGGATTGGTATCAATGTTGGTCCTGATGGAGTTGGCTTAGGTGTTGGTTATGGCTATAATGATTTTTGGGACTACGGTCGTCATAACCACTTCTATAGTGGTGTTACAGTTGTACGAGATAAAATCAAACGGGGGTATATTGACCGTGATGGGAACGTAGTCATTGATAGCAAATTAGACCATGTATATCCAATGATGCCTTTTGGTACGATTATTGAAAATGATAAAAAATTAGCTGTCGTTGATCGTAAGGGAAATTTCTTGATTCCTTATGGTGATTATGCTTTAGAAAAAATCAATTTAAATGATCCTTACATTGCTTTTAAAGATAAAACAACTGAAAAACGAGGTGTCATGAATTATTTAACAAATACTCAGATATTGCCATTCCTCTACGAAGATGTTGATTTTATGAATGATGGTTTTGTAGTGGCTACGGCAGCAGATGGTAAGCGAGTTTATCAAATAGAACCAACTCGTAAGGAAGTATTCCGACTATCTAAAATTTCCTTGCATAGTGGATTTGGTGCAGAAGGTTTCGCTTGGGTAGTAGGCGATTCTGAACTTGGCGATGGCTTTACAGGTTATAAAATTATTAATCGTGAAGGGCAAGTTGTTTTTGAAGCGAAAGATATAGCAATACAAGATGCATCTAATTTCTTTGCCTATTATTCTGCAGTTCGTGTAGATGGTAAATGGGGGGTTATGGATACGACTGGTAAATGGATAGTAGAACCAATTTATAAAGATGTTAATTTTGTAATTCCTACTGGAAAAAGTGTGATGTTGATGCGATAGGTATGATGTATTTGTAAATTAATAAATCGAATATAGATTTGGCTTTAAAACTTAAAATTAAATGAAAAAATAGACTATCAGTATTAAAAATGATAGTCTATTTTTTCTTTTATTTAATATTGTATTAAATACATTTTTATTTAAAATGGCTAAAATAATGGAATTAAGTGTCATTATTAAAATATTATGACCTTTAATATATTAGGATTATAAATTAAAATAAGATGAAAAAAATATAAAAAGATATTGCTAAAAATAAAATGAATGTGCTATAATTTGTTTTGTTGAAAAAGAAGTATTTGAGTATAGTTTATATTTAGAGGTAGAAAGGATTTAAAATGAGTAAGAGGAAAGTGTTAAAGAGTTTAGTTTTATCTAGTCTATTGGCAGTAAGTGTTATAACAGTAGCACAGGCAGATGATGTTAAATTAGGAGATACAGCTACTGTTAAGGATGCTAAAAGTATTGCCGTAGGTCATGAAGCTCATGCAAGCCATAGTGGTATTGCTATTGGTAATGAAGTTTATAATGGAACCAAGAATGATGGTAAAAATGTAAGTCTACATCATGAGAATATTTCAATTGGTAATCGAGTTGAGGCAAGAGCTACTGCCATTAGTCATGGTATCGGTATTGGGCGTGATGTTGTTTATGGGAAACAGGCAGTGGCTATAGGCAGCGAGACTATTGCTGGTAGTACAGATGCGATAGCTATTGGTAATAATGCAAGAGCAAATGAAACGGGTGGAGATCAAGGTATTGCTATTGGTGCAAGAACATTTAGTGGTAAATTAGCAGCAGCATTAGGTACTGAAGCTAATGCTGATTTTTCCGGCGTTGCTATTGGTGCACAATCTAGATCTGTGTTCTATGGTGTTGCCGTTGGCGCAGAGTCTGACAGTGGCAAAAATGCGGGAGCTTCATTAGGCTATCAAGCTAAATCTGATAACTTTGGGGTTGCTTTGGGAACTTATGCTCAGGCACTTGTTAAGGCTTCAGTCGCTTTGGGTGGGACATCAGTAGCTGATCGAGAAGGAATACTTAATAAGGGGAATACTAAGGTCATAACAAGTTCGAATCCAGAAATTACGCAAGTTTATGCTAATGATGCTGCAAGTAGAACTGATAAAGATGCAATAGTCGCTACAATAAAAGGGTCATATGGTGCAGTATCAATAGGTAAGGCTGATGCTACTCGTCAAATAATAAATGTTGGTGCTGGTAGTGCTGATACAGATGCTGTAAATGTGGCACAGCTTAAATCTGTAGATAATCGCTTGACTTTAGTAGATGGGAAAGTAGACGCATTAGGTGACCGTGTGACTGTAGTAGAAGAAAAAATTGATAATATTGAGAGTGCAGGTAATGCTAATACTACAGAAATCAACAATATTAAAAAAGACGTAGAGGACCAAGGTAAGATTATTGAAACACATACGTCTCAGATTAGTGATCTTGATGGCCGCGTAACTAAAAATACTAATGCTATTAATGACTTGACAGATCGTGTAAGCAATCATGATATTGCTATTTCTGGCTTAAATAATCGCGTAGATAAATTAGGTACTCGTGTAAATAAAATTGGTGCTGGTGCTGCAGCTTTAGCAGGCTTACACCCACTTGATTTTGATGATGACTCCAAATTGACATTTGCTGCAGGTTTTGGCTCATATAAAAATCAACAAGCAGCCGCTCTTGGTGGATTCTATCGTCCAAATGAAAATTTAATGTTTAGCTTTGCTACTGTAGTAGGGAACTCTGAAAATATGCATAGTGCAGGTTTATCTTTCCGCTTTGGCGAGTCTTCTCCATACCAAGGTCTATCTAAAGCTGAATTAGTGTCTGTTGTAGAAGAACAGGGAAAAGAAATTAAAGCACAGGCTAGTGAAGTAGCTATTGTTAAAGCAGAAAATGCTGCTTTAAATGAACGCTTAGCGAAATTAGAAGCTTTATTAGCTACTAAATAATAGAAGTAAATAATTAAATAGAGATAATTTTAAAGCTACAGTTGATAAGGTTATTCTTTTATAATGTGAGATAATTTATTCGTTAAAAAGAAGTATTTGAGTATAGTTTATATTTAGAGGTAGAAAGGATTTAAAATGAGTAAGGAAAAAGTGTTAAAGAGTTTAGTTCTATCTAGTTTATTAGCTGTGAGTGTTATGACAGTGGCACAGGCAGATGCTGTAACGTTAGGGAGTACTGCAACAGCTCAAGAGGGTACAGTTTCTATTGGTAACAATTCTCGGGCAGAAAACAGTAGTATTGGGATTGGTAATGATGTAATTGCTGAAGATCGTGGTATAGCTATTGGTAATAAAGTATCGACTAGTGATGCTGGCGATACAGGAAATAGTCGGCATACTGAAAATATTTCTATTGGTAATCGTGTAGCAGCAGGCTCTTATGCGATTAGCCATGGTGTGGGCTTAGGCTCTGATGTTTCGTATGGGATGAATACTATTGCTATAGGCACTAATGTAAAGGCAAATGCAATGGATAGTATAGCTTTAGGTAATGGTGTGAAGCTTAATAATGGCAAGGAAGGCATTAGTATTGGTAAAGATTCAGAGGCTGGTTTACAGAGTATAACTTTAGGTTCTAATGCAAGTTCTAATTTAAGATCAGTTGCTATTGGGTTAGAAACTAAAACGAACCGCGTAACAGATGCTATTGCTCTAGGCAGTTATTCAGTAGCGAATCGTAGTAAATTAATAAATAATAAAGCTACAGATATTATTACAACAAGTGCGAAGGCTAATTATTCAAATAGTGAAGTATATGCTGCGGATAAAGCAATTGATACGGACAAAAAAGCAATTGCTAATACAGTAAAAGGACAATTAGGTGCAGTATCAGTAGGTAATAGTTTATCTACTCGTCAAATTGTTAATGTAGCAGCTGGTAGTGCCGATACTGATGCTGTAAACGTAGCACAGCTTAAATCTGTAGACAATCGTTTGACTTTAGTTGATGGGAAAGTAGCGGCATTAGATGGCCGTGTGACTGTAGTAGAAGAAAAAATTGGTAATATTGAGAATACAGGCAATAATAATACTACAGAAATCAGCAATATTAAAACTGATATAGAAAATCAAGGCCAAACAATTAAAGAACATACAGATCAAATTAAGGATTTAGATAATCGCGTATCTGACAACACAAATTCTATTCAAGACCTTAATGGCCGTGTAACTAATAACACCAACGCTATTAATGACTTGACAGATCGTGTAAGCAATCATGACACGGCTATTTCTGGCTTAAATAATCGCGTAGACAAATTAGGTACTCGTGTAAATAAAATTGGTGCTGGTGCCGCAGCTTTAGCAGGTTTACATCCACTTGATTTTGATGATGACTCCAAATTGACATTTGCTGCAGGTTTTGGTGCATATAAAAATGAACAGGCAGCTGCTCTTGGTGCGTTCTATCGCCCAAATGAAAACTTAATGTTCAGTTTTGCTACTGCTGTAGGTAACTCTGAAAACATGTACAATGCAGGTTTATCCTTCCGCTTTGGCGATTCTTCTCCATACCAAGGTTTATCTAAAGCTGAATTAGTATCTGCTTTAGAAGATCAAGGTAAAGATATTGAAGTATTAAAAGCAAAAGCTAATGAAGTAGATACTGTTAAAGCTGAAAATGCTGCTTTAAATGAACGTTTAGCAAAATTAGAAGCATTATTAGCAGCTCGATAATTTTGTATTAGTAACTGAATACTGATAAATAAGAATTCGTATAGCAGAGTATTATTTTATTCATATATTATATGAACGGATTAACTATAATATATGTGAAGGTAAATGTATATACTATATGGAAGTATAACAAAGGCTATAGTTCACGATTAGTGAGCTACAGCCTTTTTATTATTCCTCTAACAATAGATAATAGTAAAAAGAGGCCCTAGGGCCTCTTTTGTTATTGGTATATATAAGTATATTTAATTAATCAATATATCTTACAAAATATGCATTTGTTGAGCTGCATCAAATTCATCAGTAATTTCTTTGGATGGTGGTGCATCTAATAGACTTACCACATAAATAGCTAAGGTTGATAAGATGAAACCAGGAACAATTTCATACAAGCCAAACCAAGCAAATTGTTTCCAAATTAGAACGGTTAAGCCGCCTACAATAACGCCAGCTACACAGCCTTTCAAAGTCATACGACGCCAGAAGAGGGAGAGTAGAATAGCTGGACCAAAGGCAGCTCCAAAACCAGCCCAAGCATAGGCTACCATGGTTAAGATATAGCTGTTAGGATCTAATGCTAGCCAAAGGGCAATGGCAGAAATAATAAGAACGGTAATACGACTAATTAATACGAGTTCACGGTCACTGGTTTGATGCCCTACAATATTTTTATACAAGTCTTGTGATACTGAAGAGGCTGTTACTAGTAATTGGCCAGAGGCTGTACTCATAATGGCAGCTAGTACAGCGGACCAAATGAGACCAGCTACAAATGGTGGGAAAAGCTGTTCATTCATTACTAAAAATACTTTTTCCACATCAGCCCCTTCTAGTGGTGTTGTCAGATATACCTTACCTACAAGGCCGACAATAACAGCCGCTACTAGAGAAATAATAACCCAGACCATAGCGATGTTAGTAGCTTTTTTTAACTCGCGTGCATCAGATATTGCCATGAAACGCACTAAGATATGCGGTTGGCCGAAGTAGCCAAGGCCCCAAGCTAAGGAAGAAATAATACCTATTGTTAAGGCAAACGTATCTGATTCAGGTCCCCAAATTGATAAGCCTTGAGGAAACTCAGTAGCAATTAAGTGAGCTGTATTAACAGGACCATTTAACATAATGGTAGCTGTAATTGGAATGATTAAAATAGCAAAAAACATCATAGTGCCTTGAATTAAATCAGTCCAGCTTACGGCTAAGAAGCCACCTAAGAAGGTGTAAAAGATAACTACGCCGGCTGTAATTAGGAGTGAGGTTGTATATTCCAAACCAAAAATTGTAGTAAATAATTTACCCCCAGCGACGAAACCGGACGATGTATAAATCAAGAAGAAGATAATAATAAAAATAGCAGATACAATCGGTAAAATTCTTGACGTGTCGCGGAATCGGTTTTTTAAATAATCCGGAATTGTTAAACTGTTGTTGGCAACCTCTGTGTGATTACGAAGTCGCTTTGATACAAAGGCCCAATTGAGCCAGGTGCCACCAGCGAGACCTAAGGCGATCCAAATAGCTGAAATGCCAGTGCTGTAAGCAAAACCAGGTAAACCCATGAGCATCCAACCACTCATATCAGATGCTTCGGCGCTCATTGAAGTGAGCCAAGGCCCTAGTTTACGGCCCCCTAGAATGTAATCACTTAAATTTCGTGATTTGCGATAATAATAGATGCCGATGTACATCATAAGGCCTAAGTAAATTGCAAAGGCTATGATAATCGGAAACTGTGTGTGCATACGTAGATGCACCCCCTTTTCATTATAGATATATTGTTATATTTTATCATAAAACAAGCTATACTACTACACAGAATTAGAGATTTCTATAGAAATATTAGGCAAAGTGCAAAAAATGAGAAATAAATAACTATAAAATCTATAAGTATAGCTAAAAATTAACTTTATTTAAGCCTTTCAACGCCTGTTTGGATAGGGAAATCAGGGTAGGTGACCCAATCACTAGAACTACCTACATATAAGGCTGATTCGATACCAATTTCACCCATTGCTAGCATAGTTAAGCAAGCAGTGATACCAGAACCACAGTAAGTGACGATAGGTTTATCAGTGGTAGTAATATCTTTAAAAAGCTCTTTCAAAGCTTCAGGTGTTAAAGGACCGTTAGCGTCAAAGCCATTAGCCCAGAAGTGATTGATGGCAGTAGGTATATGGCCTGTCATACCGTCCATAGTATCTACTTCACGGCCCGTATATCGTTCAGGTGCACGAGCATCTACAATAATATGACTTTGCTCTATGCTACTTTGTAACACTTCATCACGGGTCATTATCATATGTGATTGTAGGGTGTAGTTAAATGTACTAGGTTCAGCTGGTAGTGGTGTAGGATCTTGGGTGAGCGGGAATCCTTCACGAGCCCAGCGTTCAATGCCGCCGGCTAAGACTTTAACATCGGTTAAGCCCATGTATTTTAATGTCCACCAAAGGCGACCGGCTAAAAATAACCAAGAGTCGTAGACAACAACTTGACTGTCAGAGGTGATGCTAAAAGACGCTAATTTATTAGCCAATATATCAAAATTAGGTAGGGGATGGCGACCACCATGCGTTGCAACTGGCCCTGATAAATCGCTAGTTACATCAAGGACAAAGGCATTTGGGATATGTGCTTGCTCATAGGCTTGCTGACCACGGATATCTAAAATAATGTAATTATTTGTTTGTGCTGCTAATTCAGCGGGTGTAATAAAATGTTTCATATATAACCTCATTTATATAATCTGTTATAGGAAGTAAATGTATCTAATCTACAACAAGTTAGGCAGGTGTTGTTTAGGTGTGTTAGATACTATAGAATTTATATCTTCTATTGTAACAGATATTAGGGGACTCGTGTAATTTTTTATAGGTTTAATTTCCTATAGTGCAGTGTTTGGAAATAGAGTGGTAGTGTAATTTTTTAGAAATAATGGTAAAATAATATGATACATAAAATAACTGTTATGAAATAATTATTGTGAAAGTATTGAGAGAGGATGTGAATCGTATGGCTCACCCTGCTGCTGAAGCGGCACTACAACATTATTTTGGGTATGCCACGTTCCGTCCTGCCCAAGAGGTGCCAGTAGCTTCACTTCTTGCGAATAAAGATATTTTAGCGATTATGCCAACGGGGGCAGGGAAATCAATTTGTTTTCAAATACCTGCTCTATTGAAACGTGGTTTGACTGTTGTTTTTTCACCCCTTATTTCTCTTATGCAGGATCAGGTTGATGGATTACGTATGCAAAAAATTCCGGCGGCCTATCTAAATAGTACTCAAGAGCAAGATGAGTCAACTCAAATATTAAGAGCTTTGCGTGCGAATCGGGTTAAATTATTATATTTAGCACCAGAGCGATTAAGTTCAGAGTGGTTTCAGAATTTTTTGAAAGAATTACCTATTGAACAAATTATTATAGACGAGGCGCACTGCGTATCGCAGTGGGGCCATGATTTTAGGCCGTCCTATCAGTTGATTGCACCATTTATTGATACATTGCCCAAACGACCTGTTATTGGGGCCTTTACAGCCAGTGCTACGCGTGAAGTTGAAGCCGATATGAAACGCTTGTTAGGTTTACAAGAGGCAACAGTTCATGTGACGGGCTTTGATAGACCAAACCTTTCCTTTGAAGTGGTTCAACCAGAACGAAAGTTGCCGTATGTACTTCAATTTGTTGCACAGCATAGTGAGGAGAATGGTATTATTTACTGTGCGACTCGTAAAGATGTAGAAACAGTGTATGGTGAATTAGCTAAGCGTGGTGTAGAAGTAGGCTATTATCATGCTGGTTTAAGTGACGAAGTGCGTAAATTACAACAAGAGCGATATGCCTATGATAAAGTGAAAGTTATGGTGGCCACCAGTGCCTTTGGCATGGGGATTGATAAGAGTAATGTGCGCTATGTATTGCATTATCAGATGCCTCGCAATATGGAAAGTTATTATCAAGAGGCTGGTCGTGCAGGGCGTGATGGTGGCGCCTCGAAATGCGTATTGTTATATAGTGGTCGTGATGTGATGATTCATAAATATTTAATTAATGAATCCGTTCATGAGCCTGATAGACGGCGTATTGAAATGTCTAAGCTACAACAAATGATTAATTATTGTTTTACCAGTGATTGTTTGCGAAAATACATGCTTACTTATTTTGGTGAAACCGTTGCATGGTCCCGTTGTGATAATTGTGGCACTTGTCAGCATAAGGGGGCATTACGAGATTTAACGAAAGAAGCGCGGTATATTTTTAAAGCCGTATTAGATACAGAAGAACGGTATGGTGCTGCAATGATTACCGATATTGTAGGTGGTAATCGTACAGACCGTATTGTGCGGTATGGTTGGGATAGACTCGCTGTATTTGGTGCTTTGCAGGATATGGAGGACCGAGATATAAAGGGGCTTATTAGACAATTTACATCACTTGGTTATTTAGCTTGTGCGACTGGGAAATATCCAATTTTGAGTATTACGCCGG
Source organism: Veillonella intestinalis (assembly GCF_943193155.1). Taxonomy (GTDB): domain Bacteria; phylum Bacillota; class Negativicutes; order Veillonellales; family Veillonellaceae; genus Veillonella_A; species Veillonella_A intestinalis. The sequence continues at coordinate 16,395 of NZ_CALPDB010000005.1, read as the reverse complement.
CTGGTGAAGCGGTGCTTGATGGCAGTGCTAAGGTTACGGAAGTGCGGCGTCAGTTAGTCACTGTGCGACCAGATGGGCCACGGGGCGTAAGTTCTAATGGTGATAGCCGTTTCAGTCGACGGGGCGCAATGCATAAGGTTAACTCCAATAAACCAAACTTATTTGAAGCTTTACGCCAACATCGTAAAGAATTAAGTGCCCAATTAAAAGTACCACCGTATTTGATTTTTCCTGATACGGTGCTAATAGATATGGCTTCTATGAAACCGCAAACCTTAGCTGATTTGTATAAAATTAAAGGGATTGGGGAAACGAAATTACAACGTTTTGGTTTATCCTTTTTAAAGGTAATTAATGCGTTTTCAAAAGAAGGTTAGTTACTAAATTTTTATTTTGTTTTTGTTTTAATGTAGACGTATATTGTTCTGATATACTTTATCTTGAATATGCTTATTATTGTTTTAATGTGTTAATTATTGTTTTAATATGCTAATTGTTGTTTTAATATACTTATTGTTGTTCTAATATCAATGTATGTTACTTTAACTGAGGAGGTTCTCATGAGTTACGCTGATGATCAATATTTGGCCATTGTGGAACGAATTTTAAAAGATGGGTATTATGCCAATAATCGTACAGGTGTGCCAACGTATAAATTGCCTCATCAAGTGATGCAATTTGATTTGAGTAAAGAATTTCCTATTCTAACTACAAAATTCGTAGCCTTTAAAACGGCGGTGAAAGAGCTTTTATGGATTTGGCAAAAACAAAGCAATGATGTAAAAGAATTACAGGCTATGGGCGTTCATGTATGGGACGAGTGGATGCGTGAAGATGGGACTATTGGCAAAGCTTATGGCTACCAATTGGCTAAATACAAGCAAGTGGATAATTTATTGCGGATGCTCAAAGCGGACCCTCAAAGTCGTCGTATGATTGTAACCCTTTGGAATATTGAAGATTTACCGGATATGGCTTTGCAGCCTTGTGCCTATGAGACCTTATGGGACGTGGCTGGGGACCGCTTAAACTGTATGCTCGTACAACGCAGTGGCGATATGGGCTTAGGTATTCCTTTTAATATGGCGCAGTATGCCGCTCTTGTGTGTATGATTGCTCATGTGAGTGGTTTGAAACTAGGACAGTTTACACATATTATCAATAATGCACATATTTATGAAAATCATGTAGAAGCGCTACAAACACAGTTGGCTCGTCGCAGTGAAGCTAAGTCAGCTCCAAGTTTGTGGATTAATGAGGAAGTCCAAACATTTTATGATTTTACTGCTGAAGATGTGAAATTAGAAGGCTATGAACATTTAGGCAAGTTACCAATGGAGGTGGCCGTATAATGTTAGCAATGGTTGTGGCGAAAGCAAAGAATAACGTAATTGGCAAAGATAATCAACTGATTTGGCATTTGCCTAAGGATTTGCAGTATTTTAAAAAATTAACCACTGGTCATGTGATTATTATGGGGCGTAAAACCTTAGAGTCGTTACCATTTTTGTTACCTAATAGAGAACATTGGGTTGTGACACGACAAGCTGATTATAATCCACCGTATGAAGGGGTTCGCGTATTTCATTCGCCAGAGGAAGCCGTAAAGGCGGCGGAGGCATTAGAAGTAGCCTATTGTATTGGCGGCGCTCAGATGTATGAGTCATTTATGCCATATGCAGAAACTCTGTATGTAACGGAGATTGATCAAGAGTTTGAAGGGGATGCACATTTTCCTACTATTGATTTAAATCAGTTTGAAGTGGTAGAATCTATAGCCGGTGAAGTGGATGAGAAAAATCCTTGGCCATTTAGTTTTGTTACGTATCGTCGGAAGGAGTAGTACATGTTAGAAAAAATGTCCCAATATATTGCTACTGAGTTAGGGGTTAAAGGGTGGCAAGTTAAGGTGGCAGTCGAGTTATTAGATGAAGGCAATACAGTGCCTTTTATTGCCCGTTATCGTAAAGAAAAGACCGGCGAGTTAAAAGATGAACAACTTCGTGAGATCGAAGAACGCATTAAATATTTGCGTAATTTAGAGCAACGTCGTGAAGAAATTATTCGCTCTATTACTGAACAAGAAAAGATGACGCCTGAATTGGCAACTGCGATTGAAGGGGCTATGAAATTACAAGAATTAGAAGACTTGTATTTACCATATCGTCCTAAGAAGCGAACTCGTGCTTCTATTGCCCGTGAGCAAGGGTTAGAACCATTGGCTACGCTGATGTTAAGCGAGAGTGCTGATAATCCAGTTGCTAGTGCTGAAACATTAGCTGAACCGTTTCTTTCAGAAGAAATACCGACTGTGGAAGCGGCTTTGCAGGGGGCTATGGATATTGTAGCTGAAGATGTGAGCGATCGAGCTGATTTCCGTGCATATTTACGTGAAGCCATTTGGCAAGAAGGCAAAGTAAAAGCGGTGTTAGTAGAAGAAACGGATGAGAACAAAGAAGTTCGTCAGGGATTTTTACAGTATGAAGATCATGAAGAACCAATTCATCAAATGCCGTCTCACCGTATTCTAGCTATTAATCGTGGCGAAAAGTTAGGCGTGTTGAAGGTGAGCTTAGTCGCACCTGATGATACATATATTGTCTATATGATTGGTAAATTACCAGTGCCAGCGGTTACAAGTTTAGTAGCCTATAAGGAAGCGGCTGTTGCTGATGCCTATAAACGGCTTATTTTCCCTGCTATGGAACGTGAAATTCGTAAGACTTTGACAGAAAATGCAGATGAGCAAGCAATCAAAGTATTTGGTACTAATTTGCGCAATTTATTATTGCAGCCACCATTGGCAGGCCATGTGATTATGGGCCTTGACCCAGGCTATCGTATGGGCTGTAAAATGGCAATTATTGATGCGCAAGGAAATGTATTAGATCAAGGAATCTATCATCTAACATCAGGTGAAAAAGGTAAGGAAGCGGCTAAGCTTGATATGGCCAATCGCATTCGTAAATGGAAGGTTACGTTGCTTTCTATTGGCAATGGGACAGCTTCGTATGAAACGGAACAATTTGTTTCACAATTAATTGAAGCGGAGCAATTAGATTGCCATTATATTATTACTAATGAAGCGGGTGCCTCTGTATACTCGGCTTCCAAATTAGCGATTGAAGAATTGCCAGATTTAGATGTATCCATTCGTGGTGCTGTTTCAATAGCACGGCGGGTGCAAGATCCGTTGGCAGAATCTGTTAAAATTGATCCTAAATCAATTGGTGTAGGGCAATATCAGCACGATGTCAATCAGAAACAATTAAGTGCCACCTTAGATCAAGTGGTTGAAACGGTAGTTAACCATGTTGGGGTTGAATTGAATACAGCATCACCAGCAATTTTGCAACATGTGGCAGGGATTAGTAGTGCTGTAGCCAATAACATTGTGGCCTATCGTAAGGATAATGGAACCTTCCAAAATCGTAAGGAATTATTGAAGGTGAAACGTTTAGGCCCAGCGGCATTTACACAATGTGCCGGTTTCTTGCGTATTAAAGATAGTCAAAATCCATTGGATAATACGCCGGTTCATCCAGAATCCTATGAATTAGCGGAAACGATTATTAAAGATTTAGGTTTTACTTTAGATGAATTAAATGATAAAGCAACGTTAGCACAGTTTCACGAAAAATTAGCTCTTGTGGATGCTGAAACGATTGCTGCTAATTTAGAGGCTGGCGTACCGACTGTGCGCGATATTTTAGAAGCACTAGCTAAGCCAGGCCGTGATCCTCGTGAAGATTTACCGGCACCGATGACACGCAAACATGTAATGAGTTTGGAAGATGTAAAGGTAGGTACGGTTGTTAAAGGAACGGTACATAATGTAGTTGATTTTGGCGCCTTTGTTGATTTTGGGCTTAAAGTGAATGGTTTATTGCATCGTAGTGAATTCTGTCGTCGTAATGAACATCCTTCAGATGTGTTAGCTGTAGGTGATATTATTGAAGCAGAAATTATTTCTGTTGAGCCAGAGCGAAATCGTATTGGTTTATCTATGAAGTCCTTGCGTGATAAAGAGAAAACCCATAAAGGGGAAATGTCGACTCAAAGAGAGGGAAACCAATCAGGTCAAGCGAATCGTCCGCGTCGACAAGGGGATAGCCGTGAAGGGCAGAGCTCACGTCATGACAATGAAAGACATAATCCGCGCAAGGGTCAACGTCATAACAATCAGCAGAATAATAAGCAAAGGAACCAACAAAATCGTCGTCAACAAAAACGAAACGAGCCAGCTCCTTTTGTAAACAATAATATTACTATTGTGTATAGTAAGAAAAAGTAGTATACTACACTAATAAGAAAATTCGTTGATATTTTATTAGGGTATCTGAATAAGATAGCTAAATTAGAAAATTTTCAATCTTCTGATTTGGCTATCTTCTTTTTTATGTGTTATAATATTAGAATGCGCCGACGAATAATAGAAAATAATTAAGGTTAATTTAATAAGGAGGACTCATATAGTTCATGCTTGAAAAATTTGAAGAATTACAAATTAGCGAGCCCATTTTACGGGCTTTAAATGATATGGGGTTTGAAGAACCTACGCCAATTCAGAAGGAAGCAATTCCAGTAGCCATGGAAGGTCTTGACATGATTGGTCAAGCTCAGACTGGTACTGGTAAAACAGCAGCCTTTGGTATCCCTGCCTTAGAACAGGTGGATGAACATTTACGAGCTGTGCAAGTATTAATCTTGTCACCAACACGCGAATTGGCTATTCAGGTAGCAGAAGAACTCAATAAAATGGCTCAACATACGCAAATCCAAGCGTTGCCAATTTATGGCGGCCAAGATATTCAGCGCCAGTTCCGTAGCTTACGTAAAAATCCACAGATTATCGTCGCAACTCCAGGTCGTTTAATGGATCACATGGAACGCGGTTCCATTAGCTTTGATAAAGTGAAAGTGATCGTGCTCGATGAAGCTGATGAAATGTTAAACATGGGCTTCATTGATGATATTAATAAAATTTTAGGGGCTGTACCAGAAGAACGTCAGACTTTGTTGTTCTCTGCTACTATGCCGCCAGCGATTCAAACATTAGCAGAAAATTACTTAAAAGAGCCTCGTTTGATTCGCATGAAACCTACACAAGTGACGATGGACTTAATCGAACAATACTACATCGAAGTACAAGATCGTCAGAAGTTTGATTTACTTTGCCGTTTGTTAGATATGCAAGCTCCAGACCTTGCCATCGTTTTTGGTCGTACAAAACGCCGTGTTGATGAAGTAACTGAAGGTCTTAAAAAACGCGGTTATATGGCAGAAGGGATTCACGGTGATTTATCACAGCAAAAACGTGATAGTGTAATTCGCCAGTTCCGTGAAGGTACTATTGATATTTTAGTGGCTACTGATGTAGCGGCACGTGGTCTTGATATTAGTGGTGTAACTCACGTGTATAACTATGATTTGCCACAAGACCCAGAAAGCTATGTACACCGTGTAGGCCGTACTGGTCGTGCGGGCAAAGCGGGTATGGCTAATACCTTTGTAATTCCTCGTGAAATGGAACATCTACATGCTATTGAACGTTTAACTAAACGTAAAATTGCACGTCGTAAAGCACCATCCTTAGGAGAAGTATTAGAAGGCCAACAGAAATTAGCGGTACAAAGCTTAATTAATATGGCTGATGATACAGAAAACTTGAAAGAGTATCGTGCAAGTGCTGAAGAATTGTTGAATGATTTGGATTCGGTAACGTTAGTAGCAGCAGCTATTAAGTTGTTAACGAAAGAACCAGATACAACACCAGTAAATATTACTGAAGAAGCACCACTTCGTGTACGTAAAAAACGTTCATTTGGTAAAGATGGCCGTCGTCGTGAAGGTCAGCGTGGTGGACGTAGTGGTGAACGTCGTAGCAGTGACCGTCGCAGTGGTGAGCGTTCTTCACGAAGCCGTAATAGCCGTGATGATCGTCGCTCTAGTGGCAGTCGCCCTAAGCGTCGTAGTTCAGAAGGTCAAGGTCGCCGTGGCGGTCAAGAAGGCCAAAAGAATGGCGCTTTTAAGCCATATTTCAAAGATTAATTATATAGGCTGAGATAAAATTCGGTATGGCTTTACTTGCAAAACCATACCGAATTTGCTATAATTATTTAACTAATAATTATTATTGGTTGATAAATAGTCATAGAACTATAGGAAGACATATGTGTTAAGTAGCACAGTATTAGATTAAATCCGAGTGGAGAGAGGATTGATTGCTATGGATATTGCACAAAAATTGCGTTCTGAAGGTTATAAAGTAACCCCACAGCGTATTGCGATTTATCAAGTGCTTTATGGTCAAAATGAGCATCCTACGGCAGAAATGATATATCAAAGTTTGCGCCGTGACCATCCAACTATGAGTCTAGCAACAGTTTACAAGACGATGGAGATTTTTGAAAAAATCGGTCTAGTAAAAGTTCTCGATACGGGTGACGATTGTAGCCGGTATGACTGGGATACTCATAATCACCCACATATGCGTTGTGTTGTATGCAAACGCGTTGATGATTTAGATGGTATGGACATGGATGATACCCTTACTAAGGTTGAGCATCTTAGTCAATATAAGGTAACAGGTCAACAAATTACATTTGAAGGAATTTGTCCTGAATGCCAACGTAGAGAAGCACATTAATTAAAGAGAGCCGTCCTAAAAGACTTTGTAAGATGTTGATTAACTTTTACAAGTCCTTTGGTGAGGCTCTTTTTTTGTTTGATTCAATTTGTTATATAATAGAGAGAGTATGAGTTAGTTTTGTTAGTTAATGATATATTATTGGGAATATATTAAAAGTTAGAACATACTGTAGTAGAAATTAAGAGTACTGCGGTTTTAATCATAGTGAGGAGACCGCTTGATTGGTTTTAGTTGTAAAGGCTACATAGTTATCGTATAAAGGAGAAAAAGATGTTAACAATTGGTTGTCATTTATCGATTAGTAAAGGCTATTTACATATGGGGCAAGAAGCCTTGTCTTTAGGAGGAAATACGTTTCAGTATTTCACGCGCAATCCACGAGGTGGCAAAGCGCGCACTTTTGACGAAGCTGATATGAAAGCGCTGAGAGAGTTTATGACTGAGCACAATTTTGGTAAAGTTTTGGGGCATGCACCGTATACATTAAATGCTTGTGCTGCCGATCCTTCGTTACGTCAATTTGCTAAAAATATGATGCGTGAAGATTTAGAGCGGTTGGAATATTTACCTAATCAATTATATAACTTTCATCCTGGGAGTCATGTAAAACAAGGGGTGGATGTGGGTATTGAACATATTGTGGAAGCCCTCAATGAAGTCTTGTTTGAAGGTATGCAGACGACTGTGTTATTAGAAACTATGGCGGGCAAAGGCACTGAAGTAGGTCGTACTTTTGAGGAAATTGCACGCATTATTGATGGTGTAAAATTAAAAGAATATATAGGTGTTTGTATGGACACTTGTCATATTCATGAAGGGGATTACGATATTATTGGTGATTTAGACGGTGTTATGACTTCCTTTGACCATATTATTGGCTTGGATCGTTTACATGCTATTCACTTAAATGACTCAAAAAATCCTCGTGGTGCCCATAAAGATCGCCATGAAAAAATAGGGGAGGGGCATATTGGCTTAACCGCTATTACGGAAATAATTAATCATCCTGCCTTGCGTGATTTGCCATTTTATTTGGAAACACCGAATGAATTAGATGGTTATGCCAAGGAAATCGCTTTGCTTCGCAGTGTTTATCGCGAGGTGTAAGATGCGCATTCTTCATATGGCCGATTGGCATTTAGGGCGCATTTTTTATGCGCGTCATTTAACAGAAGATCAAGCGTATGTAATTGAACATCAATTGTATCAGCTGGTAAAAGAGGCCAATATTGATGTTATTGTATTAGCTGGTGATGTGTTTGATCGGGCTGTGCCACCAGTCGAAGCGGTTGAATTGTGGGATGCAGTAATAACTAAGTTCACGTTGGACTATAAGGTACCAGTGTTAGTTATTGGTGGTAATCATGACAGTGCACAGCGCCTAGAAGTAGGGCGTGATGTATGGTCTCAAGCGGGGTTACATGTTTGGGGCGGTTTGGAGCGTAGTTTACAGCCTTTATATATTGAGGATACATATGGTGAGATTGCCTTTTGCCCTATGCCATTTGCTGAACCGCGTACAGTGTTAACTCACTTATTAGCCATAAATTCTGATGAATCACAACGCGAGCAGTGGCAAGCATTACCTATAGCTTATGGGCCTATTTATGATGCGTGGGCGACTTATTTACGTAGTTTAGTAAAAGGAAATGTGAGAACGGTAGCAATCGCCCATGCATTGGTTATGGGAAGTGAAACTAGTGAGTCCGAACGGCCTTTAGTTATAGGTGGTTCGGCTAGTGTTGGGGTGGATGTATTTGCGCCTTTCAATTACGCAGCATTAGGACATATTCATCGACCACAGCGTATCGGTGCTGACCATGTTCGGTATAGTGGCTCTTTGTTGAAGTATTCGTTTGACGAAGCCAATCATAAAAAATCTTTTACTATTGTAGATATGGATAGCACAGGTGCTTGTAAATTAGAACAAGTTCCTATTGAATTCCTTCATGATGTGGTAAGCATAAAAGGTTATTTTAATGATATTTTGCATGATGAGGCACTTCATAAAAAGCATGTGAATGATTATGTGCAGGTACAATTATTAGATACAGCGCCCGTTATTGATGGTATGGCAAGACTTCGTGACATATTGCCATATGCTATGTCTATGGAGTTAACTGGGCGTATGGCTACCGAGGAAAAGGATGTAGACACTGTAGCATATAAACATTTATCAGAACGGGAATTATTTGAACAATTTGCTGCAGCTGTTCGTGAAAACCCATTGAGTGAGACTGAAAAAAAATATATGGATGCACTTTGGGACCGATTATTGAAGGAGGCTGATGTATGAGACCACTGACACTGACTATGACAGCCTTTGGTCCTTATGCGGGCAAAATTCATTTGGATTTTGATGAACTAAAAGGGCAGAGCTTATTTTTAATCACAGGCCCTACTGGTTCTGGGAAAACAACTATTTTAGATGCTATGGTGTATGCCTTATTTGGTGAGTCCAGTGGGGGTTTGCGCAGTGGTACATCTATGCGCAGTGATTATGCTACTCCTACAGAACCAACAGCAGTAGAATTTACATTTGCTGTGGGCGATAAACAATACAAAATGGAACGAAGCCCTAAGCAACAAGTTAAGAAAAAGCGCGGCGAAGGGTTTCGTGAGCAAGGGGCTCAGGCACGTTTGTTGATTTGGCAGGATGGGGACTGGGTTGAATTTAGTACCCGTTCGCAGGAAATAAAAGATAAAGTGCATGAAATTTTGGGGTTTAGGGCGGAACAATTTTTGCAAGTTGTATTATTACCGCAAGGCGAGTTTCGTAAATTATTAGTAGCGCCTACTTCAGAACGAGAAGATTTGATGCATAGCTTATTCCGTACAGAACTATACAGTCGTTTACAAGATATGTTAAAAGATGAATATGATACAGTGAGTGCGGAAGCAAAAGATGTTATTGACCGTCAGCGATATTTATTAAGTCGTGAAGAGGTAGTTACAGTTGGTGAATTACATACTCGGTGGCAGGCACAACAAGAGTTAGTCCAAAAGAAGGATAAAGACGTTGAAGTGCTTCATCAAGAACAGTTAGCGCTAGCTAAGGCGTATAAATTAGGTGAACAGCGCCAAGGGTTAGCACAACAAGTACATAAGTATCAGACTATGTTAGAGGAATTAGAACAAAAAAAATCACAAATTTCAGAAATAAAAACGTTGCTTAATCAATTGTCTGCTTATGAGCCTGTTAGTCGGCTTGAAGCAGCGTGGCAAGCATTAGTGGTTAAGGGAGAAGCTACGAGAGTTTCTTATGAAGAGGCTCTTGCCAAACAGCAAAGTTTACAAGAAGAAGCAGAAACGTTGAAAGTCTTGGCTGATAGTTTACAACAGGCTAAACCTAAACAAGTAGAGTATGAATTGAATGTTCATAAGGCAGAGCAAATTCAGGCTCAATTTGACCGTGTAGCAGTTTTACAAACTGAAATTGCTATGCTAGTTAAGGATGTTGATGTAAAGGCAAAGACTGTAGGCGAGAAGGAACAGGACGTATCAGCGTTACAAGAGAACATAGTCGTTTTGAAAGAAGGTCTAACCTCTTTGCGTCGACAGCTGAGTGTGCAAAATGAAGTAGTAAGACAACGTGAGGAATTATGGCAAGCTTTACAAATTGGCAAAAATGCCTTAGCAACTCGTGAACGTTGTGAAGCGGCTAAAAGGGCGGTAGATGTTAAACGGCGAGCCTATGAATTAGCGGAACAAGTTGAAGTAAATGCTCGTTTGGAACGTGAACATCAGGTGCAATTGCAGGATCAATATCAAGCGGCTAATTTAGGGCTTACCTTGCAAGTAGGGGTCCCTTGTCCTGTATGCGGTTCAAAAGAGCATCCTCAGCTAGCTGTTATACCTGAAGGGCTACGTGATGGGGCTTTGCAAGAAGCCGAAGCTGCTTATGCTGAAGCATTGCAGCAAACTTCCAAAGCAAAGACTGAATGGAATCAAGTTGAAATTACCTATAAAAATGAAGTTGAATTGTTAGAGGCTGCTGAAAAGGCTATTGACGATTGGTTAGCTACTCATGGGGGGCTAGGTATTGTTTCTCAGGCTAGTTCAGAATTTATGGCGGAAGTAGAAGTTCAGCAACAGTTATTAGATAGTCAGTGGCAACAGATACAACATAAAGAAAAAGAAGTAGAACGATTAGAGCAAACGCTGCAAGAGGCAGAACAAACTTTGCAAACTAAGCAAGCGGATTTACAAATTTTAACTCAGTCATATCAGGCGTTGACAGCTGATTTAGGACGTAAAGAAGAAGCCCTTACGGTATTACAACATGAATTGGCTACTATAGATCGTGATACTTGGTTAACTGAGTTAGAAGCACAGAAAAAATGGTTGACAGAGTTTGAAAGTAAACGACAGGCTTATGAAGAATCTCATACAAAGCATATTGAAGCGGTTAGTGCTATTGAAACTACTTTGAAAAATTTACTACAACAGCAAGAGGAGTTAGACACACAAAGTGTTCAGGCGCAACGTACTTATGAAAACGCTTTGGAGAAGTCTAAATTAACGGCTGTTGAAATAGAACGTATTAAAGCTTTTGACGGAGATGCTGCGGCGCTAACTAATGAAGTGCGAGCCTATGAAGATTCCTGGGGGCAAACAGAAGTCTTGTTAGCATCAGCAAAACAACAATTGGAAATGCTGCCTGAACCGAGTCGTATTGTTACTGAACAAGATACGAATATGGCTATGGAAGCTTATGAAGAAGCTGTTCGTGAAGCGGCTATACAGAATAAGGAAGAACAGCGTTTAGCTAACGTGGTTGAAGAATATGAAACCTTAATGGCTCAAAATGAGGTAATTACAGAACGAAGTTCGTTTATTTTTAATTTATATGATTTGGCGAATGGTGGCGATACAGGCTTAAAAGGGGTTACCTTTGAACGATATGTGCTAGGTGCTATTTTAGAAGAAGTCGTTGTAGCTGCAAATGCACGCTTGCGGCGCATGAGCCGAGGCCGTTATACATTGGAACGTGCTGATTTAGATAGTGTACGCCGTGGTCATCGCGGTCTGGATTTAGCCGTATTAGATACATATACAGGGTATGCAAGACCAGCGAATACCTTGTCTGGTGGAGAGACTTTTTTAGCATCCCTCGCGCTAGCTATGGGTTTGGCTGATATTATTCAAGCTTATGCAGGTGGCATACATTTAGATACGATTTTCATTGATGAGGGGTTTGGTACATTAGACCCAGATACTTTAGAAGTAGCAATGCAAACCTTAGTAACTGTACAAGAATCAGGTCGCTTAGTTGGTATTATTTCTCATGTGCCAGAATTAAAAAATCGGATTCCGGCTCATTTAGAAGTACGGACTACAGAGCGAGGCAGTGAGGCGCAATTTATAGTTCTTTAGGGGCAATCTGGTTAATAGTGATTGAAATAATCATCTTGGCAGTAAGTTGATGGTAAAATTTATGCCCTATATAGCCATATATCGAGATTTGTGATACTATTAAATAGCAGTATTAAGTAGATAGTAGAGGGAATTTAAGAATCCTCTTAAATGATAGGCCAGTTCACAGCTTGTTAATTTAGTGGACTGGAGGTTTAGTAGTGAAAGGAGATGGCTGTATGAAATTTATGATGGTACATAACAACTTTAATGTGCGTGATTTAGACAAAAGTTTAGATTTTTATAAAGAAGCACTTGGTTTAACGCCAGGTCGTCGCATTGAGCCAGAAGATGGTTCATTTAAAATTGTATATTTAGAAGATGGTGCAAGTAATCATCAGTTAGAATTGACTTGGCTACGTGATTGGGATCGCCCATATAATTTAGGTGATAATGAATTCCATTTAGCGTTTAAAGTTGATGATTATGAAGGGGCTTATAAAAAACACAAAGAAATGGGTTGTGTAGTTTATGAAAACCCTAAGATGGGTATTTACTTTATTGCTGATCCTGATGGGTATTGGTTAGAAATCATTCCATTAAATCGTTAATATCATACTGAATTGGAGTTTTTCTGAATGGAACATATGTTAACCCGCTTAGAGTGGTTAGTGGGTAAAGAGAAATTAGAGAATTTGGGGACAAAGTCAGTAGCCCTTTTTGGCTGCGGTGGCGTTGGTGGTTTTGCTATGGAAGCGCTGGTACGCACGGGGGTAGGACGATTAGTATTGATTGATGGTGATAAAGTTACAGTAAGTAATTTGAATCGTCAATTAATTGCGACACAGGCTACGATTGGTCGTCGTAAAGTTGAAGTAGCCAAAGAGCGCGCACTAGCTATTCGGCCAGATATGCAAGTAGATACCTATGACATTGTATATACGAAGGAAGCCTATCCAAATTTTATTAAAGATTTGAAGGTTGATTTCGTAATTGATGCCATTGACATGGTAACTGCCAAATTGGCTATTATTGAAACTTGTCAGGAATTAGGCATTCCGTGTATTTCCTCAATGGGAACAGGGAATAAAATGCATCCTGAATTATTGACGATTGCTGATATCAGTAAAACACATACATGTCCGCTCGCTAAAGTAATGCGTCGTGAATTGCGTAAGCGTGGTATTAAAAAACAGACTGTTGTTTTTTCGACAGAAAAGCCTATGACGCCAACTCGTGATGATGATTCTAGAAGTCCTGGGTCCTGTGGTTTTGTGCCTTCTGTTTCAGGATTGATGTTAGCAAGTTATGTATTACGTACATTATTGGAGGTAGAATAGATATGAAAAAAGCAATTATTCATATGGAAAAAGGCGATATTACGATTGAGTTATTTGACAAAGAAGCACCAGGTACAGTAGCTAACTTTGAAAAATTAATTAAAGAAGGCTTTTATGATGGCTTAATTTTCCATCGTGTAATTCCAGGTTTTGTAGCGCAAGGCGGTTGTCCTAATGGAACTGGTACTGGTGGTCCTGGCTACACAATCAAGGACGAATTGATTGGCAATCCTCATAAACATGAACGTGGTGCCTTATCTATGGCTCATCGTGGCCCTAATACAGGTGGTAGTCAGTTCTTTATCGTGTATGAACCACAGCCTCATTTAGATGGTGTTCATACTGTGTTCGGTAAAGTTATCGAAGGTATGGATATAGTAGATGCGATTCAGCAAGGTGACCGCATGACAAAAGTGGAAGTTGTAGAAGACTAAGCTTAGTAGGCTTTCTTTGCAGGCATCTATTACTGAAAATGAATATATTGTTATAACATTGTATATTAAGTAATAGAGGATTGAGAGATATATGGAGAGCTTGACAATCACACATCCAGAATGGTTGCAGGTAAAAAAAGATGGCCGTTTTTCCTATGGTTATAATCAAGAGTGGTATCATGATGATTGGCAGCGTTTAGCCGGCTGTGGTCCTACTACAGCGACACAGTTAATTAGTTATGTGCAGTTCCGTGATGGCTTGTTAGATGTGACGGAAAGCGCAGATGGTGAAGCTGCTTTGAAACGTATGGAAGCTGTTTTTGATTATGTGCGACCACGTTTTGGCGGTGGTTTATATAAGACACAGTGGCTTGAAGAAGGATTAAATTCATATGTTAATGATCAAAATTTACCTTATACGGTAAAGATGATGGGGATTTATCCGTTTGCTGTGTGTCGACCACCATTGCAGCAAGTCGTTAAATTTATTAAACAAGGGTTAGCTAGTGATTCACCAGTAGCATTTTTAAATCGACATAGAGGGCGTGAAAAAGAATTGTCTACTTGGCATTGGGTACCGATTGTAAAATTGATGGAAAATAACGACGATGTTCGTTGTATGGTATATGACGAAGAAATTGAACGAACTTTTTCTGTACAGAAATGGTTAAAAGATACTATGCTAGGCGGTGGCTTTGCCTATGTAGTGCGCAAGTAAGTATTGCGGCAAATATATAGGGAAGTAAGCGTTGTTGCTTGGTATATTCGCAAGTCAGTATGGTCGCTATGCTTATAGAACGATAAATAAGTATAGATACATATGGCTAAGCATGTATAAAGATGTTTTGGTAAATTAATAGGGCTACATATGTAGCCCTATTACGACTGTTTACCTATTAGGATTAGGAGGCTAATTATGGCAGAGTGGCTTACAGAAAATCAGTCTGATAATTTAAAATTGAGTGCAAAAATCGATAAGGTCTTGTATTCCGGAGCTTCTGAGTTTCAGAAAATTGAAGTAGTACATAGTTTAGAATATGGCAATATGCTAGCTCTTGATGGTGTATTTCAAACGTCTGAACGTGAAGAGTTTGTATATCACGAAATGATGTCTCACATTCCACTATTCTTACATCCTAATCCTAAACATGTATTGATTATCGGTGGCGGTGACGGAGGCGTAGCACGGGAATGTGTACGTCACGACTGTGTTGAATCAGTAACTATGATTGAAATTGACGGCAAAGTAGTTGAACTAGCTAAGGAATATTTGCCAACAATAGCAGATGCTATGATTCGCAAAGACCCTAAATTGACAGTAACTATTGGTGATGGCATTGGGTATGTAGCTGAATGTGAAAACAAGTTTGATGTTATTATCGTTGACTGCTCTGATCCAATTGGGCCAGGGGAAGGTTTGTTTACAGAAGAATTCTATGCTAATACTTATAAAGCACTTAAAGAAGATGGTTTATTTGTACAACAAACAGAATCACCAATGATGCATCAGCCATTAGTTGAAAAAGTATTTGGCTACGTGGCTAAACATTTCCCAATTCCACGTTTATACACAGCGTATATTCCAATTTATCCAACTGGTATGCATTGCTTTACCATGGGGTCTAAAAAGTATGATCCATTAACTTGGGAAGCAAATCGCAAACAAGAGTTTACTACCAAATATTATAATGAAGGCATTCAAAAAGCAGCCTTTGCATTGCCTAATTTTGTAAAAGATTATTTAATTAAAAAATAGTTGTTGACAGTATCCCCCGAGGAATGATACAATATCATTCGTTACGGGGGATAAATCTCCCAAACAACCACAGTGGTGGGTATGGTGAAGCGGTTAACACGGCGGATTGTGGCTCCGTTATGCGTGGGTTCGATCCCCACTACTCACCCCACTTTTTATAGGGGCGTCGCCAAGTGGTAAGGCAATGGACTTTGACTCCATTATGCGCTGGTTCGAACCCAGCCGCCCCTGCCAACATGACTCACTAGCTCAGTTGGCAGAGCACCTGACTTTTAATCAGGGTGTCCCGCGTTCGAGTCGCGGGTGAGTCACCATGTAAAAGCACTGTCTTTTGACGGTGCTTTTTCTAACTTTTTTATTAGCTGATGTTATTTAGTAATATTTTGTTTTCTGAGGTACTAAATCCTTTTAGAGTGCCTCTCATGAAGTTGATATAATCATCTTTAGACAATGCTAAACAAGTGTGCTAGATGAGAAAAAGTCTTTTATTACAAGCTTTTAAGTCTTTGTTTTTATGGACTTATATTGGTGAGTATAAAAATAGTAAAAAAGTTGTAAAAAAGTAGTTGACATAATTAGAATTCACTGTTAAACTAATTAAGTCGTCAGGCGATGAAAGTTAACTGCCTGAAACACAGATCTTTGAAAACTGAACAATGTAAGGTAATCATTTCTAATGAAATGAACATAGCCAGAGTGCGGGTTTCAACAACGTTGAAACCAACCAAAAAAAATTCTAAGTTAGATAACTTCGGTTAAGCTAACAACAACGAAAACGAGCTAGCAAATAGCTCCAAGATATCTTGGAGAGTTTGATCCTGGCTCAGGACGAACGCTGGCGGCGTGCTTAACACATGC
>NZ_CALPDB010000004.1 GCF_943193155.1 Veillonella intestinalis | reverse complement strand
ATTGTGTGAGACATTTCATATCGAAATTCCAAATGAGTATAGATAACTGCAAATAACAGTTTGTAGGGGAGTTCTGATACTCCCCTACAAAAATGGCTATTTATCAACTGTTTGTTGTGACATAGCCTTTGCAATAAAAGATCGGCACCTAAAATTTCAGTAGTCCCTTCTGCTGGACGTGACAAGATGGATGCCACAACAGCCATACTCAATACCTGTCCTAATAAACGAACTGTACTAATCACCGAACTAGCCATGCCAAAATAGGCAGGTGGCACGGAGCTCATAATCGCATTATTATTTGGCGCCGAAAACATAGCAAAGCCGATGCCAATAACAATTAAACCTAAGATGACAACATATATGGAAGCCAGATTCATAGCTTGCCACAATATGAGAAGCCCTACCGCAATAGCACCCATACCACCAGATGCTAACATTGCTGATCCATATCGATCAGACAATTCACCCATCTTAGGCGATAACAAAGCCATAATAATTGACTGGACTAGTAAAAACCACCCCGCCATTTCAGAATCATAGCCCAATACCATCTGTAAGTACAACGACATTAAAAACGCAATAGCAAAGGTAGCACTATAATTTAGCATCGATGCTAGATTAGAAAAAGCAAAGGTTTTATTTTCTAAAAATATTCGCACTGGCAATAAGGGCTTTGCTACCTTAGCCTCATGAATTACAAATAAAATAGAACTTATTAACCCTATTGCAAATACATATTTCCCCCATGAAGTATTTACAATCTCTGACAAGCCATATAAACCCGTAATCAATGAAAAGGCATATAAAAGAACACTTACAACGCCAAGATGTCCTTGTTCAGGATTTACCCAATCCTCTTTTAAAAACAATATAGTCATAATAGCCGCTATCATGCCAAGGATTGCTAAAAAATAAAAAATACTTTGCCAGCCAAAACGATAATTCAAAAAGCCCCCTATAACCGGCCCAATGGCTAACCCTACATAAACAACAGAAACATTCATGCCCATCGCCCAACCACGTCGTTCAGGTGGAAATACAAGGGCAATAATAGCAGTCCCTGTTGAAAAGAGCATCGCCGCCGCTATCCCCTGTACAGCTCGCAATATCAATAGCCATTGAATCGTATTAGCAAAATGAATTAAAAAAGATGCAATCGTAAAAAAGACAATCCCCCACAAAAACACCGTTTTCTTGCCTAACCGATTTCCTAGTTGCCCCATAGGGACTGTAAAAATGGCACAAGTCATAAGAAACACTTCTACAATCCAACTCAACTCTGAAGTGCCTACCTGAAATTCACGGCCAATATCTGGCATAGATAAATTAAGCGAACTTCCACAAAAAGGTGTTAAAAATGATGCGATCATAACGGTAATTAATATTTTATTTTCTTTTGATATAGACAAAATCAAACCTCCATTTTATACACTTTATAAACTTTCATACAACGTATGATAATGTACAATCCATATACATCTCCTCATCAAAAGTTTTCTTCCTTTTTAGTATACTCTGTATAACAACTATATGACAAAATACTTTTTACACACCCTTACAAAAAAGAGTAGTAGCTAATTAGCTACTACTCTATAAAACTCTCACTTAACAGCAAGTACAAACGGGCATAGAATCGAGTTCTTCATTTGGCTTATTCCCATCAACCACAACGGTCAATTTACTTGTATAGGGATTTAACATTAACCCATGAACTTTAACATCATTAGGAATTAAAGGGTTCTGACGAAGCTGAGCAACAGCCTTTACCACATTCTGCTCGGAATGGCAAAAATGATTAGCCCAGCGCTCCATTTCACAACGAATCATAGTAATGGCTTCGGGAGAAATACCACGCTCAATCATGCGTTTAGATAATTCATCAGGGCAAGTTTTTTCCATCCCACAATCTTCATGACCGACAATAAAAATTTCCTTAGCACCTAGTTCATAAATACTAACAACTAAGCTACGAACCACATCACTAAATACATCAGTAATACAATTGCCAGCTACGCGAATTACATTTGCATCGCCCCGGTCAATCCCCATAGTCCGTTCAAGCAAGTCGACTAATCTAGTATCCATACAGGTCAATATAGCAATGTGTCGCTGCGGCGCTTTATTAGCGGGCATCCCTTCAGCACCATACGTTTTAGTAATGTCAGCCACATATTCTTCATTCGCTTTTAAAATTTCTTCCAACAGAGTCATAAAGAGCCTCCTCATACTGCATCTAAAAATTAATTATCTTTAAACATTTATCAATTTTTTATATAAAAACATCTACCTATACACACTATGTTAAATAATATTTATTGCAACCCTATCATAATTACTAATCACTGCTTTTATTTTACAAACTCTATTATAGTACAACAGCGAAATAATTGACAATTTATATTTTTAGATAAACGAGTTACAATATACATATATTTACAGTTGTAAATACTATTGCATTTAATAGGAGGAGGCCCCTTATGAAAAAACTTCTTGCCATTGCCTTTGCCCTTTGTTGCTTCACCACTACCCAAGGGCAAGTTATTGAAAAAACACAAACAGACACAAACTTAAAACTAAGTTATCCTCTAATTTATGTAGAGAACCAAAAAGCGCAAGAAACTATGAATCAATTAATTGCCACCTATGTAGGTCGCATGCAAAATATGTATTATAATGAAAAAATGTATCAAGTAGTCATGAGCTACAAAGTTACTTACGAAGATGAACAGCTTCTGTCCCTTATCATCGAGCAAGGCTGGTACAATGGGCAAGCCGCCCATGGATATTACACCCACCAGGGATTGGTGTTCAATAAAGAAACTGGTGAACGCATTCCAGCCTATAATTATGTAAAGCTAAAAAGTAATCAGCAATTAAAAAATTTTGTAGGATCTAGCTTGTTGCCAGTCTACCGTCAGGATATGAAAGAACAACTCTACCCACAACAATTATTTGGCTTATCAGACATCGAAGTACATAATGATAATTATGTCTTACTCGGTAATGGTACCATTGGCATGTTATACCAACCTTATGAATTATCAGCCTACGCCTACGGTGTTACTACTGTTCTTTTCACACCTGAAAAAATAGAATATATCAACCGTTTAAATTCATAAAGCTTCACCTATTTACAAATAGTCCTAAACTTGATAAAATGAACGAGTACTAATATTGCGGCCGTAGTTCATCGGTAGAACGACGGCTTCCCAAGCCGTAGAGGTGGGTTCGACTCCCATCGGCCGCTCCATACAATATAAATTAAAGCGAGTAGAAATTATCTACTCGCTTTTTTGTATTCTTTTAATTCTATTGTCTTACCACATGATGACGAATCCAATGTTTACGTTTACGCTGTAACAAAGCATATTTACTACGATATACAATATTTTTAAATACAATAGCAATCATAATAAAAATAGCGCCAATATATTCTTGCGGACCTAATACTTCTTGTAAGAAAATATAAGCTAAAACAGCCGCAAAAACTGGTTCCATTGAATAAATAAGCCCAATTTTAGAAGGAGCGATATAGCGTTGTGCAATCATTTGCATTAAGAAACAAAATGCACTACACACAATAGCTAAAATTAACACAGCCCCCCATTGCTCTTTAGTTTGTGGCAACCGTGGGGTTTCAACCAGAAATGAACTAACCGTACTCAACACAGCAATAGCGCCAAACTGAATAATACTGATTAATATACCATCTTTACCTTTTGCTAAATGCCCTAAAATAATAATATAACTAGCATAACCCAATGTGCCCCACAAGCAATATAAGGCACCCACATCTAAAGCAAAGCCTGCTTTAACAGTAAATAGAATTAGACCAAAAAAAGCTAAAGCAATACTTAGCATAGTCAACTTAGGCGGCCATTTCTTATGCCATAGCCCTTCAATAATAGGTACTAAAACAACTGTCGTTGTACCTAAAAAGGCCGCTGCAGAAGCAGTAGTCAACTTAACGCCAGTTACCGTACCAAATAATGAAATCCAAACAAGCGCCCCTAGCCCTACACCTTTATAAAAAGTCGACCAAGTACACGTCTTAAATAATTTAAAAAATACAATTCCCACACATACAAATGCAATGCCACAGCGCAATGCAATTAAATTAAATGGTTCTACACCGCCAAGCGCAATCTTCATTAACAAATACGACGAACTCCACGCAAATGTTACAAATAACATTAACCCTTCAGCCTGTTTAACCGACATGGTAAGCCTTTCCTCCCACACATCAAGAATAATATACTCGAACTAGTATATACCCCTTAAATCATAAAGTAAATAGGGAAATGGACAACTTTTTAAGAATTTACAAAAAGCCAAAAACAGCCGATATAGAACATTCAATTAGAATGTGGATCGGCTGCTTTTTCACTATTCTCTCTATAGGAATTTACACTAAAAACTA
Source organism: Veillonella intestinalis (assembly GCF_943193155.1). Classification (GTDB taxonomy): domain Bacteria; phylum Bacillota; class Negativicutes; order Veillonellales; family Veillonellaceae; genus Veillonella_A; species Veillonella_A intestinalis. The sequence continues at coordinate 254,678 of NZ_CALPDB010000004.1, read as the reverse complement.
TAGGAATTTAAACTTAATATTATTATAGTTAAATCACATTAAGTTTAAATCATATTAAGTTAAATTATATTAAATTATATTAAATTAATAATACTAAACTAATTAATGGGCTGATGCTACATTGTCAGCTGGTACAAATTTGCCTTTTTCATTGCGAATTTCCATTTCTTCCTTCTGTGCTTTTAAGGCTGGATCATTAGGAGTTCCTATTAATCGACCATATAAGAAATGGTAACAAAGAAATGCCACAAGAGCAATGCCAGCCGTTAACAAGAACATGTTAGTAAAACCAATGAACTCTTTAATACCACCTAGTACATAAGGTCCAAAGCCTAACCCAATATCTAAAGCAATAAAATATGTAGACGTAGCAATCCCAATGCGATGAAATGGCACCATTTTAACAACAACAGCTTGTCCATTAGACATATAGGTACCATATCCCAGGCCAACAAAAAGTGCTGAAACTAGAATCATCCAACTAGCACTAGCAAAAGCTAACAACAAAATGCCAATAGCTAATGAAATAAAGCAAGGATACAATACATAATTTTCCCCCTTGCGATCAAATATAAGACCCAAAGACGGACGAGTCAATGTAATAATAACCGCATATACTACAAAGAACCACGTACCAGCTTGTACCATATCAATTTCTCGTGTATACGAAGCCATAAAGCCTAAGATGCCAGAATAAGCAAACCCAACTAATATAGAAATTAAAGTTATCGAATTAACACGAGGTTCTAAATAATCTGAAATACGACGTCCTGATTCTTCTTTAATTAATGCTTCACTAAGTGTAGGCTCTTCATATTTCATTAAAAAAGCCCCAATTACACAAAGAATTACTAAAAATACACAAAGTGCAATAATCGTATCAAAACTAGTTACCGATAACAAGAAAATACCTAAAAATGGACCAATTGCCGCTGCTAAACTGGTGCTCAAACCATAATAATTAATACCCTCACCACGTCGAGCTTTAGGAATAACATTAGCTACAATCGTACTCGTAGCTGTAGATGTAATCCCATAAGCGAAGCCATTAATAAAACGAATCGTGTCCAAAACAATTAAATTGGGAATATAAAAATATAATGCTGTAGAAATCAAATAAATGCCCAATCCGACATATAATACTTTACGACCACCTAAGGTACTTACAAACCGGCCTGCAAATATGCGAGCCACCACCGTACCAATAATATAAATCCCCACAGCTAAACCTGCTTGACTGGATGTTGCATGTAACGTATCTTTCGCCACTACAGCAATGATTACGATTAATAAATAATAAATCAAAAATACCAATAAATTAATGACTGTGTCTAACACAAACGGCAACGTCCACAGCTTTTCATTTCTAGCCTCCATAACACTTAACATCTCCTTATATAAATTATTAATATCTTGGCTACAGTGGCTAATTATATAACTACAACCTCTTTCTGTAAAATTGCAAAAGATGAACTTAATTATTAATTTTTATGATATACATTTACATATCTATATCATTCATCACATTAATCTATAATAGGCCAACCATTTATAAAAAATAGCTGTAACAAATATGTGAAAGTTACTCCATCATTTAAGTTACAGCTATTAGTCTAAATATATAATTATTTTGCTTTTAAAAGTGACCTATTATTCTATAAAATAGAGCGATAGATTTCTTCGATCTCAGCTTGTGACACATCTCTAGGATTGCCTGGTGTACATACATCAGCAAATGCTGATTCTGCTAAAAATTGTAAATCTTTTTCCAATACCCCTGCTTCTTTCAAGCTCTTAGGTATTTCTACATCATCCGCTAACTTTTGAACTGCATCAATTGCAGCCGCGCGATATTCATCTTGACTCATAGACTCTACACCAGTTACTCCCATCGCTTTTGCTAGATCACGATATTTTTCACCAGTCGCTGGTGCATTAAATTTTAATACCGCAGTCAACATCATCGCACAGGCTTTACCATGAGGAATATCATATAACGCACTCAATGGATGAGCCATAGAATGAACAATACCAAGACCTACATTCGAAAATCCCATGCCTGCAATATACTGACCAAGGGCCATCTCTTCTCGAGCTTTTGGATCACCAGCTACAGCACTTCGTAATGAACGTCCAATAATTTCTATCGCTTTCAAATGAAGCATATCAGTCATTTCCCATGCACCACGAGTCAAAAAGCCTTCTACAGCATGAACCAATGCATCCATCCCCGTAGCGGCACATAAACCTTTAGGCATACCTAATGACATATCTGGATCTACAATAGCTACAATTGGAATATCGTGAGGATCAGCACATACAAATTTACGTCGTTTTTCTTCATCAGTAATAACATAATTAATCGTTACTTCAGCTGCAGTACCTGAAGTAGTAGTTACAGCAATAATTGGCAAACATTTATTTTTAGTATCTGCTACACCTTCCAAACTACGCACATCAGCAAACTCTGGATTAGTCATAATAATAGCAATCGCTTTACTTGTATCAATCGTACTGCCACCGCCAATAGCAACAATACAATCCGCTTCTGCCTTTTTACAAGCTTCTACACCATCTTGAACATTTTTAATAGTCGGATTTGCTTTTAATTCATCAAAAATCTCATATGGTACACCCGCTTCATCAAGCAATGCAGTTACTTTGGTAGCTACACCGAATTTGATTAAATCTTTATCAGTTGTGACTAACACTTTTTTCAAATTATTAGCTTTTAATTCGTCCACAATCTTTTGGATAGCACCAAAACCAAAATAAGATGTTTCATTTAGAATCATACGATTAACCATGTTGTACTGCCTCCAATTCATTAAATATTTCTTACCGCTAATGTAAAATTGACTATATATTAAGCCAATTACTCTTACTAAATAAATTCCACAAGGCTATATTTTTATCCTGCCATACCCAGCAATTTATTTAATTTTATGACGCCATAAAGCCTCAGCAATTGGAGATAATGCTTCTTTTTCAACATCAGTTAGAGGTTTAATTGGTACTCGACAAGTTTCCTTCATTGGACCGCCTAATTCATTAATAGCCCATTTCATAACAGGATTAAATGGAACATGCACTTCATAGAAAGCAAAATAGGCATCAATTTGACGCTGCAACTCTTTTAAAGCGTTTAAATCTTCTGTATCTAAAGCCTTAATTACATTCACACACATCTCTGGATCAATATTCGATAATGCACCGATGCAACCATCACCACCAGAAATCACCGATGGTATACAATTATTATCATAACCTGTATAAATTTTAAAATCAGGATATTTCGGCTTTAAAAATTGAATATATCGTTGTGTATGACGAAGTACAGAATGAGTATCTTTAACACCCACTAGATTATCATGCTTTTCACGCAACCGAAGCAAAGTTTCTGCAGACACATCATAGCCAGTACGATCACCATAATTATATAAGTATACAGGGCCATTAATTGCTCCTAACACTTCATCGTAATAGGCAAATACATCCTCATTATTACAAGCACTATAATAAGGGCCTACAATAATAACCGCATCAGCCCCTGCCTTCAACACCTCATTTGACAACTGGATTGTTTCTGCCTTCACCATGCGTCCCGTGCCGGCAATCACTTCCCAACGCCCTTTACCATATTCAATAGCATCTAAAATAAGTTCTTTAACTTCTTCATAAGAAAATGCATAAAATTCACCCGCACTACCACCAGCTAATACACCATTAATGCCAGCAGCAATTAATTTATCATAAAATGCATGCATATCCTCATAATTCACAGACTCATCAGAATTTAAAGATGTTAAAATAGGCGAAATATACTTAGCTTTCATGAAAAACACCTCCTAAAATAATCTAAAATATTGAATGCAATCACTTTAATAATTTATATCTTTATCTTATGTTTACAATTCGTAAAAGTCAATATATTACGTATATACGTAATGCCAATTCAGCATATTAATGGATAAATGCAAACACCAATTGCGAAAATTAGATTATAGTACGTATATACAAACTCAATATGTTAAAATACAGTTACAATATATCCCCAAACGAAAGGAGTTATTATAATTTAAATGGATAATTCAATTCCCCAAATAATATCTACCCCTCAACATAAACCAACCTTACGAGTAATCAAAATATTAGAAGTTATAGCTGGCAGTAATAGCCTTACTATGTCACAAATAGCTACGCAATTAGGTTACCCTAAAAGTACACTAACACCTATTTTAAAAACTTTAGTAGATAATAACTATTTACAATGCAATGAAGACTCACTCATCTATACCATTGGCAAAGAAATCTTTGTCATTGGCAGCACCTATCAACACAGTGGCGATATTTTAACGCTTATTAAAGACCAGATGGAAACCATGTCTTCTCTCTGTAAAGAAACTATTCACCTAGGCATTTTAGAAGGTAACCAAATAATGTATTTACAAAAAGTAACTAGCCCTAAACCAATTCAACTAATTTCATCCATAGGTAAACGTCTTCCTGCCTATGCAACGGCGCTAGGAAAAGCACTCTTATTCGACCATAGTCGCAAAGATTTGAATGAACTATTTGTAGATCCACTGCCACTATTAACCGAACGGACTCTGCCTACATTGGATGCTTTATATGAAGACATTCACAAAGATGAACATGGTGAATTCACCTATGAAGAAGAGGAAATCACAAAATATGCCCGTTGTATTGCCATACCTCTACGCATGAATCATAAAATTGTAGCAGCCTTAAGCATTAGCTTCCTCATTTTCGATGCTACCCCAGAGCATATAGAAAATATCAAAAATATCCTTCGTCGATTCGGTACTATTATAGAAAAATTAATGGATACTAAAAATTTTCAATATTAACTTTATGTTTTAACATTTACTAAATGAAGTCCATATATTTTTTATATTGTTCAACTTTTCAAATACACTTAGAATAACGCTACACCCAATTAAATGCTAGAATTTTACCATCAACAATAAACTATCTTGCCCAAGAATTCAAAATTTTCGCATAACTTAAAAAGCCGATACATCCATTTCTAACTGGATGTATCGGCTTTTATATCAATATATTTCTCTTCAATTACCAACTACACATAAATTCTTGGCACTCGTTCTGAAAAATCACAGAATATTTCATATGGAATAGTACCCACCAAAGTGGCAATCTCCAATACAGTTATACTTTCGTCCCCCTGTGTACCAATCAATACCACTGCATCACCAGGATGTACTGGCACCCCTTCAGGCATGGCTACCATCAACTGATCCATGCAAACACGCCCTACAATTGGACAACGATGTCCATGAATTAAGACAGCACCCCGATTGGATAAACTCCTTGGATAACCATCAGCATAGCCTACAGGAATTGTAGCAATCGTAGTTAAACGGTCTGTCGTATAAGTACCACCATAGCCAATCCGTTCACCGGCTTTTAAATGTTGCACATGAACAACTTTACTATGTAAACTAAGCGCCGGACGTAGACCTAAACGATTTGGCACATCTAAGGATGGCATAATCCCATATTGAATAATACCAGGGCGAGCATCTGTAAACAGACTATCTTTCACAGCCAATAAGCCAGCACTATTGGCCATAGAAAAGCGGAAAGGATCTGAACGATGAGCACGAATCATTTCTACCATATGCCGGAATAACTCGGTCTGTTTATGGGCACTGGTTTTATCTGCCGCATCAGCACTCGCCATATGTGAAAAGAAACCATCTACTCGAAGATGAGGATACGACTCTACTTCCTGCATAAAATCAAGCGCTCTATCTGGATGCACACCTATACGGTGCATCCCTGTATCAACGGCAATACAACATTCAATAATCGTTTCATGACGAGCTGCACAAGCTTCTAAAGCCTCCAAATCAGTAGATTCACAAATAGCAGGCCGTGAATTGCCTTCTATAATTAAATCAAAAGACTGTGGCAGCGTAATCCCTAATAAATAAATAGGAACCGTAATCCCTGCTGCCCGTAATGGCAAAGCTTCTTCTGGAAATGCTACCGCTAATGATTCGTAACCTTCTTCTACCGCAATTCGGCCAACCATAACACTGCCATGACCATATCCATTGGCTTTAATAACAGCCGTACTAGTACTCCATTCTGGCAAACTATCTTTAATACGACGTAAATTTTCACGGATAATCGCCGTATCAATTTCTAAGTGAGTAGGTCTCATAAGTCACCTCAATAAAAATTACTACCACTTATTGTATACCTCACCGTAATTCTTTTCAAGCATGGGCCTAAATAATCAAACTAGATCCCTCATATAATACACTGTATTATCAAGACAATCGGCTCTTGTTATTAATATAATAAAACCTATTTATATAGGCCTTAATTAGGCCTTAATTTGAGAGTATTCCCACTAATTATTAAATTTACAAAACTTTTACAAAGCTTCCGACATAAACTTTACAAACCTTATGTATACTGTGTATACAAACTAAATTTGTAAATACGTCCATCGATTAGGAGGCAATTCAATCATGAAATTCAAAAGTAAAGCTCTTACAGCAATGGTTATGGCAAGTGTGTTAGCTTTAGGTTTAGCAGGTTGCGGTAACAGCGGTTCGGCTCCAGCTGATTCACAACAAGCTTTAAAAGGTACAATCACTTCTTCTGGTTCTTCAGCCTTACTCCCTCTTGCTAAAGATGCAGCGGCTGAATTTAAAAAGAAACATCCTGATGTATCCATCGTATTAAATGGTGGTGGTTCTGGCACAGGTCTTAAACAAGTATCTGATGGCACTGTAAACATTGGTAACTCCGACGTGCCAGCAGAAAGCAAATTACCAAAAGAAAAAGCAGCTGAACTTGTAGACCACAAAGTAGCTATCGTAACTGTAGCTGCTGTAGCAAACAAAGATGTTGCTAAAGCAGTGCCAAACTTATCTAAAGAACAATTAATCGATATCTTCACTGGCAAAGTAACTAACTGGAAAGATGTAGGCGGTCCTGATCAAAACGTAGTTCTTGTAACTCGTCCATCTACTTCTGGTACACGCGCACTCTTCTCTGAATTTGCCCTTGATAAAAACCAAGAAGCATCTAACAAATCCTTAGAAACAGATGATTCTGGTGCACTTATCCAAAGCATTTCCAACACACCAGGTGCTATCGGTTATGTAGCCTTACCTTATCTATTAAATAACTCAAGCGTAGCTGCTATCTCCATCGATGGTGTAGCACCAACTCTTGAAAATAGTTACAACGGTTCTTACAAAGTATGGGGCTTTGAACACATGTACACTAAAGGGGAACCTAATGCATTACAAAAAGCATACTTAGATTTCATCATGTCTGATGAATACGGTAAAGTGTTAGAATCCAAAGGTTACGGTGTAGCCTCTAAAGTGAAAACGGAGAAATAATAGATGAACATTGAAAGCACGCTTCGCGCCGATCGAATTTGGCGTTACGTAATCAAAGGTACAGGTCTCTTCTTGTTAGTCGTAACCGCAGCTATCGGGATCTTCTTGCTCTATCGCGGTACCGGGACCTTTACGATCTACGGGCACAGTCTTTCAGAATTCCTATTTTCTACGCAGTGGCAACCCGCCGACACGCTCGACGGGGGTGGCCACGTTGGAGCCGGCATTTACATTGTCGGCTCTCTTATTACCTGTGCCCTTGCATTATTGATGGCAACTCCAATCAGTATTGCACTCGCCATTTATATGGCAGAAATCACACCTAGCCTAGGCCGTAAATTCTGGCAACCAGTGATTGAAATTTTTGTAGGAATTCCTTCAATCATCTATGGTTGGTTAGGCCTTACTATTCTTGTTCCTTTCATTCAAAAATACACCGATGCGCATAGTGGTTTTTCTGTATTAGCTGCTTCCATCGTTTTAGCACTCATGATTTTTCCAACGATTACATCTGTAACGATGAATGCTATTAACAGTGTTCCCAAAACCTACCGCCAAGGGGCCTATGGCCTAGGCGCTACGCGTTGGGAAGTAATTTACAAAATCGTTTTGCCAGTAGCTAAGCATGGTATCTTAGCAGGCGTTGTCTTAGGCCTAGCACGTGCCTTTGGTGAAGCTTTAGCGGTTGCTATGGTTATTGGTAAGATGAAAGCCTTTCCAACCTCACTCCTTGACCCTACGGTTAACTTAACGAGTGCTATTGCTGCTGATATGGGCGGTACTATGGAAGGCAGTGAATATAATATGGCCTTATGGACTATGGCCCTTTTACTCTTTATTATTTCCTTACTCTTTATTCTTCTAATCCGTTACATTACATCTAAAGGAGGCGCCCTCAGTGAGAGCAAGTAAAGCCATCCCCGCTCCTCGTCAGCGGGCCTTATCCACCGATAGACTTATCACCCTAGTCCTCCACGGCTTAGCCGGTGCTGTCTTACTCTTATTACTCGCCTTTGTAGGTCACATTGCGTGGAACGCCCTAAGCGATTTCAAACTGGAACTGTTAGCCTTTTCGCCAACGGGGATCGGCAATCAATTGTTCAACACAGTCTACCTAGTATTTTTAGCCCTTCTTATCAGCGTACCACTCGGTATCGGTGGTGGCATCTATATGGCAGAATATGCTACTGAAGGTAAAGCACAACGGATTATGCGTATATCCATTGAAACCTTATCCTCCTTACCTTCCATCGTACTTGGTTTGTTTGGTTACCTCGTATTTATCATCATGACCAACTCACAATGGAATCTATTTGCTGGTGCTTTAACAGTATCTATCTTAACCTTACCGCTTATCGCTACCATTACAGAAGACGCCTTGCGTGCCTTACCACCATCTTATGCAAAAGGTAGTTATGGCTTAGGCGCTACCAAATGGCAAACGATTAGTCGTGTATTACTACCAGCCGCTTTCCCAGCCATTATTACAGGGATTATCTTAGCCGCTGGTCGTGTATTCGGTGAAGCTGCGGCACTTATGTTTACAGCAGGTATGAGTACTGATATTAATTGGGCAAGTACAGATATTACCTCACCTACCAACGCTTTTAACCCATTCCGTTCTGGTGAAACCTTAGCCTTACAAATTTGGGCCTCCCGTAGTGAATCGCTTGCATCTAATGCCGAAGCTATGGCCAACTTGAGCGCCCTCTTATTATTAGCCCTTGTATTCACATTTAGTATCGGTGCTCGTGCCTTAAGCCGTCACCTTAATCGTAAAAACTTAGGAGAGAATAAATAATGGAAATTTCTGAAGTTGTAATGCCTAACCCACAAGTACTTGTTAATACACAAGCAAAAGCTATCGCTAACGAAGCTCGTGGCAACGCTTTCACTGTAGAAAATTTAGACTTTTTCTATGGTTCCTTCCATGCCTTAAAAAATATCAACATGGATATTAAAAAGAATGAAATTACAGCCTTAATCGGTCCTTCCGGTTGCGGTAAATCTACATTCTTACGTATTTTAAACCGCATGAATGACTTAGAAGGGAATGTAACAGTAAAAGGTAAAATCTTACTCGAAGGAGAAGATATTTACGCCGATATGGAACCTATCGTGCTACGCCACCGTGTAGGCATGGTATTCCAACAACCAAATCCATTCCCTCAAAGCTTATATGACAATGTAGCTTTTGGCCCTCGTTTGCAAGGTATCACTAAAGCTAGTGAACTCGATGAAATCGTGGAAAAAAGCTTGACCCAAGCCTCCTTATGGAATGAAGTAAAAGACCGTTTGCACAAAAGTGCCCTTAGCCTATCTGGCGGTCAGCAACAACGTCTTTGTATTGCCCGCACGTTGGCTACTCGCCCTGACGTTATCCTCATGGACGAACCAACTAGTGCCCTAGATCCTATCTCTACAGCTAAGATTGAAGAACTAGCTTTAGAGCTCAAAGAAGACTATACTATCGTTATTGTAACGCATAATATGCAACAAGCAGCCCGTATTTCTGATAAAACTGCTTTCTTCTTGATGGGAGATTTGATAGAATATAATAAAACGAAGACAATATTTACCGAACCAACTCAGCCAAAAACGGCAGACTACATTAATGGTCGCTTCGGTTAATGACTCGCCCCGGAACGAACTCAATGCAGTTCGTTCCTTTTTTTCTACATCAATAAGGAGATTACTATGAAACAAACCCAGCCTTTAATCTATTGTGTAGAAGATGAAGATAGCATCCGCGGTCTTATCTCCTATGTACTAAGTGGGCAGGGCTTTGAGGTCGGCACCTTCGAGTCGAGCAGTCCTTTCTGGGCAGCCTTAGAAGAACGCCGACCTCAACTTGTCTTACTGGATATTATGCTAGAAGGAGAAGATGGGCTCTCTATCTTGCATAAACTTCGCGAACGCCCTGATACAACAGACTTACCTATTATTATGATTACTGCCAAAACATCAGAAATTGATGTGGTTCAAGGCCTTGATGGTGGTGCCGATGATTATATTTCAAAACCCTTCGGTGTTGTTGAATTAGTATCTCGAATTAAAGCTTTACTACGGCGCACTCGCCCTACAGCCCCACCAAAAAAATCAATTCTCACCTGTGGCAACTTAGTCCTCGACAAAGATAGCCGCATTGTCACCTATGAAGATCAACCGATTACTTTAACCCTAAAAGAATATGAACTTCTTTTATACTTTATGGAAAATACAGGGATTGCCCTTTCTCGTGAACGCATAATGGAAGTGGTGTGGGGCTTCTCCTATGAAGGGGAATCTCGAACCGTAGATATGCACGTCGTTACCCTACGCCAACATTTGGGTACCGCAGGTCGTCACCTTAAAACAGTGCGCGGTATTGGCTACCGCTGGGAGGCCACCATATGAGACAGAAATTTTTCCGGGCTCTCTTTGGTTTAGGTATGTTAAGTCTAGTCGTAAGTACCGTTATTTTAAGCTACCTATTCTATAATAACTGGAAAGATGATTTTCGTACTGTCCTTTACACAGAAGGCAAAATTATCGCCTCTACCGGTACTTTGACGCCAGAGAGATTAGCTGCCATTACTAAATCCACCAATAATACTTTGCGCATTACTTGGATTTCCTATGAAGGCAAAGTCCTCTATGATTCTTCTCACGATGCAGAAACCATGGATAATCATCTCCAGCGCCCTGAAATAGCACAGGCTATTCTCAAAGGCGAAGGTAGTGATATTCGTGATTCTGCAACATTACATTCCATTAGCTACTATGAAGCCTTACGTTTACCAGACAACTCCATTCTACGAGTATCACGTAATGGCTCTACTGTATATAAAGTAATTATCGATGCGGCCCCTGGCCTCTTAGCTCTCTTCGTGCTCATGTCGGGTGGCTGTTATCTATTAGCACGTCGTTGGACGGCAGATGCCATCTATCCAATTGAAGAAATTGTAAAAGCTTGGACTTCACATAGTGATACCAAACTAGTTATCGATGAAGCCTATACTGAAATTACACCGCTACTCTCTCGTCTATCCTTCCAAAAGAATGAGCTAGAGGCCATGATCGTTCGTTTACAAGCAGAGAAAAACACCCTTCGTTCCATCATGGAAGAAATGGCGGAAGGCTTATTACTAGCAGAACTTGATGGTACCATTATTACTTATAACGAACATTTAAAAGAATTTTTAAATTATAAAACGGAATTACATGGTGAATCCTTATTGCTCCTGACGGATGACGTAGACTGGCGTAAACATGTAATCAATGCGATGCGCAAACATCAAGGCGGTGAATACTTACTTCACAAGGATAACCAACATTTCCGTATCGTCTTCCATATCACAGAAGATGATCGTTACAAAGGCCGTCTCTTAATCATCATTTCAGATATTACCCAAAGCTACTTAGAGCAACAACGACGTCATGAATTCACGTCTAATGTATCTCATGAATTAAAAACGCCACTAACTACTATTAGTGGTTACTCTGAAATTTTAGCCAAGGGTATGTATCCAAATAAAGACGATGCTACCGTTCTAGGAGGCCACATTCATACGGCAGCCCTTCATATGCAAGAGTTAATTGATACTATCTTAAAACTCTCCCGTATTGAAGATGGAGGCTCCGAAGTTTTATTTGAAAAAACGTCCCTTCGTTCAGTTATCAATTCAGCTTGGCAACAACTAGCTACAAAGCGCCAAGGGAAGAATATTACCTTAGCTATGACTGGGGAAAGCCCCGCTTTTCTCATGTCTCCTAAATTAGTAGAAGAGGTTTTCATTAATCTCTTTGACAACGCTATCAAATTTAGCAAAACTATAGATAATCACATAGTTGTTGATATGGAATTAAAAGAAGGGTTTACTATCGTCACTATTACAGATGAAGGCATTGGTATCCCTAAGGATAAACAAAGCCGTATATTCGAACGCTTCTACCAAGCTGATCCAAGTCGTAATAGCAAGCGCGAAGGCAGTGGTTTAGGTCTTGCTTTAGTAAAACATATCATGGAAATTCATAGTGGCTCTGTCGCTGTAAAAAGTGAACCTGGTCAAGGCACAACCTTTACACTACGTTTTAAAACATCCGACAAGTAATTACCAACTTAGCCACCAATCTGAGAGATACAGCCTCCACTAAGCAACATAATGACTAATAGTTCCTTATGGGCTTACTATTAAAAGTGATTTTCAACTTTATATTTCGAGTATACCTTATTCTCATATAACCCCCTTACCTGTGTACTATTATGCAAAATTTATACCATAACTCATAATTTCATCATGATTTTTCTTTATTTTAATTATGCGTTTATGGTATCATTAAATTAGACACACAATATAAAGGGGGTTATTATTATGTATGAAAAATTATCAAGTTTACAACCGGTTATCTTAGCAGGCCACAACAGTTCTCGCATGGGGTACAATAAAGTATTTGCCAAATTTGGCGATCAAACTCTAATCGAAACTATCTACACAATGCTTGCTTTTTCCTTTGAAAAGGATCCCATTATTGTTACCGATAATAAGACCCTCTTCGATCGCTTCGAACCTTTAAAAGACGCTAATGTAGTGGAAGATAACTATCCTGGTCACAATACCCTAGGCGCTGTAGCTACCGCCTTTGAGCACTGTAATGCAGAAAATATCTTTGTTATTGGCGTAGATATGCCATTCTTGTCTTTAGTGGTGTTAGATCGCATGGTAGAAAGCCAAGGAGTAGCACAAGTAGTTGTGCCAATGCTTAATGGTAAGGATATTTGCTTACACGCTATTTATAATCGCCAGCTCTTACCAATCATGAAAGAAAAAATCGAAGCTGGTGAAAAACTTCTACACTCTTTCTACAAAGAAGTGCCGCTACTTCAATTACCATTAAAAGAAAACACCTTAGAAGCGGATATCTTCATCGACATTAATACGCCTGAAGATTTAGAATATGCACAAGAATATTTCCACAAGATTCCTCATATCGATACAGAAAAAGTTCTTGTCCATAAACCAGAATAGGTATATAGCAATATAGTAATATACTAGATATACAACAATATAACAAATATAACAAAGCCCTTCTCAAAGATTAATTCGCACGAATCAAATCCACGAGAAGGGCGTTTTATGTATCAAAAAAGGCACTCGCCTATACGGCCAGTGCCTGAATATACAAAGTTAAATAGTAAGGTGATTATTTAGCATCATCCATTACATCGTAGAGCATTTTAAAAATCTCAGGGTCACAAGGATATTCTTCACCATTTACCCCTCGAATTACCCAATCACCAGGGTTTGTTTTTACAACACCATTCAAGGTTAATAAATAACGTTCCCCCGTTTCACAAATAGCGGTCAATTCATTTGGCTTATGTCGAATAGCCATAGCCTTTTGTGCGTATAAGGTTTCATCATAATAAATTTCATGCGCTTCTGCCGCACAATGAGCTTCTAAAATTGTATTAATCAAAATTGGTTCACTAATAGAACCAACAGTCTCTTTACAAAGAGCAATCACCTGCTGATTAAAGCTAGGATCAAAATGTAAAGCTAGCGGTGTTTCACCTGTATCGTTTACATCTTTATAAATAAAAATTTCATCATCTTTAATGTGGAGCCAACGATAATCTAACTTGTAGGCACCAGCTAATACACTTGCTAAGTTTTGCTTAAAATTCATTCGTTACCACCATCATATCCACTACTAATAGTTACGCTTAATAAAAATATAGGTCTTATCTATCCATCCCATACAAACTACAATAAATAATACAGCTCATTCTATACTTTTCTTACGCTTCTTTATCCTGCGCAATATAGTCACGTAAACGCTGTACTGATTCAGTATCATGTACGGAAATCTCAAAAATTGTTTTTACGCCAGCAGCTTCCAAATTCTTGCGAGCTCTAGTTACGTCGCCCCCTAAATCTACTTTCGTTACAACTCCAATAACCTCACGATTAAAAGAGGCTGCAAAATTAGGAGGAAAGATGCTTTCCGATTCGTTAGCTTCATTCAAAAACAATACTATATCCGCATCATAGGCACTTAATAAAATAGCCCGATAATAGATTGGATTTTCAATAAACTCGCCTGGCGTATCAATAATCGACCCAATTCGACCAATCGATTGTGTTTTTAAGGCTTCAGGACTACCATACATCAATGTATTAGCTAGTGTTGTTTTACCAACCTCCGTACGTCCTACCATAATTACAGTCTTTAGCGCCTGTTCCATATAATCACCTCACAATCTAAGTCGATATGGTATCACTTAAATCACCTATTTATTATACTACAGAATTACTATGAATACCTATTGCAAAGTACACATAATACAACATTTATAAGCATTACACTAATAATCAGTCGATATAATCCACACTAAATTATACGTATCTATACAGATTTATACTATCCATATTAGATTATATTATCCATACTACACCATACAATCAACATTAAACTAGGTACGCGTAATTTTTGTAGGGAAAAAACCTAAAATTTTATCTAACCCATCAATAACACCCTTCATAGCAGACTCTACGCTCGATACATCCCCAGTAATTAACAAGGCGCCTGAAAAGCGATCCACAAATCCCAATTCAATGCCTGCTGCTTTAGTAGCAATATCTGCAGCAATGATAGTCCCTTCACCAGGAGTAATTGTTAAAATACCAATAGCACTACGCTGCTTTTCTTCCAATCCCATTTTACGGAATAATTCAGGTTTTGGATTGGCAATGATATGTGCAATCGTAACCTGTTTACCAGGTACAAACTCTTGGATAATACGTTGTTTGTTTTCAACTGCTTCTAAAAAATCCATACATATATCCTTTCTACCAATATGTGTCCCTATTAATATCTCATTATGATGACTTGTAATTATCTTAAATGATGGCCTGTAATATAAATTAGCAAACGCTACTTTTGGGAGGTTTTATATTACAGACCCATCACAAATATATAGTCTTAGACTTAGATTAATTTAGCAAATTATCTAGTCTATTACTAACTATTTAGGTGCAATCGCTAAGAATAAACCTACAGCTGCACTAGCACCGATAATTGGCCCAATGATTGGCACCCACGCATACGCCCAATTTGTCGCACCACGATTTGGTACTGGCAAAATAGTATAGGCTAAACGAGGCCCGAAATCACGAGCTGGATTTAACGCAAACCCTGTAGTTGAACCGAACGATAAACCAATAGAAGCTACTAAAACACCTACGATAAACGGGAATAAACCATCCCCCATTTTGCCTAAGCATAAAATAGCGAGCATAAACATAAAGGTTGCAATAATTTCAGAAATTACGTTTAGCACACGATTATCACTAGTTGGTGCTGTAGCAAAAATCCCTACCACATTACCTTCGTCCTCTTTCGTCTGTTTAAAATGAGGATAATAATGTAGCATAACCAAAGCCGAACCCATAAAGGCACCTGCAATTTGAGCTAAACTAACTGGTAATACATGGTCCCATGGGAACATGCCACCAGCAGCTAATGCTATTGTCAAAGCAGGATTCAAATGAGCAGGGCCACCTAGGGCAATCCCAATATACACCGCAAAGGCAACCCCAAAGGCCCAACCAAACATAATCGTCATCCAATTCGGGTTAAAAGCCTTTGCCAATGTATTTTTCAGTAAAACAGAAGCATTTGTACCACTGCCAAATGCCATTAATACAGCCGTACCAATAAATTCACTAATCAGGATTTGTGTTGTGTCCATACGCGGCTCCTTACATAATCATCAATAATAGATTTTCCAAATCATCTTGCGAAGCGGCATATGGATTCGTTTGATAGGTCATATCTTGTAATGCTTTAGCCGCCATAGCTGATACTTTCTGTCTTGCTTCTTGGGCCGAAACTGAAGCAGCTGCCGTAATATTGAGCGGGCACTCCAAAGAACGGGCCAAATTTAAAATTGCTTTTACTAATGCCACTAAAGCATCCCGCGAATCTTCATCAGCCTCTGCAAAGCCGAGCTTCTTTGCTAGCTGGACATATTTTTTATACGCAGTTTCATCGTGAAAAGCATTAAACATAACCACGCGTGCTACTAACATTGTATTTGCTAATCCATGAGGAATATGGAATTGACCACCTAATTGATGCGCCAAAGCGTGAGTAATCCCTAACCCCGCTTGATTAAAAGCTAGCCCAGCCATGCAAGAGGCTTCATGCATAGCCATCCGATTGGCTTCTGTAGCAGCTGGTGCAAAGCACTTAGGCAAGTATGTAAATACTAATGCCAATGCTTTTTCTGCTAACGCATCGGTAAAATGATTGGCTCCTTTAGCCACGAGGGCTTCAATGGCATGAACTAATACATCCATACCACTATAGGCCGTTACCTTTGGTGGTGCTGTTTTCACAAATAAAGGTGTTAGAATTGCTTCTTGTGGCAATAAACTATCATCTACAATGGGATACTTTGTCTGTGATTGCGGGTCTGTAATCACTGCAAAGGAGGTCACTTCAGAGCCAGTACCACTGGTTGTAGGTACTACTGTAAAATGACGAACCCCTTGATAGCCCATTTTGCGAACAAAATATAATATCGCTTTCGTTAAATCAATAGCGGAACCACCACCAATGGCCACTACCACGGATGGTTGCTGCTGTTGTACTAACTCTACCCCTTTTACCACATGCCCAATAGGCGGGTCAGGAACTACGTCAGTATATACACTTACCGCATTATGAGGACGCATCAAATTTAATACTTCTTCTAAATTAGCCGTCCCTTCTAAAAACGGATCACATACAACTAGAATTTTTTCTTGCTTAAAATGACTTAAACGCAATAAGGCATCTTCACCTGCATAGATTTGCGTAGGAAAGGTCCATTTATTCATGAGACTACCTCCTAGCGGATTTGGAAGCCTGTAGTTAAGCAGCAACGACGGCGACGCGCAAAATGACGAGCCGAAGTAGTCGCTTCCCCAGTTGGTGTAGCAATCGTAAAGGTTGTAGTGCCTTCTCCGTTATAGCCAAGACCAGCATAAGATGGGCCATTCTTAACAAAAATAGATGTTTTCATAGCCCGTGCCATTTTATTAAGGCGCTCCATATTTAAGGAATGCATAGTAGCTGTATGATGCAAGCCTGCTTCTAAGAATAACGCTGTAGCTAACCCTTCTTCAAAGCTATCTACTGTTATGATTGGTAAAATTGGCATAAGCATTTCAATCGTAGCGAATGGATGATGTTTATCCGTTTTCATAATAATCAAACGAGGATCACCATCTACTTCAATACCAGCATCACGTAAGATAACACCTGCATTACGACCTACATATTTACGGCTTGGTGTCTCATTTTTTTGTAGTGTAATATCAAGTAACTTCTGAATCTCTTCTTCCTTCTCAATGAGGATCGCTCCTGCCAGTTTCATTTCACTAATTAACTGATCAACGATAGAACGAATAGCTACTACACTTTTTTCAGCAATGCAGAGAATATTATTATCAAAGCTAGCCCCCATTACAATATCTTGAGCTGCTTTACGAATATCTGCTGTTTCATCAACAAAAGCTGGTGGATTACCAGCACCAGCGCCAATAACCTTCTTGCCACTGCATAAAGCTTGATGTACTACCCCAGGGCCACCTGTTACTACTAATAACGGAATATCTGGATGTACCATCATTTCTTGAGCTGCTTCAATAGAAGGTTCTGCAATGGTAACAATTAAGTTATTAATACCAATAGCATCGGCTACAATACGATTCAATTGGCTTACCAACCAACGGGATAATTGCTTAGCCCCAGGATGTACACTAAAGAAAATAGCATTGCCCGCTGCCAACATACCAATAGCATTACAAATCAAAGTTTCACTTGGGTTGGTACTTGGTGTAACAGCGCCAATAACGCCATAAGGAGATAATTCATATAAAGTCATACCATTATCGCCTGTTTCACATTCTGTCTTTAAATCCTCTACACCTGGCGTTTTATCAATTGTTAAGTTTAATTTAATAATTTTATCGGCCACCCGTCCCATGCCAGTTTCTTCATAGGTCATTTGAGCCAATTTATTCACTAGCGGACGCATCCCTTGGCGAATTGCTTCAATCGCTTTGCTACGCGTTGCTAAGGTACATTCTTCAAATTGAATTTGCGCTTGTTTAGCAGCTGCTACAGCTGCATTTACAGTTGTAAAAACACCTGGTTCGTCAGGTAACGCCCCTTCACTAACAGCAGCGCCTGTATCGGTGCCGTTCATCATGCTCATTACCATTGAGCGAATCATGCGTTCTAATTCTTGTCTATTTTCCATAATTAGCCTCCATGTAATCCATGGCATACTTTCCAATAGCAATATCTTCAGCCACTGTCCCGCCACTAATGCCGAGACCGCCTATAATTCGCCCTGCCACTGTCAAGGGAAACCCGCCACCAAATGTTACTAAGGGGCGTGTAACCATAGATTCTATTTGATATAACTCAGCACCTGGCTGAGTTACTTCATTTAGTTGTTCAGTCTTACATTTAAGTGCTACTGCTGTATACGCTTTGCCTTCGGCAATATCAGTACTTACTAACAAAGCATCTACCATGCGATACGTCAACACGGGATTACCATGACGATCCACAATGGCAATCACTACAGGTACGCCTATAGCTTCACTTTTTGCAGTGGCACCTTCCAATAATTGTTGTGCCATACGCCGCAGCACTTGTGCTTCCTCATTACTATCTAACGCACTAGCCTGCCCAAAGGTCGCTGGCACTACATCTGTCTTACCTATCTCTGTTGAGCTAAGTTGTATTGAATCACCTTTACTGACATCTTCAGCCGGTAATTGTTCTATTTTTGCTACTACTTTTGTTACAATTTCATCTACGTGAAAGATAAAGTCTTCCATACGAGCTAAGGTATAAATACAATCAGATAGGCGATTTACAAAAGCCAACGCTGTTGGTCTTACTGGTTCACCTTGTCGCATCCCATTGAGCATGCGCTCTGCTCTACGACATACTGTACGAGCTACATGCAATTCTGCAGCAGCTAAATTATTACCTTGATATATAAAACTTCTAAGCGGTGGCAAGGCTTGCGTATAGCGATCAATGATTGCTTCTAGCTCTTTTATATCCGCCTCGCTAACGAGGGTGCTATATTGTTGTAATTTAGCTTGATCCACTGTCGCTACTTCTGCACAAAGCTGAAAAAGCAAGCCTTGTAACCGATGTAAGATAGTTTTCGTTTCTGGATACCGAACCAGCTTTTCACACACACTTAAGTGCGCATTTAACTCGTCAAGCGTACCATATGTATTCACTCGTTCTGAGTTCTTTGCTACACGAGTGCCGTCAAAGAGTCCTGTCGTACCTTTGTCGCCAGTTTTTGTGTAAATTGCCATGGCTGGCCTCCTCACTTATCAAAACTATCAATAATACCAACAATAGCGCAATCTACAGCACTATTATTATTTTGTCCATCGCCAAACACATGACGTGCTGACGAACCACGTGTTAATAACACATATTCACCAATCCCCGCGCTCACCGTGTCGGCCGCCACTTCATAGGAAGGTAACGGTTCTTGGTTGCCATCTACGTATTGTACAATCATAAGCTTTAAGCCTACTAAGGAATCATGCTTTTGTGTTGATACAATACTACCTATTACTCTACCAGTCTGCATATCGTTTCGTCCCTTCTACACATTCCAGCTGGCGGGACCGCAATTCGTCAAACCCTAAGGCGGTGAATCGTTGTCCACAAAATTTAAGAATAACGGACTTCGTCTTGCAGGTACGAATCGCTGACGCACTAATTATCCGCTCCTTAAAACTATATACTGTCCGTCCTTGTTTATCCATAAAACGAAGTGGCCAAGCTAACACCATATGTGGATTCCATTGTTGATTTACAGCCATAGTCGTGACTAATGTAATTTCACAACCATAGGCAATCGCTTGATCTAACCAAGTTAACCAAGGACCTGGCTGGCGTTGTACTAATGCCTCCAAATGGGCCTGGGTTACACCTGTCACTTCGATACGCTGATGACGAAGCAGAATAGTTTCAACAAGCTGGCTTTCGTCAGCCAAGTCTACTGTGCCTTGGCTTTCCATTCGCGCCTGCAAGCGTTTGAGTACTACTGCAATAAGTTCGTCCATAATTACCTCTGTTTCAGAGCCTCTACGAACTGCCTAAGGCAATTCCTAAAGGTGTTACAAATTCCGGATATAGAGGCTTAATCACCTCACGTCCCAGCACCTTTTTAAAAGTATCGGCAAATTCAGTGAAGTTCGTAGCACCACCGACTACATGTACAGGACCATTCTTACGATATTTACCAGTTACCAAAGCATTGGCGGAAATAATAGCCATTTTTTCAACCACTGGCCGTACCAAGGGATACACTTCTCGTTCTCGTGAAGCATCACGCTTTAATACCTCTGCTTCATCTTGAGAAAGTCCATAACTCCCACTTAACACCAATGTCATATGAGAGCCCCCAGTTGGTTCATCAACGGTATAGCTAACTTTACTCCGTTTAATGATGGTAATACCAGTCGTGCCACCACCTACATCAACCACAGCCCCATTAACTAAGCCAAGCACATTAGCTGCAGCCGTTGGTTCATCGTATATAGCGGATACTTCAAAATCAGCACCTTCTAATACATGGCCTACTACATCTTTATTTTTACCTAATGTGCCTGGTGGTACGGCTGCCGCTGCTCTAGTCAAAGTACAACCTAGTGCCTCTTCCGCTTTAGCTTTTAACTGTCTTGTAATCGTAACAGCCCCTATATAATCTACTACTAATCCATCACGTACTGCTTTTGCATATTCCAAAGCGCCATATACAGGCAGCCCCTGTGCATCTACTACGGCAATTACGATAGAAGATGTTCCAAGATCAATACCTACACGTAATGTATGGGCTTCTTTTTCTGAAATTGTCCGTGTAGCGCCTTCTAACACACATTGGTTAAACGCTGCCAATAATTCATTCACTTCGTCTATGCTTCGCATACTTGCCACCTACCTTATAATTGTTGCTGTCGTGTCATTTCCTACTTGAGCTGCATTCGCCTCATCTGTATCCAAGTGCATTTCAGTCACATAGTTAGGGGATACGCGAATAATCACATCTTCAAACACCGTTGTTCGTTGATCAGTTCGCACCCGCACAGCTACTGATTCACCATTGGTAACGCCTAATTTAGGCGCATCCTCTGCATTCACATGAATATGTCGTTTCGCCACAATACAGCAAGGTAAGGTCAATTGCGCATGCTCTGTTTTAAGCGTAATCGGCACTGCTGTTTCCAAATGTCCCGATAATACGATTGGTGGATTCACACCTAAGGTACGAGCATCGGTCATAGAAATTTCAACTTGTGACTCTTTGCGCAAAGGCCCTAAGAGGCGAACCTTAGTGATTTCATTCTTAGGTCCCACTAAGGTTACTACCTGCTCTGAGGCAAACTCGCCAGGCTGTTTCAAATCCTTTTTTCGCTCCAATGTTACATGAGGAAATAAATGATCATAATCAGCTTGACTCAAATGGATATGTCGATTAGATATACCAATAGGAATCACTGGCGTTTGTGCTTCTTGGATAACTTGACGAATGAGCGCTTTTAAAGCATCTCTATCCATAATTACATCCTTTATACGTTATTATTTAACTAAAATGCCTTCTACATCGCCATGAGGACGAGGGATTACATGAGTGGATACCACTTCACCCACTTTGCTAGCTGCTGCACAACCAGCATCAACAGCTGCTTTAACAGCCCCAACATCACCACGAACCATAACAGTTACTAAACCAGAACCGATTTTTTCATAGCCAGTCAACGTTACATTTGCTGCTTTTACCATTGCGTCAGCCGCTTCAATAGCGCCTACTAATCCTTTTGTTTCTACCATGCCTAATGCATTATTCATTGTAAATCCTCCTTTAAAACATCTTTACTATTTGTATATACCGAAGGCTTATGCCTTTGGCTTCGTTGTTTTAGCGCGACTAGGTCTTTTTTTCGGTGCCCCTTTAGATGTTGTACTACTAGTAGCTTTAGCCGTACTGCTTGCCTTACTAGCAGTGCCTGATGCCGTTGCACTTGATTTAGTCGCTGTACTAGATTTGCTTGTAGCCGTAGTTGACTTAGCTTCTGCTTTAGCCGTACTACCTGGCTTAAACACCTCTAGCAATGCACTCTTTGTTTCATCTAGTTCAGTAACAGCTTCTGCCTTCGCTGTAGCTGGCATATCTGTTTTAGCTGCCTTTGCCTCATCAACCGCCTTTGACTTATCAGCCGTTGCCTTTGGCTTATCGACTGTTGCCTTTGGTTTTTCAACAGCAGTCTTTGAAACATCAGTGCTTGCCTTTGTATCATCAGCTGTAGTTTTTTCAGCAAGCCCTTGTAATACAGCATTGCCGCCACTCGCTAACAACCAAGCATCCAAACCTTCTGCCGGTCTTGGAATTACTTTTTGAGCAATTAAATGAGCAAATTGCTCTGCTTGCGCTGCCCCAGCTTGAACGGCTGCCTGTACTGCGCCTACATCGCCGCGAACCTTCACGGTCATCCAACCGCTGCCTTTCGCTTTTTCGATATCGATAATAGCCACATTAGCTGACTTTACCATGGCATCCGCTACATGAATCGCCGTTGCTAAACCAGCTACTTCTACGAGTCCTAATGCGTCTTTCAAAATGCCACCTCCAATCTGGGGTCGGACTTAAAGGGATTTCCCTTTACTAAGCGAGCTGCATTGGCCCCCAACGCCCGCATGGCTTGCCGCTCATTTTTATACGATTGCAACCGATACATAAACTGTTCCGGTGGCAAGTTTTTATAACTCAATACTAAGGTATCCGCTGTGCAACCTAAGCCTACTGACAAAGCAGATACATGTGATGCTTCATCAGCCATAGTAAGCACTTCGCTACTAGTAGCTCGTTCTTCTAAAGTATAGGGAATCCCTTCTTCTTCAATGCCATATAAGACATCTTGAAATTGATCCATCCCTACACCACGGTGGTAATAAATCATAATGGTTGGCTTTGCCGTAATGACAAGTTCCATATTTATCGCCTCCGTTCCTTTGCATAGGCTAAGATAAGTCCTGTAGCTACTGCGTTACGAGCTCCTTCTGTGCCCCGTACATTACCTCGTCCAGCCACTAAATTGTAATGAGATAAGGCATCTGTTACTAGTTGTGGTACTTCAAAGTCTAATGCAGAACCACCTACAATAACTACAAATGGAATATCTCGTACATTGTGCGTTGGACTTACAGCACGAAGAGCACGTAAGGAATTAGTTACAAATACACGTTCTTTAGCAGTCTGTCGCACAATCTTTATTTTTTCCATGGACATGTCGCCTTCAATCGGTACAAGTCCTTCGTCTGTTACAATAACAGTCTTAGCAAATAACGACGCTGGTAATGGATCCGTAAAGAACTGCACATTGCCATCTTCATGACGAATGTGGTACACACTAATTACCTTTGCTAACGGGAATTTCTTAATACTTTCTGCTAAATGAATATCTTCTAAGCCAAGCTCCGAGTTAATTAACATGGTTACCATATTACCAGCACCGGCTAAATGAATCGCTTTTACCTTGCCATCAGGTCCCATAATAGAAGCATCAGTTGAACCAGCACCTAAGTCAAGAATCGCCAGCGGTGTTTCTGTGCCTGGTGTTGTTAGTGCACCCAGAATAGCCGACTCCGCTTCTTGGCCACCAATTTCAACAGGAATGCGCAATTCTCGCTCTACTTCTTTAGCAATAATCTCCATCTGTAAATGATCTGATTTTACCATCGAAGCAATGCCTACTGCTTGTTCCATGGAGAACTCTCCAGCGAGCCCCCCTTTTACATTAATAGGTACTGACGTATCTACGGCTAATAAGTCTTCAATAAACACTTCATTTGGTGATTTATTCGTCAAATTAGCCATAGTTTGACGTACTTTTTCAAGCATACCGCCTACATTGGTGCCAGCTTCGCCACATACATTTTCAATTTTCGATACTTGTCCAAGGGTGGCCATAATCTGTTCCGCCCCTGCCGATATATCCACTGATACAGTGCGACCATCACCACTAACAACCACCGAGCCAGCGGGAATTACCCGCTCTTTTACATCCCCAGCTGGAGTTTTAATTACTACGGCTGACCGATTACCAATGAGAGCTCTTGCTATAGGTACAATATTCTTGGTCTCTTCAGCAGACAGTTTAAACACGGTAGCAATGCCATAAGGATTAGACAATTGGGAAATAACTTTACCTGGCTCAACTACTTCTACAGCTGCTAACATACCAAGTGGTACTTTATCTACAAAGGCTACTTCATCAATAATAGGAATAGGTTGTTGTAAACGATTAGCTACGAGCACGCCATCATCGGCTTGTAATATAGCACCTGTAATGCGATACCCTTTAACTACATAGGCGTTAATCAATTCAGCGACCAGTTGAAAATCTATTTCTTTCGGTACTACTACGATGTAGTCCTCAGTCATAGGTTTATCTAGCAGTTGTAAAATATGAGCCGTCTGACCCACACCAATACCAAGGCCACCAGGGGTTTTTGGATTATGACCGATCATCGTTGATTCGGTAATAATAGTCTCCGTAATTGTTTCCATCGCCACATCGCCAATAACCGGGGTAGCTTCATTGATACGTATTAAATCGATGTCCTGCAAGGACAAGCCCGTTTTTGCGACTAATTGTCGAAGGGAAGCAAATAAACCTTGAATATTATCCTTCGTCCCCTTAATGCCAGTCGTATCAGCAATGGCCGACCCTAGGAAACGAACTTCACCAGACTCGTGAATTTCCGCTAAGGCTGATTCAGTTGTAGAATTTCCTATATCAATACCAACGACTCGCTTCATATGCTTAACTCCTAACTCTTAGTTATCACCTTTTAATTTTTTACGGCGTTCATAATTTTCAGCTGCTTCACGAACGAAATCAGCACAAATCACAGCGCCATATTCTCTTTCTAATTCATCAGCCATCGCCAATAATTCTTGTTTAGAAGAACGATAAGGGCGAAGTGCATTGTACATTTCAAGTAAGCGTTTATCCCCTACTTTTGTCATTTCAGCAGCACGGGAGAAGTTGAATTCGATTTGGTCACGACCGCCTGCTTTAGCAATTTGACCTTGTGCCTTCAAAATCTCTGGGCTAATACGCATATCATCCATAGATACTTGACCATTCATAACACTATCTAAAGTAATGTCATCAAGGCTCTTATTACCAATGCGAATCCATTCAGGATGTTTTTTAGCAATTGGATAGTCAGCTACGGTAGCCACACGTTCACTGGAAGATGTGTGCGTTGTGCTAGCTGTAGTTGGTGCTGGCGTTCCTTTTTGCATATCTTCTAAAATCTTACGAATCATAGATTCCATTTCTGTACTCATAGTGGCCTCCTTATAGGCTCACGCGGCATTCATCAGCCGGTTTACCTTTAACTACCCGTTTTGTTTCTTTAATGTGTAATAGGGCTGACAAGGCTTGATATTTAGGCCGTGCCATCTGGTCATTTAAGGTCGCTACTGGTGTTGGGGATTCCCCTTTAGCATATTTAGCCGCATTTTTACCAATGGCGCGATATACTTCTTCCGTAAGTAATGGAGCTTGTGGGAATAATTCTAAGTTGGAAAGAGGCTGTAAATCGCGTTGGTGAATTACTGTCGTTCCTTTAGACTGAATACCGATACAAATACCGGAACCAGATAATTTATCCCCTTCAACAGCTACAGCCGCCACGTCAGAAGAACGATATACACGTACAACTCGTGCTTTTAAACCTTCTTCTTCAATACCAGCTACTAATTGACGGATTACATTGCGATGAGGTACCCCTACAATCGTAGTCCGTTGGCTACGACCAAAGGCAGGACCTACTGCGATAACTACTTCATCAGGGGCTGTATGAGATTCAGCTGGACCACCTGTTTGAATCCAAGTATCATCAGTATCTTCTTCTTTAGGACGCGAAGCAGGTGCTGCGGAGGAGCCAGAGAATGTTACAGGCTCGCTAGCAGTGCCCATTTCTTTAAGCACTTCCATGATGAGTGCGCGTAAAACTTGCTCATTAACTTCAGCCATGTGGATTCCTCCTTATATATCTCGTGGATTAATTGCATTTGGAATATTTTTGATGGTTTCCCAATCTTCGCCTTCCAAACGATAACCAGTACCTACGCCAGCATAATCATTTGGATTATTAATAGCGGAGTTTACATTAAATTTATCGTCGAAAATAGCAGCCGTTTGTAAATAGTCACCAGCAACTTTTTGTTTTAACAAGTTAAGTACACTTTGAGCAATATCATTAAAACCACGTTTAGCGAGGCCTTTAACAAAGTCAATACCAGTTACGCCACGAGCCATAATATCAGCAGCCCCTTTAATGTCCGCTACTTTATCACGTTCAGGCATATCTTTGGAACCATGTGCATAGGTTGCTGCTTCTACTTCTTCATCAGTAATAGCTGGCAAACCTAATTCAGCAAATAAGCCTTGAAGAGCACGCGCCGCTTTATTACGAACTGCTACCACTTCTTCTTCACGCACTGGTTTCAAACCACCGTTAACTTTGAGGTCACGTTGAATAATCGTCCAGTCATCATAATCTTCTGCATCCCAGTTAGAGCCAGCAAACATGTTGTCATAGTTTGGCGTAGAGCTATAACCAGAGCAAATGAAGTCTGTACCAGGGCAGAACTGCATAAGTGTACGTGCTGTACGACGTAAGTCGGAATGACTGAATGTTTGGTCATTACTAGAAGCACATTCAAGATCGAGCATAGCAGCAATTAAGTTTTCTGCAATAACAGCACGAATACCAGATGGTACAGCTGCTGGAATACCGATACAACTTACAGAACCATTTTGGATACCTTGTACGCCAGCCCCTTTAGTAATATAGAGACAACGTGTTTCAAGGTATAACATGGATTTACCTTCCGCTTGGCCCATCTGTACTTCTGAACCAGTACCAGAGGTGAAACGCATTTTTAAACCACGAGAAGCATAAGCAGATGCTAAGAATGCTTTAGACCATGGTGTATCATCACCATCAGTAAATACATCTTCCGTACCATATACGGAAATAGTTTCTGCATAAGCTGTGAAACCACGCATACCAAGTTCCAATTCAGTCGCTTCTTCCAAGGAGCATTGAGTCAATACGCCTGGGCGACCTGCTTGGGAACCAACAAGAATACTAATAGCGTTTAATGGTGCATAACGAGCAACAGCTACTGTAGTTTCTTCTTCCGCAAAACCACGGAAAGCTCCTTCAGCCGCATCCGCTGCGATTTGTACAGGATTATCGTTTACATTAGTTACATGAGCTTGGTTAGCCATAGTGCGACGAGCACGCATTTTTTGCATACATTGCATCATTTCAACAACATTGAAATGACTTACTACTTCTACCATTTTCGCTGGTGTCATAGATTTTGCTAAACTAGCAATTTCACTGCGTGGCACAGTTGGTGTCAAAATCATATTAGCGATTTGACGAGAATCCATAGCCATAACTTCTTCAGCTCGTTCTAAGCGAACTGCATAGTTAGCAATAAATGTATCAATTAAGTCGAAATCTTCACGACGCTTGCCGTCAAGTTCAACAATTTTACCATTTTCAATGCGGATACTAGGCTTTGGATCTTGTGGGGATTCCATAGCTATAAAGCCTTCTTCTACCCACTCTTTTACATATCCATCCTGATTAACAGGGCGCTGACTTAATACTTCAAAACGTTTTGATCTCATATTTCAAGCTTCCTTTCTGTATAAGGTTTAGATATAAGAAGGGGCATCATTTTTAGGTTCGCTACCTAAGGTACCTAATAATTCTTTACCGATTTCACGAGCAGTAATAACCGCTTGACGAACAGCACCGGAATCACCAGAAATTTGTAAAATTACTTCGTTGGAGAAGCTTGTGCCATTAGCTGGGGATGCATAGCCAATTACATCAACATTAGCAGCTTTAACAGCAGCATCAGCCATAACTACACCAATAGCAGCTGGAGCGCCTACAATAAGACCAAAAGCTTTGCCTTCTGGTGCGCCAAAAGCGGTGTTAATCGCATGACTAGCACGAGCTGTATATTGTAATTCAATATGACCTGCTTCATTGCCATATACGTCGCCAAATGTGCGTTCCACTTCTTTAAGTGTTACTTCTACAGCACGTTTTACATCAGAAACATCATCGCCACCAAAGATAATCAAAGAACCATGACCAGCGCCACCTTTAGTGTCACGAGCTAATTCAATACTTACGATTTCTGTGTTGGTTGCTTTTACCGCTTCGTCAGCTGCCATAATGTGTGGACCGGCACCAGTACGAGCACCTACAACACCAATTGAACGATATTTTTTTGTCAATTTCATTGCATCAAGCACTTGCTGATCAACATTTGCTATTACTAAACCAATTGTGTCACCGAATTTAGCTGTGCCAATAAATTCTGTTAAACTGCAACTATTCGCCATAACTTGTTCCGCTCCTTTGCTTTCACTTTGCTTGTCTGCTGTTGCTGATAAAGTATCAGCTTTGCTTAATACACGCTTTAGAATTTCGTCTACCATTTTGTCCGTATTACTCATTACGCATCACCTTTTTCCTTTAAGAGTAAGCGTTCCACTTCACTATGAGGGCGTGGAATTACATGGGTAGATACGACTTGGCCAACTCGTTCTGCTGCCGCAGCACCTGCATCTACAGAGGCTTTAACAGCACCAACATCGCCACGTACCATAACTGTTACCAAACCAGACCCAATTTTTTCAGTGCCAATTAATGTTACATTAGCGGCTTTTACCATGGCATCAGCTGCTTCAACGGCCCCTACAAGGCCTTTTGTTTCAACCATGCCTAATGCTTCTTGCGACATACAATTCATCTCCTATCTTTGGCGCAATCCTATTTTTTTACCACAATTAGTGCGGTTCTGTGTAAATTTAGTATACAAAATAACAGTATTTCATTTTTTAACACATTTTTGTTAAATTACATTATTTCATTCTGCTTTTAACAATTTTTTGTTATAATAAGTATTATCAAAAGTCATAAAATTATAGTAAGTTCTGTATTAATCATGATTTTTTATCATTTCAAGTATTACTACTTTTTAATCTTTTTTTATTTTCTTTGTACGCCCATACAACAGAAAAAAGGGGGTGGCAACGGTGCCAACCAGTAATTTTAAGACTGAATCAACCATGATTAATGAAATCATGCGCGATTTTACTAACATCACAGATTTAGCAGCTGTATATGTAGATTTACGAGGCCGCGTATTGTCCAACAAATATAATTTCAGTAAGTTCTGTAAATACATTCGCAGCCATCCAACCTTATCTAAACTGTGTGCTTATTGCGATGCTTATGGAGGCCTAGAAGCCTCTAAAGGACGCTGTCCGTCTGCTTATCGCTGTCATGCAGGAATTATTGATATTTCTGTACCCATTATTCATAATGGCCATTTATTAGGTTATATTGTAGCTGGTCAGACCATTGCTACAGATTCACAAATGCCCTTAATCACGGCTCGTAGTGAATGGCAAAACGATAGTACCTTAAAAAGTTACTATCGCCAATTACCAAACTATTCATCAGAAGAAATCACCAGCGCTACAAAGGTTCTAAACCTTATGGCTGGTCATCATTTCCCTGATATACTCAACATGAGTCTGGATTTACCAGAGTTACAAAGTACAAATTGCAGTAGTTGTCAGCAAATGAAAACTACCTATCGTCCAGAAATTAAACGAGCCTTAACTTATATCGATAAAAATCTCTGCCATAATCCATCCTTACGGGATATTGCTAATCATGTATACTTAAGTGAGTCCTATCTGTCTAAAATTTTTAAACAAGACGTGGGCTTATCCTTAGTACAATACATTAATGAACGCAAATTAGAGCAAGCTAAACTCATGCTTCGTGGTTCAGATTCTTCCATTGAATCCATCGCTCGTAATCTAGGCTATAATCGCCCTAGTTATTTCTGCAAAGTATTCAAAGAAGCCACTTCTGAAACACCACATTCATATCGTAGAAAATATAAATAAAAAATCCGTTAAGTTTACAACGCCGTAAACTTAACAGATTTAAAGGAGCCCTCATGATTCAACAAGACCGCTTACAACATCATCTGCAGCAAATGCTTACCCTAAGTACAATCGAAGGTGTACCAGGAATTAATCGAGTTGCCTTTACCGATCAAGACTGGGCTGGTCGTGACTACTTAATTAACTGTTTAAAAGAACTTGGCCTCACCTTACATTATGATGACTTTGGCAATGTAATAGGTCGTTACGAAGGCTTGGATTCCCATGCCCCTGCTATTATGATGGGCTCTCACACTGACAGTGTGCCACAAGGCGGCCACTTTGATGGTCTCGCTGGTATCATCGCGGCTATTGAAGTAGTTACCGCCCTAAAAGAAAACGAAATCCGCCTGCAATCACCTATTGATATTGCCCTCTTTATGTGTGAAGAATCAAGTCGTTTTGGTTCCGCCACCTTAGGCAGTCAAGCTATGCGTGGCCAATTAAGCAAACAACGGCTCATGCAATTAACCGGTAAAGATGGTCTTAGCCTGTATGAAGTCTTACAGCAACGAGGCTTTGACCCTGAAAAAGTGCCGCATCAATCCTATACAACACCACTCAAAGCCTTCCTAGAGCTTCATATTGAACAAGGGCTTGTATTAGAAGCTACCAAACATCAAATTGGTATTGTAACTGGCATTGCTGCACCAACCCGCTACAAAGTTCATATACACGGCACAGCTGGTCATAGTGGTGCTACCCCTATGGATCATCGCTATGATGGACTCTGTGCAGCTGCGGAAATTATCTTAGCTACGGAAACTATTGCTAAAACAAACACAACGATTCCTGTAGTGGCTACCATTGGCGTAATTGAAGCAACACCAGGTGTAATGAATGTAATTCCTGGAGAAGTCACCTTAGGACTTGATATTCGTAGTATTTCAGACACCGCCAAAGAAGATGCTACTACTGCCATCTTACAAGCCATTGAGTCTATTAGCAAAACTCGTCAAATCCCTATTGATACTGAATTGATTGCTAATGAAAAACCACTAATGATGAGCGAAACTATGATTAATGCTATGGAAAATGTAGCCAAAAAACATAATTATAATTATATGACCTTACCAAGTGGTGCCGGTCATGATGCTATGAACTGGGGCGATTATACAGAAGTTGGTATGATTTTTATACCTTGTGAAAAAGGCATTAGCCACAATCCAGCCGAAGCAATCGACATAAATGATTTAATAGCAGGCGCACAATATATGCTTGATTTGCTGCAACATTTAGATACTTTATAGACTATGTAGATACCTCATAAAAAAAGAATATTTACTTTTATACTGCACTTATATACCTGTCGGCTATAAATGCAGTATTTTTTATAACATAGCCTAACAAAACGTCTTTATCTACATAACATTCGTCTGTCAAATAATCTTTTTTAATGAAAGTTTTCTGAATTTTATCGTATAAACAGTCGCATTTATTGTAATGAATACACAAATTATAGAATATATCACCATTTTTATTCAAAATCCTAAAACACTATAATTACAGGTACAATAAGGCTATAGAGGTGTACATGATTTTTGTATACATAGAAAATTTTCGTAAAACTATTGTATTTTTAAGCAACCACATAGTATAATTAAGTCAGTCGTAAAATTACGTGCAAGAAAGTACCCTTCTATATGAAATCTACTTTCCCAAGTTAAATTATATTTGATCTCATATTACGCAAGTTGAAATCATTTTCTTTGTTAGCCACGCCTATAGCTAACTTCATTCTTAGAGCGTATATGAGAGGCCCCGAAATTTAACCTAACATATGGAAGGGGTAATTCACATTGCTTAAAGGAGGCGTTGTTTATGGGCGCAGAAATCTTGACAGTCAAAATTAGCAGTACGCAAGCTGTCGCACTCGCATTTGTAACGTATTTCATTGGGGTTTGGATTAAAAGCAAAGTATCTTTATTTCAAAAACTCAGCTTACCAGCCGCAGTAATCGGTGGTCTACCCCTAGCTTTTATCCTATCAGGTTTACGTGTAAATGGTATTCTTCAAGTTGATTTTGATAATACCCTCTCTACCGTAGCATTGTTAGTATTTTTTACTACCATTGGTATGATGGCCAGTCTAAAGTTAATTAAATATGGTGGTTTAGCACTAATTCTTTATTTAGTCATTTCCTCCGTACTTGGCTTCTTCCAAAACTTACTTGGCATGTCTATTGCTGGTGCTATGGGTATTGACCCTCATTATGGAATTCTTGCTGGTGCCGTTTCACTCATAGGCGGGCTTGGTACTTCTGCCGCTTTTGGTCCTTATTTTGAATCTACTTATGGCATCCAAGGCGCTACCACAGTAGCTATTACAGCTGCCACCTTTGGTATGGTAGTGGCCCTCGTGCTTGGTGGCCCATTCGGTGAATTCTTAATCAAACGCTATAATATTAAAACACCAGGTGCTCATAAGTCAGAAAATGGCGAATCAGCTGCCACTACACAATTAGAACCACATGTATTTGATATGTCCATTCTTGAAGAAGAAGAAACTACAGATGTAAATGGCGTTTTAAAAGCTGCAGCTTTCGTTTTCGTTGGCGTAGGTCTAGGTGCTGTACTTAGTGATTATTTAAATACATTCATTACGTTACCAGCCTATATCGGTGCTATGCTCATTGCTGCCGTTATCCGTAATATTGGCGACTTTACTGGTGCCTATCGTGTACAAGGGGGCGGCCTCAACGTAGTATCCGAAGTTGCTCTTACCGTATACGTTACTATGGCTATTAATAGCTTGAAACTATATGAACTTGTTAACCTTGCTCTTCCATTAGTGGTTATCTTAATTGCACAAACACTCTTAATGATTGCTTTTGCTTGGCTCGGTTACTTCTTACTCTTCGGCAAAAATTACGATAGTGTAATGCTTGGTGTCGGTGGTATCGGCTTTGCTATGGGTGCTACAGCTAACGGCTTAGCTAACATGCAATCCTTAGCAGAAAAATATGGCCCTTCCCCTCGTGCATGGCTCATCGTATCCCTCGTTGGTGCCTTCCTCATTGACTTTGTCAATGCCATTATTATTACCTGGATGGCCAATTGGTAAGCATCTCGAGGTTTATACAGCAGGTCAGATCAGACCTGTTTACTGAGTAAACTCTAATAACTCAATATTTCTATTAAAAACAATTAAGCCCCTACAACAGTGCTAACAAGATTAAGTTCTTACGAACAATAATCTACAGCACCATCGTAGGGGCTTCTTTCTATTCATTTATTTGTATTATACATCCATTTACACATTCAGTTTACAACATCTAGCTTACGCATCCAACAAGCCTGCTTATAACCGACTCACTATAAACACACCGAGCTAAAGCATATAACGCTATTTCACTAACATTATAACAACAGGTAAGGTAACAGCGGATAACACGGTGGTTGCCACGACTAACTGCGTGGCATATTCTGTTTCTGTCTTTAAAACGCCCGCAATCAGTGCGGTCGTCACGCCACTAGGTACAGCGGCAGAAATAACAAGCACTTGCATAACAAGAGCAGACACAGGCTCTACCAACACATCATAGGCTGCAATGGTCGCCCAAGCCACAAGGGGACCTATTAACAATCGCACGGCACTGCCCCACATAACTTCCCGATTAAAGAAGTTAAATGGCGTCCGAGCTAATTGAACGCCTAAGGTAAATAAAGCGACCATCACGAGGGCATTACTTACATTCATAAGAACCGGCCAAAAGAAAGTGTCTTTAATAGGGATAGCGCCAAAATTACAAAGCAACGCACCAGCTACCGCGTAAATAATAGGCATTTTAAATACAAGCAAAAATGCATCATAGCGGCTCATTTTACCTTGTCCAGCAAAATAAAAACCAAAGCTATTAGTCACTATATTTTGCCAAACAAATACTACAATCTGAATGGCAATAGCCGCTTGGAGCCAAATGGGTTGCCCATTCTGCAAGAAAGGATCATTGGAGTAAATAAAAACAATAAGTGGTACACCAATATTGCCGCAGTTATTAAATAACACTGCATTTCTAAAAATGCCGCACTTTTCTTTTTGCAAACGGAGGCCCTTTTCAAACAACAGACTAGCCAGCCAAGTAGCAATAAAACCAATGATTGTAAGCCACACTACTTTTGCACTTTCGGCGGTCACTGTATAACTATAGGTATTCGTAAACAAAAAAGCTGGAGCCACCACATAAAAATTAATCTTACTAAGTGTATCTAAATCCAGGTGAAACTTTCTATCCATAAAATAGCCAATTAGTACAAGCATGAGAATTGGCATAACAGTTGTCAAAAAGATATGCAATATCATCGGATTCTTAGGCACCCCATACTAATTTATAGATATCTTCGCCCATCGTACCTTCAGTCACAGCTTGCGGTTTCGTATCATAGGTGTATTCTACATCATTATAAGGAATCCCATTATTATGGAAATAGCGAATTTCCAAAGTCTGAATAGTGCGGGCCGATTTTTTTATTTCCATTTTTTCAAAATAATAGTCGCCCCCTGGTTGTACCACGCGAATCCAAAGCTGCGCTACATCGTCTTCCTTATCTACACTACTATTATCAATCGACAAAGTATTATCATGGCTATCTGCCCCAACATAATACCAATAATCTTGTGCCTGTACTGAACTCATCAAGCCAGCACTCAAAGCGCCCACTAAGCCTAATACAGCTAATGTTTTTGATATATATTTCATAAACTCGCCTTCTTTCTACTAATATTAACAATCAAAACATATGCACTTAGCTACTTATTAGTAACACTATGCACCCAAATATCAAATCATCGAAATTCGTCTAACTACCATTATACCCGCTTAGTCATAGTTTGCAAGTCTCAATAGTTAGACAAAGACTAAAAGCGGTTTGAAATGAGGACTCATTCCAAACCGCTTTTTATGCAATGTATTCTATCTCAAAACATATTATCATTTACTTCATAGACTATACTAATATGTTTGCTTACTTCACAGACCAAGAAATCCATGCCACTTTATCTTCTGACGTATTACGAATTCGTCCATCAGCTTGACGATATGGTGCTAATAGTGGCAAAATCTGTTCTTTCATGGCTTCTACCGTACCCCATTCTTCACTATGAAGACGCATTGTAAAATAGCGTAATGCCTCTTCTTCTGTAAAGAATTCTTCTTCTGGGGTTGTAATATATTCTACCTTAACATTTTCCCCTACGGAATTAGCCATATTCAAAACACCATCAATATTAGCTTGCCAATCAAAATCATCCACTCCATAGAAATGCTCTGTTAAGGCATCTACAATTGTATCTTGCCGTCCTGCAAAAGCAACTAACAAGCACTTATCACGACTAGTACGGCTCATAGCTTCAATATTTTGTGGGTCAAACATAACTGGGCAGAAGAAACTATATGCCAAATCAAAGGTTTTATCCCAACCTAACGTCAAACGTGTAACTTCACTCCAAGGAGCAACATATAAATCAAGATCTAACTCTTCCTTTTCAGCTAACTGACGCCCCCCTTCAATCATGCCGTTAGACAAGTCAATGCCTGTTGCTTTATAGCCTAGTTTAGCCAAACCTAATGCATAATCACCAACGCCACAACCAATATCTAAGGTGCTACCACCAGTAGCAGGTAATAAATTATGCTTTTTCAAAAAGCTAATAAAATAGTCAACTTGTGCTGTTCGTTCTATTTTTTCATGTAACTCTACAAAAAACTCTGACCGACTATTCCAAGCATCACGCTCTACTTGCCATTCTTCATTATTTGTATTTACATTTGTTACCGTTGTATTACTCATAAAAGTCCTCCATATAACGCTCTCTACGAGATGCGTCAAGTATAGATATATAGTTTAAATGATAAATTTTATCATATTTAATATTTTCTATATATAGATTACTCTTATTTTATCATAATAGCAAATGCAAATTATTAATAATGATTATATTAAGTTGAAAGTTATTCGCAATTATCGAACTAAAATAAACTACTATCTAATGTCCATACTAACAAACGATATACTAACCATCAGCCTAATACTTCATCAAAGGATGCAACGGTCCGACGAATTGCCTCTTCTAAAGTTTCCTCACTAATTGTCAATGCAGGATTAAAGTATAAAATATCCCCTAAAGGACGCAATAATAGACCTCTATCCAAGGCTTTTTTGTAAATCTCATAGCCTGTCCGAGCCTTACTTGGCAAAGGCTCTTTCGTCTTAGGATCTTTAACTAATTCTATGGCATTTATAAGACCAATGTGACGAATTTCTCCTACATTTGGATGATTTCCCAAAGCCTCTTGTAACGCCGCATGTAAAAACACAGCTTTCTGTTGTGCTTCTTCCATAACACCATCATGTTGCAAAATATCAATCGTTGCTAACGCAGCAGCACAACCTAATGGGTTACCACTATAAGTATGACTATGCATAAACGCTTTATATTCAAAATAATCTGCATAAAAAGCATCATAAATAGCATCTGTTACAGCCATAATCGACATCGGCATATAGCCCCCAGTCAATGCTTTGGAGATTGTCATAATATCAGGTGTAATACCAGCATGATCACAAGCAAATAATTTACCCGTACGACCAAAGCCTGTAGCAATTTCATCAGCAATAAGTAGTACCCCATATTCATCACAAAGAGCTCGAAGTTTTTGTAAATAAGCAGGCGGATATATTCGCATACCAGCACAGCCTTGTACAATAGGTTCTACAATAACAGCCGCTAATTCATGACTGTGCTTAGCAAAATTTTCTTCCATATGAACAAAACATTCACAATCACAAGTTTCTCGTGTTTTAGCATAAGGGCAACGATAGCAATCTGGCGCTTCTGTATGAATCGTTTCCATCAACATAGGTTGGTACATTTTTGCAAACAAATCCATACTGCCTACCGCCAAAGCACCCATAGTTTCACCATGATAGCTTTCACTTAAGCACATAAACTTCTGCCGTTCGGGATGACCCGTTTGGTATTGATACTGAAATGCTACTTTGAGAGCGCACTCAACAGCACCGGAACCATTATCATTAAAATGTAATTTATTTAGCCCTTTAGGCAAAATTTCTACTAATTTTTCAGCTAATGTAATAGCTGGTTTATGACTTAAATTAGCAAAAATTACATGCTCCAACGTATCTAATTGCGACTTAATGGCTTCATTAATCTTAGGATTGCAATGACCTAATAAATTACACCACCAGGAACTGATAATATCTATATATTCTTTCCCATCAACATCATATAAATACGAACCTTTACCATGATTGATTACAATAGGTGGCAATGTTTCATAATCTTTCATTTGCGAACAAGGATGCCAAATATGCGCTAAATCTTTTTCAACCCACACCTGTGATTTCATGTGTATCACCTCTATGAATACTCGTAAATACCTCTAACTACCTAATCTAACTACCTCTATTTTGCTTTATATCTTATATCTTTACTTTATACTTTATACCATACCTTATGCCTTACACTTTATGCCTTGTACTTTATGTTTTATATGTCTTCCCCGTAACAGATTTTCCTCGCATACCTTATACTTCCTCATATAAAGCAGCTAAGGTATCAGGGCTAACAGCTAAATCACTAGCCCCTTCTGGCACACAGGCTATAACAGGTACTCCAGTCAAAGTTTCAATCATAACTTTATTATCCTGTTCCATGGGACTATCTGTATAATAGTTCAAAATAACACCCTTTACAGGAATATTACGAGCTCGTAAATATTCAATAGTAAGCACCGTTGCATTAATCGTTCCTAAACCAGCATGAGCCACCAATAAAGTTGGCAAATGGAACCACTGAATCACATCTTCTAGGAAAATCTGGTCTGTTTCATCATAACGAAGAGGGCACATAATGCCACCACTGCCTTCCATCGTCACATAATCATACCGTTTCTTAGCCGCTTCAAACGCCGTAGTAATAACACTCTGTTCTACTGGATGTCCCTCCCATTGAGCCGCTAAATGAGGTGACACTGCATGATCATATAAATAAGACAATAATGTTTCATCAGGAGCTTCTAGGTGCGCTACTTTTTTTACATAGCCAGCATCACTAGCTGCAATAGACGGTGCACCACTAACAGCCGCTTTATAATAACCAGCCTCATAGCCACCTTCACGCAATGCTTTAACTAGCAAACCGGTAATATAGGTCTTACCCACATCTGTGCCTGTCCCGACAACAAATAAACCCCTGCTCTTTACATCTTGTGCCATAACGAATCCCTTCCTACCTGACGCTACCTAAATACCAATATACCAAATCGCTTATATATACGCCTTACATAACAACCTCTTTTGTTATCCAGATATCTATGCAAGGTTTACAAAGTAATTTCAATGTTATTTAACCATGTAGGCTTACTATTGTCAACTCCAATCATTTAGGTATGGTTTACTATATTGCTAACACATCTAATACGTCAAGCTAATATATACTATGCAAAATAAGCATTATAATAACTATTTTATCGTTATTGATTACTTTTGAGCAAATAAAAGGTTTTATCATTGACTTAATGAGCGTTTATGATTATATTGTAAATAAGCTGTAAAATATACTAAATATATTAAACTATCTCTATACATGTATTTATATAATATTTGCACATATTTATAATATATGTATTCGTAATGTATCTAATGTTAGGAGCTACTCATGTTATCTGAAGAACGCCAATCTTTAATTCTCGATAGACTTCGTATGAAACGAGCTGTTACCGTTCAAGAATTAGTGCAAGACTTAGATTCTTCGGCGGCGACTATTCGACGCGATTTAACCGAACTACACAACAAAGGCCTTTTACAAAAAGTGCACGGTGGCGCTGTTAGTTGCGATGTAGATTATTTCACTACAGAACCAGATATTAACACTAAGGCTAGCTTATTTACCGAAGAAAAAGAAGCGATAGCCCGTGAAGCAGCTAGTCTCATTGAAGACCATGATTTTATTTTCATCGATGCTGGCACTACTACGGAGCATATACTCCCTTATGTAAAAGCACAAAATGTTACATTTGTAACTAATGGCACTTCTCATGCCGCCTTCTTAGCGGCTCGTCACTGCCGTGTTATTTTACTAGGTGGTCAAGTAAAAGCTGTCACTGGGGCTATTATCGGTGACACTGCCTTACAGCAATTAGAAGTTTTTAATTTCACCAAAGGCTTCTTTGGTGCCAACGGCGTTAGTATTAAAGGAGGGTTTAGCACTCCCGATCCAGCAGAAGCAGCCATTAAAGCTAAAGCTATGCAACGTTGCCACCACGCCTATGTATTATGTGATTCTTCTAAATTTGATACAGTTTCGCCTATTACCTTTGCAACCCTAGAAAGCGCCACAATTATTACTACCCGTGTAAAAGGGGCTTACGCCTCCTATACAACTGTAAGAGAGGTATTGCCATGATCTATACAGTAACATTTAATCCCTCTTTGGATTATGTTATGCGCTTACATACGTTTCAACCAAATGGTGTCAATCGAACCTATGAAGATTTCATTGTTGCTGGTGGCAAAGGCATTAATGTATCGATAGTGCTACGCCATCTAGGCCACGACAATACAGCCCTTGGCTTTGTTGCCGGTTTCACAGGCGATGAAATCATTCGCCAACTTAATCAAGAGGGCTGTAATGAAGCCTTTATCCGATTACCTCAGGGCAATTCTCGTATTAATGTAAAATTAAAAAGCCAAGGAGAAACGGAAATAAACGCCCAAGGCCCTACAATTACTGAACAGGATATAGAAAAACTATATACTCAATTAGATAGCTTGGTAGCTGGTGACATTCTTGTTTTATCTGGCAGTATACCAAAAGGACTACCTACTACTATGTATCGGCAGATTATGGAACGTCTTCAAGGGCGTAACATCCAAATTATCGTTGACGCCGCCCAAGATTTACTACTGAATGTATTAGCCTATAAGCCCTTTCTAATCAAGCCAAATCATCATGAACTAGAAAGTGTATTTCAGACAACCTTTGAAACGGAAGATCATATCATCGAAGCCGCTCGCCAATTACAAGCTAAAGGAGCGCGTAATGTATTAGTATCTCGTGCAGGTGAAGGCGCTATACTTCTCGATGAGCAAGGTCAAGTACGCACCAAACAAGTACCTACAGGGACCTTAGTTAACTCAGTAGGCTCTGGTGATTCCATGGTAGCAGGCTTCTTAGCAGGCTATTTAGAATCACAAGGAGATTATGATAAAGCCCTGGCTATGGGGGTTGCCGCTGGCTCTGCCTCAGCGTTTCAAGAATGGTTAGCCAGTCGAGCTGACATAGAAGCATTACTGTAGGAGGACATTATGAAAATTACGGACTTATTAAAAAAACAATCCATTCAACTGCAAGCTTCACCTACCACTAAGGAAGAAGCGATTCGACAATTAGCCGACTTAATGGCCGCCAGCGGCAATATAACCGATAAAGAACAATATATTAAAGATGTCTTTACCCGTGAAGAATCAGGTTCAACTGGTCTTGGTATGGGGCTGGCCACACCTCATGCTAAAAGTTCTGGAGTGGCTACCCCAGGACTAGCCGCCATGACAGTACCAGCTGGAATGGACTTTGAAAGCCTCGATGGCGAACCATCACGCTTATTTTTCATGATTGCTGCCCCTGAAGGCGAGGCTGACACACATGTACAAGTACTCGCTAATTTGGCTACACTCATCATGGATCCTGATTTTAAAGAGGCTTTGATAAAAGCACAAACGATTGAAGGCTTTCTTGCTTTAATTGATATTAAAGAGGCCGACCAATTCAAACCTAACATGACAGAAACGGAAGCATTAGCTATGGTAGAACAAAATGTAACACCTGTAACTACCGCTGCCCCTATGGCAACAGAGGATACTAAAGCCGGTACCTCCACAGAAACAGCAACATCATCAAAAGAAAATACCGCTACTACTAATCACTACCAAGTATTAGCCGTTACAGCCTGTCCTACTGGCATCGCTCATACAGCTATGGCTGCTGAAGCACTAAGTCGTACAGCTGCCGACATGGGCATTTCTATTAAAGTAGAACAAAACGGTGCTAGTGGCGTTAAAGATGCGTTAACTGCTGATGATATTGCCAATGCTACTTGTATCATTGTAGCGGCTGACAAAAGTGTCCCTATGGCTCGTTTCAATGGCAAGCCCTTAATCCAAGTTAAAGTAGCTGATGGTATTAATAAAGCTAAGGAACTTCTTACAGAAGCAACGACTGGCACACCGCCACTTTATCAAGCTAACCAAGAGGATATCAACAGCCAAGCCGTAACAGCAAATGATAGCATAGGTCGTCAAATTTATAAGCACTTAATGAATGGCGTTTCTCACATGCTACCGTTCGTTATTGGAGGTGGTATTCTCATTGCCTTAGCTTTCTTATTTGATGATTTTAACCCTGCTGACCCAAGTAAATTTGGGTCCGGCACAGAGCTCGCGGCCTTCTTTATGAAAATTGGCGGTGCTTCTTTCAGCTTTATGCTACCAGTGCTCGCTGGTTTTATCGGCATGAGTATTGCTGACCGTCCAGGTCTAGCCGTCGGCTTTGTCGGTGGCTACCTAGCCAATGCAGGTGGTTCTGGTTTCTTAGGGGCCTTGTTAGCAGGCTTTGTAGCGGGCTATTTAATGCTCCTCTTGAAAAAAGCCTTTGCAGGCTTACCTCATACCTTAGAAGGTATCAAACCAGTATTACTATATCCTGTTCTGGGCGTACTTCTTATGGGCATTATAATTACCTTTATCATTAATCCACCTGTAGGGGCCTTAAACGAAAGTCTTATGAACGCCTTAAAAAGCATGAACACAAGCAGTCGTATTGTCATCGGTCTCATCTTTGCGGGTATGATGGCCGTTGATATGGGTGGGCCTGTTAATAAAGCGGCCTATGTAATTGGCACGGGCTTATTAGCTACTGGTGAATATGGCGTTATGGCCGCAGTTATGGCCGGTGGTATGGTGCCTCCATTAGCCATTGCCCTATGCACTACCTTCTTCCCTAATCGCTTTACCCCAGCAGAACGCAAATCAGGCATTACTAACTATGTTATGGGCTTCTCCTTT
Organism: Veillonella intestinalis; assembly: GCF_943193155.1. GTDB lineage: Bacteria > Bacillota > Negativicutes > Veillonellales > Veillonellaceae > Veillonella_A > Veillonella_A intestinalis. The sequence continues at coordinate 212,036 of NZ_CALPDB010000004.1, read as the reverse complement.
ATCACAGAAGGAGCGATTCCATTTGCTGCAGCAGATCCAATTCGTGTCATTCCGTCTTGTATTGTCGGCGCTGCTGCTGCAGGTGCCTTATCTATGGCCTTCGAATGTACTTTACGAGCACCGCATGGGGGTATCTTTGTAGTACCAACTATTGGAAACCCGCTCATGTATTTAGGAGCTATCCTTATCGGTTCTGTTATAACAGCGCTATTATTAGCTATTCTTAAAAAACCGCTAAAAAACTAAATGCATAGTATAATGTTTATTTTTAAATAAATACTTCCTATAAAATCTTTCTTTTAAAATTTTATCCTGCAAAAAAGCCCTTATTCAGCAACTAACATGCTATATAGCATAGTAGTAACAACTGAATAAGGGCTTTTCCTTTTTATTATTAAATTACCATACATTAACTATTTGAGGTACAATCCCAACATCTACAATTAGACATAATATCTAAGATTAAACACTACTTAGATTGACCAAACTCAGCTTGTAAAGAAGCCACGGAACGACGCAACATCCAATCGATGTCAACTTTATCGCCTACAGGAAATTGATGCTCACTAAAACGTTCAAATTTATATTTTTCATAAAAACGTTGCGCTTTATAATTTTGGTCCCAAACGCCTAACCATACCCATTCACAATCGGTTTCACAAGCTACTTGTAACGCTTTTTCAAACAAAAGGCGACCTAGCCCTTGCCCCTGAAATGCCTTTAATACATAAATTCGTTGTATTTCAAAACCATTAGGTAGTTCCTGTTCCGTTTGAGCAGCGCCTTGATTAAGCTTTAAATATCCCACTACTACACCATCGACTAAGGCAAAATAATGTTGTGATTCACTATCCATAACTTCAGCTGCTAAGGTTTCAGGATTAAAAGCCGTATTAAAATAGTCCTCTAATTCGGCCTCTGTATTATGATGACCAAAAGTTTCTCTAAATGTTTCTATAGCTATACGTTGTAATTCTGAAATATCATCAAGTGTTATCTTTCTCAAGGTAAGACTCATGCCCCTCACTCCTTTAGTCTATAAATACTTAATAATTTTTAAAAGAAAAAGCATACTCTACATATCTTCTAAGACCTAATGATATGTACAATATGCTTACGCACACTACCCGGTGGCAGTTACTATTTTAATGATTGTATTATAATAACATAACTAACAACTACTGTAAAGAATATCTACAACCTCTAAGCTAAGCAATTTAAAATATTCACAGATAGGAGTTGCATAATCTAAGTGAGCTGTGCTATAATCACGGTATAAATTTCAGGGGAGCTTATATTTGTAGGCTGAGAGGAAGTCATCTAACTTCGACCCTTATACCTGATACGGATAATGCCGTCGTAGGAAGATGTTATAGACGACACAAACTCTTGCAGAGGTACCGTATTTGGTGCCTCTGTTTTTTTATACAGTCTAATTATAGACCAGCTGGCGGGGGAGCGCCCGACAGTTGTCATTACAGCGATGGGAAGCCGTGTTCCGGCGTGAGAGGAGACCATTCAGTCTCGACCGCAATAGGTGTTTGTAATGAATCCATCTTTAAGTAATGTAAAAAAAGTAACCATTGCCAGTTTATTAGTAGCCGTTGCCGTAGTGGGCAGTACCTTTTCCTTTCCCGTAGGAATTAGTAAATGTGCGCCTATACAACATATGGTAAATATTCTTTGTGCTGTTTTCCTAGGCCGCTATGCAGGCGTAAGTGTTGCCTTTTGCGCAAGTAGCTTACGTTTACTTCTTGGTTTGGGTAGTATCTTAGCCTATCCAGGCAGCATGTGGGGCGCCCTCTTAGCTGGGATTGTTTATCATCGTACGGGAAGTCTAATACTCACCTTAATTGCTGAAGTCTTCGGCACTGGTATTTTAGGTGGCTTATCGGCATATCCGCTAGCCATTTTAGTGCTTGGCAAAACGGCGGGGCAAATTGCCTTTTATACCTATGTGGTTCCTTTTTTAATTTCTACCATAGGTGGCTCCCTATTGGCAGGAATTTTACTGTTCACATTACGCCGCACAGGAGCTTTACGTAACTTACAACAACATACCTTATAATTGGCAGTAAACAGTTAGTTAACTCATATAAACCTGCCAAGCATAAGCCGTTGGAAAGGGTATTCTATGAGTACAACAACAATTCCTAAAACTAAGCTTTTATCCCACAGTTTATTATGGTTTGGCGCCGCCTTGTCAATCGCTGAGATTTTTACAGGCACCTTATTCGCGCCACTGGGATTTACGCAAGGACTTTGGGCTATTATCTTAGGCCATCTCATCGGTGGCTCCCTCTTCTTCTTAGCCGGTCTTATAGGCGCCCAAACAGGCGCTAGTGCCATGGAAACAGTACGCTTTGCCTTTGGGCGACAAGGCGCTTCAGGCTTCGCGTTAGCCAATGTGTTACAACTCATCGGCTGGACTACCGTTATGATTATAACCGGAGCCGCTGCAACTGATGCCATTTATCCCTTAGGAACCACCCTATGGTCACTTATCATTGGTGGCCTTATCATTCTTTGGCTACTACTAGGCTTTACAAATTTGACCCGCCTTAACTTAATAGCAGTGACACTCCTATTTATACTAACAGTTTGGCTTAGCTTCATCATCTTTAATCCACAAGCCAGCATAGCTCAAATAGTGCCTATAACCGATAATCAAGCCCTTTCTTTTGGCGCAGCAGTTGAATTAGCTACCGCCATGCCCCTTTCTTGGCTACCTTTAGTATCAGACTATACGCGCCACGCGGAAAAGCCTCTAGGCGCCACTATTGTAAGCACGCTAACCTATACAGTAGTTAGTATTTGGATGTATGTAATTGGCCTTAGTTCTGCCATATATGCAGGAGAAACAGATATTGCAGCCGTTATGCTCAAAACAGGGCTTGGCTTATGGCCATTACTCATTATAATTTTTGCAACAGTTACTACGACCTATCTTGATGCCTTTTCCGCCGGTGTAAGCGCCGTCAGCATTTGGCCTCAACTATCTGAAAAAAAGACCGCCATTAGTCTAACAATTATAGGTATATTGCTAGCTATTTTTATACCTATGACAGAGTATGAAAACTTCTTATTTCTCATTGGTTCAGTATTCACGCCCATGATTGCGATTCTCTTTACCCAATACTTTCTCCTTAAGCAGGATGCATCTGGGCGTAAATTTTACCTACCCAACCTAGCCTTATGGCTATTTGGTTTTATTCTATATCGCAATGTATTGACCTATGAAACACCAATGGGCACAACCTTTCCCGTTATGCTTATTATTGCCGCCCTTACCTATGTAACAGGCCGTTTCGTATCATCGAAACGTAGTTAATATTCATTGTAAATTATAATAAGACTATGTCATGAAACATATTTAATAAATCAAGCCGTCATAAAGCACTTATATTATGACGGCTTAATCTATTCGCTACACCTACAAAAATGCCTGTAAAACGGCTTTCACTACTATTTTATACGGCATAACATTCATATCGAAATTTATAAATTTTCTTGTGTACAGTCCCTACAAGTTATGCTATACTATTTTCAGAAATTATAGATATAATACCATACAGTTAACAAAGCCACATATAAAACTAACTATATGTGATGTAAGGGTATCATTAGGAGGAATGAAACATGAGCGATTTTATTAAAGGTTTTAAAGAATTTGCCTTACGAGGCAATGTCATTGACTTAGCAGTCGGTGTTGTTATTGGTGCCGCTTTTGGCAAAATTGTATCGTCTTTAGTTAGCGATATTATTATGCCTCCAATTGGTTTGGTTCTTGGTGGCGTTGATTTCACTGATTTCTTTATTAGCTTAAACGGGCAACAGGCAGCTACTTTAGCAGAAGCCAAAGCAGCTGGTATTCCAGTTATTGCCTATGGTAGTTTCTTAAATGCATTAATCCAATTCTTAATCGTAGCATTTGCGATTTACCTTGTAATTAAACAAGTTAACCGTCTATTCCCTAAAAAAGAAGAAGTTGTTGAAGATCCAACACTTTGTCCGTTCTGTAAACAGGAAGTAGCGGAAGATGCTACTCGTTGTCCACATTGTACATCTGAAATTACACCAGAAGTAAAAGCTTCATAAGAAAACCTATATTAAAGAGGCAGAAAGTGCTTAATATACACTTTCTGCCTCTTTTTTTATACAACACACTATTATAAATACCATTGCTACTAAAACCGTCAATTAAAATCAATATTATTTTATGTATATTTTATTATAGATGAGTTTATGTAATATAACATTTAATATCTAAAATCTCTGAACACGCAAAAAAGGGGCTATAACGGAGATAGTAAATATATCTACTATCTTTTGTTATAGTCCCTTTTTATCATCTCTGATTTATAGATTTTTTATTATAACTTTTTATTATTCTTTATTTTCACTAATACTATCCATAAGTGCAATGTATTCTTCCTTAGTAAATACAGGTTCATAATTTGCTTTTACTGCTTGAGCACCTTCTGCTTCACCATATAACAAATCAACAATTGTCATAGCCAAAGCTTGAGCCGTTTTTGTAAAAGCTACCTCTGGCACAGAGATTTTATAATCAGCGCCATGTAAAACACCTTCAATACAACCTACCCATGGATGAATTACAGGAATAATATGTGCCACATCGCCCATATCAGTACTGCCAGCCATATGAGGCCCTTGTATTACATTCGCTTCACCAAATAGAGGTATGGAGTTCTCTTTTAAGAATTGATTCATAGTCGTATCATTACGCATAGGCATATACCCAGGTAAGTCATTGATTTCACAGGTAGCTCCTACCGCATCAGCCCCTGCTTTAAGAGCTCGATTTACCTTCTTATTAGCCTCTATCATGCCTGCCACATTAGACGCCCGCACATAGCTTTCCATCGACACACTATCAGGCACTACATTCACTAGACTACCACCACTATTAATAATTGGATGGAAGCGGAAATAATCGCTTTCCTTAAAGGTATCACGAATGGCATTAACACCCATCACACCTAACATAGCTGCTTGCAGTGCATTAACCCCTTCATGAGGTGCGGCTGCCGCATGAGCTGCTTTGCCATGATAGGTAATTAATTTACCAATAAACCCATTAGAAGTAGAGCCAAGCCCCATTTCACCAGTTGGCGTAGTTGCTGTTTCTACATGCATTTGCATGGCCATATCAATATCATCAAAAGCGCCTTCATAAATCAGCTGTTGCTTACCACCTAAATAACGTATTTTTCCTGCTTCACGCAAAGTATTTCGATAATCTATCTCTACATACTCTTCAGCAGGTACTGCAAATACAACAACTTCGCCATTCAATTCCTCTAATACACCTTCGGCCTGCAAGCCAATCGCAACGGCTAACATATTAGCAATTTGCACATTATGCCCACAGCAATGAGCCGCTCCAGTCATCACATCAGCACGCGGATGTTTAGGACAAATAATAGCATCTAATTCGCCAATCATCGCTACGCGATACGCATCACTCTTCCCTTTCAAACGACCTTTTACACCTGTTAAGGCATGGCCCGTTGTAAAAGGAATATTAAGTTCTGTAAATAATTTTTGTACTAGCGCTGTCGTTTTCGCTTCTTTATATCCTAATTCAGGTGCCGCCATGATAGTCTCTGCCACATCCATTAATTTAGGCATCGCCGCTTCAATGGCACGACATACCCGATCTTTCACTTCTGCTTTAGTTAAACCCATTTAGATAACTCCCTCCCAATGCAATACAACTTGTGCTACTAAAACAGCACAAATGAATGTTCCTGCCGCTACTGCCAAGGCTACTGGAATAATACGCCAGGACAATTGTTTAAAAGCACCTAAATCTTTACCTAAGGACAAACCAGCATACGCTAATACAGGAGTTGTTGTTGCTAAAAAAGTAACCTCAGCCGCTTGCTTAGTAATCCATTCACTCCCAGGCACACCAGGGATTGATAATACAACGCCTAAAATAGAAACCCAGAATACCATCGGTAATTTATTAAAACCTGGAATATAGGATATAACAGCACCAGTAAACGCAATAGCCGCTAATACAAAGCAACCTACCATACTAGGCCCGAATGCATGTTTTCCATCTAACACATTGCCTATAGCTGTAATCACTGCTGCAATGATAACAACAATTAAAAATTGGATAATTTTTTCTTGAACTGTCATTGTCTTTTCCCCGCTCATTAGCGCACCTCCTTCGTGTCATGACCTAATGCACGTGAGCAAATCGTATACAAACGTTCCATAACTGGCAAGGAGATAAATAAACTAAAATACACCCCTACCACAGTGGTCAATAAATTGGCAGCGCCTGCCATGGCCATAATTTCACGTTCAAATTCAGGGTGGACCGCTACGATTGAGCCTGTAGCCGCCGCCATCATACTAGCACTACCGATACCAGCGCCCATAGCTAAAGCCAATGGGTGGAACCACTGTAATTGCGCTACCATACCAGCTAATACGGAAATCCACATTGCACCAAATAAAGTACCGCAAATATACATCCCCATTACACCTCGACCTTCTGGAGAATGGAAGCCATAGCGATCGATAATAATTGCCACATTCGCTTCACGGTCAATGGAATAACATGCGCCTACTGCTTCACGGCGCATACCTACTAACAAGGCAATTGGTAAACCGAAAATAATAGTACCAAAGAAATGACCAATTTCTTGTAAAATCAAAGCCCAGCCTGAGTTTAAAATAATATGTAAATTAGGTCCAATCCCCAAGCCAACCTTTGTCATAAGCAACATAATTGAAATATTAAGATAATCAGAGGCCGCTATCATTTGTTCCTCTGTCACAATTTTCAATTTAGGAATTGATACAACAAGACCAATTACCAAAGAATAGAGTAAAGGCAAAAATACAATAATACCAAATTTCTGAATGCCTATCCACTCCGCCACCAAAGTAATAAGCAAGCACAGCAGATGAATCTTCCAATTTTTCAATAGCTCCATCGTTTTGTCCTCCCACAATATATAAATGTATACTCAAAAATATACATTTGATTATACGCTAAGTCATTATAAATGCCAATACTAATAACATACCAATTTGTAATACCTCTTAATAAATTTGTAATATTTTTAATAAGTCTATCATTTTTATCCTCTATCCCCCTATTATCTATACGTTGTAACAAAAAACAGGCAATTACTAAATTAGTAATTACCTGTTTCATACAATTTATTAACTATACAAACTAATCGGCTTAATATAAACCAGTTCGTTTGCCATAGTGTTTAGAATCACCATTTTGTTTCCAGCCCACCATATCACCTATGGACATAACGCGACGGGTTAAGCAATCCTTACATTTATCCGCATTATCATCTACACAAGGCTTATTATCATACAATAAATATTTAGCCCGATGCTCTGGAATAGTAATAATCGGCATTAAAATATTAGCCCCTGCGGCTAAGCCTTTCTCACGCCCCAATGGATCAAGCGCTTGTAAAGCGGTAGTGGCTGCTATATTTACATCCTTTAAGAATAGACGAGTTAAGGCAATCATTTTTAGTCCTAATTGAATGCGCCGTAATTTGCCAGCCTTATCATCTAGACCCATAGCCAAGGCTTCTTGTCCTAATGGCGTATCATGATGCACTACATAAGGCCCCATGCCAATCATATCAATATCCATATCACGATAGAATAAGATATCATTCACTAAATCCTCTTCCGTCTGATGAGGCAACCCAATCATAACCCCAGTGCCTACTTGGAAACCTACTTTGCGCAAGCTTTTTAAACAAGCTACTCGTTTTTCAAAGGAATGAAGCTCATCATTCGGATGAATCTTACTATATAATTCAGGATTACTTGTTTCAATCCGTAACAAATAACGGCTAGCCCCAGCTTCTACCATACGGCGATAAGCTTCCTCCGACTGCTCCCCTACACACATAGTAATGCCCAAAGAGCCATCACCGATAGCCTTAATATCACGAATTAATTCAACCACATAATCAACAAAGGCTTCATCACTGCGCTCACCGGACTGTAACGTAATAGAACCATATTCATGATCATACGCCCACTGCGCCATTTTTATAATATCTTCGCGATTCATATCAAAACGTTCTGTTTTGTCATTTTCGCGGCGAATTCCACAATATTCACAGTTTTTTATGCAGCGATTTGAAAATTCAATCAAACCACGATAATACGCCACTTTATCTACATAACGAGCTTTTACTTCATAGGCTTTTTTATAAATAGCCTGTAAGTCAGCTTCATCAGTAACACTCATCAAGAAACGTAATTCTTCCACGGTCAGAGTGTCAGAACCCACTAAGTCTTTCTTCAAAATATCTTGTACTGTCATAGTCACTCTTACTGTTCTCTCTTTACTATATTAACTAACTTTAATTATATGTCATCCTCTTCACCGCCGCACAACTCTCACTTACTTACTAATTAAGAGTTACGATGATACGCCACCACTAATGGCTCGGTTAACGTAGTTGGTAATTCTGTATAACGTGTGAATTCACCAATTTGTAACGGCAAATCAAGCCAAGACATCGCTCCATGCGCTAGCATATAATGAGCTAATTGCCCGCGCATTTGTTTAGAGGAGGTACTTAACTGCTTCCAAACGCCTTGTTTGAACTCTAAAAATTCTACTGTAACCATTCGTGGATGATCCACTAATTTGTAGTATTCCTTAGAAGCTAAATTCAATAACCAATCTTCTGCAGCCAAGGCCTTTGTCACTACAGGCGTCCAATACTCATACAAAGATGTATAGCCACCTAATGGGCCATCTGCGGGGGCGCCGTTAGGAAAAATTCGATCTACTAAATCAAGTCGATACGCTTTAATCGGACTCAAAGGACTTATAAGACCATATAAAGCAGACAAAATATATACATGGTCAGCACCAAACTGCTGTGCCGCTTCAGATAAGCTAGACCAAGCCAGATTTTTAAAAGCTAAACCATTATAACTTTCAATCGCTGTACCAGTGGGTAGCGTTTCATAGTCTTTATAAAACACTACCAAAGGCTCTGCTTTAGGTTCAGCGAGCTTTAATGCTTTACCTAATTCGGACGCATTTAATGTTTGAAGATGAGAAATAATTGCTGCAGTCATCTCACTTTGAAATAGTGGCGCCCTTGGTTCACCTTGCAAAGTCTTAGTCTTACTAGGAGACAGGAGTATTTTCATCGATTTCAATTCCTTGCTGCCCATCACCAGCTTCACTTAATTCAAGAGCCAAACGTTCTTGTACTGCTTCACTCCAAATTACAAGAGGTAATGCAACAATAAACTTAGCCTTCATCTCTTCACATAAAGATATAACTTCACTTAAATAAGGAGATCCTTCATCAATGCCATCAATAAGCAATACTACATGACGATTTTTCAAGCCCGCTCCACTGTAGGTAATCTGCTCCCCATCATAGAAAATATCTTCGATAAAAATTTTGTCATGCATGAATTCATCCATGCGCCGTAAAATTAAACGGTCTAACAAAGCACTTACTGGTGTTGCCACAGGTTCCGCGGTTGCTAAGCCTTCTGGCTGTACCCGCACGAACACGGTCTTTTTATTATGCCCTTTGCGGTATTCTAATAAAGCACGCTCCGTAGCACCAAAGAATAAAAAGTTTTGTGCTGGATCTAAGGTATCGCTTTGAAATAAATCTATAATCGCACCTGATTCGGCTGCATTCAATTGTGATTGCAGCTGAACCGACACATCTTCAACAATCTCTTCATAGTCAGAACGAAGAACATCTGCCATAGTTATTACCTCCTATTTACAAATGAAATCATGACACTGAAAGAATTAATTATACAATCGCTAAAAGCGCTTATATTTTCTCATTAATTACATAATTATAGCATATTTTCAAGCTCCATGACTATACGTCTAGGAAAAGGCCAACGCCTACTCCTACAACACAAAAGAGTTGGGAGATACTTATTAAGTGCATACTCCCAACTCTAACTAGTCTAAGCTAATATACTAATTATAAAATTTTTTCACTAATAGCTTACGCTTCAAACATTTATATTTCAAATAACAAGAAAATTATGCTTCAAATAACAGGAAAATATTCATGCCTGTTACTACAATACCAATAACCCACAACATAACAGCTGTAGATGGTTTGTTCTTATAAACACCCATAACTTTAGCTGAGCCAGTCAAATATAATTGCAAGAAAATGGTAAATGGCAACTGTAGACTCAAGAACATTTGTGAAATAAGCAACGCTTTAAAGGAATCTTGAATAAACAAAATAAGCACTAAAGCAGGAATATACGTCAACGCTAAGCCAATACGACTATGAAAATCTTTCATATCGTAAGATTCACCAAACATACCGGCAAAAATACTGGCTCCTGCCATCCCCGCTGTAGCGGAAGAAGCAAATCCAGCAAACAATAAAGCAAGTGCAAAAATAATCCCTGCCGACGGACCAATAAGGGGTACCAACAACTCTTGTGCCTGTTCTAACTCTTCTACTATAATTCCCTGCTGGAAAAACGTAGCCGCAGCCAAAATAATCATAGCCGAATTAATAGCCCAGCCAATGCCCATAGAAAAAATAGTATCTAAAAACTCATAACGCAAACGTTTTTGCATTACTTTTGGATCTTCTTTGTTAAACTCACGGCTCTGAATAATTTCAGAATGCAAGAATAAATTATGAGGCATAATAACAGCCCCTAAAATACTCAAAATAACCAACATAGATTCATTAGGTAACGTAGGATTCACCCAAGCTAAGCCAGACGCAGCCCAATCTACATCCACCATAGATAATTCAGCTAAATACGCCAATGCAATGAGCGAAACGAAACCGGCAATTACCTTTTCGAGCTTACTATACGAATTGGTTAACAACATAAGGGTACAAATAATAGCCGTCAGAATCGAGCCAATAAATAAAGGAATTCCAAAGAGCATCTTAAGTGCTATGGCCGCCCCTATAAATTCTGCTAACGCCGTAGCAGCAGCCGCTAACCCAGCGGTACTTAACAAAATTCGCGACAACCAGCGTGGCAATGCTTCATAGGCACATTCCGACAAACACCGACCGGTAACAATTCCTAAATGAGCCACATTATGTTGCAAAAGAATTAACATAATTGTAGACAAGGTAACAACCCACAACAAATCATAGCCAAACATGGCCCCAGCAGCTAAATTGGCTGCCCAGTTACCGGGATCAATAAAACCTACTGTTACAATAATACCTGGTCCAATATAACGAAATACTTCAGATACTTGCATTCGTTGTTGATGGACTGTATTTAATTTTTCTTTAACACGACGCAAAAACATACACTTCACCATTCCCTATCTATTGTTTCATTACTAAACGGTCATTCTAATGCCCCCTAGTAACCCAAACTCACAACTAAAATGGTTACTATTATATGTTACATTAGCCTATGCCTTAGTTTCTTCTATTGCAGTAGCTGTATTAGTTTCTCCTGATACAGCTGTTTTATTGGCTTCCTGTTCAGCCTCAACTGCTTTAGCTATATTCTTATCAGACTCAGATTGATTTTGAGCCCCAACTTCTGTATCTGTTTTCTTTTGAGCTTCCGCATCCTTATCGGCTTTCTTTTGTGCCTCCGCTATTTCTTTAGCCTCTTCTGCTTCTATGCGTGCTCGATTTTTAGCAAATTGAGCACGTGATTTTTCTGCTTCTTTATCTGCTTCTTCAATAGCTCGACGACCTACTTTATCAAATAAAGCATCCGGTGCGGCCACATCACTACCGCCAATAACAACGCCTACACGGGTGCGGAAATCATTTTTCCCACCTTTGCCAAAGCGAATACGCACATCACCGCCGGTCTGGATACGACTGCGGTCAACTTCAAAAGACTTCATGCGTTCCGCAATTTCTTCCTTCGTCAAAGCTGGCGTTTCACCATTAGCAGCAGCACTTTCATCACGCTTACCTTCTCTAATTTCTTGATCACGATTATATTGCATTAAATCATCACGGAATTCACTATACAAACGAATGGCAATATTTTTATCCGTGTCATTCATCTGTTCCCGTTTCTCTACAATATCAGCCACAAGAGGCGTTAATTCATAACGAGTATATACTTGCCCATTTAAGTTCAAGCCTTTAGTATCAGTAATAGCCCCATGCTTTACCAAAGTCTGTATTCCTTGGTACGCCCAATCAGTAGGCTTTACATCAGCTAAACGATTATCGGCTTGACTAGCACTCATGGTGCAAACCGTGCATACAGTGGCTACTAATAACACTCTTTTCCAATTCATGGTTAGTCTCCTTATTAACTTAATTCATCCATATTATATCATGTTTTTTCATTTATCGCTATCACTGAAAGTCATTATCAAATAGCCGCATCATTTAAAACTCGCCCTAACGTTTCAATCATAGCTTTCAAACGAGTAATCTCCCTATTAGAAACTATACCGAATGGACCTAAACATTTCATGAAAAAACGCCTAACAAGTAGGTAAAAAGCCTACTCATTAGACATTTCTCACAGTTCTCTATTCAATATCTCTATTAAACTTCACTAACAGCGGCTTTCATAGCTTTTACATAAGCCTCTAAAGCTGTATCTGCTTGATTACCATGGGCTTCAATAATTTTTACAATCGCCGAACCTACAATAGCCCCATCCCCTATGGTAGCCATATTTTTAGCTTGTTCAGGTTCTGCAATACCAAAACCAATGGCTACAGGAATGGCTGTATATTTTTTAATAGTAGTCACTAAACTAGCCACATCGGTAGTAATATTTTTACGGACCCCTGTAACACCTAAAGACGAAACGCAATAAATAAAGCCTTTTGCCTCCTTCGTAATTTGTTCAATTCGTTGCTCCGATGTAGGGGCAATTAAAGAAATCAAAGTCACATCATAGGCATTGGCAACAGACTCAATTTCACCTTTTTCTTCGTACGGTAAATCTGGCACAATAATGCCACGAATATTTAGCTCCTTACAACGTGCAAAAAATCGCTCTGCCCCATATACATAGACAGGATTTAAATAGGTCATAAAAACCAAAGGAATTGTCACTGTCTTACGCACAGTGGCGACCATATCAAAAATGGCATCGGTCAACGCCCCTTGGGCTAAGGCTCGTTCCGAAGCCCGCTGAATAACTTCCCCTTCAGCAACAGGGTCAGAAAAAGGAATGCCAATCTCTATTAAGTCCGCCCCAGCTGCTGCCATTATTTGGATATAGCGCGCAGTAGCCTCTAAACTCGGATCACCAGCTGTTAAAAAGCCAATAAACGCTTTGCCCTTAGCAAACGCTGTAGATATGTCAAAATTGTCTGTATACATTGTCTTATTCATGAATATCGTGCCCCCTATATTTAGCCATAGCGGCTACATCTTTGTCACCACGACCAGATAAACAAATAATGATAGATTCATCACGTCCCATTGTCGGCGCCACTTTCATAGCATGTGCCAAGGCATGAGCACTTTCAATCGCCGGTATAATACCTTCTGTTCGTGAAACGTATTCAAAAGCAGTAACAGCTTCTTCATCAGTAATCGGCACATAAGTAGCTCTGCCTATATCATGCAAATGGGAGTGTTCTGGTCCAATGCCTGGATAATCAAGGCCTGCTGAGATAGAATACACTGGCGCAATCTGTCCATATTCATTCTGTACAAAATAAGAGCGCATACCGTGGAAAATACCAGGTGTACCTTTTGCTAACGTAGCTGCATGCTCTTTAGTTTCAATGCCTAAACCAGCCGCTTCACAACCTACCAATTGAACCGTTTCATCAGCAATAAAATGATGAAACATACCTATTGCATTACTACCACCGCCTACACAAGCCATAACCATGCTAGGCAGTTTACCTTCAGCTTGCAAAATCTGTTCTCTTGCTTCTTTACTAATAATACTTTGAAAATCACGGACAATCATAGGAAACGGGTGTGGCCCTACAGCTGACCCCATTGCATAATAAGTATCCTCTACACGACGAGTCCATTCGCGTAAGGTTTCACTTACCGCATCTTTTAAGGTCATAGTGCCCGAAGTAACAGGATATACCTTAGCACCTAACAGTTCCATACGATACACATTAAGTGCTTGTCGCTCCGTATCTTCTTTACCCATAAAAATTTCACATTCCATACCAAGGAGCGCCGCTGCAGTTGCAGCCGCTACCCCATGTTGTCCTGCCCCTGTTTCAGCAATAATCCGCTTTTTCCCCATTCGTTGTGCCAATAAAACTTGACCAAGAACATTATTAATCTTATGAGAACCTGTATGATTTAAGTCTTCTCGTTTTAAATAAATCTTAGCACCCCCTAAGTCATCACTCATATGCTTTGCATAATATAAAAGTGAGGGCCGCCCCGTATAATTTACTTGTAACGCTTCTAATTCAGCAATAAAAGCTGGATCATTTTTATATTGTTCATAAGCAGCTTCCACTTCAAGAACTGCATTCATTAATATTTCGGGAATGTATTGACCACCATGTTCACCATAGCGCCCTTTTCGATTAAATTCTGTCATAGTCTTACCTCTTTCACACAATTCACCTTGCTATATAATTGTCATATATATCTCTGTTATATCTTTTTATCTGTCAGCTTCAGTTATATCTATTTATCTATCAGCTTCGGTTACGTCGGATACCGTTTGCAAAAATTGCTCTATCTTTATCTTATCTTTTACACGATTTGTTTCGACCCCACTACTAATATCTACCCCATAAGGCTGTACTTGACGAATAGCACGGGCAATATTATGTGTGCCTAAACCACCAGCTAAAAAATAAGGTCGTTTACAATCTTCTAAAAGTGTCCAATCAAAAGTTTCACCAGTGCCACCGCTATAGCCTTGCTTATATGTATCAAAGAGCAGTAAATCCGCTTGTGAACTTTCACAAGCCATTAAATCTGCCTTAGACTGCAAAGACACGGCCCGCCAAATAGGGATGGATAAATGGTGCTGCAAAGCCCTCACAGTTGTTTCAGCCTGTGCTCCACATACTTGCACTACATCCAAAGGAACTATCTTTACGATTTCCATAATTTGCGCTACAGACTCTTCCACAAAAACGCCTACTTTTTGAATCCCTGGCGTTAAACAATCCGCCAATGCCTTAGCTTGCTTCGCTGTTACTTGACGTGAACTCTTAGCAAACACAAAGCCTACATACTGTGGTTTTATCGCCAATTCATTAATAATTGCTATGTCTTCGAGTCGTTTTAAACCACAAATTTTAGTCATCACAGGTTTAGTTCTACCATATAAATCAGACAAGGCCGCTTTTTTATTAGGAGCTCGCATGAAATGCTCCCCAATGAGGGCCGCTTGTATATGATGTTCGCGTAATTGCTGAATATGACTGGCACATTCCAAACCGCTTTCAGACACAAATATTACCTCTGGTGGTACTAAATGGCGCAATTCTAAACTATGCTTAATATGGACTGTAAAATCTCGCAAATCTCGATTATTAACACCAATAATACGTGCTCCTATGGCTAAGGCTCGCTCTATTTCTTCAGCACTATGAGTTTCTACTAAGCAAGATAAGCCTAAGCTATCAGCTAAATTATAAAAACGTTGTAATTCTTCATCTGTTAAAATCGCACAGATTAACAAAATGGCCTGTGCCCCATATACTTTTGCCCCATAAATCTGATATTCATCAATAAAAAAATCTTTTTGCAACAAGGGCAATGTAACTTGTTCTCGAATCCGCATTAAATAAGAAACATGCCCCTTAAAGAACTCTGGCTCTGTCAATATAGAAATAGCCGCAGCCCCTGCTTCTTCATATTCTTTGGCAATCTGTTCAAAAGGAAAGGAGGGCGCAATTACTCCTTTAGAAGGTGATGCCTTTTTTATTTCACAAATAAAATTCATGTCGCTCGCCCGTAAAGCTTTTTCAAAGGGATACGAAAAAGGTCCTCTACTCAACTCTGAATCAGCTAGTGACGTAGCGAGTACCTTTAATTCCTCTAAAGCCCTCTCACTTTTTTCTTTAGTAATGCGCCTACGTGTTGCTTCCACAATTGTATCAAGAATCATACGTCACCTCTCTTATCCTACCGCCTCATTAGTAGCTTCTACTAAAGCCTCCAAAACGGCCAAAGCTTTACCTTCATCAATTAAACGTGCTGCTTTTGTAATACCTTCTGCAATAGAGGTGTTTGGTTCTGCTAAATGGAAACTTACACCAGCATTCAAAAGCACTGCATCTCGCCGCGGACCAAGTTCACCGCTCAACACAGCCCGTGTAATGGCTGCATTAGTAGGACCATCGCCACCTACTAAATCCGCGGGCTTTGCGTACTCTAGACCATAATCAGCCGGATCTAAAATATACGAAATTAATTTGCCCTCTTTAATCTCACAAATATAGGTCTTATCACAAGCTGTAATTTCATCTAACCCATCAAAGCCATGAACTACAGCGCCACGCTGAACACCTAAATTAGCTAACACTTGCGCTAATGGTTCTACTAGACTTTTATCATAAACTCCCATTAACTGTTTAGTGGCTCCCGCAGGATTTGTTAAAGGCCCCAACACATTAAATACAGTGCGAATACCCAAAGCTTTACGAACTGGGGCAGCATATTTCATAGAACTATGGTACAAAGGGGCAAACATAAAACACATGCCCACCTTGTTCAGTATAGTCTGATTGCTATTACTAGGCACGGCTAATTGAACACCTAATGCTTCTAAACAGTCGGCTGCGCCACATTTACTGGATACGCTGCGATTGCCATGCTTAGCTACGGGTACTCCGCCTGCGGCAATAACAAAACCTGCCGTAGTGGAAATGTTAAAAGTATTTGCCTTATCTCCACCAGTTCCTACAATTTCAAACACCTCTTGCTCATGAACTACTGGCACCGCCTTTTCACGCATGCCTTGAGCAAAGCCAGTAATTTCATCAATACTTTCGCCTTTTAAACGCATAGCCCCAAGCAAAGCCCCCATTTGTGCTTCATTTGCTCGCCCTTCCATAATTTCACGCATAGCTCGCAAAGCCATTTGATAGGTCAAATCACGACCTTCTATTACCGTTTCGATTGCTTCTTGTATCATGTTTTCACTCTTCTTTCTCATTCTCTTTTTTATCAACGTATTACCCGTATCTCATTTATAGGGCTAAAAAATTCTCTATTAATTGTGCCCCACAAGGGGTCAAAATTGATTCTGGATGAAACTGTACTCCAAAAATAGGATATTGACGATGTTCTAACGCCATAATTTCACCATCCGCTGTCTCAGCTGTTATTACTAAGTCATTCGGTAACGTATCCCCTATTACTGCTAACGAATGATAACGTGCTACCTGAAAGGTAGTCGGTATATCTTCGAATAAGACAGATTTCGTCAATTGCGTAACCTCACTGGCCTTACCATGAAGTATCTCTTTAGCATAGCCAATCGTACCGCCATAGGCTTCAGCAATTGCTTGATGCCCTAAACATACGCCCAACAAAGGAATGTTGCCTTTTATTTCTGAAATCAATGTTTCATAAATGCCCGCCTCACTAGGTCGCCCAGGTCCTGGGGACAATACAATATGACTTGGCTGTAATGCTAGCACCTCAGGCACCGTTAGTTCATCACTACGAACTACTTTTACCTTCGCACTCATAGAACCTATTAATTGGTACAAATTAAAGGAAAAACTATCATAATTATCTATCAGTAATACCATAGGCTGTCACCATTGCTCCTTTTTGAATTGCTTCAATCATTGCCTGAGCTTTATTGCGAGTTTCTTCATATTCACGCTCCGCAATACTATCTTGCACAATCCCTGCACCAGCTCGCACAAGAACCTGTCCTTCTTTAGCTACGGCCATGCGAATCCCAATGCAAGTATCCATATTACCTGAAAAATCAATATAGCCGATAGCCCCTGCATAAATACCGCGTGGTGATTTTTCAAGGTCTTGCAAAATTTGAACCGCCCGTATCTTCGGCGCCCCGGATAAAGTGCCTGCTGGTAAAGTAGCACTTAAAGCATCTAACGCATCCTTTCCGTCTCGCAAAGTACCTGTAACAGAGGAACAAATATGCATAACATGAGAAAACCGCTGAACATCTCGCAATGATTCAACTTGTACCGTACCAAATTGACATACACGGCCTAAATCATTACGCCCTAAATCAACTAACATATTGTGCTCTGCCAATTCCTTCTCATCGTTCAATAACTGCTGCTCATATGCTATATCTTCTGCTTCTGTCCGCCCTCGTGGCATTGTACCAGCTATGGGAAAAGTGGCTACCTGACCTTGGCGAACTTTCACTAATGTCTCTGGCGAAGCACCAGTAAGTTCTAATTGAGGGCTACTAAAATAGAACATATAAGGCGAAGGATTTGTAGTTCGCAACACGCGATAGGCATTTAACAGACTGCCTTGAAACTTTGCTGACTGTCCATTAGAAAGAACGCCTTGAAAAATATCCCCTTCCTTAATATATGTTTTCACAGTCTCTACAGCTGTTATAAATTCAGCTTCTGTAAACTCACCCTTAAATTCAGTAAGAAGTTGCCCTGAAGCTAATTCAGCCTCTTCGCCAGCTACCACTAATTTAACCAAACTTTCCAATTCTAATTGCCCTTTATAATAATTGGTCTCCAGTTCATCCGTCCGAATATTGACGATTACAAATATCTTATTGCGGTAATGATCAAAAGCAATTACTTTGTCAAAGAGCATTAAATCTACATCATTAAAACTCGGTTTAACACTCTCATCTACCTTAGCTAATCGCTCCCTTTGTCTCTGAAATCCTTCTTGCAGCGTAGGTTCTGCATAGCTCATATATTCATAGCCAAAGTAGCCAACTAAACCACCTGTAAAAGTAGGTAGCCCTGCTAGCTGAGGACTTTTATACTCGTTTAAAATATGGCGAATCACTTCATTTGGCGCTGTTGTAGTAAACTGTTGTGTCGTCACCCCTTTGATTGTCATCACAGATTCTTTGCACGTAATTTCTAATAGCGGATCAAAGCCTAAAAACGAATAACGCCCCCAATTCTCTTTATTATCAGCACTTTCTAATAGAAATGCTGTTTTACTAACTTTCTTTAACGCTTTTAAAACAGAAATAGGTGTTCGTACATCAGCAAATATTTCTTTGTAAATTGGCACTATAGGAAATTCTGATTGATATCTTTTTAATTCTTCTAATGATATAGAACTCATACTTACTCTCCTTTGGGTATAAAAAAACGCCCTTGGCAAATACATGCCAAGGGCGGGTCTTATAAACTCGCGGTACCACCTTGTTTGAATAGCTATAATAATTACAGTATACCCTACTAGTAACTAATTACATACATATCCCTCTCATTCGCAGGGTACTAACATACCCCTCATTGTTAACGCCAATGTCGCGTCGCTACATACTAAATCAGACATAAAATCCGCATTGCTTTTACTTATACCTAGCTATCTAGCTAAAAGCAAAGTGTCCAATCGTTCCTAGCGCCCTCAACGGTCCATTTAATAAGCTGCGTTCTGTGAAATCTCAGCCACCTTCACTCTCTGTAAGTGCACGTCCTATTTTTATCTCCGTCTCTACGGTTTAAGAGCACCTTATTTAATTATAAAACTTAGCAAATGTCTCTCACTCTTTTTTATCAGCTAAGTATTCTCTATCTTCTCAAATAATCAACCTTATTAGTCTTTAGTTTACATTCAACGACATACAAATTCCACAAGTTTGTCCTTTTGAAGTAATACTCTGTCCACTAAGGTTGTATATTATAATAAACAGATTTTTCTCATCTGTCAAGATAAAATTTACGCCTAGGAACAATAAATTCATCGTGGTACAATACAAATATACACTATATATACTATATATACCATTTCATAACCATTAAGGAGAATCCCATGGCTAATACAAATACTACCATTGATGCAGTAACTAATCCTACACCAAATGAAATGACAATTGATATTAACAAAACTATTAAAAATTTGGAACGCAATAATTTTGTAGTTCATTATTTTGAAAATCGCCAAGAGGCTATTGCCTATTTAAAATCACGAATTCAAAATAAACGAGTGGCCTTAGGCGATTCTAGAACCTTACAAACTATACAGGTCTATGAAGCCTTAGAAGGACAGAATAAAGAGATAACTGACATCCAACGCCCCTTAGACGGTGAAAACTTTCGCCAAACTGCGTTACGCACTATGCAACGAGACGTATTCCTCACCTCAGTTAATGCCCTAGCCCAAACAGGGGAAATGGTAAATATTGATGGAACTGGCAATCGTGTAGCCTGCTCCCTTTTTGGTTCAGAAGAAGTATTCTTTGTTGTAGGCATCAATAAAATCACGCCTGACCTAAGCTCAGCCATTTATCGTGCACGGAATATTGCCGCGCCACAAAATGTAGTAAAAAACAAAAAATCTACTAAAAACCCTTGCGCCATTCGTCAAGATAAATGTTATGATTGTGCTTCACCTGATCGAATTTGCAATGCCTTAACAATCTACTATAAAAAAATGCGTAATATGGATATTATGGAGATTATTATCATCAATGAAGACTTAGGTTTCTAATCCCCTTGCCTTAAACTGTATGTAAAAATACAAAGCCTTTAACTAGTAACACATTTTATCCATCTTTTAGTAACACATTTTGCCCATCTTTTAAATATTATATATAAATTTAATAAAAATAAATCCCCTGTTCATCTTAATGAACAGGGGATTTTTATAGGTACAAGCTATCTAACGAGAACCTGTATTACCTAATATTATGCACCTACGAAACGATTCAAAGCTGCAGTGCTAGTCATATGGCGTTTAGTCATACCAAGTTCAGCAGGGCTAATACCTAATGCTAAACCGATTAACTGACTCATATGAATAATAGGCATATCTTTGTCGTTTGGAACATATTGTTTTGCTTCTTTCTGGAACATATCAAGCTGCATTTGACAAAGTGGGCAAGGTGTTACTACACAGTCAGCCCCTTCTTTAGCTGCATCAGCATTGATGGAACCAGTCATTTGCATTACGGAATCATGAGCTGGATATACAGCATGGAAACCACAGCAATCAAGCTTACGAGAGAAGTCGATTGGTGTAGCACCAATAGCTTTGATTACGTCAGCTAAACTAGTTGGGATTTGGAAATCTTCAAAACCAGTTTCTTCAGCTGGACGAAGAATATGGCAACCATAATATTCAGCCACACGAAGGCCACTTAAAGGTTTAACAACTTTAGCTTTTAGGTTGTTCAAACCATAATCACGAATTAATACCCATAAGAAATGAGTTACATCGCTAGTACCTTTATATTTTAAGCCCGCTTGACCTAAAATATTGTTAACGCGAGCGCGTTGAGTTTCATCGCGATCAAGTTCGTTTTTAGCTTCACGAAGCATCAACGTACAAGTGTTACAAACTGTCATTAACTGAACGCCTTGTGCTTCAGCTAAAGCAATATTACGAGCATTCGTAGCAAGAACGCCTAATGGGTCGATATCTTGAACATGGGATGCACCACAGCAAGTCCAACCTTCTAATTCTTCAATTTGAATGCCTAATTTCTTAGCAACCGCAACAGTGGCGATAAAATCTTCTTTGGCGGCACCTTCAAGTACACAACCAGGGAAAAATGCGTATTTCATTATCTTTCTGCCTCCTCTGCTGCTTTAACAATGGTGCGCACATCCTTAATACCTTGAACTGGTTTGTGTGGAACTACAAGTTCAAGAGGATTAATCTTACCATGTGCCCAGAGACGCATAGCGTAGAGACCTTGTTTAGCGGAGTCTACAAGACCATCTGTTTTAAGACTCATTGTTACTTCGTTCAAGCG
This sequence comes from Veillonella intestinalis, assembly GCF_943193155.1. Lineage (GTDB taxonomy): Bacteria > Bacillota > Negativicutes > Veillonellales > Veillonellaceae > Veillonella_A > Veillonella_A intestinalis. The sequence continues at coordinate 190,181 of NZ_CALPDB010000004.1, read as the reverse complement.
GCCTGTTTTAATAAGGTCTTCACGGAATGCGATAGCATGGCGAGTACCTTTATTAGTCAAGCCAGCTTTAGTAGCTACTGCACGAAGTTCAGAGATATCTTTAGCTGGTTTTAAATGTTTTGGACAACGGGAGATACAGTTCATGCAATGAACGCATTTCCAAAGACCATTTTCAAAAGCAGGATTTACGTGAGCCATTGGTGCAACATCACGGGAATCTTGAACAAAGCGATTTGCTTTTGTATATACATATGGATCCAAGAAGTCTTCACGATTTGCAGTCAATTTATTACATTCGGAAGCACAGCAACCGCAAAGGATACATTCTGTGTTAGTAACAAATTTTTTGAAATCTTCTGGAGTTTGACGAGAACCCATATCACGATTAAATTCAGGTTTCATGAAAATCCATGGAGCCACTGTTTTAAGACGGTTAACTTTAGCTTCCCAGTCAACAGCAAGGTCACGGATTACATCGAAGTTACCGATTGGAGCAATTTCAATCGTATCACTACCAAAACGTTCAGTAATATCGTCAATTTTGCTTTCACAACCAAGCATAGCTTGACCATTAACTTTGATGGAGCAAGCGCCACAAACCGCACTACGGCAAGCAGCGATGAATGTTAAGCTTGGATCGATAGTATCTTTAATTTTTTGAAGGCCCCAAAGGATTGTACGATCTGGTTCATAGTCAAAGGAATAGGTCTGTACATAGGAGCGACCTTCATTATAACGATGGATATTATAAGTAATCTGTCTCATCTTAGTACGTCCTTTCTTTTGGTTCGAAGCGGGTAATTACAACTTCACTTTGACCTACTTCGTATTCGCCATCTTCTTTAAGTTTAATTACAGTATGATTCAAGAAGTTAGCATCATCACGTTTCGTGTAATCTTCACGAAGGTGACTACCACGACTTTCTTTACGACGAAGAGCGCCTAAAGTAACAGCTTTTGCTACTGTTAACAAGCTACCAACTTCAATGTAATTTACGAAAGCCATATTGAACGTACGGTTAGTATCGCCTACGTAGCAAGTTTTATATTCTTCAATCAAGCGATTTAAAGTTTCTAATTCTTTTTCCATTTTAGCTTCTTCGCGGAAAATACCTACGTTATTCCACATGGAAAGAGCCATTTCATCACGAATTTCAGCAATAGGACGACCAGTTGTACGACTAGTTACTTCGCGGAATTTTTGTTCCCAGCTATTAGCTGCATCATTAAGAGCTTTAGTAGCGTCTTTAGCTGCATTATTTTTTACATAATCTACAGCGCCTTCACCAGCTACTTTACCGAATACAACAGCGTCAGCCAAGGAGTTACCACCAAGACGGTTAGCACCATGTACGGATACACAAGCAGCTTCACCAGCAGCAAATAAACCTGGTACACAAGTACCGCAAGTTTTGTAATCGTTAACATCAATACCGCCCATGGAATAGTGACAAGTTGGACGAATTGGAATTGGTTGAACTAATGGGTCAGCATGTTCGAATGTGATAGCCAAGTCACGAATACCATGAAGTTTTTCAAGAATAACTTCTTTTGGTAAGTGACGAACGTCAGCTACTACATAGGCATCAAGACCAGTACCAAAGCCACGGCCTTCAGCGATTTCAGTTTCGATAGCTTTTGCTACAACGTCACGAGGTGCTAATTCCATTTTACTAGGCGCATAGTCCTTCATAAAACGTTCCCCTTTATTATTTAAGAGGTAACCACCTTCACCACGAACAGCTTCGGACATTAAGATACCGCTCTTACCAAGACCAGTTGGATGGAACTGAACCATTTCAGGGTCTTTCAAAGCTACACCAGCGCGGAAGCAAGCTGCCATGCCGTCACCAGTAGAAAGGTAAGGATTAGAAGTACGTGTCCAGTACATACGACCAGCACCGCCAGTAGCGATTACTAATGCAGTAGTAGCGATTTTTTCTACACGGCCTTCTTTCATATTCCAAGCAACAACGCCACCTACAGAGCCGTCGTCAGTTTTTACGATGTCTAATAAGTACCAATCTTGAAGGAAATGTACATTTTCCTTTAAGCATTGTTCATACAAGGTATGCAAAATTACATGACCAGTTTTATCGGCACTATAGCATGTACGAGGATATGCTTGACCACCGAAATTACGTTGTGCAATTTTGTTTTCACTAGTACGGGAGAATGGCACACCAAAGTAATCAAGTTCTTTGATTAATTCAGGACAACGACTGATAAAGAATTCAACAGCGTCCTGGTCAGCAAGATAGTCACTACCTTTTACAGTATCAAAGATATGATCTTCAATAGTGTCTTCTTTTGCTACATTGTTTAATACGCCATTAATACCGCCTTGAGCCATAGCCGTTGCTGAACGACTAGGGAAAATTTTGGTAATAAGAGCAACGCGCAAACCTTCTTGATGAGCTGCTTCTAAAGCTGCTCGTTGGCCAGCTCCGCCGCTGCCTATTACTAGAACATCAAACTGTTCCATAATAACCTCCTAAACTTGTACCTACTTCCTACAGTCTTATTAACGGTATGCGATACCTGTTGCATACCAATCCTATAGCTTGTTACTTAATTATAGCGGTTTTTAAAGGTTTTTGTCCAAACTCAATTACTCATACTTGAAAACATACTTCACAAATGATAATTTATATCAATTAGTTAATTCCCTTCAATTTAGGGTATAATTAATGCATATACAACTGTCATTTCCCAGTAAATCAACGTTTATTTTATATGTATTCTATTCTTTTATATTTCAGAATAGAAAAAAGTAATAACTAAACGAAAACCATTATCATCGTTTTTTTCTGTTTTTTTCTGTTTTTCCTTTAAACGTCCAAAAAACGTCTAATCTATGCATAAAACACAAAGGTGCACAATTTAGTTATCATAAATTTAATGCCCAAAGGATATCTCTTCATAATGAGTTCATTCCCTTACGTTATACTGGGCGCATAAAATTGCTATTAATTAATTGTTATAATTAATTACGAAGAGCATCAAATATATTTGTGTTTGATTATAGTCTGTTACCTTCCATATTGGGTGTGAAACAGGCTTATTTCTGTAAGACAGGAGTGATTATATGAAAGTTTTACTAGTTGAAGACGAAGAAATGTTAAATAATATTATCGCCAAACGCCTCCGCGTAGAGTCCATGACAGTAGACTGCTGTTTTGACGGTGAGACCGCATTAGACCATATCAATACATCCAGCTATGATGTTGTTGTAATGGACGTAATGATCCCTAAAATGGATGGTTTCACAGTAGTACAACATTTGCGCCAAGAAGGTAATAAAACACCCGTTTTATTCTTAACAGCGAAAGATGCCCTTCAAGATAAAATCAAAGGTTTTAATCATGGTGGAGATGACTATTTAGTAAAACCTTTTGAATTTGAAGAGTTAATTGCTCGTATCTACGCCTTATCTCGTCGTAGCTACAACCATGCTCACAATGATTTAGAAGCTGGTCCTTTGACAATCAATAGCCAAAGTCGTACCGCTACTTTACATGGCCATGAGTTAGTATTAACAGCCAAAGAATTCGACCTATTATATTATTTAGCAAGTAATGTAAACATCGTATTATCCCGTCAACAAATCCTTGACCATGTATGGGAATATGATTATGAAAGTTATTCTAACTTAATAGATGTATATATTAAAGACTTGCGTAAGAAACTTGACGTAGCCGACGAAGCCAAATTAATTCATACCGTACGAGGTGTTGGCTATGTGTTCAAAGTGGAAGAATAAGGAATCAAATTTGCAGGGAATGGGACACTGGTTTCGTTCCCTCTTTGTCCGCAACGAAAACGGACTCTTAGGCAATCCTTTTAACCGATTGCCCATTACTTTAAAAATCACTGGTTGGTACTCTATCTTTTTGCTCCTTATGTTACTCATGCTATCCGTCTTCATTCTACAATTTACACAATTGTGGGAAGACTCTGAAATGCGTAGTACCTTGCAATCACGAGTTATCAACACAGCCGATAATTTGATGCGTTTTAGACCCTTCCAAGATGGTGTTTTTACGGTACTCTATATGGACAACGGGGTGGCTATTAAAGGGGCTATTCCTGATGGCTTTCCACCAGAAAGTATGCTCTCCCCCCATCACATTACAGAAATAACTGTAAAAAATGCGACCTTCTACTATTATGATGCCCCAGTAGCTGATCCAGCCTTTCACGGTTGGGTTCGTGGTGTGTTACCTGCTACTACAGCAAGCCGTGCTGCCAATATTATGCTCTGGTCACTTATTTTAGGTGGTGTCATCTTCTTAGTAATTGGAACTAGTGGTGGTTACTGGATTATAAAACGAGGCTTACGGCCTATTCGTAATATGACCCAAACAGCGGCTACTATCGGACAAAAACGCGACTTATCACAACGTATTGAACAATTAGTCGATAGTCATGATGAAATTTCAGCCCTATCGCAAACTTTTAATAGCATGCTGGATAGTTTAGAAAACTCCTCACTGCGAGAAAAGCAATTCAGTTCGGATGTATCTCATGAATTGCGAACACCAATTGCTGTTATTCAAGCAGAAAGTGATTTTGGCAGAGCCTATATCAATACTATAGACGAAGCTAAAGAAAGTTTTGAACATATTTTCCAGCAAAGCCGTTTTATGACAGCTATGGTTACGCAATTACTTGATATTGCACGCCTTGATAATATGGCTAACATAAAAAAAGATCCTCTTGATTTAAGTCAAATGATGCAAGAAGTCGTTGATAGCTATCAACGTATCTGTAAGGAAAAACAGATAACCTTACAGGCAAACCTTGAACCAAATCTATCCATAACCGGTAATCTTCCATTTTTAAAACGTGCCGTTGGCAACTTAGTCGATAACGCAATTAAATTCACCAATGATACTATTACAATTGCCTTAGAAAAAGCCGATGAAGCCATTCGCATTATCGTCACTGATAATGGCGCTGGCATCAGCCAAGAAGATTTAGCAAAGATTTGGAATCGCTTATATCAAGTCGATCAGGCTCGTACTAAAAAAGCAGACCAAGGTCTTGGACTGGGACTCTATTTTGTACAAAACATCATAAAGTTACATCATGCCAAAGCCTATGCTGTAAGTGAACCTCATGTGTCAACTAGCTTTATTTTGGAATTTCCTACAACGACCGCTGAGGCCTCTGGAAAGGATTTACCATGAAACATTTAATACAACCCTCTTCTTCTGTTGAAACCACTGATACAGAGCCACCGACGCGACGAATTCGTCGCATACTCTCTATCTTCATTGCAGTCAGTATTATCGGTACCATCATCTATGGGATTCACGACTACCTAAAGGCAGAAGAACAGGAAAAAGTAGTAGCTGCCCGTTCTGAAATGATAAAAGCACAAGCTCTCGCCAACAATTTAACATTACTCAGCGAAGAACGTATCAAAGAACTAACAGCTATTAATACAGGCGTTTCTTTAAATGAACTCTCCTTTAAAGAAATTGCCCTCATAGCATTTGATGATTTACCAGTCCCTCCGCAAGTCCGCAAAGGTCATGCTCGTCAAAGTAGCACTGATAAAGAGTTGATGAATGATCCTGATAAAATGGTGATTCCTGGCGAAGAAGAAGGTAATGTAGCGTCCTTACCACCACTCAAAATGCCTATTAAAAACGAAGCTACCCATAAATCATCTATAGGAAATCAAGGCCCATTAGTAGACCCAGTACCGGAAGGAACTGTCACCAAAGAAGCAGCTCCTACTACCACAACTAACAAAGCTATGCCGGCTAATGATTTTAGTCGTACACCCCCACAGGAATTTCAAACACATCCTTTCTATCAAATTAAGGCTACACGCTCTGGTTTAACCTATGAATTAATTATTGACGGGGTTAATGGACATATAATTAAATCTATAGTACACTAATATCCTAGGATAATTGACAAGCTATATATATCAAGCGGTTTACTGCCCATTTCGTCCATTAAATAAAATACGAATTTTTCACAAAAAAACTCGATAAATCGCCAAAATGTTCATTTTCCATTCATTTTGGTGGCTTATGATTATATTATCAAATGAATGGTAATTCCGATACCCCATTCGGATTGCCTGTATCATTGATTACAGGGAACTATATCGAATCTGAACCCTCCCTGTTCGGCCGATATAGGTAATCAATATTTCATTTGATTAACACTAACACTCCCCTTACAAGAAAAACAGGAATCCCTCCCCGGATTCCTGTTTTTCTTTATTTTACTATCTTTATTGCCATAAAGGTCCTAAATATAGTAAAATAAAACAATAAATTTAATATTTTCTATATTATATAGTATTTATATAGTGTGCTAGCTTTAGCAATACGCTAGAACTTAGGACAAAGGCTCTATAATTCTATAATATAGTAATAATTATGTACTTACACCAATATGTACTTACACCAATATGTACTTATACTAAAAGGAGGTCTCCTATGGCTCTAATTAATGAAAACTATGCCAATCTACAAAGTTCCTATTTATTTGCTAATATTGCACGTAAAGTGGCGGACTTTCAAAAAGCCAATCCTAAGGCTGACATCATTCGCCTTGGCATTGGCGATGTAACCCAACCACTAGCACCAGCTGTTATCGAAGCTATGCATAAAGCCGTAGACGAAATGAGCCATGCGGAAACCTTCCGTGGTTATGGCCCTGAACAAGGCTATGAGTTCCTACGCCAAGCTGTAGTCGATCACGATTACAAACCCCTTGGCATCGATTTAGCAATTGATGAAGTATTTATTTCTGATGGAGCCAAATCTGATGTGGGCAATATCCAAGAATTATTTAGTGCTAATAATACGGTGGCCATTACTGATCCAGTATATCCCGTATACTTGGACAGTAATGTAATGAGTGGTCGTTCTGGAAAATTTGTAGATGGTCACTTTGAAAATATCGTATATTTACCAACCAATGCAGAAAATAATTTCTCCCCAGACTTTCCTGCCAAACGAGTTGATATCGTTTACCTTTGCTGCCCAAATAATCCAACAGGCACCGTATTAAGTCGTAAACGCCTTAAAGAATGGGTGGATTGGTGCAAAGCTAACGATGCGGTGCTCATGTTCGACTCCGCCTATGAAGCTTTTATTAGTAGTGAAGACACCGTCCATAGTATCTATGAAATTGAAGGCGCTCGTGATGTAGCTATCGAATTCCGCTCCTTCTCTAAAACAGCGGGTTTCACCGGTACTCGCTGTGCCTATACGGTAGTACCAAAAAGCTTAACTATCAACACAGCAGATGGTAATAAACAAGCCTTAAATGAACTTTGGAATCGTCGTCAATGCACAAAATTCAATGGTGTGCCTTATATCATTCAGCGCGCTGCCGAAGCAGTCTATTCAAAAGCAGGTTATAAACAAACACGGGAAGCCATTGCTTACTACAAAGAAAATGCTCGTATCATCCGTGAAGGCCTTGAAGCCATTGGTCTCACCGTATTTGGTGGCGTTGACGCCCCTTATATTTGGCTCAAAGTGCCAACAGGTATGACTAGCTGGGAGTTCTTCGATTTGCTACTAGAAAAAGTGCATATTGTAAGCACCCCTGGTGCAGGTTTTGGGCCTTGTGGCGAAGGCTATTTACGCCTCACTGCCTTTGGTAGTCGTGAAAATACCTTGCGTGCCATCGAGCGTATTAAAACCTTAGAAATATAAATTTGAAGTATACATATAAAGAGAGGATTACATGTTTACTGTTGTAAAAAAGTTAGAAATTAGTGCATCACATCAATTAAAATTAACCTATAAAAGTAAGTGTCAAAATTTACATGGCCATAACTGGATTGTACACATCTATGCACGCAGTGCTGAACTTGATGAAAACGGCATGGTTATTGATTTTGGTCACATAAAAGAAGCTATTCATGGTCGCCTTGATCATAAACATGTCAATGATATTATGGGCGATATTAATCCAACAGCTGAAAACATGGCTAAATGGATTGCTGACGAATTAGGTGAAAAATGTTTCAAAGTCGTAGTGCAAGAATCTGAAGGGAACGTGGCTATCTATGAACGTGATTGAGCTCTTTAGCTCTATCGAAGGGGAAGGAACTCGTCAAGGTTTTCCCTGTTCCTTTCTCCGCCTTCATGACTGCAATCTCCGCTGTGTATATTGTGATACACTCTACAGCTATGGTGATGATGCAGTCTTTGAAACTCATACCGTAGCAGACATGGCCGATGCTTTAGACGCCTTAGGCAATCGCTATATTACAATTACTGGTGGCGAGCCACTCCTTCAAGCTAAAGAAGTGGAAGAGTTAATTGATCTTCTAAGCACGCGAACAACTCCTTATGGCCCCTACGAGTTCAATATTGAAACCAATGGTAGTATTTTACCGCCTTTTCAACGAGCTAATGTATTTTACACCTTCGATTATAAATGCCCTGACTCAGCGGCGGAAGAACATATGCAGCCAACGCTCTGTGAAGCCCTCTCAGAAAAAGACGTACTCAAATTTGTAGTCAGCTCCTATAGTGATCTACAAAAAATGAAAGAAATCATTACGACTAAACAACCGAAAGGACACATCTTCGTCTCCCCTGTATTCGGTAAAATTGACCCTAAAGAAATTGTGGAGTATCTCCTCACCAATCACTTACAACAAGTACGTTTACAATTACAAATTCATAAATTTATATGGGATCCTGATGCTAAAGGGGTATAACAAAAAACCGTGGCGACCTCAGTTCACACTGAAGTCGCCACGGTTTTTATTTTAACTACTTTATAGTCTACTAATCTGTACTATTTATAATGTTACTAATTTTACTATTACAAACTTATACGATTATATAACAGTACGCTCTTATTCAACATCTAAGTTATACAAACCAGATGGTGTTTCACCAATATTCACAAGAATGCTCTTCTTCTGGCTGTAATGTTCTAAGATAACTTTGTGAGTTTCACGGCCAATACCAGACTGTTTATAGCCACCAAATGGAGCACCAGCTGGAATGCTATTATAGCAGTTAACCCACATACGACCTGTTTCAATAGCACGAGCTACACGAACTGCACGATTGATATCGCGAGTCCATACACCACCGCCAAGACCATAAATGCTGTCATTAGCCATCTTAATTACTTCGTCTTCGCTATGGAATTTAATAACTACTGCAACTGGTCCGAAGATTTCTTCACGAGCTACGCGCATATCATTAGTAGCATCTACAATTAGCGTTGGACGAACGAAACAACCTTTGCCAAATTCACCATCAGTAACTCGTACACCACCGGCTGCAATGCGAGCACCTTCTTGTTTTGCAATCTCTACATATTCAAGAATTTTTTCAGTTTGTGCTTCATAGATTTGAGCCCCTAATTCAGTGCTATCATCCCAAGGCATACCTACTTTAACTTTGTCAAATAACTTAGTTAAATCAGCAACGAATTTGTCATAAATTGTATCTTGTACGAAGATACGGGACCCAGCACAACATACTTGACCTTGGTTAAACAAGATACCAAGCATAGCACCATCTAAAGCCATATCCCATTTTGCATCTTCAAAGAAGATATTAGCAGATTTACCACCTAATTCAAGAGTAGCTGGAATCAAGCGTTCAGAAGCTGCTTTATATACATTAAGACCTACTTCAGTAGAACCAGTGAAGGCCAATTTGTTGAAACCAGGATGATCAAGAATATACTGACCAGAACGGGAACCTTTACCAGTAATAATATTTACAACACCTGGTGGTAAGATTTCTTGGAAAATGTTAGCAAATTCTAACAAGCTAAGTGATGTATGGTTGGATGGTTTAATAACGATTGTACAACCAGCTGCTAATGCAGGCGCAATTTTCCAAGCTGCCATCAAGAATGGGAAGTTCCAAGGAATAACCTGACCAACAACACCAATTGGCTCATTTAAAATAAGAGACAATGTGTTTTCATCAAGCATTGTAGCAGCTCCTTCTTCGGCACGAATCGCACCAGCGAAGTAGCGGAAATGATCGATTGCAAACGGCACGTCTACAGCACGAGTTTCGCGAATTGGCTTACCATTATCATAGGATTCTACCATTGCGAAATGTTCAGCATGTGCTTCTAAGGCATCCGCAATTTTAAGCAAATACTCAGAACGTTCCTGAGGGCTTGTTTTTTTCCAAGTTTCAAATGCTTTAGTAGCTGCTACTACAGCTGCATCTACGTCTTCTTTAGTTGCTTCAGCTGCTTTGGCCAATAACTGACCATCAGCTGGGCTATGTACTTCATATGTGCCACCATCACTAGCTGGCACCCACTTGTTATTAATAAATAAACCGTATTGTTCTCTTAAATTTAAAGACATATTCATTCCTCCTTGTAATAAAACAAGCCTTGGTAAACAATGACTTGTTTAGGTTCTGTAATTATCCATTATCATACTTACGATATGCTAATCAATATGTCACACAAATTAGAAAGCCATACATATCATTTCTATAATATCTATTTTTTTCTATATATTAAGTATACACCCTAAATAGATATTTTTCAATATAGGATGTACAAGTATTTTGTATTCATTGTAAAGATATACATCTTAAATTATCACTTTTATAGTATTTTTGATTATATACAAAAAAACAACGCTTTCCATGTATTCATGTTAAGCGTTGCTTCTTCGATTTCATATTATCTCGCTTATCTTAGTCCCTTGCATATATAGCTTATAAATAATGCGTATATAGCTTGTAAATAAATAGCCGTAACTAACTAGTAACTAATTAAGTAAGTAACTAACAATAACTAATTAAGTAAGTAACTAATAATAACTAATTAAGTAAGTAGCTAATGGCAACTAATATTGCCCGTAACTAAAACAAGATCTTTTATTTATTATTTTCTGCTTCTTCCGCTTCTAGCATAGGTAGCCAAGCGCCGTAGCCTTCTGCCACCATATCGTCCGCTTTAATAAAGCGCAAAGATTTACTATTAATACAATAGCGCAAGCCACCTAATTCTGCCTTGCCATCTGTAAATACATGACCCAAATGGGAGTCGCCATGAGCACTACGCACTTCAACACGAGGACGGCCTATAATAGAATCATCGTCTTTATAGTCAACGGCATTCGCCACGATTGGTCGTGAAAAAGCAGGCCAACCACAGCCGGAGTTATATTTATGAGCAGACATAAACAATGGCTCACCACTGACAATATCTACATAAATACCTCGTTCAAAGTGGTCATCATATTCCCCTGTGAACGGTGCTTCGGTAGCACTCTCTTGCGTAATAGCATAAGCATCATCGCCAATACGTGCTTTCAAAGCATCTGCATCTTCTTTCACATAAGCTGGCAAGCCTACAAGTGGTTCATCCGCTTTGTGCAAAGATACGTGGCAATAGCCATCAGGATTTTTATCTAAATAATCTTGATGATATGTTTCCGCATCAAAGAATTGCTCTAAAGGCTTTACTTCAATGGCAAATTTACCTTCTGGGTCTACATGTTTAAACAAACGCTCTACTTTTGCCTTATCCGCTTCATCAGTATAATACACGCCTGTGCGGTATTGAACGCCTACATCGCCACCTTGTTTATTAACAGAATAAGGATCTACAATGCGCAATAAATGAAGTAAAATCTCTTCTAACGTAATGATGTGGCGATCATATTCTAACTTAACAGTTTCTGCATGACCAGTGTCTTCCTTGCAAACCTGCTCATAAGTAGGCGCTTCTGTTTTACCATTCGCATAGCCTACTTCAGTTGCCACAATCCCTTTAACTCGTTTAAAGTAACCTTCTACACCCCAGAAGCAGCCACCAGCCACATAAATGGTACGTTTATCACCATATACAGTTTGTACATTCATATAACAAACCCTCTCTTTCATAGAACTCTCTCTCAATGTATTAATATAAGCTACTTTACCAATATTTTATACTGAAAAATAACCTACCATTAATATTCATTAGATATACATAGATATATCTCTATATATTATATCATACTACATATATAGGATAAAATATAATTTTAAAAAGCATCAGCAGATTTTACACGCCGTTGATATACTTGATAAGCTACAAACATTAGCAACGTCCCTGTTACTAAAAATACATATTGAATCCCCAATAAAGTAGTAACACCACTAGCAAATAAAGGACCTACCATCGAACCGAACTGATTAGCAGTCGTGGTCATCCCAAACACACGCCCCCTAAAAGCTGGTTCTGTATAATGAGCTACAGCTGCACTCAATAGAGGATTAACGCCCACAATAAAACAGCCCACTAAAATTTGTAAACTCCCAAACCAGGTAATTCCTAATGGCATACTTTGTAAGAATAAAAATAAGCCCGTACCACAAAGAGCATAACAAACGGCTTTAAAATAACCTTTGCGCTGACCAAAAGCAGCCCACAAATTAGTAGTTACCGCCCCAGCTAAGCCACCAATACTTAAAATCATCCCTGATAATAAGGCCGCTCCTTCCATAGTGCCCTGTAACTGACCTACATAAAGAGCTAGAATTGGTTGCAACATTAAAATAGCTGACTGCATAATAAAGAACAACCACAACAAATCCGTTAACACTTTGCGCTGTTTCACAAACTGCCAATCTTCACGGAACGAACTCGTTGTAACAGTAGCCTCTTCGGTCACTTTTGGTTCTTTTACAAAGAAAAATACCACAGCACTGGCAATAAATAAAACAATCCCAGCAATAAAGAATACGGGACGCATGCCAACAGCCGCTTCAATCAAACCCCCTAAGGATGGTCCAATTACGTTACCAACAATCAAACCCGTCTGAAAAATCCCTAAGGCCGTTCCTGTTTTTTCTTTAGCCACACTGAGGGATACCATCGTCATCGCTGCCGGCATAAAACCATTAGCAAAGCCCATAAGTGCTCTAGTAGCTAATAACTGCCAAGCATCTTGTACAAAGCCAGTTAAAATATAGGCAATGCCGATAAAAATGCCGGCCCTGATTGCCATTATTTTTTTCCCGCGAGTATCCGCCATGCGCCCCCAAATAGGCGCCATAACACCAGCTACAAAAAAAGTAATTGAAAATACAACCCCAGACCATAGAGCGACCCGATCGTGTTCTACCCCTAATTCTAATAAATAAACTGGTAAAAAAGGGACCAGCATGGTGTAGCATATAGATAAACCTGTCATACAGACTGTTAAAATCCAAACATTTCGCATACCACCATTAGATTCTGCCATACGATTCCTTCTTTCTTCTAAAAGTACGCAAAAGCCCCTTGAAGTATATCCAAGGAGCTTACAACGCTACAACTTACAACATGTCTTATTCTTTTTGTTCACGCCCAGTAAGTTGGGCAATCATCTTATACAATAACCGATACATAGTTTCAAACTCGTCCTGCGTTAACTCCACTATGTTAGCCATAGCTTGAGGCACATGGGCTACTCGTTTTTGTAAGGCACGACCTTCCTCAGTAATTGAGATAATAACAGTCCGCTCATCTTCTTTAGAACGAGTACGTGTTAAAAAGCCCTTTGCTTCCATTTTACGCAATAAAGGGGTTAAAGTACCGGAATCTAAATATAAGTATTCACCAAGGGATTTAACGTTCAAATGACTATGTTCCCACAGAACCATCATGACAATATACTGCGTATATGTCAAATTTAATGGCTCTAGTAATGGCTGATAGGCTCGAACAATCTCCTTAGCACAGGCATATAAAGGAAAGCATAATTGATTCCTTAACGCCAATTCATCTATATTTTTTTCTATCAAAGTTATCTCCTCGTCTCAATTAATTAGCTTACAATATAATTCTATACAACTATACTAGCACTGTCAAGTTAATATCCCTTGTAATTAATGAACTAGAAAAGAAAAACGCCCTTCAAGTTTCACTCAAAGGCGCGTCTAACCATAAAGTTTTATACAGATGCATGAGCTGCTACATCAGCCGTTGTAGTATCGTCTTCACCCGTTTCAGAAGCATCCTTATCAGCCATGGCCTGTGTAGCAACGGCCACTTCAACCTCATCAGCTTCATCATCTGTAGGAACGTCGAATTTCTTATCTAACACATCTTGCAATGTTAATTTTTCCATATACTCTTTAAACTGTGCTTGCATATGCTCCCATAAAGGCAAGGTCATACAGGTCTTGCTACGGGGACATTGATTGACTTCATCTTCCAAACAAGCAACTAAAGCGATGGAATCTTCAGCAGCCCGCAAAATATCATACACTGTATAATCTTTAGGTTCCATAGATAAACGGTATCCACCATATTTACCACGAACACTCTTAACATATCCAGCGGCACTTAGACGTGCTACAATACCTTCTAAATATTTATCAGAAATACGCTGACGTTCCGCAATTTCACGGATTGAAACGTTTTTCTTCTTACCATTTTCTGCTAGGTCAACTAATACGCGTAAAGCATAACGACCCTTAGTTGATATTTTCATCTCTCATATACCTCTTTCACAGTAGGAATTACTAAATTCATTATAACACAGTATTTTCCCCTATCATAGAGGGGAATTAAAAACTTCCTGAATCTAGTAGATTTTATACAGTTACCTTGCAAAAAAACAGTCCTTAATGAAGAATTTATAGGATCTCACTATATTTTAATTAGCACTACATATTAATAGTTATTTTTAATAAATTTAAATAATATAATTAACTCTCCACAATTCCTATAGACCATGATACAATAGGGATGAAATTATTTCTATACCATCTATTAGGAGGTTATTATGTTAGAAAAATTGTTTGCCCTCAAAGAGCGCAACACAACGGTGAAAGGTGAGATTATCGCCGGCTTAACTACCTTTATCACCATGGCGTACATCCTATTTCTAGCGCCTAATCTACTTAGCATTGCTGGCATGGACAAAGATGCAGTTCTCATCGCTACAGCCTTAGGTGGCGGCCTAGTTACCATAGCTATGGGGGTTCTCGTTAACTATCCAATCTGTTTGGCCCCAGGCGTTGGACTACTCGCCTTTTATACCTTTACCGTTGTACTAGGTATGGGCATTGCTTGGCAAACAGCCTTAGGTGCCGTATTTATTTCAGGTCTAGTCTTCTTGTTCTTAACACTGACTACTGTGCGCCAACATATCGTAGAAGGCATTCCTGCCGCCATGAAAATCGCGATTACTGTCGGTATCGGCCTATTCATTACCATCATCGGTTTAAAATTATCTGGTCTTATGACCGTAACACTATCCTTGTCACCAGATAGTCTTGCCCAAGTTGTGGCTACGCAAGGTCATTCCACACCAGGTTCCTCTGAAACAATCCTAACCTTAGGCAATCTTATGGATCCACAAGTAGCATTAGCTCTTTTTGGTCTTATTTTTACCGCCCTCTTAATGGCGCGCAATGTACAAGGGGCTTTCATTATCGGCGCTGTAGTGACTAGTATTTTAGCCTATGTAACAGGGAATGCTCAGCTCCCTGAAAACTTCTCTATTATGGCCATTCCAGATTTCAGCAAAGCAGCTTTCTTTGAACTCGACATTGCCAGTGCCATGCATCTTGGCCTAGTAACTATTATCTTCTCTTTCACCTTTGTAGAATTATTCGACTCCATGGGGACCCTAATTGGTACTGCTACTAAAGCGGGTATTGCCAATCCAAAAGAAGGTAAATTCCCTGGTCTTGGCAAAGCCATGACGGTTGATGCTGTAGGCGTTAGCTTTGGGGCCTTACTCGGGGCTAGTACCATTACAGCATTCGTAGAAAGTGCGGCTGGCGTAGGTGCAGGTGGTCGTACAGGCTTAACAGCGGTTACCTGTGGCGTGCTATTCCTCTTAGCCTTGCTCTTTGCACCACTTATTACCCTCGTACCAAACTGTGCGACAGCTCCAATTTTAATCTTAGTCGGGGCCCTTATGATGGAACCAATTCGCGACATCGATTTCTCCGATTGGACCGAAGCCTTCCCATCCTTCATGGTTATCGCCTTAATGCCTTTCACCTACAGCATTGCTAATGGTGTAGCGGCAGGCTTAATCATGTACCCACTTCTTAAAATTATCGCTGGTCGTACTAAAGAAGTACACTGGATTATGTACCCACTAGCAATCATCGTATTAATTCGCTACATTTGGTACTAATTTAATAATAATCTAAACTATTAACAAAAAAGGTTGTAATAACTATGCACGTACATAGAAGTTACAACCTTTTTTTTATTCAGCTTTATTTTATTCATCAGAGGCGGTCCGTCGCAGTATCGCCGCCCGCCCTCTAGTGATAGGGTTTCAACACTGGATACTCAGTTCCACCCATCTAGCAACTTTACTATAGCAAAACCTATATCAAATGTAAAGCCATCACCCAATATTCGACTGTACTTACTTACTATCTGATATATCTACAATGTCCTTAAAACCAACTATCAAAGTCAACACAAAGCTTAATCCAAAAGCGAGACCCAAGGCTATTACATACCAAAGAAATGAAGGCCCCATAAAGACTGGCAAGGTCGTAACAGCGGGAATGGCAAAAGATGCAGCGCTCACCTTGAAAAAGCCTGCCACGGCACCCCCAAGACCACCAGCTACACAGGCACAGACCATAGGCCGTTTCAAACGAAGTGTGACACCAAATACAGCGGGTTCCGTAACCCCTAATAATGCAATAATCCCTGCAGAAAAAGCCTCTGACTTAAATAATGTATTACGTGTCCTCACCGCTACCGCTAATGCAGCGCCCGCTTGGGCAAACATAGCAGAACTAAACAAAGGCATTAAGGTATCAAAGCCGTATACCGCTACATTATTAATTGCAATAGGGAAAAATCCCCACTGCAAACCAAGCATCCCTAAAAACGGCTGTACCGTCCCTACGACTAGCCCGGCTAATAAAGGACTTAAACTATAAATTAATTCATAACCAGTACCCAATAAAGCCCCTAACCAAGTGCCAATGGGTCCTAATACAACAAGTGTAAATGGAGTCATTACAATAATACATAAAGGTGGCGTAAATAGTCCCCGTACCGCTTCAGGAAATAACCCTTCCCCTAATCGTTGAACGTACTGCATGCAGTACACCGCTAATAAAATAGGAATCACGGATGAAGGATACATCACTTGTCCTACTGGCAAGCCGAATAAATCGGGACCTCCCCAATTTGACTGCCCTGTCATACCTTTGACTAACGCTTCTGCTGATTCCATACCACCTGCCGCAGGTGCTTTCATAAGCTGCGTAACATCAGGATATACTAATACACAGGCAAGTAACATAGCTGTAAAGGGATCTACTTGAAAACGCTTAGCCGCTGTATATGCTAAAAATACGGGTATAAAATAGAAAAAAGCATCACTCATAGCATTTAAAATCGCATATGTACTCGTTTCAGGCAATACAAACTGATTCACCATGAGCAGAATAAAAAGGCCTTTTAAAATACCAGTAGATACTAATAACGCTATGATAGGCAAAAATAAAGATGACAATAAGTCAATCGTCCCATTGGCAGCTAATTTAATACGACGGTAAACAGAATATGTGGATGACATAAAAGCTCCTTGAATATATGAAAAATTATATAATTACATTATTAGTATTGCGTACGACCGCTATATAAGTATAACAAAAGGGATACCCTCAGACAATGAGGGTATCCCTTTCTTATTCTACCTCTTGTTCAATAATATTGCGTATCACTGGCTCTAATCGAGATACAATTCCCGTAACCAAAGCATTTCCCATCATAAAATATCTCTTTCTATTTGGCATCGTATCCGTCCAATTAGGTGGAAACATTTGAATTAACTCACATTCCACTGGTGTCAAAATACGATAAGCGTGTAAGCTTTCATCAAATACTATATGAGAGGATCTATTTAAAGTGCCTTCGCTAGTAAGCATTGTTCGAGCTGGTTCATCCATTTTTTCAGGAAAAGCCATCCCACCTTCACTATAAATATACTTATGCCCATTACTAGATGTACGTTCAATCTTCTTTGGTCCTTTTAAATATTGCCATTTTTCTAACTTATCTTCAGAGACTTTATATACTAACAAATCTTCATTATACACTTGTGCCTTTTTTAAAATATTAGACAATGGATAGACAACTTCCATTCTAGCTAACGGCTTTCCATGTATAACATGTCCATTAACCATTATGCCTGTCTCTAAGAATTTTCCGTCCTTGTACCCATTAGAAGTTTCTAAAATAGACTCATATATATTCAAGTCAATATCTTTAGAGATTTCTATGTCCACGACAGGGAAAACTTGATTAAAAATGTTATTTTCTTTTAAATCAAGAACGTTATTTAAAAATTCCTGCGAATACTGTAAATCACGCTTGTGCGCCCAAATGAATACACGGCGCCGTTTCTGAGGCATTCCATACTCGCCTGCATTTAATACGCGCCATTGCACTATATAGCCGAGTTCATCAAACGTTTTTAGCATAATTGCAAAATCTCGACCACGACGACTGGCTGGTGATTTTAAAAGACGATCTACATTCTCTAATAAAACAAATGGGGGCTGTTTTGCCACTAATACATCTTTAATGTCCCAAAATAAAACCCCTTTTTTCCCTTCAATCCCTTGCTCGTTAGATAAAGAGCGTGCTACTGAATAATCTTGACACGGGAATCCACCTACTACTAACGAATGATCTGGAATTTTTCTTTTATCCACTTCATGAATATCAAGATTAGAGTGATTTGCTTCACCAAATCGTGTTACATAACAATTAAAAGCATGTTGTTCCTTAGTAGATGGTTCAAACTGATTAGCCCATACAAATTCCCAAGGACCATTTTCAACAGCTCGCTCTTGCATATCAACCTCTTCGATATGATTCAGCCCTACACGAAATCCTCCAACACCAGCAAACAACTCTGCTACAGTTAGCCTCATTAACTATAATCTCCTTTATAATAAACAAATTATTTCATTAAATAATTTGTTATATATCTTCAATAATCTTTGCAATATAATCATTATTCAACCAGAAACATTGGCAAGTCATTTTATCTCCATTTGGCAAGTCATCCATATCCCTATCATTTCCCATACCATAACGTTTACCGTTAATTACATAAGCACTCTTTTGTGCATGTGGTCGTAAATGAAATATTGTATGTTCTGATTTACTAGGTAAATCATTTTTAATAATTTCTTTACCGGATTTATCTTTAGTTATAGTAAAATTAACTCCAGTTAAAAACTTTTTCTTATATGACTCCCATTCAACTCTACCAATTTCTTCTAATTCTATAATTGGCATATTCCAAAATTTAGCACCTTTTAGAATATATTCACCAGTGTTTGTCTCTTTAAAGACAACAAACAAGAACTTAGTTTCTTGGAAAAAATTATATTCAGCAGACTCCTCAAAGTCTTGCTTAACAAACTCTTTAATCTTTATTTTTGGAAACGACATACTTTCTTTTGGCTTACCATTCTTCTGAACTCTAATTGTTTTAATCTTAATATCTGCTTTTGCAAATTCTTCAGCTTGATCAGTCTGAACCCCAAGCATTCGATTAACTAATAATGTATTAATATGTTTTGGCCGATTACCTTGCGTATATGTAAAACCGAACATGGAATATAATGCGTCTTCAGTGTTACCTACATACTTTTCAATCCGTTCAATAACTTGAGTTTCTAAATCTGCCTTCTGTAAATCAGCTGGTGTAAAAATAGCATCAAAACTCATTTTACGTTTTTTAACATACTGATTTAATACATATGTCATATACGACTGTTTCAAAGAAAATGCACGCCGTTTTGCCGGAATACTATCATTATAATACTGTGGTTGCAAACTACGTTCAGCAGTCGCCCCTTTTGTACAAGCTCCCAAATACTGCGTATCACCTTCGGACAATTCATGGGCTTTACCTGCTATAATCTTCTCAGTAATTCGTTTATAATCATTACGAATAATCTCTAAATCATTCTTACAAATTTCACTATATAAATTGTATAAGTTAACGTACTGAATTCGTTGCTTAGTCCGTGCTTCACCACGAATTCTTTCATACCAAACCATTAAAATATGACTAATTTTTTGTTTTAAATGAGAAGTTTCAAAATCATCCGATATAGGTTCATTATTCGGAATCATTGTAATAACCAAACGTTCGCCCGCTTTATATTGGTTATTTTTATTTATCTCATAAGGTGTAACCTTTAATTCTACGCCGGCTTCAACAAAATCAGCGTCTGAAATACTATTGGGTGAATAAAAATAATAGTGTTCTTCTAATAAATTGCCAAGACCACCTTTACTACGCGGATTATCATAATATTTTACTTTTTCTTCTAATTCTTCACCTCTAAAGATTTTTTGGAGTACATTCTGAAAAGTAATTCCTTCTAATTCTTCTGAATATCTCAAAATGTCTGCCGGATTTGTTTTATCATAAGGTAACTTAGTCACTGTTATCACCATACTTCTCGCAAAAATTGAACGTATGGCTTATTATAACATAAAGTCACCAGTTTTAATTATTCCTTTACTACAAGGTTTTCATTTAATAAGGAAATATT
Source organism: Veillonella intestinalis (assembly GCF_943193155.1). Classification (GTDB taxonomy): domain Bacteria; phylum Bacillota; class Negativicutes; order Veillonellales; family Veillonellaceae; genus Veillonella_A; species Veillonella_A intestinalis. The sequence goes on along the minus strand of NZ_CALPDB010000004.1, from coordinate 169,647 downwards.
ATCCCCTCTCATATACCGAGCATATAATAACGCCAATTCTTCCTGATTATTAACGTCTAGCTCTATACTGAATAAAGCTTTACAGAAAGCCTCATAATCAGAATCCATCATAGTTAATACTTCAGATTTATATTTCATAACATATCCCTCCTTATCTAAAAGTCTACAATATCTATAAGAAAAGATCAAGCCTTATATTTCTATAATCTTTCGAATCTTTTATGCTAATAGGGTTCACTAAAATATTATTCTAAGTAATTGACCTTATCGATAAATCCTTTAATTATTTTAAAATTTATTAAGAATAGTCCTCTACAGCTATGTAACAAATAAGGTAAGAGGAAGGGGAAAAACAATCCAAACATTACAAGCTTATAACCAAAAAAATGTTAACAAATTGTTAACAAAGCATTACTTATTATTGCACAAAATAGCCTTAAACGAGAATAACATGCGGACATAAAAAGACCCCTATATCCTAGTCAATAACTAGCTTTATAGGGGTTTTGACTTTTATTGAATATTATCAAGTAAAAGCCGTATTAGATGGCGGAGAGGGTGGGATTCGAACCCACGGCCCCTTGCGGAGTCACTGGTTTTCAAGACCAGCTCCTTAAACCACTCGGACACCTCTCCATATTTAATTATTACCCTACTATATTACCTTGTTTTGACCAACAAATCAAGTCCTTAAGCTTTAAAATACAAAAGAAAACTATTTAGTCGCAAATACACCACATTTAGGCGCCTTCCTTCTAATCGTTTTATGACATAATTTATATATGTAATTAATACGCCATAATACAATCATTGCGAGGTGACCTAAGTGGACAAAGATATAGATATAAAAAAGCGGGCTGTAATTAAACAAATCGGCGCACGCATTGCCTACTATCGAACCTTGCGCGGTTTAACGCAAGACGAGCTAGCCAGTAAAGCCTCTATCAGTCCTGGAGCTCTTGGTCGCATTGAACGAGGCAAATACAACGACAATGTATCCATTGCAATGCTAGTCCATATTGCTACAGGATTACAAATCGAAGTAGGTATGCTGTTAAACCTCAGCGAAAAAGATCAACAAATATGTTTAGAGTCTATACAGACATGATTCTGTACAGGCTCTTTTTTATTAGCTTTTCTTTATTCTGCAAGTGGCCTACGGTATAATATATATTAAATTATCTTATTTTTCTCCCCCATTTCACCAACAAAGGAGTTCCTATGAAACACACATTGCTCAAACGAATCATAACTGCTACCCTCATTGGTAGCACGTTCACCATATACACAACACCAACTATGTACGCAGCCGATCCAGTCAGTGCCTATGTAGCTAGCAAAGTATTGCCTGACATGCCCACGATTAACCCTATTAAAGCAGCAGGCAAACTGTTAGGTCTTGTCAGCGATTCTGATAATGATATCAAAAAAGGCAAAAAAGTAAATAAAAACTATAAATTCAAAGCTACTAAAGTAGTTAATGGTACGCAAACCTTTAAAAAGAGTCTTACTAATACCAAACACAATGAAAATGTAATACTCGTGCAAAAAACAGGTCACGCCAAATTAAAAGGGGCTACCCTTTCTAAAACAGGTAATGCGGATAACGAAGGCATTGCTCTTTGGCGTGGCCAAAATGCAGCCCTCTTAGTAGCCCCTTATAGCCAAGCGACTATAACCAATAGCACATTACGTACCAATGGACAAGGATCTGCCGCCTTAGTCGGCAGTGGTCAAGATGTTAAAATACAAGCCACGGGCATCACGTTGCGAACTGATGGACGCGTTTCACCAGGCTTATCTTTAGCTTATGGTGCCGTAGCCACCATAAAACAAAGTGCCATTACTACGTATGGCGATCGTAGCCCCGCTTTACTCATCGGCAGTAAAGCTAAGAGCGAATTAATAGCCGCCACACTCCAACTCACTACCAACGGTTTCAATAGTCCTCTCATTTCAACAACAGGAACTATGAAATTAACGGGCCTAACTGGCGAAGCGCGCCACAGTGCCTTAGGTGTATTAGAAGGAGCTACCAAAGTGAACCTAACGCAAGCAAGCCTGACTGGTGCTGACGGTTTCAACTTATATTTCAGTGACCTTAATACCGCTGATGACGGCACAACTCAATTAACAATTCAAAACAGTACCCTTACCAATACGGGACGAACACCATTTTTCACAGTATCTAACACAAAGGGCCAAATTAAGCTACAACAAGTAGACTTACACGCACCACATAGTGACACCATATTAGAGGCTAAAGCCAATGAATGGGGTCGTAATGGTAAAAACGGCGGTCAAGTTAAACTCACTGCCAACAAACAAAGTCTCAATGGGCATATCAAAGCAGACAATGTTAGCACTGTAGAGATTAAATTAAATCAAGGCTCTACTCTAACCGGGGCAATTAATCCTAATCACACAGCCAAGAAGGCCAGCCTCTTTCTCAGCAAAGACTCTATTTGGAATGTTACGGCCGATTCCTATTTAACCGACCTGCACAATGAGGACACTACTAACAGCAATATCCACGCCAATGGATATACTGTAAAAATAATCAAATAATCTTATTTAATTATATTTTATACTTCTATATATCTATATTCTTGTTTTTTCTATATTTTTTTGCCTCTGTATTACACTTTTTCATATCTAACATACGTTTCTTATGGTTTCTTATTACCTAGCAATATGCTATAATGCCCTTGAACATTACTGGGGAAAGGAAAATATATATATGAAATTTATACATACATATTTAAGCCCTGTAAAATGGGCTTTTTTTGCAGCCTGTATATTATCACTTATACATGTAGTCAGCGCACTCATCGTGCCAACATTAACAGCTGACATTATCAACCAAGGGGTATTGCATGGCGATTTAGACACAATCAGCGCTCTTAGTATATCTATGCTGGGAGCCTCCTTACTAACTGTCGTTGCTTCTATTAGTGCCGTTTACATGAGCTCACATATTGCTGCTAGTGTCAGCCTTCGTCTACGCCAACAGTTAGTGCAAGCCTTACAAGACTTTTCACTCACAGACTTTTCAAAATATGGAACGGGTACCTTACTAATGCGTGCCACTCGTGATGTAGAAAAAATTCAATCTGTTTTGGCGGAAGGCATTAACATGATTCTGCCTATGCCACTCATGATTCTCGTTGGTCTAGGCTTAACTTTTTACAAAAGTTTCGAATTAGGTCTTGTGATTTTAAGCTTGATGGTAATCATGGTGGCCATTATGGCCTTCTTACAGCAAAAAGCACTGCCTATTGTAAAATCAGTCCAACAACAATTAGACTATATTACCGATCTAGTTCGTGACCATATGATCGGGATGGCCGTTATTCGAGCGTTTAACCGTAGCAATGACGAACAATCACGTGAAAAATCTGCATTTAGCAATATTGCGCGCTCATCAGCCCGCCTATCACGCACCTATGCGATTGGTTTACCAAGTATTCTTATTATCTTTAATATGAGTACGGTCGTTATTCTTTGGCTCGGTGGTTACCAAATTAGTGCTGGTAATATTCAAATCGGTGATATTATGGCTATCATCGAATATGCAACGCTCATTTTGCTCAACCTATTAATGGCGGTCTTTGTTCTATTAGACGTGCCTGAAGCAATTATTTGTTATCAACGGGTGCAAGAGTTATTCACCCATCCACTCACGCCATATACTAAAACAGAGCAAGAACCTAGTATTCATGAGAGTTCGGCTTCTAATTTAAATTCACCAGTTTTAGAGTTTCGCAATGTTACGTTCCGCTACGACAATGCAGAAGAAGCGGCGTTACACAACATTTCATTCACCTTACAAGCTGGTGAAACCTTAGCTATTATGGGTGATATTGGCTCTGGCAAAAGTACCATTGCTAAATTAATCCTGGGACTCTATCCAATTGAATCTGGCGATATTTTATTCCAAGGGCAATCTATTTTTGAGCAGCCTATACATACTGTGCGAGCTCAAATCGGCTATGTACCACAAAAAGCCTATTTATTTACTGGCTCTATTGCTATGAACTTAGAATACGGCATTCATGGTACCAAGCCATCTGAAAATTCCCCTAATACTACGTCGACCTTATCATTAGCTGATATGGAACGAGCTTGTAAACTAGCAGGGGCTCACGAATTTATCAGCCGTTTTAATGATGGCTATGAACATCAATTATCACAAGGGGGCACCAATTTATCTGGTGGTCAACGCCAACGACTAGCTATGGCAAGAGCACTCATTCGTCAACCAAACTTACTTATCTTTGACGATAGTTTCTCTGCCTTAGACGGTATTACTGAGCAACAAGTTCGCAAAGCTGTGGCTCATGAAATTGCAGACTTCCCACAACGAGCCTTTATTTCCATCGAGCAAAAAGTAAGTGCCGCTCGCAAAGCGAATAAAATTCTCGTTATTAATCAAGGCTGTGCGGTCGGTCTAGGAACTCATGATGAGCTCGTAGAAAACTGCCCAATTTATCAACAAATTGTGGCCTCTCAGGAGGTGGCCCTATGACATTATTCAGACGTTTTCTCTATGAATCAAAATCACAATGGGGCTGGCTGATTGCAATTATTTTTGCCCTTATTTTGGCCGCTTGTTTTGAAATTATTGCCCCTAAACTACTGGGCCAAATCGTAGATGCGATTGTTCAAGGCTTGCGTAGTAATCAAGATATTTCTTATATTATCGACAATACTACCGATACCATTCTCATGCTAATCATTCTATATAGTGGTCATTCTATATTTACCTATGTAGGCGAATATATTATTGCTGGTGTAGCGGAAAACATGGTATTAAATTTGCGTAATCGAGTGAGCGAATATCTCTATCGATTACCTATGTCCTATTTCAACAATCATAATCGTGGCGATTTATTAAGCCGAATTACTAGCGATTTAGACTCCATTAGTGAAACCCTTCGAGAAGGTATTCCTGGGTTAATTTCATCATTCATTGGCATCATCGGCGCCCTTGCTATGATGCTTTGGATTAGCCCCTTACTGGCTAGCATTATCATCGGTATTATCGTTTTAGGTATCATTGGCTTAGTGATTACCTCAAAAAAAGCTCGCACCATCTATCTTCATAATCAAGAAGCGCTGGGTGCTGTTAATAGTGGTGTTGAAGAACTAATATCAGGCAAACAAATTGTACAAGCCTTCAATTTAGAAACAGTCACTTCCGATAATCTAAACCAACTAAACCGTAACTTATTTACACACGAAAGACGCTCTGGTTTTATGGGGCAAATTATTATGCCTCTAGTAAACTTTATCAACCAGATAGGCTATGTATTAGTCGCTATTCAAGGTGGCTTACTTGTATTGCGTGGTCAAATATCACTAGGTGATATTCAAGCCTTTTTCCTCTATGTAACACAAGTTTCCGATCCAATCTCACGTAGCTCCTACATCTTAACCAAATTTCAAGAAACCCAAGCTGCGTTAGGACGAATTTATGAAATTCTTGATCAAACACCAGAAGAAGATTCTGGTGCCAACACTTCATTTGAAACGACAACCCAATCAGATGCACTGAAAGGGACTATCGAGTTTCAAAATGTAAGCTTTGGCTATAGTCCTGACAAGTTATTAATGAATGAGGTCAACTTTACAATTCCTGGCGGTCATGTTGTCGCTATTGTAGGTCCTACTGGGGCAGGTAAAACAACGATTGTTAACTTGCTTATGCGCTTCTACGAAATTAATGGTGGTTCAATCACAATTGATGGTGTAGATATTCGGGACCTCAGCCGTAAAACGCTCCACCAGTTAGTAGGAATGGTTCTACAAGACACTTGGATTTTTACAGGAACCATTGCGGATAATATTGCATACGGCAAACCAGAAGCAACACGTGAGGAAATCGTTGCTGTTGCGAAACTTGCCATGGCTGACCATTTTATCCGCACCTTGCCACAAGGTTATGATACGGTACTGAAAAATGGAGCCGATGACCTATCGCAAGGCCAACGACAATTATTAACAATTGCCCGTGCCTTTTTAGCAAACCCTCGTATTCTCATACTCGACGAGGCTACGGCTAACGTAGATACACGCACCGAAGTAGAGGTGCAAAAAGCCATGCAACAATTATTACGTGGCCGAACAGGCATCGTTATTGCCCATCGCCTATCAACTATTCGTGATGCTGATTTATTACTTGTAGTTAACCAAGGTCAAATTGTAGAACAAGGTACACACCAAGAACTGTTGGCTAAAGGTGGCTACTATACAACGTTATATGAAAACTATGCTAAAGGTATGAGTGTGTAGCGCTAATATGCGTGATTCTAAAATATAAAATACAAAATACATAAACCCCAATATATACATCATATGCTTAACCTTTATATATAACAGTCTATAAAAAATATCCTCTTGCCTATCAAATTCTAGCTCTCTGCTAAAATTGATGGCTTGAGGATATTTTTATATTTACTATCTAGTATGTTCCAACTTAAGTTGATCTATATTCTCTATTTTATCTTGTTAACGGATTTTTCCTTCTTATTTATCATTCCGTTATTATTTACTTCTCTTTTCTTTTTTATGTTTTTATGTTTTTATGTTTTTATATTTTTTATGTTTTTTATATTTCTTTGTATTTTTTTGTATTTCTTTGCTTGTATTTGTATTTATTTGATTTTATTGGTGTTTCTTTATATCTCTTTGCTATTTCTTTACCGACTTTTTGCGGTTTCTTTGACTGTTTCTTTGCCCTTTTTCTTGCACGCTTGCTTATCGCTAGCATAAAAAGCACTCAAAGTAATGATTTCCTTTAATATCCTCGGTATATGCAATTCTCACAACAAATTATAGCTTTATCCCATTCCTTTACTTCCGGAACCGAACTAGGCTTTAAACACCTATCTATAACAGCATTAATATCATAACATTCACTATCTTCAATTGTTGAATTAAAATATGGACAGTACCACTCTTTTATTTCACCCATTTTCAAAACACCCCTATTTATTATATATTCTAGCAAAGTTATTTTTATATTAATTTGATATTAATTGTCCATCTGATACAAATAATACTGTAGTTTTATTTTTATACGCAACCTTATTTCTTAGATATTCTTTCTTAAAATCAGCCCTCTATACCAAATAACTTACCAAACTCTCGCGTCCAAAAAAAAGGATCAACCATCAAATGGGTATAAGACTAACACCGGTGGAATACTTCAATCCACGCTCCCCGAAAGAGGAGCGACACGCATTCTTTCTTTAAGCGGTACCCACTCTGTTTACTTCAATCCGCGCTCCCCGAAAGAGGAGCGACCAGCAGGCGGAGGCAAACCAGATAAATGGGACAACACTTCAATCCACACTCCCCAAAAGAGGAGCGACTGTAGCCAGTGCAGAGGCCAAATTAAGAGCGGACACTTCAATCCACGCCCCCCGAATAAGGAGCGACTAGCGTATCAACAATTGGCGTTAAGAGAAACGAAACTTCAATCCACGCCCCCCGAATAAGGAGCGACTAGCACAAGGATTTATATTGCCCGTGCCACAAGTAACTTCAATCCACGCCCCCCGAATAAGGAGCGACCCACCCCCGCACATCAACATGCACAAAACCTTGTACTTCAATCCACGCCCCCCGAATAAGGAGCGACACCTTTGCGTATTCCTTTTGTCATCTCTTGAGCAGACTTCAATCCACGCCCCCCGAATAAGGAGCGACAGTAAATCTTATCGTACTTTGAAAAGTCTTCAGCACTTCAATCCACGCCCCCCGAATAAGGAGCGACGTCTTCGTCAATGATTCCTACTTCGTTCGCAAGTTACTTCAATCCACGCCCCCCGAATAAGGAGCGACAAAGACCACCCCCAGTTTTATAGATTACATATGCACTTCAATCCACGCCCCCCGAATAAGGAGCGACCTCCTTGATAATCAATAAAGGCGTGGTATGGGAAACTTCAATCCACGCCCCCCGAATAAGGAGCGACATTCTAAAGGGGAACGGCTTGGAGTGTCCCCTTTAACTTCAATCCACGCCCCCCGAATAAGGAGCGACCTTATTACCTATAGCAACGTCATTGAGTGGCTAACTTCAATCCACGCCCCCCGAATAAGGAGCGACGGTAGAAACCTATATTAAAAATGGGAGTACCGAAACTTCAATCCACGCCCCCCGAATAAGGAGCGACTATCGGTATTACTGGCGTGAAACCAGTATGTTTCACTTCAATCCACGCCCCCCGAATAAGGAGCGACAGCTACATATAGTAGACCAACTCTACTATACCCAGCAAACTGAGCTCTTTCATAAGCTCAGACAATTAATTTCATCAGTATATATAAATATGATAAATTAATTTTAACAACTTTAAGTGCGAAACTCCCATCATTTCACAAAATGCTACAGTTTCGCACAAGTTGATTATAAATAAGCACTATTTAAGAATAATAAAATGTCTAGTTTAAGTGCCTATATCCATCTTACCATATAAAGCACTATTTTTCATTTAATAATTATACTTTAAAACTACCACAATTTCCCAGAGGAAAAGATCAACTGTAGCGCCAACAAACCTACACCTAATGAAAATACTAATAAAATACTTGTTGCCTTCAATCGTTTAGCTATAGCCGCCCCTACTTGTGCCCCTATAACTGCACCAATGCCGCAAGCAATAGCAATATTCCACTGAATATGCCCTAAATAAAAATGAGTCGCTACTCCACTAATCGTAGACAAAAATAAGATAAATTGACTCGTAGCAGTTGCAATATGGGTTGGAAATCCCAATAAATACACGAAGGCCGCTACATGAATTAGACCGCCACCAATGCCAAAGACACTGGAAATAAACCCAACTACAACACTGATTAAACAACCAATTGTTTTACTATAAGTTAATTCATGCAACTGAAGAGATTCCTCTTTTCGTTGCCCTTTTGTAAAATTCTTATAACCAATAAACGTAGACATACATAATAAAAAAAGACCAAACCAAAATTTTAACATGGCTATGTCAAATCCTTCAGAAGCTACTGCACCTAGATAAGACCCAGGAATAGTGGCAATCGTGAACCAAATAGCCGCACTGTATAAAATTTTCTTTTGCTTAATAAACGCCGTCGAAGCTGACATAGCATTAAACATAACAATCGTAAGCGATGTTCCCACTACCATAGCAGGCGACCAATCGGTAAAAGTATATAAAAAAACAGGCACAAAGACTAAGCCGCCACCAGCACCAATTAAGGTTCCAAAAGCACCTACGCCAATGCCAAGCAAAATAAATTGTAAAAGCACACCTATAGACATGCCTAATATTACACCACTTACACCATCCATATTATTAAACTCCTAATCAACAGAATCTACTCTATTTATGACTCACTGCCTATTACCAAAGATCACCTATAGCAATAGTAATAACAATAACAATAACAATAGCAATAAAATAACATTTCAATAATTGAACTTAGTATACCCTAAAATAAACAGAAACGCCATCGCTTCCTAAGCATAACTAATAAATTAGCTATCTTATGTAGCAATGGCGTTTCTGTTTAAGTAAGTTTGTGTAAGTTTGTGTAAATACGTTTATAGTTAACTAACTGGCGAAGCCAGTCAAAGAACTACCTTAATTAGGTACGGACGTTTTTTATTCAATAAATACCGTCCAATTTTCAAATTATGTGTTAGTATAGCTACTGACTAACTATTGACTAACTACAAGTAAACTTAAAATCAAGATTACTTTTTAATCTATATAGCCCTTACAAAACGGCTGATACAGCCGTTACAATTGGTGCAATCACCGTAGTCATAATGCCCATGAAAATCATGGCTAAAGAAGCAATAGCACCCGTTTTAGGGCCATCTTCATACGCTTTAGCCGTCCCCGTGCCATGAGCCGATATACCATAAAGCATGCCTTTTAACAATCGATTATGAATATGAGCACGCTTAATCATCATCGTTGTCATAATCATACCTATTAAACCCGTTGCAATAACTAAAATGGCTGTAATCGTCGGATCCCCACCCATCGTATCAGAGGCCGCTAAAGCAAGTGGTGTTGTTACTGAACGCGGTGCCACACTGTGAACAAGTTCTGGACTTAATCCTACAAGTTCTGCTAGCCCCATCGATCCTAAAAAGGCAATGGAACAGCCCATACCAATAACCACAAGTAGAGGAATAAAATATTCTTTCACTACACTGCGGAATTTATATAAAGGCACGGCAAAGGCTACCGTCGCCGGTTGTAACATCATGGTAATATACTGACTGCCTTCTTGATACACATCATAAGGAATGTTCATCGTCACTAAGAATAAACCAATCACTACTGGCACGGCTAACAAAGGCGTAAGAAATAATTTCTTACCAGACCGTTCATACAATTTTTTGAAAAGAAAGTACAATACTACAGTACCCACTAATGATTCGATGATATGAATACTAATCATCTGAAATAATGTGTAGTTTACCATAATCTGTACCCCTTTCTACGTAATTTCATAATACTCAAAGTAATGACAGTGACAGACACTAAAAGCGTTATAATACTCGTTACGATAACACCTAGTAACATAGCCCCTGTACTACCGAAGAGTTGTGTATACTGAATAATCCCAATAGCCGAGGGAATAAAGAACAACAATAATTCCCCAATCAATACGGCTGCACCTTGCTCTACCCAGTTTAATTTAATAATCCCTGAACAAAGCAATAGGAATAATAAAATCATGCCCACTAAGGTGCCTGGCAATGGCAATTGCAACCAGTCTTTTAGGTAACCACCTAACACCCCAATTAAGGCGAGCAATAGAATTTGACCTACTACCATCGCCACACGTCTCATTCGTCCTTGCCTCCCCTAATAGATATATTCATTCTCCAAATGAATGTTAAACGAATCATTTACTTAAATTGTAATTTATCGATATCCTCTTTGGCATGACTTATTGTATCTCATTTTTTATAAAAAAAATAATATTTTTTCCCTATACGACACTATTCTTTTTAGTTATAATAAATAAAGAAAAAATTGCAGGAGGACAGTATGGATATTACCCATTTAAAATATTTTGTTGAAGTGGCTCGACAAAAAAGTTTTACTAAAGCCGCTCAAACTTTACATGTAAGTCAGCCTTCTCTCAGTAAAGCCGTTCGCCTCTTAGAAGGAGAATGGAATAAACAACTATTTCGTCGTCGTGGCCATCGTATCGAGTTAACTAACGAGGCCTGCGCCGTATTACCACAGATTGAAGCTTTAGTGCGCCAATTTGAAGTATTAGAACATCAAATGCATCACACGAACGATATGGAGTCTGGTGAATTAAGCTTAGGCATTCCGCCGATGATCGGATCTTCCTTTTTATCCCCTATCATTCGCGATTTCATGGCCGCTTACCCTCAAATATCCCTAAAAGTTAGCGAACATGGCTCACCTCAAATTGCCCAATTAGTACAAGATGGACAACTACAAGTCGGCTTTGTTACATTGCCTGTATCGGATTTTACCAATCCAGATACTCAAACCTATATTTTCAATCATCAGCCTCTATACTATGTAATGCAGCCAGACTCGCCATTTGCCAATTATGAGTCCATTACATTACAAGAAATTCGTAAAGAACCGCTTGTATTTTTTCACCCGTCTTTTTCACTCTACGATATCATCCTTGGTCGTTTTCAAGAAATCGGTGTAGTTCCACAAATTGTAGCGCAAAGTAACAATTGGGATTTCATTACGGAGCTAGTAAAAAGTGGTTTAGGTACAGCTATTTTACCGCAAACAATTTGTGAGCGCCTTGACCGCAAACATCTTATATCTATCCCAATTGAACCTCGCATCAATTGGGTCTTAGGTATGATTTGGAATGAACGCTCTATGATTGTACCTGCTATTCGTTTGTGGGTTAATTACTTCCGCTCGCATGTAATTGAACAAACAACCAGTCATGAAGAGATTTCACAATAAGGATTAATATTGTCATAATAAAAAAACTCTGACCCCATAATATGAGGTCAGAGTTTTTTGGTTTAATTAACACTGCTTTTATATAACCTTTTACTGCTTAGCAAATTGCTGTAACAATGCTTCAATCTTCTCATCTTGTTGTTTTAGACGATTTTCTTGTAAAGCTAATTGTTCTTGCTGTTGTGCTACTAAGTTTTCTAAATAATCTACTTTTTCCTGCAACACATAGCTAGAAGAAATTGGGCCTTGACGATATTCTTCTACAAGAGCGCGTTCTTTTTTGCTATCACCAAACTTCCAAGTTACACCTGCATTAGCCATCAATTTACTATTCCCACCATTCATGGCTACGCCCGCACGGAAAAGCAAAGACTCATGTTTATAATGAGCAAGCCCCAAAGCAAAGGCATTTTCACCACCATAATAACCATAGCCTGCCATAATTTGAGTTGGCTCTAATGGATCATACTGAAGTGGACTAAGCGCAGCTAAAGCAGCACCCATAGCATCAGCTCTATCACTATTTTTTTGTAATTTATTTACTGAGTGCGTTACACTTTGTCCTAAATCCCGTAATTGAGAAACATTAACGGCATCTGTATCCGCTTCTCCAGGAGCTACATTCTTGATAGTCTTACTATTAGCATTAAGGCCTGCTTCATTTATATACGTAGCATCGCCTACTTTAAAGGAATCTGCTTGAACGGTCTTAGCCGTTACTGAATTTACTTGAATATCCTTAGCAAGATTGATGGATAATACGCCGTTTTCTGTAGTTGTATGAATATTACTATCACCTTGCACATGGACCTTCGGTGTTTCTTTAGCTATAGTAATTGGCGTTATCGTGTTATCAGCGGTAATTGTGAAATCAAATACGCCATCCTGACCATCTTTTACAATTACCGATTGGCTCTCCTTTGTATTAGGATTAGTCGTCGTAATTGTTGTCTCTCCAGACTTTTCATTTTTTAATACTTCTACTATGCTTCCATCTTTACCTGGAGAACCTGTTTCCCCTTTAGGGCCCTGTGGGCCGGTATCTCCCGCATCCCCCTTAGAACCTTGTGGACCAGTACCACCCGTATCCCCTTTAGGTCCTTGTGGACCGGTAGCTCCTGTTTCACCATTGTCCCCTTTAGGGCCCTGTGGGCCAGTAGCTCCAGTTTCACCCGTATCACCCTTAGGACCTTGTGGGCCAGTACCACCCGTATCACCTTTAGGGCCTTGTGGGCCAGTTTCACCTGTATCACCTTTAGGGCCTTGTGGGCCAGTTTCACCTGTATCACCTTTAGGACCTTGTGGACCAATAGCACCATCTTTGATTATAAAGCTCTGATCATCTGTAAAGGTTACTGTAGTATTACCCTTTCCATCGGACTCAATACTCTTAATCGTAACGCCATCTTTGCCAGGTGCCCCATCAGCACCGGCTTTTATAGCCGTTTCATCAACCCCTACAAAAATTACTTTTTTGCCATCAATACCTTGTTTCTCTTCAGCATATAAACCATCGCCAAAGTCAAAGATCATACCATGAATGGCTGCATTAGTTACCACATTTGTACCTGCTGTATAACTAGTGGCTGCATTTTTGCCGCCATTTACACCAGCAGAACGCAAGGATATGGTAGGTGTAGTAACTGTATTAATTACACTATATAACTGTGATCCATTAATAGCATCAGTCGATGTAGCAGAAATAAGGCCCGCTGCTACATGTTGAATGCGCCGCTCATTCCCCACACTGCCTACACTAATAATGCCATTGCTCTTGCCACCAGCAAAAGTCAACTCCAAGGAATTAATCGTTGCCGCTCCATATTCAGTATTACCAGCAGTATTAGCTGTTTTACTAGCCGCAATACTTGATCCACTGCCTAAAGCCACGGAATTAGCTACTCCAGCACTTGCACCAGCGCCTAATGCTAAGGAATCTTCTTCTACAGCCTCAGCATTGGCACCAAAAGCACTGGCTCCTGACTTCTTAGATTTAGCCTCAGATCCTATGGCTATACCCGTAGCTACTTCAGAATTGGAGTCATTGCCAATTGCAATTGTATTAGATTTCTTAGCTAAAGCAGTATGTCCACTATTATCATTAATTCCTGCACGACTGCCGATGCTTATGTTTTTATCGCCCTGAATATATCGGCCAGACTCCACACCGATGGCCACATTATCATCGCCCGTTACAAATACACCAGCGCGAGCACCAAAAGTCATATTTTCGCCACCAGTAACAAATTGACCACTGTGTTTGCCTAAGGTCACATTACTGTCACCTTTAATATAACTGCCAGCAGCAACCCCTACAGAGAAATTATCTTGACCAGCTACATAATTCCCTGAGGAAAAACCTAATGCTATATTATGCTCTGCCCCATCAACCAGAGTGGTCCCCTTCACATTTACTTGAGGCTCACCAAAACTATCTACATTAGACACATCATAACTGCTAGCTTCATAGCCTACATAACGTCCTGCATTTTCACCAATGCCCACATTGAAATTACCTACAATATTCGAGCCAGAAAACTTACCTAACGCTATATTATTATTGCCCACAGATTGACCGGTAGCACCAGCAGTATTGACAAATTTTCGAATATTTTGACCTGCTTGAGTCCCTAATGCATAGTTACCATCACCATTTACATCTTTACCAGCATCTGTACCAAAAGCATAATTTGAGGTTCCCACAACATTTGTACCTGCCTTCGCACCAAAGGCTACATTATCATTGCCCCGCACTTGCTTACCAGTTTGTGAGCCAAAGGCATAGTTAAAACTACCTATTAAATCTGAGCCCGCTTGATAACCTATAGCTAAGTTATAATTACTATCTTCAGATTTTGCTATACCATTTTCAACAGTTGTAACACTTTGTAGGTCACTGCCAGCACCATCCATTAAAGCAATATTATTATTCCCCGTTACATTGTGGCCAGCTTCTGAACCAAATGCAAAATTATAATTGCCTTTAGATGTCATACCTGCTTTATAGCCCATGGCAAATTTAAAATCACCAGAGGACACTTCATGTGCATAGTCGCCTATACTTACATTATATTTTCCGCTTCTATCACGGCCCACTTGTTCGGAAATAACAGTATTGAAATCTCCACCAATCCAACCAGCATAATTATTACTACTATCAGCTCTGCCATTACCACGAATAAAATTATACTTGCCATTTACGGCCGTATTGCCTGCCCCACCAGCATCAGAAATTTGATTGCCTAAAATGATATTCTTTTTAGTCTCATCATAGGTAACAGTAGCGCCCCATACAGTAGAGCCAAAGTATGTCCCAAATACACCACATACTAAACTAGCTACCATTAATTTATTCAAATGATTTTGCTTTTTTTGCAACTTTCCCATTTACAACTCCTCATAATGTATTAAAGTCCAGTTTTCAGTATTACTGAAAGAATATCTACTTATAGCCCCATACGTTGCATTAACATATCAATTTTAGCTTTCATATCTGCATTATCTTTTTCTAATTGTGTATAATCAGCTATTAATTTTTCATGCATTGCTTTCATCTGAATATTTTCAGCTTCTAAAATTGCCAATTTATCTTGCAACACATAGCTAGAAGAAATTGGACCTTGACGATATTCTTCTACAAGAGCACGTTCTTTTTTACTATCGCCAAACTTCCAAGTTACCCCCGCATTAGCCATTAATTTACTATTACCACCATTCATAGCTACGCCGGCACGGAATAACAAGGACTCATGTTTATAATGTGCAAGCCCTAAAGCAAAGGCATTCTCACCGCCATAATAGCCATAACCAGCCATGATTTGTGTTGGTTCTAATGGATCATACTGAAGTGGACTAAGTGCAGCTAATGCAGCCCCCATAGCATCAGCACGATTACTATCTTTTTGTAATTTATGAATAGAATGACTCACTGTATTATTTAATTCACGCAACTGTCCTACATTCACTGCATCACTAGCCTCTTCGCCAGGCGCTACATTCTTGATAATCTTATCATTAGCATTAAGACCTTGTTCACTAATATACGTTGCCTCGCCTACTTTATACGCCTCTGCTTGAATTGTCTTCGCTGTAACTGAATCAACTGTAATATCCTTAGCAAGACTAACAGTTAACGTATTGCCATTAGCGGTCGTCTGAATATTATTATCGCCATGCACTTGAACGTGCGGTGTATCTTTTGCCACAGTAATAGGTAATACTGTTTTATCCGCTGTAATTGAGAAGTCAAAAGCACCATCTTTACCATTAACTCCATCTTTACCATCTTTTCCATCTTTTACAACAACAGATTTTTCCTCAGCCGTATTAGGATTAGTGGTAATAGTAGTTTCTCCAGTTTTTTCATCTTTTGATACTTCTACTACAGTTCCATCTTTGCCTGGAGAACCTGGCTTAATAACGCTTTGATCCACACCAACTAAAATAACTTTTTTGCCTTCACTATTTTCCTTTTCTTCCGCATATAAACCATCACCAAAGTCAAACATCATACCATGAACAGCCTGATTAGTCACTACTGGCGTGCCTTCTTTATATGTGCTATCTGCTTCTCTCCCTTTGCTAAAGATAGAAATCGTAGGACTAACAATCAGCCCTCTAACGGCCTGAAGCTGAGCCACATTGACCGCATCGGTAGGTGCCATACCAGCTGCCAAATTAGTGATTTGACGCGTATTAGTATCATTACCTACAGATACAGCCCCTAAAGTGGACTTCCAAGTTTTATCAGTTTCAGTTGATTGTATCCCTTTTACTGGATCATAGCCAGCTACGCCAACTGCAGTTCCTGCCACTGATTGTGATCCTAAAGCTACACCATCAACCACAGTAGCTTTAGCATTATGACCTATAACTACCACTTGATTAGCTGTCGCACCTGTTTCATTACCAAGAACAACTGAATTCTTTAAGCTAGTAGCAAAAGCAGATTCGTCTTTCTTATCTCTAAAGCCTAGTATAATATTCCCTTCAACAGCCTCAGTTGCTGAGCCTGCAAGAGTTTGATGATTACCGATTACAGCATTTTTCACGGCATTTTCAAGAGTATTATAGGAGCCACTAATATAGCTATGAGATACAGCTTTACCAGTGTTTTCATACCCGGTAATGGCATTAAAAGCAGCAAAAGAATTTCCATTGATAGCTTCCGTCAATTTAGTATCTCTTGAATTCAAAACAAAATTGGTATCTACACCACGCCCCGTTAAGGTATTGCCTACCCCGGAAATAGTAGAGAATAAGGCGTAATCAGCTTTATTCGCACCGCCAATAATCCCCACAGAACCCATGCGATTATCTTGAGAATACTTGCGAAGCGTTTCTGCTAATTCTTTAATTGAATTATTAGCTACTGTAGGATTTAAGGTTAATGTACCTAAAAATGGCACATTGGTAGAAAGCGAGTCCATTATGATAGGACTATCTGGAGTAATATAGGAATTAGTTATTTCATTGCCCGTACCAAAAATCAGTGCCCCATTACTCTTATTAATACGATTCGCTGTCCCAACAATATTAGAAGCCGTCCCTGAATACATAAGCCCTGAAACAGGATCAGAAGAACCACCCAACAACGAAAAGATATTAGCACTTAATTCTTCATTGCCTTCAATACTATTTAAAGAGCCACTAATACTAGAGCCAAAACCTTGAATAGCAGCCCCAGCATTATGAAGGGCATTCGTACCACGAGTTATCTGATTCCCAACCCAAGATGCCGTTGGCTTATCATACGCTTTTGATATAACATTATAGGAACCATTGATACTAGAGAAGTTCCCCATATTAAATGAGTTATCACCCACTGTAGTAGAACCTACGCCAGTTGTTACATTTGAATTCGCTAATTTTCCATTATTAGCAATTGCTGTTCCACCGATTTTGCCATTAGCCGTACTAAAATCAAAATCACCAATCTGCCCTCGATAGTCGCGATTCCCCAATTCCACATTGCCAATTCGTGCATGTGTATCTTGACCAATAGCAATACCTCCAGTAAGTACTGATTTATCTCGGCCAAAAACAATTATACTTTCATGATTGCCATTACTCATATTATGAGAATGAGCATTAGTACCTATAGCAATACCACCTATAGCGGGACCACCCTCATTATTTACCTTAGCAGTAGAGCCTATAGCTACACTATCTTTTTCTGTAGCTAATGCATTCACACCTATCGCCACTGCATTAACGCCAGTGGCACCGTCACCATTATAATTTTGTCCTGAATTTATTTCGGGATTTGTTGGGCCAATACCTAAAAATTTAGCACCTGTACTTGCTGCGTCTACACTCCCTAAGGTTGTCGCTGTTAGTCCCATTAACACTAAAACACTTAACGTAGTTTTTTTCTTCATAACCCTTTACTCCTTACTAAAAACACAAACCTTACCATTCCTTAAATCTTTTAAACTTAAATTACTCACTAAAATCCAACACACCATTTATACAAAAAAGCAAAATATTCATCATATATTAATTATTACTTTATTTTATTTCTTATTTCACTTTTTTAGATAAACTCTATATCATTATACACAAGTAATTTATATTAATCTATATTTTGACATATATTATATTTGAAATATAACATCATTATTTTACAGTTCTTTTACAATTTTTTCATTATTTTTTAATGTTTTGTTATTTTTCGTGTTTACATATTCACATTGCATAAAAGAATATCCATAGAAAATATTGATAATTTATCTCGATTTGCTGCACAGAGCTAAAAAAATTCTTATATCATCAACATTTTTTATAAATAAACTTCTAAGTTTATCGATATTTTATTGCATAATTCGCAATAATGAAGAAGAAGTTTCTTCATTTATTTTCTTTATTATAATTTTTATAACTAAAGTTTTATAGTTAATACCCTCGTTTAGCCAACGCTCTTTGCCGCTTTTTACAATTCTGTTTAACTGGTCTACAATGGTTGCTACACACTTGGCAACGCCCTTTAGCATCAGTCAACGGCAAAACAGCCCCCTGCTCAGGTTGAACAGTTCTAGTAAATTTACTAGATTTTTCAACATTTAAACTTTGCTTCTTAGGTTCTTGAGGTACTCGTATATCGGAAACCCTCTGCTCAGCCTCATTTTGTTTGCTACTTGTATTAGGCCTAGCAAATATACCAGCTAACACTCCATGAATCAACTCACCAATAAAACCACCCTTGATCGACGTAAGTTGCTTTTTATAAACATCACGTTTTGTAGTATGCCCACCAAGGTCATTTACTTTTTTGGCTTTTTTTGGATGGCTGATTCCACAATATCCAATACTTGAAGAACTGCTGAACGACCTAAATCTTGTACAGTATCCTTCACTTCGCTAGCCTTTTGTTTCACTTGCGTTGCAACGCCCTCAACATTAGCTTTTACTTCACCTGTTTTTTCTTCTGCAGTCTGTAACACTTCTGAGGCTTTTAATTTTGTAGCCTCTACAGTTTCATAAGTTTTTTCCTTTACCTGCTCCGTTGAGGCTTTAACCTCTTTAGCCAACTCTTCACTTGCCGCATCAAAATCTTGATACCATTCCTCACTACGAGCTTCTACATCCTGTTTAGCATGTTTTGCTTTTTTCAAAGCTTTTTTACTTTCTTTTTTAGCATCTTTAGCTAATTTTTTCGCTTCTTTTTTTGCTGATTTTTGAGCTTTTTTAATAGATTTTTTAGCCTGTTTAGCTAACTTTTTAAACTCTTTCCATTCAGTATGTTGCATCAAGTCTTCAATCGTAGCTTGCACTGATTCCCCTTTATTAAGACCCTTACTCAACATATTAAAAATGTCTTGCAAGAAAATCTCCCCAGTAGGGAAGCCCGTTTCTTCAGTGCTATCTTCAATCGCTTCAGAAGTTTTAGAGGAATCATTCACTACATCAGCCTTTGCAGCTTTAGAACTATTTTTTACCACATCAGATGTTTCTGTTTTTGAAGACTGAGTATCTGACTCAGCAACTGAGCTAGCAGTAGCCGCTTTTGCATTAATAACTGCATTAGTGCCCTCTACAGCGTTATCAACAGCTAAATCACTAGCCTCATCACGACCTTGTGTTAATGGCGCCCATGGTACTTCTGTATCATGAAGGGGATTAGCTGATGACACCCCTGAGGTAGCGGATTTAGAATTTGTTAAATTAGGGTTGGTTGTATTCGCTTTAGAATTAACCGAACTTAGTGTTTCACCATCAGACTGTGCTACTACAGTCCCCTCTTGTCGAGCTGCTACCGTACCAGCTTGACGCGCTGCCACAGCACTAGTCTGGCGAAGCGCAAGAGGGCGCTCGGTTACATCCACATCATCCAAATCCACTTGATCAATATCCAACTCTTCACTAGTTAATTCCTCACCTTGACTTTGGAACTCGTCTTCTAGGGAATCATATACGTGAAGTTGTGCTAATAAATCCTGCGTTTCACTGATTTCTTGCCACAAACTATCTAACAAAGCCGTATAAAATAAACGAGACTTTACTTCTTCATAGGCTTGCTTTGTAATATGTAACTCTTCATATGTCAAATCATCGGTTGCATCCAACT
Source organism: Veillonella intestinalis (assembly GCF_943193155.1). Classification (GTDB taxonomy): domain Bacteria; phylum Bacillota; class Negativicutes; order Veillonellales; family Veillonellaceae; genus Veillonella_A; species Veillonella_A intestinalis. The sequence goes on along the minus strand of NZ_CALPDB010000004.1, from coordinate 149,103 downwards.
CTTCAATCATTTGTTGAATGTGACGATCCTCGGCATACTTATTTTGTAACGAACGACGAACTGAATCAATAACGGACTTACCAATAATGCCATGACGATTATGCATATTCCCAGCTCCTATCTTTTACAAGAAAACGTGCTATCACAATATTACTAACAACTAAAAGTCTTACGTACTGCTTCTATTTTTTCAACATAGGCACCGTATTACTTGCCAACGGCATTATGTTAACTGTGTAATCTTCACGACCTAAAATCTTCGCCGCATGAGCCAAGGCATCATCGATGGACGTAACAACATCGATTCCCACTCGATCACAAGTTTCTTTATTTTCAGGCTTAGTAACTAAAATATGATGATATTTTTGGAAGTCTTCACCTAAATGTAAAGAAATAAACCCTGGTACGGTAAAGCCATTGCGAAGTTTGATTTCACGCTCACGAAGATCACGAGTTTCAAACCAATCAATAAATTCAGCTGGCTCAGCAATGTCATCTAATTCCATCAACAAGATAACAACACCACCTGGTTTACATGCGCCTACGGCATTAACCTGTGTTTTAACCCCTTGATATAAGTTTATATCTTTTGGATAGCCACCAGCCGTAGCAATGACACAATCTGCTAATCCATTAATATCAACACCATAAATTTTTTCAACTAATTGAGTGCCTTCAAGCCATGCATCTTCCCAGTGACCACAAACAAACTTAGCCACTTTGCCTTCTGTATTAGCCACTGTATTGATTAGGAAGTCAGCCTCTACAGCACAACCATGTTCTCTTTGGTCATCATGCATAATATTATGGCTAATATTACCGCTCACAATTTCAGGATTAGTACCTTCCCCCACATTGTCACGTAAACATAAACAATGGTTCTTTTGAATTGCTTCATAGGAGGAAATACCTGGTAAAATCGCTTTGCGACCACCACCAAAGCCAGCCATTAAATGATATACACAGCCCCCTGTTAAAATGAGGCGATCTGCATCAAGTGCTAACTCATTGACTTCAATTGGTACACCATGACTAGTTACACCTAAACGACGGAATTTGCTGTCTGGATTAATGCCACTACTATGTTCAATACGAACGCGATCTACAACTTCATCCCCAAATTCAGCGCGAGATTCGGCTTCTGTTTGTAAACGATGAGCCCCATAGGCAATCAACAAGAAAATCTTTTCATCTGGCACGCCTGCCTCATTCAAGTAGTTTAATAAAGTTGGCAAGAACTTCTGATAGCCAATCCAAGCGCGCGTAATATCTGATACAACTATACAAACTGATTCATCAGGTTGAACAATATCCTTTAAAGGAGCTGTTCCCGTAGGATTATTCAAGCTTTCAACTAACGCACTGCTCATATCTTCAAGGGCTGGATATTCGGCCCCTTCCACTACATTTAATACCTCTTGTGTTGGCAAATCAAACTCTACATAGCCACGGCCATATTTTAATTTAAAATGTTTCATTGTGATTCTCTTCCTCTCTCTTCTGTTGGGTAGCCCGTTGCCAAAGAGCCCCCTTCATAACAATCCCTTCACCAAATTTCGCTTCTAGCCCATCCATCGCTCTTGCCAGTTCTTCCTGAAACGTCTCCTCCTCAAATAGAGATGTCTGCCCCAATGCACCAGCAAAATCACTGACCGTAAGACCTAATAAGCGAATTGGTTTATTTATATTGAGTTTATTATACAACATCATACCTACTCGGTACAGTGTTTCTTCATTATCTGTTGGCACTTCAATTCGTTTTTGGCGGCTCAACGTTTCAAAATCATTAAACCTAACCTTTATAGCAATGGTACGACCTTTCAAATTTTGCTGGCGCAAACGCTTAGCGACTTTATGAGCAAAAAAATACCATTCTTGATTAATAATTTGAGGATCTACTAAATCCTCCTCATAGGTCAATTCATTGCCAATGGAATGTACCTGTCGTTCATATTCAACAGGCCTGTCATCCAAACCACGTGCCATATCATATAATCGCTTAGCTTGATTACCCACAATAGGCTTCAATGCTTGTTCATCCGGCAAGGCTGCCAATTGACCAATTTTATAATAGCCTGCCTCCTGTAAGCGCTTTGCCATATGACGCCCAACGCCCCATAAGCGTTTGACTGGTAATGGAGCCACAAATTCTGCCTCTTTACCATAGGGAACCACCACAAGGCCATTGGGCTTCTTAATATCTGAGGCTAATTTCGCCAAATATTTATTAGGCGCCACCCCTACAGAGGCCACCAAACCGGTAGCCTTCCAAATGTCTTCTTTAATTGCTTTACCTAAGGCGTAAGGGCCTGTAAAGCGACCATGGAGTCCCGTAACATCTAAAAAAGCTTCGTCTAAGGATAAGGGCTCAATATAAGGCGTATAGCGGTGCATTATTTCATGGACTTGCTCTGAAATAGCATAATAGGCAGCAAATCGTGGTCGTAAATAAATCCCCTCCGGACATAGTTCCTTGGCCTTTACCATACTCATAGCAGAATGAACCCCCATTTTACGAGCTTCATAAGAGGCCGTAGCTACTACACCACGCGAAGAAAGGCCGCCAACGATTACCGGGCGGCCTCTATACTCAGGATTATCACGTTGTTCCACTGATGCATAAAAAGCATCCATATCCACATGCATAATCCAACGTCTCATAGTTACTCCTATTATTCTGGCTTATCTTCTAAGCGACAGTATTTAATCTGAGCACAAATACATTCATCTTTAGTTTTATATAACTCAGGCAGAATTTTTACTAACTCATCAAACGTAGTTTCATTAATTGAATACCGTGTCCATAAACCATTACGCTGTGAATTTACAACACCGGCATCAATGAGAATTTTCATATGATAGCTCAACGTGGATTGAAACAGATTAAAACTTGCTAAAATGTCGCAAGCACATAATTCATTACATGACAACATGTCGATTATATGCAATCTAGTCTCATCACTTAACGCCTTAAAAATACTCGCCAATCTCTCGTATGATACTTCCATACCCAATACTCCTTTTACTAAACCCTAGCTTTTCATTCCTTTAACCTTATTCTATGTAATATATTATATACTAAATTCCTCAATAAATCTAATAATTTCAATTCACCAAGTTTTTGATAATAATCATGAATAAAAATTCTAATTCATAATACTTAATTAATCAAGTTTTACTCCCTATCACACACAAGGTTATCAAAATTTTAAATAACAATCCATTTATCAGTCACCTAACTAATTATAAGAGCCGATAAAAAATTATGAACAGCCAGATAGAAAAAACCAGCGGTCGAGAAGCTCTCGCACCGCCGGTTTTTTGAGGAAAAGGGATTAAACTAATCTATGACAGTAGTTAGTGCAAAGGGGGAGGGACGCACTAACCACTTATTTATATTATAGTTTACCTACTAAGTCCAAACCTGGTTTTAAAGTATCAGCACCTGGTTTCCATTTTGCTGGACAAACCTGATCACCATGTTTTGCTACGAACTGAGCAGCCTGCACTTTACGAACTAATTCGTCAGCGGAGCGGCCAATGCCCATGTTATGGATTTCAGCTGTTTCTACTTTACCTTCTGGGTTAACTACGAAGGAGCCACGATAAGCACGGCCATCTTCTTCGGAGAAAGTTTCAAAGAAATCAGCTAATTCATGTTTTTGGTCAGCCAACATAGTGTACTGAATTTTAGCGATGTTAGGAGATGCATCAGCCCATGCTTTATGTACGAATTCAGAGTCAACGGATACGGAGAATACTTCTACGCCCATTTCCTGTAATTCTGCATAATGAGATTGTAAATCTTCAAGTTCTGTAGGGCAAACAAATGTGAAGTCAGCTGGATAGAATACGAATACGCTCCATTTACCAACAACATCTGCTTTAGTTACGGTTACTACATCTGGATTTCTGAAACCCTGTAAGGAAAATTCTGGAAGTTCTTTACCAATAATTGCCATGTGTGAGTCACTCCTTATTATCTACTATAACATCATAAGCTACCAATTAATAATTTTTAATTGATAGTTGTTAACAACAAATAATCTATATTGATTATATATTCATCATACACTATACAACGAAAAAAATCAATCTAAATTAGAAAATCTATTATGCAAACTATGAAAAATGGCGATAAGATACTTTTATCTTATCGCCACCAATATAGCTATTATCTGTAGTTTCACTGATTTCAAATTAAATCAACTCAATTTTAACTGAATCATACTACTTATATACTATTTATTATTTGATTAAACCTTTAGCTACTAAAAAGTTATGAGCTACTTCTTTAGGGTTCTTATGCTCTACGTCTACTTGATAATTCAACTCACGCATAGTTTCTGTATCTAAGGTTGCCATCATACGGTCAATAACACCTTTTAATTCAGGATGGGCTTCTAATGTTTCTTCACGAACCAAAGGTACACCATAATATGGCGGGAATACCCCTTTGTCATCCTCTAGTACTGTTAAGTTATACTTTTTCAACAAACCATCCGTAGAAAAAGCATCTACAACCTGCACGTCACCACTAGCTAATGCTACATAACGAGTAGCGCCGTCAATCCCTTTAGCATCTTTAAAGGTAAATCCATATTCTTTTTGTACCCCTAATAAACCATCTTGACGATTTAAGAATTCAAGCGTAGTCCCTGCATTCAAAGAGCTAGCAACTTGGCTCAAATCACTCATCGTATGCAAGTTATATTCTTGGGCTACTTTAGGATCTACTGCTAAGGTATACGTATTACTAAATGGTGCCGCCGTCAACAAAGCAATCTTATGTTTATCCGCTAATTCTTGCTTAGACGTATTATATACTTGCTCTGCATCATTAATAGGATCATGTTTCAAAATATCTACATACGCTGTACCAGTATAATCAATGTAGGCATCAATATCGCCTTTTTCCATGGCATTAAATAACACCTGCGTACCACCAGCGCCTAAATGACTTTCTACTTTAATATCAGTATTTTTTTCAATCATTTCAGATAACATATTACCAAGCACTAACTGCTCTGTAAACTGCTTACTACCAATTCGGATAGTATTTGGATCTTTGACAAAACTACTGTATACATTGTTACCAAACATAACAACTAACAAAGCTACAACAATACCGACGCTCCACTTTTGACGACGACGTTTCGCTGTAAGCGTAGCTCTAGTTTTTAATAATTCTGGCTGTAAACTTACAGGCGTTACCAAAGACTCTACTTGAGATAATACCCAGTCAATAACTAAGGCTAAAATACAGGCTGGAATCGCACCGGCCAAAATCATACCATTATTGACGGAACTAATACCACTAAACACTAAGAAACCTAAACCACCAGCTCCGATAAAGGCCGCTATTGTCATAAGACCGACTGCTGTTACGGCAGAAATACGAACACCAGCCATCAACATAGGCAACGTCAACGGCAACTGTACTTTCCACAAAATTTGCTGACGCGTTAAACCGATACCACGGGCGGCTTCAATCGTCCCTGGTGAAATCTGGCTAATACCAATGTAAGTATTCTTTACGATTGGCAATAGAGAGTATAGGAATACTACAATGACCGACGGCAAAGTACCAATCCCTAATAGAGGAATCGCAAAACCTAATAGAGCCATACTAGGCACGGCCTGAATTAAATTGGTTGCCCCCATAACAGGTTTATTAAGGGGTTTTACATAACTAATTAAAATACCAAGCGGCAAGCCTACAATAATCGCAAGACCTACGGCAATGGCAGTCAACTGAATATGCTCTAACAAAAGACGCATAATCTGATCTGTATTTTCAAACATATAACTAAATATACTCAATTATATTACCTCCGCATCATCTACATACTGGCTCCCTAAAGTAGTAATTAAGCTACTTTGAGTAATAACGCCTGCTAAACGTTCCGAATCATCTAAAACTAGCATATACGGACGGTGCAAGGTTTGAATTGTTTCAACAATTTCCAATAAGGAATCACCGATATGAGCCACCTTCTGAGGCTGTGCCATAATTTCACTAACAGGCCCTTGTAAACTATCTTGCTCACGAATCATACGAGCATTAACAAGGCCTCTGAAACGGCGGGTGCCACGATCAATAACGATTAAAAAGTCTTGAGGTATATCTTTAATTTTTTTCATACAACGCAACAAACTATCGGTTGGATAGGCTGTATTGGTTGCTTCTATCATAATATCTTCGGCTTTAATAAACTCTGGCGAGTTCCAAATGCGGTTTTTACCGATAAAGCTTTCTACATATTCAGTAGCTGGATTTCGTAAAATCTGCTCTGGTGTATCATACTGTTCTACATGCCCTTCACGCATCAAACAAATACGGTCAGAAATCTTAATGGCTTCGTCCATATCATGAGTTACGAATACGATAGTTTTTTTCAAAGTCTCTTGTAAACTACGCAATTCATCCTGTAAGGATACACGAGTAATAGGGTCAATCGCCGAGAATGGTTCGTCCATTAAAATAACATCGGGATCTACGATAAGTGCACGGGCTACCCCTACACGTTGTTGCTGACCACCAGATAATTCAATGGGATATCGATCTAATAAATCACGGGATAAATCAACCAAGTCCATCATTTCATTAATTTTTTCAGCACGTCCTTCTTGCGGCATATTATGAAGATTCATAACCAATTCTAAATTTTTACGAATTGTCATATGCGGAAATAAGCCGGTTTGCTGGATAACATAACCAATTTTACGGCGTAATGCTACTGGTTCTATATCATGAACATTTTCGCCATTTACATAAATATCGCCACCCGTAATTGGAATCAAGCGATTAATCATTTTAAGTAATGTTGATTTACCGCAACCACTACCACCGATAAGGGAAACGATTTCACCATCAGGGATAGATAAGGTAATATCATGTAATACTTCTTTTTTGCCATAGCGTTTTTTTACATTTTTAATTTCAATCATGTAAGACCTCCCTAAAAAAACTAACAGTTCTAGTTCTTACAGCCTTTTACAATCAATACTACAACTCACATCTATTAACTGCACGCTATAATAACTACAACTGTTAATACGCTTACTTACTATATATTTTTATGTATGAGCAGTCACCTCAGGCTGCTTACACATATATAAACTCACGTATTATATGGATTAATTAAAACTATATATTTTGCCCCTTCTTCAAGTGACAACCTAATTATATCACCAAGTTGTTACTTTGGTCAAATATCGACTTTTATAAATATAGAATAATTTTTATTACCTTAATGCATAATCACTGTCTATAATCTAGTGCATACAAAAAAGCGCCCAACCACTGTTGAGCGCTCACTTGTGTTATGTTGTATAAAATTTATAAACAAGAAGCTATATTTCCTCTTCCTTGTTTTCACTATATAAAAATCGTTTCAATCGAGGCCAACTATCAGCAGGCCCAATAAAATAAATTTCCTCTCCAGCCGTAAAGGTAGCATATGGCCCTGGGGATATAGTCATAGTCTTATCTTGCGACTCAATGGCCACAATCGTAATCCCTGTATGTTGCCATAATTGAATAGAGCCAATAGACTGTCCTAAATAACGGCACTCTTCAGTAATGGCCATCTTCATAGGTTGCAAAGGATTTTTATACTGATAATGTCCCACTGATTCACTTAATCGCTGCATGGTATCTTTTAGCACCTGCATCGATTTAATCTGTGATTCAATTTGCTGGTCTAAATCACGACGCAATGAATCAACTGAGTCAAAATCATTAAACTGCATACGAAATTGCTCGGCTTTTTCTTTTGATAAAACAGTGCAACCACTGCCCTTAGTTACCTCAACAATGCCTAAATCAGCTAATAAAGCTATGGCACGGCGCGAGGTTTCAGGGGATACTCCATAATGGACAGACAAGGCAGAGCGCGCAAAAATACGCTCCCCTTCCTTGTAGCCACCCGATACGATTTTACCAGCTACATCAGCCGCAATTTGCTGGTAACGCGCTGTGCGTACAGTTTTACGCACAACTACATACCTTTAAGTTTTAAAATAGCATCAACAAAGCCTTTAAATAATGGATGTGCTTTAGTTGGACGAGATTTTAATTCTGGATGGAACTGAACTCCTACAAACCAAGGATGATCAGCCACTTCCACACATTCTACTAAACGATTATCTGGGGATGTACCACTAATAATCAAGCCTTTTTCTGTCAATAATTGACGGAATGCATTATTAAATTCATAACGATGACGATGGCGCTCATAAATTAAGTCTTCCCCATACGCTTCCCGTACTTTAGTACCTTCCACTGTTTTACATGGATATACACCAAGGCGCATAGTGCCACCTTTTTGATCCACATCCACTTGATCTGGCATTAAGTCAATAACTGGGTTTGCTACGCTTTCATCAAATTCCGTAGAATTAGCATCTTCTAATCCTGCAACGTGGCGAGCAAATTCCATAACAGCGGACTGCATGCCTAAGCATAAACCAAGATATGGCACTTTATGTTCACGGGCATACTGAATTGTGCGGATTTTGCCTTCTACCCCACGATAGCCAAAGCCACCTGGTACCACAATGCCATCTACGTCTTTATAGATTTCTGTTACATCGCAGTCATTTTCTTCTAATTCTTCAGCATCTACCCATTTAATGTTAACTTTTGTATCCGTTGCAATCCCTGCATGCGTTAACGCTTCAGCCACGCTGAGGTACGCATCATGAAGGGCTACATATTTACCAACTAAAGCTACGGTAATCTCTTTATTTGGTTGAAGAATCTTAGCTACCATTTCTTTCCAAGCTTCCATATCAGCTGGCACTTCTGGCAATTGTAATTTTTTAACTACAATATCATCAAGACCTTCTTCTTGCATCATCAATGGCACTTCGTAAATCGTATTACAAGTACGGTTTTCAATAACTGCATCTGGATCAATATCACAGAATAACGCTAATTTTTCTTTCATTTCATCAGAAATGTGTTTTTCTGTACGGCATACGATGATATCTGGTTGAATACCGATACTACGTAATTCTTTAACACTATGTTGTGTCGGTTTTGTTTTCAACTCACCAGCTGCGCTAATATAAGGCACTAACGTAACGTGAATGTAAAGTACATCATTACGGCCTACTTCTTTTTTTACCTGACGAATGGCTTCCAAGAATGGTAAGCTTTCAATGTCACCAACGGTACCACCGATTTCAGTAATAACTACATCAGCATTATCTTCTTTACCTACACGATATACGTTTTGTTTAATTTCATTCGTAATATGTGGAATAACTTGAACAGTGCCACCTAAATAGTCACCTTTACGTTCTTTATTAATAACAGACCAATATACTTTACCAGCTGTTACATTAGAACGTTTCCCCAAGTTAATATCAATAAAACGTTCATAATGACCAAGGTCAAGATCCGTTTCTGCTCCATCATCAGTAACGAACACTTCCCCATGTTGATATGGGCTCATCGTACCAGGGTCAATGTTGATATAAGGGTCAAATTTCTGAATCGTAACATTTAGACCACGATTCTTAAGCAAACGACCTAAGGACGCTGCTGTAATACCTTTACCTAATGAAGAAACAACCCCACCCGTTACGAAAATATACTTTGTTGCCATGATTCCTCCCAAAGCTATGAATGGTATATACACACTATCGCCGCACTGCGACAGTTTTTAAAAACTAATGTTACAAGCTTTCGCTTATGCCTTAAACGCCTAAAAGCTACCTCTTTTCAAACGCTTACATCTTTTCAGGTGCTGAAATCCCCAAGATATCTAATCCATTGTGTAAAACGGCTGCAATCGCAGTAATCAAACCTAAGCGAGCTTGTTGTAAATCACTATCTACGCCCATGATACGGCCTCGTTTATAGAATGAATGGAATAAACTAGCCAAGTCATAGAGATAGCGAGCAATACGATGAGGTGCGCGATGTTCAGCAGCAGAACGAACTTCTTCTGGATACGCCCCTAATTTCTTGATAATATCTAATTCCAACTCACTTGTTAAGGTATCAAATTTAACACCTGTCCAATCACCATATTCAATGCCAGCTTCTTTCACTTGATTGAAAATACTATGGATACGTGCATGGGCATATTGAATATAATATACAGGATTATCATTGCTCTTAGAGGCGGCCAAATTAATATCAAAATCCAATTGGCTATCCAAGGAACGCATAAGGAAGAAATAACGAGCCGCATCAACGCCTACTTCTTCAATCAATTCATCAAGCGTTACTGACTGGCCAGTACGCTTCGACATTTTAACAAGCTCCCCATCACGATATAAAGCTACCATCTGCAATAAGAGAATTTCCAAACGATTTGGATTATAGCCTAACGCTTCCATCGAAGCTTTTACACGTGCTACATAGCCATGATGATCAGCGCCCCAAATATTAATCATTTTTTGGAAGCCCCGTTCAAATTTATTACGGTGATACGCAATATCTGATGCTAAATAGGTAGGTTCGCCATTTTCACGAATGACTACACGGTCTTTGTCATCGCCATAATGAGTGGAGGCAAACCACAAAGCACCATCTTTTTCATATACATCGCCCGTATCTTTTAAGAACTGCACCGCTTTATTAACTTCCCCACTCTTATGCAAGGAACGTTCACTAAACCAACGGTCAAATTCTACATTGAAATTACGAAGGCTTACACGCAAAGCATTTAATTTTTCTGTCAAACCAAATTCTTTAAAGAATGGCAACCGTTCTTCATCAGATAAAATAGCAAAGAAATCGCCACGCCAGTTAATAATGCTTTGTGCTGTTTCTACAATATCTTGACCATGATACCCATTTTCTGGGAATTCATTCTTCATATCTAGTAATTCTAAATAGCGAGCATTAATTGATTTGGCTAAATTATCAATCTGATTACCGGCATCATTAATATAATACTCTGATTCTACTTTATAACCAGCAGCCCGCAATAGATTAACAAGAGCGCTCCCATAAGCAGCCCCACGACCATGACCTACATGAAGTGGCCCCGTAGGATTCGCACTTACATATTCTACTTGAATGGTATCATCTTCACGCACTGGCTGAGTACCATAGCAAATACCTTGTTCTAACACTGATTTCAAAGTGTCATACACCATATCATTTTTTAAGAAGAAATTGATAAAGCCTGCCCCTGCTTTTTCTGCCTTTTCTAACCAATCATAGTCCATATTAGCAATGATAATATCTGCAATAGCAGCTGGATTCATATGAGCAACTCGGGCAGACTGCATAGCAATATTCGTAGAGAAATCACCAAATTCTTTCTGTGGTGGCACTTCTAGCACAACTTCAGGGTATGTCCCTTCTGGCAATGTGCCCGCAGCCAACGCTTTTGCTAATGCAGCCTCAATTCCTTGCTTGAGCTTGTCCTTTAGTTCCATACTCTAAGTCCTCCTGTAAATTAATATCTAGTTGGTTGTAATATTGCCATTCACCACCAACAGAAATGTCATAGCCTAAATGAATTGAACCAATTCCATCTTGTAACGTTGCATCTAACTCATGAGTTTTAAATGCCATATGCAACTCCCCAAAAGGCGTTTCATATACTGTTTGGCGCGTTTCACCAAGAACATACTCATGACGCATAGATACCTTCCCATTACGAATTAACACAATGGAATGAGGTTTCAATTTTATGGTTGTATGTGAACCCTCCATCCCAGATAGTTCGGTTTCACTATACATAATATATTTTGTATCATTTTTTTCGTGATATTCACCGGGAGAAACCATTTCAATGACCGCGTCTTTCCCGTCAGCATCACGTTGCGTGCTTTTCACGCCAACTAAAACGCGCTTCATCGAAGTCCTCCTTCCGCGTTTTTACAACTCACTTCATAGCTTATTTTGATAAACTATACATCAGTTCATTATACCATAGAAAACAAGGAAGTTTAAGAAATTTCTTTCCCCAAATCCAAGCCTATTCTCCAAGATTCCCTTCCGATTTTTGGCCCATCTCACTACCTGACTTAGCCTCTGTCATAAGTTGTTCAATAGCCTCAGGATGTGCTTTAGCAAAAGCTACGACTAAGGCTCTTTTTTGATTTCTTGGCATGCGCTTCACTTGATATTCCATAGATTGAGCGTCTTGCTTACGCTGAAATGATGTATACCATACTAATTTAACTGGCCTACGTGCCCGTGTATACTTAGCGCCACCAGGAATTTCACCATTGTGTTTCTCTACCCGTTGTACCAAATCCATGGTCCAACCCGTATACAAAGAACCATCAGCACATTCTACCATGTAGGTATAAAAGGCGTCCTTACTCATAAGCACCTCATTTAGCACTACCTTGTGTATCCGTAATCGGTTCTAAGGTAATGGACTTAATCACCACTGGCTCAATCGGTTTATCCTTCTTATCCGTGGCTACTTTACCAATTTTAGCCACTACATCCATACCTTGTGTAACCATACCGAAAATCGTATGTTTATTATCTAACCATGGAGTCGGTCCTAAAGTAATAAAAAATTGAGCGCCCCCTGTATCAGGACCTCGATTCGCCATCGCCAAAAGGCCCATTCTATTAAAATGCAAATCATTTACAAATTCATCAGGAATGGTATAGCCTGGCCCACCTTTCCCATCATCACCACCTTGAATCATAAAATCATCAATAACTCGGTGGAAGGTTAAATCTTTATAGTAGCCTTGATTAACTAAATAATCAAAGTTTTTAACTGTAATCGGTGTCTTAGTTCCAAACAGACGAACTTTAAAAGTCCCTTCTGATGTTTCAAACACAGCATAATGATCTTTTACTGGCGTATTATCTAAATTAGGGGCTTGCAAAGTTTTTACTTGCGCTGTAGCTGTGTTTCCCTGTTTAGCCGCATCCGTGTTATCCGTCTGAGCCGCACCACAAGCACTCGTTACTAATAGAGCTACACCCAATAGCCCGGCGGTACACAAACGTCGCCAATTCCCATACTGTTTTATTAGTTTCATTCGTATCTCCTATATATGAAAAACCGCTCACAAACAATATGAGCGGTACTTTTGACATTTCATTATAACATAAGCTATTAAATTACGCTAGGGCAACAACTTAAATCCAGCCAAAATTTTTGCACGCTTCATAGATACCATCTCGCTTACAATCAGAGGTAATATAATCAGCTGCCGCCTTTAATTCCTCACGAGCATTGCCCATGGCAATATTAAGCCACTCTGAACTGAACATGGATAAATCATTATAGCCATCACCAAAAACAACTACATCGGCTGGCTCCATACCATAATGAGCAATCATACGACGCACACCGTCTGCTTTAGCCATTGGTTCAAAGAGAATACAATTCTCTCCATAGCGAATCAAATCCTTCGTCATATGAACCACTTGTTTACTTGCTTCTTGCTCGGGTGTCATAAAGGCATAAATTTTATAAAAATGCTTTACCTGTCGATAATCAAAGGCTGGATCATATATAGTTTTAAATACATCCCAATCTGGATGCCACTGTAGCACATCTTCATAAGGGGTCACACGCACCAATTCATTCACATCTGTAACCGCCCAATGTAAACCAAGCTCATCTAAATGAGACAAATACTTGACACAAGCTTCACGATCCATGCCTTCCATAAATACAATTTCATTATTAATCGTAACGCTTTTGCCCCCATCAGCCACAAAATCAGTAACACGGGCTAACTCTGCAAATCGTTGCGCATCTTTTTGTAGACGCCCCGTCGCCAAAGCTACTCGATGGCCATTAGCTCTTAATGTATCCAACGTTTCTTGCGCACTCGCCGGAATAACGCCATCTGGCCAAACAGCCAATGTATTATCAATGTCAAAAAAGAAAAATTTCTTTTTCATCCATGCCTCCTATCATACTCGATTAATTTTTACCCTTTATCACGACCTGACATCAATTTAAAACGTTCTTTTTGCTGTACCTCAGGATATTTTTCATGATCAACAGGACTCGCAAACATACCTAATGGACGAATATACGTCTTTCGCTCACCATATAATTGTTGATATACCACGAAAGGCTCGCCTGTTTCTGAATGGATAGCAATATCTTTTACGTAATAATACATCCCTTTAAAATGACGGTATAAGCCACCAACTACTATATCCTGCATATAACCTCCAACAAATCGTGTTGTTACGAACGAAAATCATCTTTTATCGTCTTTTATTGTAACACATCAGTTAGAAATGCATAAAGATTTTCTTTATTAAAATTTTCACCCCATAAACACAAAGGGAACACAAATTAAATTTCATTTGTGTTCCCTTTTACAGGAGATATTTTATTTTTTAATCCAAGACATTAAGCCACGAAGTTCAGCTCCCACTTTTTCAGATTCATGATTAGCTGCTTTTTCACGGCGCGCATATAATTTCTTAAAACCGTCCTTATAATCGGCTAAGAATTCATCAGCAAAATCCCCTGACTGAATATCCGCCAATACTTGTTCCATTTCTTTGCGCGTATCTTCTGTGATTAATTTAGTACCTGTAGCATAATCACCATATTCCGCTGTATTTGAAATAGAACTGCGCATAGTATGGAAACCACCTTCATAAATAAGGTCAACAATCAATTTCATTTCATGAACGCATTCAAAATAAGCATTTACTGGATGATAACCAGCTTTTGTCAACGTTTCAAAACCAGCTTGCATTAATTCACAAATACCACCGCAAAGAACTGCTTGTTCACCAAATAAATCTGTTTCTGTTTCTTCTCGGAACGTCGTACCTAAAATACCCGCACGCCCCGCGCCAATGCCTGTAGCCCAAGCAAGCGCCAACTCTTTTGTGTCGCCAGATGGATCTTTTTCAACTGCATATAAGCTAGGCACACCACTGCCCTCTTGGAAGGTACGGCGTACAAGATGGCCCGGTCCTTTAGGGGCTACCATGAATACATTGGCATCAGCTGGTGGCACAATTTTTTTATAATGCACATTAAAGCCATGAGCAAACCCAAGATATACACCTTGTTTTAAATTAGGTGCAATATCCTTTTCATAAGTTTCAGCCTGCAATTCATCAGGAATTAATACCATAACTACATCAGCATCTTTAACAGCTTCTGCGGTGGTCTTAATGGGAAGACCGTCTTTTTCTGCTACTTGCCACGATTTAGAGCCTTCACGAAGCCCTACAGTTACATCCATACCACTTTCTTTTAAATTAAGAGCATGGGCATGACCTTGTGAGCCATAACCTAGAACGGTAATTTTTTTACCTTTTAAT
The DNA here is from genome assembly GCF_943193155.1 of Veillonella intestinalis. Classification (GTDB taxonomy): domain Bacteria; phylum Bacillota; class Negativicutes; order Veillonellales; family Veillonellaceae; genus Veillonella_A; species Veillonella_A intestinalis. Next base: position 133,850 of record NZ_CALPDB010000004.1, on the reverse strand, counting down.
ACGTCCAAATTACAATCTGCATCATAATACACTGTTGCACCATAGATAGTTCCTGCCATAATAATTCCTCTCTCTCTGCTAGTTAACTAGCTAACCTATCCTCAACGAATCACGCTATTAATTACGTCCGTCGTAGAATAATAATAAATATATCCTCTTACTCTATGCTTATAATCGTTCGCCTCGACTCATAGCCGTCACGCCCGTTTTAGCCATTTCAAGCACTCCATAAGGCTTCATAATATCAATAAAACCACGGAGCTTTTCCTCATCACCAGTCAGCTCAATAATCAATGAACTTGGCCCTACATCCAATACATTACCACGGTAAATATTGGCAATTTGTACAATTTGCGACCGCGTTTGATCGTCCGCTTTTACTTTAAGGAGCATCAGTTCACGTCGAACTACATCCGTTTTAGGAAACACTTTTACTTTAACAACATCAATAATTTTATAAATTTGTTTTTGAATTTGATCTAATGTATTACTATCTGCATCTACAGTCAACGTCATCCGCGCATAGCCTGATTGGACGGTAACCCCAGAAGTCATCTTTTTTACAGAGTAGCCACGACGGTTAAACAACGCTAACACGCGAGCACCAATACCTGGTGTATTTTTAGTAATCACTAAGATTTGATGTTCATTCGCCATCGTCGGCCACCCCCTTTGCGCCACGCATATCCCCTACAGTCATACCAGCTGGAATCATAGGATACACATTCTCTTCACGCTCTACGATACATTCAATTAATACGCCTTCATCAGATTCAAGTTCCGCTTGTAATTTTGCCTTTAAATCATGTTGTCCTTCCACTTTAACACTGCGTACACCATAAGCAGCAGCCAAGGTTTGGAAATCAGGGTTCACGGATAAATCAACGAAGGAATACCGTTTATCATTGAATAATTCCTGCCATTGTCGCACCATGCCCAAATAAGAATTATTTAGTAAAACAACTTTTACTGGCAACTTATATTGTTTGATAAGCAATAATTCATGGGCCGTCATTTGTAAGCCCCCATCACCAACAATTAAGACAACCTTTTTATTTGGTTGTCCCACTTGCGCGCCAATAGCAGCTGGCAAACCAAAGCCCATTGTGCCGGCACCACCAGAGGTGACAATACTATTAGGCGATTGATAGGTAAAATATTGAGCCGCCCACATTTGATGCTGCCCTACATCGGTAACAATGATAGCGTCTCCTTGTAGCAATTCATTCAATGTAGCCAATACCTTTTGTGGTACTAATTGCGTTTCTGAAACGTCTCGATAGCGTAGGGCATATTCTTCTTTCCACCTATTCGTTTGCCCTACCCATTCTTCATGCGAAAGTTCAGTCATAGCGCTATTCATTGCTTGCAAAACTTGCTTTACATCACCTACAATGGGCACATCTACTTTGCGATTCTTTTCAATCTCAGCAGGGTCAATATCAATATGAATAATCTTAGCTTGTTTACAAAAGGCTTCTGGATTCCCCGCAATGCGATCATCAAAGCGAATCCCCGCTGCTAATACCACATCCGCTTCATCAGTAGCAAAATTGGCCGCTGCCGTGCCGTGCATGCCAAGCATTCCTAAAAATAGTTCATGATTACCTGGAAAAGAACCAAGCCCCAACAAAGTATTCGTCACTGGAATTTGTGCTTTCGTAGCCAATTCATACAGTTCATCCGCAGCCCGCCCTTTTAATATGCCTGCCCCTGCAATAATGAGAGGCCGTTTGGCAGATTTCAGCAAGGACACCGCCTTTTTAATCTGTAAAGGATGACCTTTATAGGTTGGCTCATAGCCTTCCAAAGCAAAGGGCTCTTCACAAAGACGATCAAATTCAGCTCTCGAAATACTAGCTAACTGTACATCTTTAGGAATGTCTACTAACACTGGCCCAGGACGCCCTGTGGTAGCAATATAATGGGCTTCCCGCAAAATCCGTGGTAAATCATAAATGGATTTAACTAGGTAATTATTTTTAGTAATCGGCATAGTGATACCTACAATATCGGATTCCTGAAAGGCATCTTTACCCAGTAACGACCTCCCCACTTGTCCCGTAATAGCTAACACCGGCACCGAATCCATGTGCGCTGTCATCAAGCCAGTCACTAAATTAGTTGCTCCAGGTCCCGAAGTAGCTAAACAAACACCACATTTACCGGTAGCTCTCGCATAACCATCCGCTTCATGCGCAGCCCCTTGCTCATGACGAGCAAAGTAATGTGTTAACTCATGGTATTTATAAATTTCATCATAAATAGGAATAACCGCGCCCCCAGGATAGCCAAAAAAGTCCGTTACACCTATGCGATGTAATGTTTCCAGTACGATTCTAGCCCCATTGATTGTCTCTGTACTCATGTGTTCACATCCTCTCTTCTCTTTTACCGCTATCTCGACAACTCTCATTCCTTAGCGGCTATATTCGTTGACTTCACTTGTATTAATACGATGAATCGTATAGCCATGTTCTGCAAACACTTCTGTAATTCGTTGAATATGTTCTTCCCCATTTGTTTCAACCGTTACTTGCAACTCCACTTCATGGAAACGGTCAAGATTTTTAAACTGATTATGTTCTAATTTAATTACATTCGCATTCTGTCCTGCAACAATTTGTGAAACTGCCACCAATTGACCTGGCTTATCAGGCAAATTAACAGAAAAAGTAAAAATTCGTCCTCGTAGAACAAGACCCTTATTAATCATAGAAGCGATAGTTAATACATCAATATTGCCTCCACTCAAAATAGAGACTACCTTTTTGCCTCTTTCCTTTAACTTCTTGAGCCCTGCCACAGATAAAAGACCTGCATTTTCACCAACAATTTTGTGCTTTTCCGCTAATAATAAAAAAGCTTCCATCAATTCATAATCAGACACCGTTACAATCTCATCTACATACTCTTTTATGTATTGTAAGGTAACGTCCCCAATTTGCTTCACCGCCGCACCATCAGCAATGGTACTCACACTCTCTAATGCGACTGGCGATTCCGCTTTCAAAGCAGCTACAGCACTGGCTGCCCCTTCTGGTTCAACCCCAACAATTTTAATAGAAGGATTTTTTAATTTAGCCGCTGCCGCTACACCGGCTACTAAACCACCACCACCAACAGGAACCAATAAAATATCAGCATCAGGTAATTCTTCCAAAATTTCAAGAGCAATGGTACCTTGCCCTTCAATGACATCTTCATCATTAAAAGGATGAACAAACACATAACCATTCTCTTTTTGTAAACGCACCGCTTCTGCATAAGCTTCGTCATAGACCTCACCAGCTAATACAACCTCAGCACCATATTGGCGGGTAGCCTCCACTTTAATAAGAGGGCTAGGCTTTGGCATAACAATAACCGCCTTTGTACCTAATTTTTGAGCCCCTAAAGCAACCCCTTGGGCATGGTTGCCAGCCGACGAAGCAATAACCCCACAAGCCTTTTCCTCTTTGGTTAGCTTAGCAATCTTGTTATAGGCGCCTCGCAATTTAAAGGATCCTGTACGCTGTAAATTTTCCGGCTTAATATATACATCATTTCCCGATTCTTCCGAAAAAACATTACTGTGAATTAACTTTGTTTTTACTGTCACAGTGCTTAATCGCTCACGGGCTTCTATAAAATCATAAAGTGTTAACATCGTACCAATCCTTTTCTTTTGCTCTCTTACTTGTATTCTCTATACCTAGTTCTCTCTACTCTCTATCCTTCAAATATCAGTTAGGGTTCTCTCAACACCCCTTATTCGATATTTCTTCTATATCTAGTTCTCTCTGCTCTCAAGTTCTCTCTAATTTTCACTAATTCTCACTAGTTCTCCCTATTATAGGGTATTGCTCTTTATAGCATATTGCGTTAAACGCTCTATATAAAATGTCCGCTCTCCCATATGACGATTTCTCACGTCGTCAATTAATATTTCTCAATAGCCCCTTCAGCGGCCGACGATACATGGCTGGCATACTTTTTCAAATACCCTGTAGCCCCTGAATCACGAGGTGTAAACTTGGCCTTACGCGCCGCTAATTCCTCATCACTCAACTGTACTGCTAACTTACGGTTCGGAATATCAATTTCGATAATGTCACCTTCTTCAATCAAAGCAATCGGCCCCCCAGCCGCCGCTTCTGGTGAAATATGACCAATGGATGCACCCCGTGTAGCGCCCGAGAAACGACCGTCTGTAATAAGAGCTACCTCTTTGCCAAGGCCCATTCCCGTAATCGTAGAGGTAGGCGTTAACATCTCAGGCATCCCAGGACCTCCTTTTGGTCCTGCATACCGAATAACAACGACGTCTCCTTTCTTAATCTGATTGCTAGTAATAGCCTCACAAGCTTCTTCCTCACTATTAAAAACTCGAGCAGGGCCACTATGTACCAACATTTCTGGATCCACCGCACCAGCCTTAACTACAGAGCCATCAGGTGCTAAATTACCAGTTAGAACGGCAATCCCGCCCGTTGGATATACTGGATCTGTCCAAGAGTGAATCACATCCTCATCTATTACCTTAGCTACTTGAGCTAACTCACCTTGCGTAACTAATGCTACAGTTTTTGCTGTTTCATGAAGCTTATGTGCTTCTTGTAAACGGTGCAATACGGCTGTAATGCCACCTGCTTCATACAAATCTTCAATGAAATACGACCCTGAAGGAGACAGCTTAGATAATTGCGGTGTAGTTTGTGCAATTCTATCAAAATCTGCTAACGTGAGTGGAACACCTGCTTCATACGCTACCGCTGGCAAGTGAAGCGCCGTATTCGAAGAACCACCTAAGACCATATCTACAGCCACTGCATTTTCAAAGGCTTCACGTGTTAAAATATCCCTTGGCCGTAAATCGGCTTTAAGAACCTCCATAATCTGTAATCCAGCTCGTTTTGCTAAGCGCAATCGTTCTGAATACACCGCAGGAATTGTACCATTACCAGGTAACGCCATTCCCAAAGCCTCAGTCAAACAATTCATTGTGTTCGCCGTGTACATACCAGAGCAAGAACCACAGGTAGGGCATGCGGTATCTTCTAACTGTGCTAGTTCTTCTTCGCTCATCAAGCCAGCCTCTACTTTGCCAACCGCTTCAAACACATCACTAAGACCGACTCGCTTACCCTTATGCTTACCGGCTAACATAGCACCACCACTTACAAAGACTGAAGGAATATTGAGTCTAGCTGCTGCCATCAACATGCCTGGCACAATTTTGTCACAATTAGGAATGAATACTAGCCCATCAAACGGGGTGGCCATCGCCGTGGCTTCAATGGAATCAGCCACAATCTGCCGCGTTACTAAGGAGTATTTCATGCCAATATGATTCATCGCCGTGCCGTCACAAATACCAATGGTATTAAATTCCATAGGAATACCACCAGCTTCGCGAATGCCATCCTTAACAGCTTGCACTAGGTTTCGTAAATGCATATGGCCCGGGATAATCTCATTGAAGGAATTCGCAATACCAATAACAGGTTTACCGATTTCTTCATTCACAAAACCCAATGCTTTTAGTAAGGACCGATGAGGTGCTCTCGCTACACCTTTTGAAAAATTATCACTACGCATGTTCTTCTCTCCTTTATCACCACTAGGTGATGTAATAAAAAAAGACGATTCCGAAGAATCGTCTCAAAAGTACCGTATAAAATATTCGTATTGTCTCGCACAAATATGAAAATGTATTACATGTCCTAAGCTACTTTATATTAGCTTGCAAAACCTCTCATTGAGGTGAGCTCAGGCCCATGATTTGTGGAAACTTTTAAGACGATGTCTGTTAAGTTGTATTCATGGCTAATGACAATAATGTCAATAATAATGAGCAAGCTAATAATGACTACTACTAAACCTAACATGACATGTCCTCCTTTCCACTGTATACGCTATGTGCTAACTAGCACGAAATTATAAATTCATCAAACAATACATCCACTGCTTGTGTATTGTTGTACACTATATTAACACCCTATTTCTAAAATAGCAAGTAAAAATTTTAATTTTTTCAAAATTTTGCGGACAAATATCCATATCTATTAAACAAAACAAATATGCACTATGAGCATATATCCACTCATAGTGCACATTGAATGCATATTCTATTTTATCTTAAATACATATTCTATGTTATCTTAAGAATCACTTCGGTGAGCCTGTCCTAACACACTATGTTTACGACTATAACCCATATAAATCAAAAATCCTAATACACTCCAAGCCATAAATAATTGAATTGTATGGGCTGATAATTGGGAAAAAACAAATGCACAGAATAAAATAGCTAAAGGCGCCACCACATATACAGCAGGACAACGGAAATCTCGTTTCACATCAGGATATACCCGACGCAATACCATAATGCCTAAAGCGGAACACATAAAAGCAAATAAGGTACCAGCGGAACACATTTCAGCCACCACATGAATAGGGGTAAACCCAGAAATCAAGGCTACTACTACGCCAACAACCATCGTAATAATATGAGGCGTACGATATTTCTTATGAATACGACATAAGCTATGTGGAATTAGACCATCTCGGCTCATAGCATAAAAAGCACGGGTCTGCGCATAAATCATAACCAACAACACCGTAGATAAACCACAAAGAGCACCAGTCCCTACAATGGCCGAACCAGCCCGCATACCTACATATTCCAACACATAGGAGGCTGGTGCTGCTGTATCTAATTGAGGATACGGTACTACGCCAGTCATAACAACGCTAACAGCAATATATAAAATCGTACATATAACGAGCGAAGCAATAATACCAATCGGCATATCTACTTTTGGATTCTTCGTTTCTTCCGCCGCTGTAGCTAACGAATCTACACCTAAATACGCAAAGAAAAGAATAGCGGTTCCCGCTGTAACCCCTTGCCAACCATAAGGTAAAAATGGATCCCAATTAGCAGGATCTACATGAGGGGCTGCTAGGAATAAAAACAAGAAGATTGTACCTACTTTGATTAATACAAGCACCCGATTTACTTTGGCACTCTCACGAATCCCCAATACTAAGAGACCTGTAGCAAATAACACCACTAAAACCGCTGGTAAATTAACGATTCCACCATCATGAGGAACCGCTGTTAAAGCATGAGGTAAATCAATTCCGGCAGCATGTAAAATCCCCACCAAATAGGCAGACCAGCCACCGGCTACAGCACTAGCGCCTACGGAGTATTCCAACACTAAGCCCCAGCCAACCCACCAGCCGAAAAACTCGCCTAGGGATGCATATGTATAGGTATAGGCACTACCAGATACAGGTAGCATAGCAACTAGTTCACTATAGGCTAAACAAACAAAGGCACAAGTAATGGCTGCCAATACGAACGAGAGCATCAAACCAGGGCCTGCATAATCAGCAGCACCAATACCCGTCAATACGAAAATACCAGTCCCAATAATAACACCTAACCCTAATAGGGTAACATCAAAAGCACTCAAGGCTTTTGACAATTTTTTCTCCTCTGCCACTGCTGTTAAATCAGCTAAGGGCTTCCTACGCAACCAACTCACCAAAAATCCTCCTATACTACTATAAGCTACTGTTTTACTTATCCATTATACACTATTTTCATAATTTGTAGACATATAAAAAATGAGTAGTTCTATGTAGAACTACTCATTTTATAAAGTTTCTGATTAAGTTTTACCTAAAATCTTATTTACTGATTGTAGTACGCTGATTCCCCCGATTAGCGTCTATCCTTTAGGCTACAGATTCTTCCTGTTCAGGTGCTACTTCTGGTTTAGATACAAGCGTTTTATGGATAAAGCCAATAATTAAACCACCTACCGTAAAGGTAATCCAACCCATACCTACATCATGGAATGGCACATACGTAGCAAACCATTGACCAAAAGCACCAAGATTTACTTCCGCTGTTTCACAACCACTTACAAAAGCACTGATTAAAGTTAAACCCATAGTCCAAACATATACACATTGACGGCCTTGGAATGTGTTATTCAAGAAAGCCAAAGTGATAATAGCAATTGTCAATGGATACAAGAACATTAATACTGGAATAGCGGCTACGATGATAGTTTTCAAGCCATACATACCAATAAAGAAGGACACTACCGAGAAAATAACAGCATAAATTTTATAATTAATGCCAGAGTATACACGGTAGAAATATTTAGCACAAGATGTTACAAGACCAATACTTGTAGTCAAGCATGCCAATAATACAATTACGGCCAAAATTAAAGCACCAATGTTACCAAATAACAATTTAGCACTTTCTGCCAATACAGGAGCACCGGTATCTAAAATACCAAGTTGACTAACGCTAGTAGCCCCAAGATTAGCTACGAAAATATATACAAAGCCTAACCAAGCCACAGCAATTAAACCTGCTTTAAAAGTAGCCGAAGTAATTTCTTCTTTTGTCTGAGCACCAGACAACTTAACAAAATCAATAACAAGAATAGCAAATACTAATGATGCCAACGCATCCATCGTATTATAACCATCTAAAACACCTTGCACAATAGCTACACCAGTAGTAGCATAGGCATCTGTCGGCTCTTGATACCCACCCATTGGTGTAACCAATGATTTAATAATTAAAGCACAAATACTAATTAATAATAATGGCGTCAACACTTTACCAATGCGATCAACTAACTTAGCTGGGTTAATAGATAACCAAAGCGTAAGGGCAAAGAACACAACTAAGAACATAGTTTGCGCTGTATCATTAGCCGCCCCACCTAAAAATGGTTTTACTGCAATTTCATAAGATACTGTACCCGTACGTGGAATCGCAAAAGCAGGTCCAATTGTCAAATATAATAATACCGTGTAAATGAAACCATACACTGGATGTACGCGACTAGCTAAAGCCTGTACGTCCTTAGAACCAGAGTAACCCATAGCCATAACACCAAGTAATGGCAGACCCACACCAGTAATGATAAAGCCTAAAATAGCCCACCAAACATTTTCGCCTGCTTGTTGTCCTAAGGACGCAGGGAAAATTAGATTACCAGCTCCAAAAAATAGAGCGAACAACATCAAGCCAATAGCGATATAGGCTCGGTTACTTAATTTAACATTTTCCGTATTCATAATCCCCATCCTCTCTCTTATTAAATTAAGGTTTGCATTAGATTATACAACGTTTTTAAGAATTGGACAAATGTATTTTGAAATATTTCCTAGTTTTATTTATTACATTTTTGCATATCTTTCTTTAAAAAGAGAAAACCATATAGAAAAAACACATTTCACCATTACAGCGAAATGCGCATTTTCCCTATATTCAAGGCATTTAAATAAACTATTTTTCACCTTTAATAGAACCACTCTATTTATAGAAAATTTTTATGAGATTGCATTAAAAATCAAGATACAGGCCGAATATCTACTTTTACATCATAAAAAGTGCTTCCTTCAGCAAAATCAGTTAACCTTGATGAGGTTAATGCATTAATACCTGCCTGAGCATCTGATGAATAACGTTGCCACCACACACCATACGATACAACCGTCTTAGGTTGTACCCCTTTATCAAAAAATACCGGCATTTGCAAAGTTCCTTGCTCATTAGCGAGTTCTACTAAATCACCTTCTTGTACCCCCAAGTTAATCCCCTCGTCAGGATGTATCCAAGCTGCCATAAGTGGTTTAGTCCTATCAAATACACGTTCACAGAACGAAGAGTCTAAAATACGAATATCAGGGGCATTAATTAAATGGTATTCACCACTAGCCACCGTTTCACTATAAGGTGCTACATAAGTAGGTAACATAGCCTGTTCCCTTGGATTATAAATCTCAATCTTACCTGATGACGTCTTAAAGTTCATCTTATAATTAGCTGGTACGGCCATCTCAACAGGTTCGCCTGCTAATAATTTAGCTTTATCCGCTTCACTAACATGAGTCGCCCTATCTAATGTATCTTGAATTAAATCGAGCGCCGTCTTATCAAAGAAGGGATCTGTAATGCCCATAGCCTTAGCCAATAAGCAAATTGTATCCCAATTAGACTTACTTTCCCCAATAGGCTCAATCGCCTTGTAACCAATAGCACTTGTATAATGGCCATAGGAATTATAAATATCATCTGCTTCTACCGAAGAGGTAGCCGGTAAAACAATGTCCGCATATTTAGCCGTATCAGTTAAAAATCTTTCATGTACTACTGTAAACAAATCCTCCCGCTGTAAACCGCGACGCACTTGATTCTGATCTGGCGCTGTAATCGCAGGATTAGAGGAGTAAATATAGAGACAGCGAATAGGATCTTCTTTTTTATTTAATATATCTCCCAATTTTACCATAGGCACGGTAGGTACTACTTTACCAGCATGAAGGTCCCAAGACATAACACCATCATTAATGTAATAACTACCTTTAGCATCACTTAACATGCCACCACCTAAGGTTTCATAAGCCCCAACTACAGCAGGCAGACATGCAATAGCTCGCACTGTCATGGCGCCATTACCATAACGGGATAAACCACTACCTAAACGGATAAAAGGCGCTTTTGCCTTCCCATAAGCCTGTGCTAAAGCTTCAATTTGTTCTACTGAAACACCTGTAATCGCCGCTACCTTAGTTGGTGTATAAGTACCTAGCTCAGCTCGAACAAGCTTATCATACCCAATAACATGCTTTTCAATAAAATCACGGTTTACAAGGTCATCTCGCTCTAGTATATGAAGAATCCCCATAGCTAAAGCTCCATCGGTGCCAGGTTTCACTACCACTACTTCATCGGCTTGATCACAAGTAATCGTATGATAAATATCAATAACCCAAACTTTAGCGCCACGAGCTTTTGCTGCCTTCACATCATGCATAATATGGATATCTGTAGCAAGTGCATTAAGACTCCACAAGATGACACAATCGCTATGACCTAACTCTTGTGGCCGTGTTCCAAAAGTATTTCCCATTATCATCTGCCAGCCATAAGTTTTAGCAGGAGAACAAATACCTCGATTATGTCGCACCGCACCTAAACGAGCAAACAGAGGAAACCCCGCCGCTTTATGAATTAGTCCCATAGTACCAGCATACGAATAGGGCATAATACTTTGACCACCATACAAAGCCAAACTCTCTTTAAATTTCTGAGCAATGCTTTGAATGGCTTCGTCCCAACTAATTGGCGTAAATTCACCAGAGCCCTTAGGTCCCGTCCGCTTTAAAGGTGTCAATAAGCGTTCTGGGGAATGAATGGTTTCCTCATAATGCGCCATTTTAGGACAGAGCATTCCCCGCGTAAAAGCATGGTTAGGATTCCCTACCACTTTAGTTACACGACCATTTTCAGTTGTTACTATTAGCCCACAGGCATCAGGACAATCGTAAGGACATACGGCATTAATCTCTCTTTTCGTCATACTGCTGACTCCTTTATCTCAAAAACTTGCTATTATGTATTCATCCTCACACTATGCATTTTATTATCACACTGTAAAGATTTTAAATACTTTTAATTACTTTTAAATATTCTATAAATACAACCAATAATTCAAATACAATTATTTTCTTTATTGTATCATGTTAAGCTATCCCTGTTGAGGAGTTATTTCAAGAAGAAACAAAACAGCCCACACTCAAGCGAGTATGGGCTGCCATTCATTCTGCTTAACAGGCTATGCCATTCCTATTAAACTGCGCAATTAAGGATTGCGTCATATGTGCTAGGTGCATTATCAATAAAATGTACTAGTATTAATAGTTACCAGTGAACATATCACCAGCTACTGGTGGTTTGTAATCGCCAAAGTATTTGGAGAAATCAAGACCTAAGTATTCGCAAAGTTCATATACTTCTGTCATTGTTTTATCAATTACAGGGATACCATTTTCTTCACGGTCTTTAACTGCTTCGATTTCTTTTTCACCATGAGTGTAGATGCGAGCTTCGCCTTCAGCTTTAGGAGCTTCACGAAGTTCAGTTAAGAATGTGGAGAAATGTTTTTTGATAGCATCAGCATCACCGAAGAATGCTGGGTTAATAGCCATGAAGCCGTGGCAAATATTGGATTTACCATCTTTCATGCAGTGGTTAGAAGTACCACCCATGGAAAGGATAGCTGCGAATAATTCAACAACCATACCATTACCATACCCTTTATGGGAACCTAATTGTTCAGTGTTACCACCAAGTGGCATGATACCGCCACCTACGTGAGCAGAGATGTTTTTCAATACGTCAGCTGCATCAGTGGAAGGGTTACCATCTTTATTCAAAGCCCAGCCATCAGGTAATTCTTTACCTAATTTATTGTACATTTCTAATTTACCACGAGTTACTACAGTAGTAGAAGCATCGAAGAAGAAGTTGTAAGGTTCAGCAGGTGCTGCCCAAGCTTGAGGGTTAGAACCTAACATTGCTTTACGAGCATATGTAGGAACCATGATAGCTTCGGAGTTTGTGCAAGAGAAGCCAATCAAACCTTCTTCTACAGCCATGTTAGCATAGTAACCAGCAATACCATAGTGGTTGGAGTTACGTACAGAAACGATACCTACACCAGATTCTTTAGCTTTTTTAATTGCTAATTCCATTGCATAATGACCATTTAATTGACCCATGCCATCATGACCATCGATTACAGCAGATACTGGAGTTTCGAAAACAACTTCTGGTTGTGCATCAACTTTGATAGTACCTTTTTCAATACCTTTATGGTAACGAACAAGACGTTGCATACCATGGCTTTGGATACCATACATATCAGACATCAATAATACATCACGAATAATTTTAGCGTCTTTTTCAGAGAAACCAAATTTCACGAAAGCATCTACGCAAAGTTGGTCAAGTTGTTCATACTTAAATTTTACTACGTTTCCCATGTGTCTAATCCTCTTTTCCGAAAACATATACCTGAAACAAGCTCTTCAAGAAATTCCTAATCTAAATCCTAATTTCTGACGTTTTTTGGTCCCCTTCTCAAATTGCTTATTTCCTTTTAAAGACAAGTTCATTATAGCACAGGCCCTTTGATTATTAAATACTCCAAAGCCCGAAAAACGTCTAAAATCCATTACTAAATCTGCATAGCCAAAGCATCTTTGACGAATAACTGACGGTATGGGATGCCCGAACCACTAGTTATCACTTGTTTTTTCCATTAATGCATTTTACTAATAGTTGCAATCCATTTTTTAAAAAATTACGTCTTTTTAGAGTTGATTATTGTAAAAAGACATCTATTTTTCAGAATAATACAATGTATTTTTAACAAAAATAGATGTCAAATTAGAAAAAACACCCCTGCCAACTTCCGGCAAAGGTGTTTTCTTTTCTATTCAAGTATCAGCTAAATTACTACAAACTGAATTACTATAAGCTGAATTGCCATAAACCGTTACAGCTTAGCAAAATTTATATTTTATTTCTTATCTTTTGCTTTTTTGTCCGCTTTTTTGTCCGCTTTTTTATCTACTTTATGATCCTGCTTAGCAATAGCTGCACTTAAAGCCTGTCCCATAGCATTCGCTTTTTCAGCAGAACTTAAAGTCACCAAAGAAGCTCCATTCATCAATACTTGATTACCTTGTACTACAGGCTCACCTACTTGATTATCATGATAATAGCGCGCTAATTTGCCAGCTACTAAATACGCACGCATAGCACCCGTGTAATTGCCGGCTGCCTCACCTGTATAGACAGGTTGATTATTAACATACACGACATCCTCTTTAACCTCTACATGCTTATTAGAATACACATGCAAACGTTTCAAATGATCTGAAATACGTTGACTCATCTTAGGATGATCATTAGGATTAATAATCTGGCCTAGACCATCCGTGTATAACTCGCCATATTTATCGCGAATTACCGCCATGGAAACAGCCGCAGCGCCTACATTAAAGTGACTATCAGCTAATAACTTAAAGCCCCATTCATCAGCTTTCTTCTCTTGGCTCATACTAAATACTTGTTCATTCAAGTAATTGCCAGCTGCATTGCCCAATATTACACTAAGACCGCCTGCATTATTTGTTGCAGCGCCTACAGCGGTCTGCAATGCCACACTTTTACGAAGACCACGAACGATATCTTTATTTTCTCCATGACCTATTTCATGACCTACTACCGAAGCCAATGCATCATCATCTAACATATCCATAAGGCCTTTGTTAATTGTCATAACACGACCTACCCCCATGCTAGCATTAGCATCTGTTTGAGGATTTACAAAAACTACATACGTCCGTTTCACATCAGGAGAGCTAGTCAAGGCCTCAAAGATTCGTTTAGCTCTATCTTGATAGGCATAATTATTATAATACCCTACTTGACTCTTACGCTGTTCAAGCATGTATTGCTGACCTTGCTCAGTATCATCTAAGTTAGAAATTCCTGTATTAACTTCTACCATATTTACTGCGCCACCGAGTAAAACATCAAATAAACTTGCTTCTACGGTAGGTCCCGAAAACCCTACGCCACTAGCTAATAATACACCTAAGGTTGTTGCTCCTAATGTTCGACGCCAACGTTTCATAGTTTTACCTCCCTACATGCCATCTTCTTCCGTACGCAAAGTTGTATCTCTAAATCTCGTTAATTCCCCTTGGAACAAGAGATTAATTGTACCCAGCGCACCATTACGATGTTTACGAATAATAACTTCAGTTATATCTTCTTGTGTATCGTCTTTACTATAATACTTATCACGATACAAAAAGACTACAATATCCGCATCCTGTTCCAAAGAGCCAGATTCACGTAAGTCACTTAATACAGGGCGCTTATCAGTACGAGATTCAACGCCACGACTTAACTGTGATAAGGCAATCAATGGAACATTCATCTCACGGGCTATTAATTTAAGATTTCGAGAAATCTCTGAAATCTCCTGCTGACGATTATCACTATTGCCACCATTACGGCCTGTCATCAACTGCACATAGTCCACAATAATTAAATCTAGGCCTTTTTCTACTTTTAAACGACGCAGTTTAGAACGCATCATCTGTACAGTAAGCCCTGGTGTATCATCAATATATAATTTAGAGGACATCAAACTATCCATCTGTTTTGCCACTTCATCCCAATCAGCTGGCTGTAACTGACCAGTCCGTAGTTTATGGGAAGGTACTTCCGTAGCCGAGGATAAAATACGACCTACTAACTGCTCCGCCGACATTTCAAGGGAGAAAAAAGCAACGGAACCTTTACCTTTAACGGCCACATTATACGCTAAATTAAGCGTAAATGCGGTTTTACCCATAGATGGTCGTGCGGCAACTAAAATAAGGTCTGACCGTTGTAAACCATTGGTAATATTATCCAAATCCTTAAAACCAGTGGATATACCAGTCAACGTATCGCCATGATTCTGTAGTTCCCCTAAGCGCGAAATTAAATTAGGCAACACATTACCTAAACTTACAAAGGACGTTTCTGCTTTTAATTGCCCTGTTACGCCAAGGATTCCTACTTCCGCATCATTGAGAATTTCAGGCACTGATTTAGTCGTCGCATAGCTTTCACCAACAATTCTATTACCTACATCTATTAACCGGCGTAACTGCGCCTTACCAGCTATAATACGAGCATGCTCTTCCACATTATATACAGCCGAGGCAGCATTCGTAATATCGGTAATATAATTAATGCCACCTACTTCTTCTAGCTTTTTAAGACGATTTAATTCTTCTACTAATAGAATCATATCCGGCCGCTGATGAGAGTGCTGAATATTCTCAATCGCTTCATACATAATTCGATGGGCATCACGGTAAAAATCGCTACGAGTAACAATGCTACTAATTGAGTCGTATACATTCTCCCCTGTAAGCAAGGCTCCCAGTACAGCTCGTTCAGCCTCTATACTATGAGGAGGGATCCGTGGTTCTGCCATAATTAACCTTCCACTAATTCAACTTTAATGGTTGTTGTAATTTCAGGATGTACACGAATTAAAACATCATGGGCACCCAAAGTTTTTAATGGCTCTTTTAATTCAATTTTCTTTTTGTCTACATCAACATCAAACTGTTTAGCCAATGCATCAGAAATATCTTTGCCCGTAACCGATCCAAAAACGCGACCAGCGTCCCCCATTTTTACAGGGATTGTTACTTCTACTTTGGCAAGTTGACTGGCTAAGATTTTAGCTTCATCAGCATTTACCTGTTTTTTATGAGCTGCTGAGGCCTGTTGCTGTTTGGCATTATTCAAGTTAGCTGGTGTACCTTCTAAAGCCTGACCTTTTTTGATCAGTACATTACGGCCATAGCCTTCACTTACTTCAATAATTTCACCTTTTTTACCTACTTTTTTTACATCTTCTAACAAAATTACTTTCATTCTGTTTCTTCCTCCTTCTTCATGGAATTAGTCCGTTCTTTTGCCGCTTTTTTAACAGCCGCAACAGCCTCTTCCATGGTCATATCATATAATTGGCCTCCAGCAACGGTTCGATGACCGCCACCACCTAAGGCCTCCATAATAAGCTGAACATTAATCGCTCCTTGGGAACGGGCACTTACGCCAATGCCGCCATCGGCCATTGGATAAAGTACAAAGCTTGCCTCAATCCCTTCAATTGTAATCAAAGTATCCGCCGTTTGTGCCGATATAATAGAGGCATTTTGAATACCATCAGGGCATATAGTTAAAGCTAAACCATCAAATCGTTCGGCGTCGGCCAACATTTTAGCCCGCAATTGAACTCCATCAAAGCTTTCCATAAATAAATGGCGTACAATCGACAAATCAGCGCCCGAACGACGCAAGAATGAAGCTGCATCAAACGTACGCGAACCTGTTTGCACAACAAAATTCTTAGTATCGACTACAATCCCGGCATAAAGAGCGCTCGCCTCTACAACATTTAACGAAATAGGGGCTACAAAATATTGAATCAATTCAGTAACCAACTCACTAGTTGAAGACGAAGCTGGCTCTAAATAGGTCAACAATGGTTTTTCTACAAAATCAGAAGCACGACGATGATGATCAATAACCACACGACGTTTTGCTTTCTGTAACGCTTTTGGTGCGGCAACCATATCAGGTCGATGTACATCCACTACAAATACCAAAGTAGAATCAGTCACAAGCTCTTCCGCTGCTTGTGGCGTAATCAATAAACTTTCAAACCCTGGTTCAGTAGGGAATAAATCAGACAATTTCTTAATAGCTACGGTTTGATCGCTCACAGCGACATGGACCGGTTTACCCGCCCCACGAGCCATAGCAGCTACACCAATAGCGCCACCAATGCTATCATAATCTTCCCGTTCATGGCCCATAACAATAACATTATCCGCATCATCCATTAACTCTTTGATAGCTTGTGCCACTACACGAGCACGCACACGTGTATTCTTCTCAGCACCCTGTGTTTTACCACCATAAAACTTTAGTTCTTCGCCAATATATACGGTCGCTTGGTCACCACCACGACCTAAGGCTAATTCTAAACCAGAACGAGCCCGTTCTGACTGTTCTTTAATGTTTTCTTCGCCAGCAGCAATCCCAATACTAATAGTGGCTGGAATACGGCGACTAGTTGGAATATTATGAACTCTTGCCAACAATGGGAAGTTCTGTTCAATCATATCCATTAGTGCATTTTTAGAAATACAGAAAATATAAGAATCCTCTGCATAGTTACGAACAAAACCATCATAACGGTCAATTTCTTCTACAATGGCATTGTTAATCTCAGCCCACAGATTCGTATATTCCACATCACTTAGCCCTTTAGTTACATCTTCAATGTTATCCATCATAAGAAAACCAAAGGCTGGTGCCATAGCTTCCGCTTCATGACGCAACTGTTCTGATTCTGTCACATCATCAAAGTAAAACGCCATATAGGATTCCACTTCGCTGGACTCTGAATCTTTACGGTCTGTGCCATCAATAAATTTATAAATAACACGATAATATTTATTTTCAATTTTTTCATTAAAATATCCCGATTTGCCCCAAATCTTATCTAAACGCAAACTAGGAATAAAAACATTCAAGCGTTGTGTTTTGTCTGGATCTTGTGGCATCCAATCACGGAATACACTATTGCACCAACAAACACGAGCTTTACTGTCAATAATAACAATAGCAGTTGGCAGATTTTGCAAAGCAAAGTTTGAAGCCTGCGTAATCCCTTTAGCAATCGTATCAAATTGTTCATAAATCTGACGACGCTGTTTATGAATGGCTCTACTGCTATATAAATAGGCTACAACAACAAACAACAAGCCAAATAAAGCTAATTGCCAGTTAAGCCAAGCAATCACTAATAGTAATGCGATAATAACAACAATCGCGGTCTTTTCAAAGGCCCCTAAAAAGCCTTGATTCCCTTTCATAGTCTCGCTCCCTATCCCTTTATTCATCATCTACTGTCTTTTTAGCCAAACGACGACGTAGATCAAAAATTAAATCAAGTATGCCAATCCATAGGGTGGCAAAATTCATTAATAAGGTCAAAAATATCAAAACTAAACGGAAAACTACAGACATCTGATAGCTTTTGAAGATATTCCACAAACAGCCTATCCCTTGTAGCACTAACATATACGTCCCTAAGGCATATAAATTATAGGCTACTAAATTAATCAATTCCGATTGATATTGGTCACCCCAATAGGTGAGTAAAATGCCTAAAGCGAAGATATAAACAGCCCATTGCGGTACGTGCCATTGATCAATCGGCGGTAAGGTAACACCTTGCCCACCAGCTCGGCGCACAACCACATTTGCCACCTTACATATAGCATAACTCATAATCACAGACGATATGAACAAAGCTGCAAAAGCTACATATATCATCTGTTTTAACATAGTCTCCATACTAGCTACCATAGGCTGTATCTGTTCTTCTAATAGACCTTGTTCACGATACGCGGTTTCCATACTAGTAAGAGTTTCTTGCTGAAACTGTTGCCACATCTGCACTAAATCTACCTGCATAACATATTGTGCAATCCCTAGTTGAACGGCAATCATTGCCATCATCGTAAGGGCTGGTAACGTCAATAACCGTGCTGTTGGCCAACGCCGTTCATACCCATAAGCGAGTACAATACCAGGAACACCTGAAGTAAGCACTTGCATAAAAGCCATTAACGGAGTAATGACAACACTCATCACCACACCAGAGGTAATAGTCGCTAACATACTCCAACGTACGCCATGTCGTGCCCCTAGCACGACCAATACGGCAGGCATTAAAATAGAAGCAAAAATACCCATAGCCGGTACGGTTAAGCCAATAAAGGTAAATACCATAATAAGAGCCGTCAAAAATCCTGTTTCCACAACGGCCCGTGTATCTGTATATTTCATGTATAAATAACTCCTAAGAAAATAGTCGTGTGACCAAGGCCACACGACTATTATATCATTTTGTATTGCTTTTGAATATCATTAACCAGTAAATCAAGGGTAGCAATTATGCAAAACACCTTATAAAATCTAGAATAACACAGCTTATAGAGACCCTAACAAATTACACGTCTTGAATAATTGGTAAGATCATCGGACGACGACGTGTCTTTTCATACAAGAATTTACCAAGCGTATCACGAACTTGTGATTTAATAGTAGCCCAATCTTTCATCTGATTCGCTTCACATTTCTCAATCACTTGCTCAATGCGTTTTTGTGCTTCATTCATAAGGTCTTCCGCATCACGAACATACACAAAACCACGAGATACAATATCTGGGCCTGCCACGATTTGACCACTAGCCCAATCCATAGCCATCACTACAATAACCATACCTTCTTGTGCCAACTGCTGACGATCACGAATTACGATGTTTCCTACATCACCTACGCCAAGACCATCTACAAAGACTTTACCAGCTGTTACATGACCGCCTTTGCGAGCTGTACGACTAGTAAATTCAAAAATCTGACCATTATCGCCTACTAATACATGATTTGGTTTTACAATCCCCATAGATACAGCTAACTCACCATGTTTTTTAAGCATGCGATATTCACCATGTACTGGAATAAAGAATTTAGGGCGTACCAAATTAAGCATTGTTTTCAAATCTTCTTGACTACCATGACCTGATACGTGAATGCCACGGTCACGACCATAAATAACATCAGCACCTAAACGCAATAAATTATCAATCGTACGACCTACGGCCGCTTCATTACCAGGAATTGGTGTCGCCGAAATAATAATTGTATCATTTGGTGTAATCTCGATAGTGCGGTGATTATTCGTTGCCATACGAGATAAGCCGGCCATCGGTTCACCCTGACTACCAGTCGTCAAAATCATGATTTCATCATCACGATAGCGATTCATTTCATCCACGTCAATCATTGTACCTTCGGGCACATTTAAGTAACCTCGTTCTTGTGCAATTTCTGAAACGTTAACCATACTGCGACCAAGAACAATGACTTTACGTTTGAACGCTACCGCTGCATCTACAGCTTGTTGTAAGCGAGATACATTAGATGCGAATGTAGCTAACACAACACGACCTCGCGCTTCTCCCACTGCTCGTAACAAAGCAGGACCTACTGTACTTTCAGAAGGTGTAAAGCCAGGTTTTTCCACATTAGTGGAGTCGGACATTAAAGCCAATACCCCTTTATTCCCAAGTTCAGCAAATTTATGTACATCCATTAATTTACCATCTACTGGAGTCTGATCTACTTTGAAGTCACCAGTATGAACTACCGTGCCCACTGGCGTTTCAAAATATACGGCACACGCATCAGGAATAGAATGGTTTGTTTGAATAAAGCCCACTTTAAAAGTACCAATGCGGATTTCATCGCCCGCTTTGACTACATTAAGTTTCACGCCGCCTACTTTATTTTCTTTTAACTTGCCTTCAATTAAGCCACATACTAAATTAGTCGCATATACAGGCACATTAATTTCTTTAAGTAAGTACGCCAAAGAACCAATATGGTCTTCATGACCATGAGTGATAACAACAGCACGCACTTTATCTTTATTTTCAATCAAGTAGCTCATGTCAGGAATAACAATATCTACCCCTGGCATGTCATTTTCTGGGAACGCCAACCCTGCATCCAAGACAATAATATCATCGCCATATTGGAATACTGTCATATTTTTACCAATTTCACCAAGACCACCTAATGGGATAATCATGAGCTTATCTTTTTTATTGGCCGTATGACGAGCATTGGCTTTAGCCGCTTCACTATTACTGTTCGCATTGTTAGTATAGCGTGTATTTTTAGTGCCTTCATTATTATTACGTGAATTATAGCGGCCATTACTCTTACTATTATTCGTGCGATTATTTGTACGTTGCGCTTTAGGTGCCCCTTCACTAGTCGCTGCTACATTCGTATTTTTACGACGCGGTGCACTCGTTTTCGTCCCCTCACCATTGGCAGTACGACGAGTTGTTGTACGCTTAGTTTCACCACGAGTTTCTTCACTACGATTGGAAGTACGACGGGTGTTACGGCGAGGTGCTCCTTCATTAGCAGTTTCCCCAGCAATTACAGCACCTGTTTCTGTAGGAATTGCTGTATTTGCTGTATTCTTAGGCCCATTAGTAGTCGCTTCGCTACTCTGGCCTGTTACTTTATTAAATAATTCTTTCAACATGAGTTCAATACTCCTCCTAAATTTTACTTAACATCTGATTAACCTATATGTACCTACATAAATCGCAAGCGCCTAGCGCTACCAATAACGACTTATCAAACGTATTGTCAGCATATAAACAAAATTCCCTTATAGTAACAGTTACCGTCAAGCCAGTCCTCATTCTGTCTTGTCCCGATAACTCTATCAAGGGAACTCGTTCATTATTAACTTGTCAGTATATGAGCCAATCTATGCACCACAAATGAAAGGATAATCTACTTCTAGACACACCTTTCCCTATGCATAGTACTACTTGTAAAGTTAAAGGGCTGTTCATCAACGAGGCCATGTATATAGCGCTTCACAAGCTTCTATATAAACATGGCGATGAAATCCATTGCCCAAAGCCGAACGAATATCTTAAATCTAGTATATCATATTTATAGCAAAACTCAAAGAACCCCCGAGCTAAGCTCGGAGGTTCTCAGTATAAACACAAACACCTTATGTAACCACAAACAGCAAATCATTAGTTACGAGCGGATAAAGTAGCATAAATTTCAGCAAACTGATCGCGATATTGTTGTGCGCCCCCATTAGCTGGATGTCGCAATGGATAGGCGAAAATAGCTTGTTCTTGTAAAACGCCTGATGATTTACGTCCTACAGCAAAAACACTCGCATTAAGACCCTCACCCGTCATCGCAGAAGCTAGTTCACGAGCCATTGTTTCATCGCCATGAAGAGCCAAATTATTTAACACTAACAATTCTTTAGCAAACGTTCCACCAATTTTTAACTCCGCCTCTGTAGGCGTGCGATTAGATAATAGCTTACCCTCTTCATGAGGGTGGAAGGGGAAAATATTCCATAACAAGGCTTTATATGTATCAATGCCATTATCGAGTAAGGTGGACCATACCACCGTATCAGTAGGTTCATTAAAACCTTCGACTTGCACCTTAGCTTTCGTAAGCAAAGGACTCGTAGCTAAACTCGTACGCTCTCCCTTTCCTTGTGGCAAAATCATGGTAGGCTTTATTTGATTATGAAAACCTAACAACATGCGTTCACAAGTAATAGCAATCCCTGAAAAGCGTCCTCCTTGATACCCCATAGCCTCGGCAATAATCACATACGGACAGCCACCAAGGCGCGCTAGTAAATACTGACGTAATTGTTCTCGGCGAATAGCTGGTGCTTCAAGAGTACTATCTAGACCGTCCTCATAATCTCGCCAAGGGTTAAATACTGTAGGCGAACCTTCATAGGAGGTCAACCGTTCAATAAATTGATTGACCTTAGCTTCTAATTCTACGTACTTATCAGTCATTTTCACAGCAATAAACCTCCTATGGCCAAAACCTATGAAATGTCATAAAGATATACCTTATGACATTTCATAAAAATAAACTTATGGAGTTTCATAAATCAACACTTTATTGATATGTTGCTTCAATTCCACCATCTTATAAAGTGGCGTATTAGCAAAATACGGTTGTAATTTTTCAGGCACAATAATCATGGCTTGTAACGGCACTGGATTATCAATCGGCATTGGGGCCGTCGCCTTTTCACCCATTGGTAAGCGCGTAGGACGCCCTTGATTATTAGTCATGGACCGTAAAATACGCTCTTCATTATACTGTGTTACTTCAAACTGTTGCACCACTTCAGCGACTGTCTTGGTAGGCATAGTATTTTTACCTTCCCAGGCAGCACTTCGCTTCTCACGGATTGACGGAATGGCGTCATCTTCAATCTTTGTAACCTCTTTGTCTGCATAATACACTAAAGAAGCGCTATAATTACCGTAAAAATAAATATTACCATCATACTTAGCTACAATCGGCGCGTAAACTTCTGAGGATCGTTGCTCAATAAGAGGCTGTACCCCTTCATGAATGACTAACCCGGCAATAGCCATAGTGGCAAAAGCAATCACAACAGGCAACATATAACGCTTTCTATTCATGTACATAAGGACTGTTAATATAATCCCTACTACAATAAATACATAGAGTAAATACCAAAAGCCCCAAGGTACAAAGAAGCTGGCCACGCCAAACAAAATCCACAAGAAAAAGGCTGGTCCCATAAGAATCCACCAACGTTTACATGGTGTACCTGGTCGCAATAGTTTAACTACCCCAAAAGCGCCTAAGAAGCTAAAAGGAATTAAACTAATAAAGGTATAGGTTGGATATTTAGTCGCCATGAGGGAGTAAAATAACAACGTACCCCACCCCATGACCATAGAGAACACATAAAATGGTTGTTTCAAACGCCAACCATAATACATACCATATATAATCGCTCCAGTCCAAGGCAATGAAGCAATCGGGAACATGGCTAAATAATACCACCAATGATTCACATCAGGATGTTCTGATTGCGTAGCTCGCACTACATTATGAAGACCTAAGAAACCATCAATAAACTCTTGACCATGCGTCAAATACATGTATCCGTACCAAGGTAAAACAACAATAATAAATGCCAATATACCTTGCCAAACAAAAATATAACGGAACATGCGCCACGAACGCATAACCAAGGCATACACTAACAATAAAATACCTGGTAATACAAGGGCGACTGGCCCTTTAGTAAGAACCCCTAGGCCGGCAAAAATATAAGCCCATACCATAAAGCGTGTCTTACCTTCGGTCAAACCACGATACGCATACGCAAAAGTACCAATCGTAGCCCATAGGAGTACCATATCTGTTACAATACCCCTAGCTAAGAGCCAGAATTCTAAAGATGAACCTAAGATCATGGCGCTCCACAAGGATAACAAGCGACGGCCTGAAATACTGCGTACCACCTGATAAAATAAACCAACGCTTAGCGCTCCAAAGAGAGCGGCCGGGAAACGAGCTGCAAAATCAGTAAAACCAAATAATTTATAACTTAAGCCGATAAGCCAATAAATCATAATCGGCTTATCATACCAATAATTATGATAAATTTGTGGCGATAACCAATCACCAGTTACTACCATTTCCTTTGCCGTCAGTGCATAATTAGACTCTACCGGATCAGTCACCGGCAGTCCTCCATTACCAATAGCATACATAGCCAAAGCAATGAGGAAACAAATAACGGTCAAACGATGAAGCCGCATCAAATCCCTCCTTAGTCTTGCTGGGTATCCTGTGTATCAGACGACGTAGCGGCCGCTTTTTTCTTTTTATTGCGATAATAATGAATACCAAAGAAAAGGGCAATCACAGCAAAAACAGCAAGCATAATCACTAAAAATTCGTGATTATATTCAATCAAATCTTGCCAATGCTCACCTAATTTAACACCTAACCATACGAGAAGAATCGTCCAAGGAATAGTGCCTAATAAAGTCCAAATCACAAAGCGCCCCATAGGGTAACGGGCAATCCCTGCCGGAAACGATATGAATGTACGAATCCCTGGCAATAAACGACCAAAAAATACAGCAGCGCCACCATATTTATTGAACATTTTTTCTGCCATTTCAAATTTATGCTCATTAAAGAAAATATAGGAGCCATATTTTTTTAATAATGGACGACCACCATGTTCACCCATCCAATACGATAGTACTGAGCCAACTACGCCAGCAGCGGTAGCTACAATCATAGTCATATTCATTTCAAACACACCTTGTGCGATCAGATAACCAGAAAAGCCCAATACAATTTCACTAGGAATCGGCACATTGGCATTTTCTAATACCATGGCGATAAACATAGCCGCATACCCATAAGTTTCTAAAAATGAAATTAAATACTCCACGTTTTGTAATCTCCTTTACGAATACAATCCATTACCTCAGTATATTCATTTCTATGAGCCTGCAGTGTCAACATAGTTTCCACTACGAATGGACTACCTCGTCGAACCACCACTAGATACTGTACGCTCATAAAAATAAATATTCAAATTTAAAATATTATGTACTACACTAAATTTTATTTTACCATATTTTGCTAAAAATTAATATAAAATCCCCTTTTTTAAGGAAAATCCTTATAAAATGTCTCTTAAGAGAGGATAAACGTAAAAAGAGTCGTAGAGCAAGCTTACTCCACGACTCTAAATTAATTCTTACGCACCAAATACGTCTTGTAATACAATCGTCTGTTTACGATTAGGACCAACAGATACAATACCAAGACGAACACCTGTTACTTCTGAAATGCGTTCTACATAACGACGTGCATTTTCTGGTAACTCTTCATAGTTGCGAATATGGCTAATATCAGTCTGCCAACCAGGTAATGTTTCGTATACTGGTTGACATTTTTCTAATTCTTGTAAATCAGCAGGGAACCCTTTTACTGGTTCACCATTTAACGTATAACCAATACAAATTTTTAACTCTGGCAATTTATCTAAAATATCAAGACGAGTAATCGCCAAATAATCAAGACTGTTCAAGTCTGCTGCATAACTAACTACAGCTAAATCTAACCAACCGCAACGGCGAGGACGACCTGTTACAGTACCAAACTCACGACCTGTTTCACGAAGCAAATCGCCGGTTTCATCTAATAACTCAGATGGGAATGGGCCAGCCCCTACACGGGTAGCATACGCTTTAACAACCCCTACAATATTTTTCAAATAGTTAGGACCTACACCAGCACCTACTGAAGCACCTCCAGAAATTGGATGGGAGCTTGTTACGAATGGATATGTACCATGGTCAAGGTCAAGCATAGTAGCCTGTGCCCCTTCAAATAATACTTTTTTACCATCTTTAATGTAGGACACTACATTGTAGTTTGTATCCGTTACATATTGACGTAAACGGTCTGCATAGCCTAAATACTCTTTAAGAATTTCATAATAATCTACTGGCTCTGCACCATATACATCACGCAAAATTTTATTTTTAAGCTTTACATTATATGTTAATTTTTCTTTGAAAACTTCTTCATTCATCAAATCGCAAATACGAATGCCAATACGATTTACTTTATCCGCATAGCATGGGCCAATACCATTTTTAGTGGTGCCAATAGAAAGAGCCCCTTTAGATGCTTCTTCCGCTTCATCCAAACGATTATGATAAGGCAAGATTACATGAGCACGATTGGAAATCTGTAAAGTTTTAGCACTTTTTCCTTCTCGTTCCAAGTTTTCAATTTCACCTAATAATACTTTAGGATCGATAACCGTACCAGTACCTACAACATTGATTTTGTCATCATACAAAATCCCACTAGGTAATAAACGAAGAGCAAATGCTTTATCGTCAACCACTACGGTATGTCCAGCATTATTGCCACCTTGACTGCGTACTACCACGTCTGCCTGTTCTGCTAAATAATCTACGATTTTACCTTTTCCTTCGTCGCCCCACTGGGTGCCGATAACCATACTGGTTGCCATAATATTAAACCTCCATTTATCTCACATAGTGTCAGTTGTTGGTATGGCCTACTCTAAATCAGAGTATTCATACACCTCATTATAGCATACCTTTGAAAAGCGTGCATTAGGTAGTTGAGGATAAAAGAGAGATTACTTTAACCATAATCTATTTCTTCAATAAACACAAGAAAAAGGTGCATCTTAGAAAGTAAAACATCTAGTTCCAAGATACACCTTTAATGTATTTATATTCTATTGTATGTCTATATTATAACCCAAAGCGAGCCATAATAGTATCTACATGACGAAGCATACGATGTGGATCAAATAAATGATCTATTTCTTCATCATTCAAATATTTTTTAATATCTTCATCACCTTTTAGACCGGCTTTAAAGTCTTTACCTTCTAACCAACGAGCCATAGCATGACGCTGTACCCAACGATATGCTTGGTCACGAACAGCTCCTTTATCAACCAAGGCTGTCAAAATTTGTTGACTGAAAATTAAACCACCCGTTAATTCCAAATTTTTCATCATGTTTTCTGGATATACTAGTAATTTATCAATTACTTTAATTGTTAAGGATAACATGTAATCCACTGTAATAGTGCTATCTGGTAAAATAACGCGTTCTACCGAACTATGAGAAATATCACGTTCGTGCCACAAAGCTACATCTTCCATAGCTGCTTGTGCATTACCGCGCACCACGCGAGCTAAGCCACAAATACGTTCACAAGTAATTGGATTGCGTTTATGAGGCATAGCGGAAGATCCTTTTTGTTTAGGGCTGAAATATTCTTCAGCTTCGCGCACTTCTGTACGTTGTAAATGACGAATTTCTAATGCAATTTTATCCAAGGTACTAGCAATAATAGCTAAGGTACTACAAAGTTCAGCATGACGGTCACGTTGAACAACCTGAGTAGCAATTTTAACTGGTTCCAAACCAAGTTTTTCACATACATATTTTTCAATAAATGGATCATTTACTGAGTAAGTACCTACAGCACCAGACATCTTGCCAACAGCTACATTTTTCTTAGCATGTTCCAAACGTTCAATATCTCGTTCAATTTCAGCCATCCAAAGGCAAAGTTTTAAACCAAATGTAGTCGGTTCGCCATGAATCCCATGAGTACGCCCCACCATCGGTGTATATTTAAATTCAGCAGCTCGACGACGAAGTACATCACGCAAAGTATGTAAATCTTCCAAAATAATATCACAAGCTTGTTTCATCATAGCTCCAAGCGCTGTATCTTTTACGTCCGTAGATGTTAAGCCAAGATGAATATATTTCGCTTCTTCCCCTACATATTCACCTACTGCAGTTACGAAGGAAATAATATCATGATTTGTTTCTTTTTCGATTTCGTGAATACGTTCTACGTCAAAATTAGCTTTTTCACGAATCACTTTAGCTGCTTCTTTAGGAATGGTTCCCAATTCCGCTTGTGCTTCACAAGCTAAAATTTCAACTTCCAACATTTGTTCAAATTCATTACGTTCGCTCCAAATGTGGCCCATTTTTTCTCTTGTATACCGTTGAATCATGTGTGTTAAACCTCCATGAAAATGACTGAATAATCTCATTTCATTCTATCATAGGACCTATAAGGGGTCAATATAAATAGCCGAACATTATAAAGTTAAAATTAAATAACATTCGGTTTTTAACTACACCTGACGATAGAAATAAATAACTTCTGTACCAGTTTTAGCAAAGGCCGCCCCTGTTACATAAGGGTGATCAAAGGTTGTGCCTACATTGAAAACATAATATTCATACGCATCTCCTAAAGGCTGCGATGTATAGGTATACGAATAATAGCCTAATAGATTTTGTTGCAATTCTTTATTAGTCGCTTCATCAAACAATTGTGAGGTAGCTTGTAAGTGCAAAGTCTGTGTCTTAGCGTCAATGCTATCGCTCCAGAAATCACGCCATGGACCTAAATTACTCAATTCCTTAGATACATTAAAGCGATAATCTGGTAATAGTTCACGTAAGCTATGAGCATAGCGCATATCAGTAGTAGATTCCATTTTAATATACACAGAGCGACTATCCTCTAAATTCGTTTGCATAATGGCTAATTTCATCGCCTCTGCACGATATGGTGCCAACTCATTAACTGTTCCTTTGAACGCAACTTGTGCTTCACCGCCCGCTTTACCAAATTGAGGTACATAAAATACTTGCACATCCTTAGCAAAACTAGGAATTTCTTTTGGGAATCCATCAAAGGCAGGAATCTGTTTATATTGTGTTACATCTGTCATCGGTAACGCTACCTTCAAGGCTTGTTGGCGATATAAAGAATTACTACTATTTGTCAATTCTGTTTTGGCCGTTGATGCTGGTAAATAGGCCTCTAATAATTTCTTTGGTACGCCTCGTTCGGCTAACGGCGCTCCAGTCACAACAGAATCTGCGGTCGTATAATTAACTACATCTTGTAAGCCGCCAGTCGGCACTGTCGCCGCCATAGCACTGCCTGAAACAAAAGTGACCCCCAACAAAGCTAAGAGCCATTTTTTACGAATTACATTCACAAACACTGTACATAACCTCCTTTATCCTTCAGCTAATACATTCCTTTAATTTTAGTATATCGAAATTTACACGCATTTCCTATATATACTATTTTACCAGTTTTTATAATATCTGTGTGCCTATTCTTTATAAAATCGTAACGCAATTTAAAATATAGCTAGACCTTTTATTTACTTAACATCTTCACTTAATTTTTTTAACATCGATAACAAAGTCTCTTGTTCTGTAGTGTCTAAATGAGCCATACTAGCTTGAATGGCTTGCACATTACGAGGTGCTAATTCACTAATAATATCATAGCCTGCTTTTGTTAAATGTAAAATACAGACTCTTCGGTCCTTAGGATCATCTAAACGTTCAATATAATTCAACTTCACCAAATTATTAACGATTAACGAGATGGTACCAACTGTACTTAAAATACGTTCACGCACTTCGCCTACCGTCATATCACCTTTACTATATAAGGCTTCCAAAACCATAAACTGACTAAAAGTTAAGCCATATTCAGCCGCTAAATCAGCAGTTTTTTTATCTAAGGTATTTACATTGCGATGTAAACCAATTAATATTTTCATCTCCGTCGGCGTCAAACTATCACCTCTCTATTCTTTACATATCTAATTAGATACATCTTACCGAGGAACCTTATTTTTGTAAAGTAAAAGGCATAAAAAAACGCTACATACTCGTCAATTCCAACGAGTATGTAGCGTTAATATATTTATCCTTTAAGCTTGAGGTGCTACAGTTGTAGTTTCTACACGAACTACATCTTTATAAGGATATGCACAAAGGGTAGCCATAGCTTGGCCTACTTCTTCAAAATCATCATTTGTCAATTCGGGATTAATATTGCCAATACTAATATTTTTTACCTTTTTATCGCCTAAATCTAAACGAATCTGAATTTTTACTACTTCTTTTACTGCTACGTCTGCCATAATTAACCTCCTAAATACTTCAATCACACTGCTTACAATATTCACAATACTTGTATACTAAGCAAACTTACTTTATACACAAAACATCCTTAATCAATCGTCCCTTCTAATTCTCCTAGAATATCGGTACTTCTAGCAGTAGTCGGCACGTCTAATCCTCCTATGCCACAATCGGAGCACTAGTATTGTCTACCATATACGCCCCTTTAAAAGCAGTTAATACTTTACCTTTAGCACTTGCCATTAAATGCTTAGCTAACACCATATCAGCTACAGTTTTAACAGCTCCCAAAGTAACATCTGCTTTTGGTACAGAAATACGTACCGTAGTTTCCTTATTATCTTCATCTAAAAATACGAGTTGTAATTCATGTTTTAAAATATTTACATTGCCTGTTGCCATAATTGCCTCCTAAATCGGTACTGCTCTTAGTCATCTATGACTAAAAAGCATACATCTCACGAATTAAAATAAAATCTATCTTAAATGAAAAGTACATGTACTCTGACTTTCTCAACATTCTCATTGACCATTTGCAAACGCCATAAGCGGTTTTACTTACTTCGTAAGCCCGCTTACACCCCTATACATTCCACCTTAAGGGTCCTGTCAAGTCGAAAAATCTAAAATAAATGTCCGCGCAATGTCCATATGCAAAATTTTCAATCTATATTCAAATTTGCCCCTTTCTTTTCTAATCTGAAAAATAGTATAATGAGGTGTATCTTGTATATGATAAGTAATATCATATACAAGATATTGATTTATAAAACTTTTCAAAATAACTCAACGATAATCCATGTATTTAGAGGGACTGAGTTTTTTTAAGCCAATTAATTAACACTTTGTAAAGGGAAGGAAACGTATTTCATGGCTATTATGATTAAAAAACGAGACGGCCATTATGAACCGCTCTCAGTAGAAAAAACGAAAAAAATGATTGCTTTTGCTTGCTTGGGGCTCGATAGTTGCGATCCTATCGAACTAGAAATGGACTCCAAACTCCAATTCGTTGATGGTATGAGCACCAAAGAAATTCAAAAAATTCTCGTACAAACAGCGATTGAAAAAGTAATCCAAAAAGCAGACGACGGTTTCGGCAACATGGTAAATCGCATGAACCAAGACTGGCAATATGTAGCGGCTCGACTTTTCCTTTTCGACCTATATAAAGAAGCAGCTATCCAGCGTAAATATAAAGCTTTTGGCTACGGCAATTTCCCAGCCCTAGTTAAAACCTTGGTTGAAGCTAATCGCTACGCCGATTTTTTCCTCACTAAATATACACCAGAAGAATTAGAAGAATTGGGCGACTATATTAAACCTAAACGGGACTATTTATTTAACTACGAAGGCATTAAATTATTAGCTGATCGTTACCTAGTAAAAGGTTACAATAAAGAAGTATACGAATTACCACAAGAACGTTTTATGGCTATCGCTATGCATTTAGCCCTCATTGAAGGAGACCGCAAAGTAGAATTTGCTAAAAAATTCTATGACTTAATGAGTACCTTAAAAATGACTACGGCTACACCAACCTTGGCTAATGCAGGTACGCCATTTCATCAGCTCAGCAGTTGCTTTATCTCTGGTGTAGACGATAATTTATGGTCTATTTATGATGTAAACAGCAAGTTCTCCCGCGTATCTAAACACGGTGGTGCTCTTGGGATTTACATGGGCCGTGTTCGTGCCTTAAACAGTGACATCCGCGGTTATAAAAACTCCTCTGGTGGCGTTATTCCTTGGATTCGTTTATATAATGATACAGCCGTTGCCGTTGACCAATTAGGTAAACGTAAAGGCGGTGCTACTGTAACCCTTGATATTTGGCACAAAGACTTCTATGAATTTGTAGAACTTCGTACAAATAATGGGGATGATCGTCGTAAAGCACATGATATTTTCCCAGCGGTTGCTATTCCAGATATTTTCATGGAACGCCTTTTAGCTCGTGAAAACTTCAGTCTATTCGACCCTCATGAAGTACAACAAGTAATGGGCTTTAACTTAGAAGATTTCTATGACGACGATGATAAAAAAGCATTTACAGAACATTACTTACTCTGTGAAAACAATCCAGAGCTTCACTCAATTCAAGTTAGCGCCCTCGATATGATGAAGAAAATCATGCGCAGTGCTGTTGAAACCGGTACACCATTCATTTTCTTCCGTGATACAGCTAATCGCACAAACCCTAACAAACATGCGGGCATGATTTACGCATCTAACTTATGTCACGAAATTGCACAGAACGTTGGTTTTACTAATCTTTCTGATGAAACCATCCACCCAGATGGCTCTATTTCTACCAAAACTATCACTGGTGACATGGTAACTTGTAACTTAAACTCCATTAATCTTGGTAAAATCACTGACGAAGAATTAGAAGAAAATGTAGCCCTTCAAATTCGTATGTTAGACAATGTTATTTCCATTAACCAATTCCCTGTGCCAGAAGCTAAGATGACAAGCGAAAAATACCGCGCCATCGGCCTTGGTACAAGTGGCTACCACCACTACTTGGTGCGTCATCAAATTCAATGGGAAACAGAAGAACATATTGAAGCAGCCGACAA
Organism: Veillonella intestinalis; assembly: GCF_943193155.1. GTDB lineage: Bacteria > Bacillota > Negativicutes > Veillonellales > Veillonellaceae > Veillonella_A > Veillonella_A intestinalis. Next base: position 100,826 of record NZ_CALPDB010000004.1, on the reverse strand, counting down.
ATTGTTTGAAAACATTGCTTACTACGCTATAAAAGCATCCATGGAACTAGCCAAAGAAAAAGGGGCTTACCCTGCCTTCAAAGGCTCCGAATGGGAAACTGGTGCTTACTTTGAGCGCCGTGGCTATACGTCTGAACGTTGGCAACAACTTCGCAAAGATGTAGCTAAATACGGTCTTCGTAACGGTTATCTTATGGCGATTGCCCCTACTGGCAGTACCTCCAATATAGCCAACACAACCGCTGGTATTGACCCAATCTTCAAAAAATTCTTCATCGAAGAAAAGAAAGGTAGCTTCACCCCTAAAACAGCGCCAGATCTTGATAATTCTACCTTCTGGCTCTACAAAGAAGCGCATACCATCGACCAACAATGGAGCATTCGTGCGTGCGCTGCCCGTCAACGTCACATTGACCAGGCACAATCTTTTAACTTGTACATTACACCACAGATGAAGGCCAAAGAAATTCTTAACTTATATGTAGAAGCGTACAAACAAGGGGTTAAAACAATTTACTACATTCGTAACCAATCTCTTGAAATGGATGAATGCACTAGCTGTTCCTCTTAATACCAAAATATTTCAGACGTTTTACAAACAGTCATGCTATACTAAAGGAAAGGCCCTCTTACGGAGGGCCTATCACTGAATCTAGAAAGGGTGAATACCATTATGGAAAAAAAATTAATTTTTAACGAACACGGCGAACGTGGCACAGAAAGTATGATTGGCGGTAACACCACCAACTTACGCGAATGGAACCGCATTAAATACGATTGGGCTACCACCCTCTATCGCACAATGCTTAACAACTTCTGGATTCCAGAAGAGATCTCACTTAACGAAGATATTAAACAGTTCCCATTCCTTACTGACAGCGAACGTCGCGCTTTCGATAAAATTATTTCTTTCCTCAACTTCCTTGACTCCATTCAAAGTGAAAATTTACCCAACTTAAGTCGTTATGTAACGGCCGCTGAAGTAGCGTCACTACTTAATATTCAAGCATTCCAAGAAGAAATTCACGCCCAAAGTTATTCCTATATTTTGGACACCGTAACCAATCCGATTACTCGTGACCGCATTTATGACGAATGGCGTACCGATGAACACCTCTTGGCTCGTAACCGCTTCATTGCTGACATCTACCAACGCTTCAGCGATGATCCATCGGAACACAACTTAATTCGCACAATCATGGCGAACTACATCCTTGAAGGGATTTACTTCTACTCTGGTTTCAGCTTCTTCTATACCTTAGCGCGCCAAGGTAAAATGACCGCTACTAGTACGATTTTCAAATATATCAATCGTGACGAAGTAACCCATCTTGTATTATTCCAGAACATTATTCGTGAACTTCGTCAAGAACGACCTGAGTTATTTACCCCAGAATTAGAAGAAGAATTGACAGACATGCTTCGCCAAGGTACTGAAAATGAAATCGCTTGGGGCCAATATATTACTGATGACAAAATTCTCGGTATTAATAATGTTCTCATTGAACGCTACATTAAATACTTAGCTAACCTTCGTCTTGATGCGATTGGTCTTAAACCGCTATATCCAGAAATTAAAGAAAATCCAATGGCTTGGATTGAAAGTTTCTCCAATCTTAATAGCACTAAAACAGACTTCTTTGAAGCAAAAGTAACAAACTATACTAAGGCAGCTGCCTTCGATTTTGATGACTTGGAATAAAAGACTTTACACTCATTTTGAAAATGTTTTGTAAAAAAGACTTGCCAAATGAAAAACATAGGTTTATAATGTTGGCAATCACTTTTAGAAAGGAGCCAATACAATGAGTATGCAAATCAGCACATTAAACAGCCAATACTTCTATTTTTGGTTCTTTATCCAGTCTACGGGTAAAGGACTATTTGGGCTACGCTGATTTAGGTATCATTGATGGCTTAGTATAGTTAGGGAGCTACCCGTAGTGCACGCGGGTGGCTCCCTTTTTGTATACTTGATAACGATATGATGTTTGATAGATAGAAGGATAGTATTATGGAAGAAACACATTTTCAAATATTCATTACGGAAAAAAGAGGAGAGATTACTATGATTATCACACTAAGAGAAAATGCAACCCCAGAGAAAATTCAAGAATTATCAGCTAAATTAGAAGCCCAAGGTGTTATCTTACACCCAGTGCAAGGGAGCAACTACTCCCTCATCGGACTAATTGGCGATACTTCACTACTCGACAAACGACAAATCGAGTCCCTTGATATTGTTGAGAAAGTAACACGCATTCAAGAGCCTTTCAAAAAAGCAAATCGTAAATTCCATCCAGAAGATACAGTCGTTGATGTAAGTGGCGTAAAAATCGGTGGTGGCCACTTCGCCATCATGGCTGGTCCTTGTTCCGTAGAAACACCAGAACAAGTAATTGCAACAGCTAAAGCGGTAAAAGAAGCGGGTGCTACTATTCTTCGTGGCGGTGCGTTCAAACCTCGTACCTCTCCATACTCCTTCCAAGGTATGGGCCCTGAAGGACTCGAACTCTTAATTTTAGCAAAAAAAGAAACTGGTCTACCTATCGTTTCAGAAGTCATGGACCCATCACAACTACAATACTTCGATGATGTAGATATGCTTCAAATCGGCGCACGAAATATGCAAAACTTCACCTTATTGAAAGAAGTAGGTAAGCTCAATAAACCCGTTCTCTTAAAACGTGGTCTTAGCGCAACTTACGAAGAATGGTTAATGGCTGCAGAATACATCATGAGTGAAGGCAATACGCAAATCGTCCTTTGTGAACGCGGTATTCGTACCTTTGAAACTAAAACTCGTAATACCTTAGATGTAACCGCTATTCCTATGATTCATGAACTTAGCCATTTACCAATAATCATGGACCCTAGCCATGCAGCTGGTATGAGCCGTATGGTTCGACCTTTATCGCTCGCTTCCACTGGTGGCGGTGCTGACGGCCTTATGATTGAAGTTCACATCGATCCTGCTAAAGCCCTTTGCGATGGACCACAAGCACTACGTCCAGACCAATTCGCCGCCCTTACTAAAGAAGTATTCGCTTTACGCGACGTATTGAGTAAGTAATGGGCCATTGTATGTAAACTTCACCAAAGCCACGATAGCCTAACGCTGGCAACTCGTGGCTTTTTTATACTAATCATTGTATACTCAGAATAGATACGTATTCAATTGCATGAGAAAGGATAGTCTATGGAACGAATTCACATCGATGCCTCTACGTCCTATGATGTTATTATCGAAGAAGAAGCACTCCAGCATATTGCCCAATATATTAAGCCTCTCAAAAGTCCACGACCTACCATTATTGTCAGCGATGATCTAGTAGCAACCCACTATTTAGACTGCGTTAAAGCACAACTTGAATCAGCAGGCTATACGGTCTATACCTATGTATTTCCCCATGGAGAAACTGAAAAAAATGCACAACGACTCCTTCATTTAGTGGAATATATGGCAGAAAAGGCCTTAACTCGCAAGGACTTACTCATTGCTCTCGGTGGCGGTGTAGTGGGTGATATGGCAGGCTTTGCTGCCGCCACCTATTTACGGGGCATTGATTATGTGCAAATTCCTACCTCCCTACTCGCAGCGGTAGATTCTTCTGTCGGCGGTAAAACAGCAGTCAATTTATCGGCCGGTAAAAATTTATGGGGTGCTTTTAAACAACCTATTCTCGTACTCTGTGATCCTACGACATTACAAACCTTACCAGCCGAAGAATTTGCTAATGGCTGTGGGGAAATCATCAAGTACGGTATGCTAGGCTATCCAGAATTATTACAAGATTTACAAACCAAACCATTAGAACAAGGTGACTTACCCCATATAGAATCAATTATTGCCCTTTGTGTGAAAGCTAAAGCAGCTATTGTAAGTCAAGATGAGCGAGAAAGTGGCATTCGAGCGCTCCTCAATTTCGGTCACACCTTTGGTCACGGTATCGAACAGTTAAGTCATTTCAAAATAAAACATGGCATGGCTGTCAGTATTGGTATGGCCCTCATGATGCGTTCCGCTTATAAAGCTGGTTATTTAAACCAAGCAGAACTTACTGCATTTTTAGACTTACTGATTAAACATAATTTACCAATTCACACAGACTATTCAGCATCTGACTTATGCCAAGCAGCTTTGCACGATAAAAAAAGTCAAGGAGAAACGATTACTATCGTTCGCCCTATCCAATGGGGCCATTGTGATTTAGTCACCATTCCCCATAACGAATTACCAAACCATGTAGTTAAGGAGGTGTAATATGCCTATATCCACCACAATCAAACAAGCCGTTCCACATGGTACTATCGCGGCTATTCCAGCTAAAGCCCATGCACATAGAGCTTTAATTGCCGCCGCCTTAGCCGATAGTCCATCTTCACTTATTATTGCGCATTATTCCGAAGACATTGATGCAACCATTGCCTCCTTGCAAGGTTTAGGCGCTCACATAGAAAAAATAGCGACAGGTGTAACTGTAACCCCTATTGCGCAATCAGAAACAATTCAAAACACAACAATTAATGCTCATGAATCGGGTACAACTTTGCGATTACTTTTACCAGTCGGTTCAGCCCTTAGTGAATCAACTAACGTCACAGCCGCAGGTCGTTTACCTGAGCGCCCGCTAGAGCCGTTAAAAAGTCAACTAGAAGACCATGGTGTTCGCTTTTCAGCGCCTAAACCACCCTTTACTATGACTGGTAAGCTTAAAGGTGGTACCTTTGAAATGGTAGGCAATGTTAGCAGCCAGTTTTTCTCTGGCTTACTGTTAGCAGCCCCTAAAATAGCACCTGTAACCATTCATAGCACTACAGCCCTACAATCTCGAGACTATGTAGAATTAACCCGTAAAGTTATGGCTGATTTTGGCGTCTTAACCACAGTAAGTGATGATGGCAATACATTTACAGTACCATCCAAACAACACTACGAAGGTCGTCAAGACTATCCTATTGAAGGAGATTGGTCTAATAGTGCCATTTGGCTCGTAGCAGCAGCTATGACAGGTAACACCCTAACAATTACTAATCTGCAAGCAGACTCTACCCAAGCTGATAAACGCATTATAGATATTATTACCTCCACTGGTGCCACCGTAACATGGCAGAATGACAACATGTCCTCAAATTTACATTGTTCAGGTCATGCTCTTAGCCCTATTACAGTAGATTTAGAACAATGCCCTGATTTACTCCCTGTACTAGCAGCCCTTGCTTGCAGTATTGAAGGGGAAAGCTGGTTTATGAATGGTGAGCGACTTCGTTTGAAAGAGTCTGATCGCCTTGCTGCCGTCGAAGAATTGGTCGCTACCTTAGGTGGCGAAGCACGAGTGGAAGGGGATAATTTATATATTACTGGTACAGGGCGTCTTTTGGGAGGTACGGTGCATTCCCATAACGATCATCGCCTAGTAATGGCCGCTACATTAATGGCGCTTATCAGTGAAGAGCCCGTTACCATCACCGATAGTGATGCTATTAACAAATCCTATCCCCTATTTTTTGAACACTGGAATCAACTTGGTGGCGACGCTATAAAAACGAAATAGCACTCATTTTAAAAATTATATATTTCTAAATATAATTTTGCGAACTCTATATTTGCTTTTATATATTTTTATATATTTTTTATGTGTGTTTATAGCCTTTTATATAATTTACTTATATTATATGTTTTTATCACTTTAATTTAATCCCTAGGAGGCCCTTCTATGAGCTCTAGTTTTGGTAAAAATCTTAAAATTTCCGTATTTGGCGCCTCTCATGGCACCGCTATTGGAGCCGTCGTAGATGGCCTCCCTTGTGGTTTTACCATTGATGAAAGCGCACTCTTACGCTTTATGAAACGTCGTGCCCCTGGGCAAAGTTTAGTAACCACGCAACGCAAAGAAGCTGATAAACCTCACTTTTTAGCGGGCCTTGTAAACAGCCAATTAAGTGGTTCCCCTCTTGCCTTTTATATTGAAAATACCAATCAACACTCCAAAGATTATAATAATCTACGCGATGTGCCACGCCCTTCCCATGCAGACTATACCGCTCGTATGCGCTATGGCGAAGCAGTAGATATGCGTGGTGGCGGTCACTTTTCAGGGCGCTTAACAGCGCCACTCTGCTGTGCTGGCGGTGTGGCCTTACAAATTTTAAAAGCAAAGGGCATTGAAATAGGCGCTCATTTACGACAAATTGGTCCTATTAAAGATAAACCAATCAGCTTCACCAAACCCGCTATGGCAGATTTACAAAAAGCTGGTTTAGAAACAGTAGCGATGATTTCTCCGCAAGAACGGCTACGAGCTATTACTTATATTGACGAACTACGTCAAGCTGGTAATTCTACTGGTGGCATTATTGAAGTATTTGCTACGGGCTTACCAGCAGGACTTGGCAATCCAAACTTTGATGGCATTGAAAATCGCTTATCCCAAGCAATTTTTGGCATTCCTGGTGTAAAAGGCGTTGCCTTTGGCAGTGGTTTTGAAGGTTGTCTTAGCACTGGTGGCGAGCAAAATGACCCCTTTATGTTAGAGGACGGAATCGTTCGTACGTTGAATAATAATAGTGGTGGTATCCAAGGTGGCATTACTAATGGCATGCCTTTAATTCTTCAAGTTGGCATGAAACCAACAGCTTCTATTGCTAAAGTACAACCAAGTTTCAGTTATGACAAGCAAGAAAATGTAGACCTTCAAATTAAAGGTCGCCATGACCCTTGTATTGCAGTCCGTGCCGTACCTGTTGTCGAAGCTGTTACCGCCTTAGTTCTATTAGATTTTTTATTAGATAACAATATACAATTTGATGCTACTACTAGCGAAAGGAAGTAACCATGAGTCAAACACCATTGCTCAGTCCCTATGGCCTACTTGGCAAAACCTTGGGGCACAGCTACTCCCCTGAAATTCATAAAGCCCTTGGCAATACGGCCTATACGCTCTTTGAACGCTCACCACATGAGTTAGCACAATTTCTAGCACAGCCTGAATTAAAGGGCCTTAATGTAACAATTCCATACAAACAAGATGTAATGAGTGCCTGTCAAAGTCTATCTGACACTGCTAAGCGCATTGGCTGTGTCAATACCATGGTACGTCAAGCCGATAACAGTTGGTACGGTCATAATACAGATTACGATGGTTTTATTTTCATGTTACAACGGGCTCACATTACTGTAAAACATAAGAAAATACTTATCCTTGGTGATGGAGCTACCTCTCATACCGTTCACATTGCCCTTGAAGATTTAGGTGCTCGTGAAATCGTACATTTATCCCGCAAAGCGTCTCCTTTCTATGAAGACGCACCACAGCACGGCCAAGATACAGATATAATCATTAATACAACACCCGTAGGGATGTATCCTAACTGCCCTGACCAGTTAATTTCCTTAGCTGATTTCACCAATCTTAGTGGCGTTGTAGATGTAGTATATAATCCGTATCGTACCGCTTTACTCATGGAAGCCGAGCAAAAAGGAATTCCTTATAGCGATGGTCTACCTATGCTCGTGGGACAAGCTGTGGCAGCCGCCACTTTATTCCAAAACACAACCTTTGGTCCTGAAGAAACAGAAAAAATTATTACTAATCTGCGAAAAAAACAAGAAAATATCATTCTTATTGGTATGCCTGGGGTTGGTAAGACCACAGTGGGGCAAAGCTTAGCTAACCAATTTAAACGACCACTAATTGATTGTGATGTTGAATTTGAAAAGCGCTATAGCCATCCTGGCGAATATATTGCTACCCATGGTGAAGCTGAATTCCGTAAAAAAGAAACCACCTTATTACAAGAGCTATGCAAAACAACCGGCGCTATTATCGCTACTGGCGGAGGCGTTGTAACTCGTCCTGAAAATTATCTAGCCCTACGCCAAAATGGTCGTATCTATTGGCTCCGTCGTCCATTAACGAGTCTAGCCACTGATAATCGTCCCCTCTCCCAAGGAGGCCTTCAGGCTTTAGAAGCACTCTATAACAAACGCGAACCTTTATATACTGCTTTTTCACAATACGCAGTAGATTTCACAAACCCAGAAGAAGGGGCTCAGCACATTGAGGAGGAATATCATGCACATTTTAATTCTTAATGGTCCTAATATTAATCTACTTGGTCTACGAGAACCTGAAATCTATGGCTCAACCACCTACGAGGATTTAGTCCATCAACTGCGGGAATACGCAGAGTCCCTTGGCATTTCAGTAAGTTTATATCAAAGCAATCATGAAGGTAGCTTAGTCGATCGCATTCAAGCGGCTCGTTTTGATGTAGATGCTATCATAATCAATCCCGCCGCCTATAGCCATACTTCTATTGCTATCTTAGATGCCTTAAAAGCCGTTCACCTACCTACGGTAGAAGTTCATATCTCCAATCCTAAAGAACGTGAAACCTTTCGCCACCATTCCTATGTAAGTGAATATGCTGAAAAAATTATTATGGGTCAAGGTGTAGCTGGCTATAATCAAGCTATTGATTACTTAGTGAACACCTATAAAAGAGCGTAAACTTCAACATTAAACATTAATCATTAAACATTGATCATCAATCATCTATAACTAAATAAGCGCCAATTACTCATCTTACAATTAATATACCTATGTATAACAACAGCTCTTTCTAGAGAATCCTAAGGTTACAAACTTTGTTTGTGGCCTATGAAGGTCTCTAAGTAGCGCTGTTGTTTTTTATTGTTTTTGTTGTTTTACTATATTATTTTTGCTGATTTAGTTCTATTTTTTATTTATTGATTTTTTTACTTTTTTGTATCTTTATATTTTACCTATTTGATTGTTAAATTCTAATTTCATAAAGATAAAATGAATACCGATACACCTAATCATCAAAAGCAATATAATCCCCATGCAAATCATTAGTATTTAACTCTTTTTTAATTATTTAGTGAATTTTCTATTGAAAATTCATAACTCATTCGGTATAATATCTCTTAGGTATCCTCTACAGGTGTACCCCCCTCCGGTAATTTATACGTCTCCAAAAGACACATATAAATTACCGGAGGGGGACATATCAATAGATATATATTTATATTTAGGGGGATTAATTATCATGACAAAAACAAAATCTTTAAAAACACTTTCTTTAGCCTTAGCTGTAGCAGCTTTGACTGGTACTATGACAACAGCCTTTGCAGCTACTAATGTAGTTGGTACAGGCAATGGCGTAGCCTTTGGCGAAGGTGCTGTAGCAACTAAAAAACCAGAAGGTTCTGTTGCTCTTGGTACTAATGCAGATGGCGCCTATAAAGGAAGCGTCGCTATCGGTAATAATGCCGCTCCAAGTGGTAATGATGCCATCGCCATTGGCACAGACGCCCACACAACAGCATCGCCTAATGCTATCTCCATTGGTAAAAATGCTGCAACATCTTGGACCAATAACATTGCTATGGGTACAGATTCCATATCCCAAGGTAGAGAAACTATTGCCATTGGTCATGAGTCTTTTGCAGATGGCGGTGAGGCCGTTTCCATCGGTGTAAAGAGCTCTGCTCAGGTTAAACAATCTGTTGCCTTAGGTAATGAATCCGTTGTTGAACGTAAAGCCACTGCTGGTGTTGCCGTTGGCCATAAAGCTAATGTTAGTGGTAAATATGGCTTAGCAATGGGCGATGAAGCCATCTCCTCAGGAAACTATTCTGCAGCAATTGGCACTAATGCAAAAGCTGAAGGCACTAAATCCTTAGCCTTCGGTCATGGTGCTAATGCTGTATCTGACAACTCTATTGCTTTGGGTAATGCTACTTCCGCTAACGTAGCAGATACTAAAGCTGAAGAATCTTATTTGAGCAAAGAAGCTTATACTTCTGAAGAAGCAGGCGTTGTGTCCGTAGGTAATGCGGACTCTAATTTATATCGCCGTATTACTAATGTAGCTGGAGGTGCTGCTGACCACGATGCAGTAAATGTATTACAATTAAAATCTTTAGAATCCAATCTTAATGATAAAATTGAAAACCTAGATTCTACTAGCGCAACTATTGGCGGTAACACAACTATCAACGAAGGTGGTATTACGGTTACATCTCCTGAAACTGGTAACACTACAGTAATTAATGGTGACTCCGTTACAACAACAACAGTTAATGCTGACAAAGTTGTAGTTGGTGGTAATACATATATCACTAAAGATGGTATAGATGCTAATAACCAAACTATTAAAAATGTAGCACCTGGTGTAAATGGTACAGATGCAGTTAATCTTGATCAATTAAACCAAGCAACTAGCACTTTGAACTCCTCTATCAGTCATTTAGAAACTAATGTTAAAAAAGTAGCTGCTGGCTCCGCTGCATTAGCTGCTTTACATCCATTAGATTTTGATTCTGATGACAAATTAACATTCGCTGTAGGTTTCGGGGCATACAAAGGTGAGCAGGCTGCTGCTATCGGTGCCTTCTACCGTCCAAATGATAACTTAATGTTCAGCATTGGTACTGCTTTAGGTAACTCCGATAACCAATACAATGCTGGTCTTTCCTTCAAATTCGGCGATTCTTCTCCATACACTAACATGAGCAAAGCTGATATGGTTAACAAATTAGAAACACAAGAAAAGAACATGGCTACATTACAAGCTGATAATGCTGAATTAAAAGCTCGTTTGGCTAAATTAGAAGCATTGGTAGCTGGTAACTAATATAGTCTAAATTAATACTTTCTAATTTAATTAAAACAAATTTAATTAAGAGTGTGAAACTAGAAAAGGTTCCACTTCATAGAGGTGGAGCCTTTTTATATAAACAATAAAATTTAAAAGAAAATAATGAATATATGAGAAATTTTTTCTTCCTATACTCATTCCAAAGAGAAATCCCTAGGACAAGTCCTAGGGATTTCTTTTTTCATTTCAAACTATCACATATTCAATCAATATCTAAGTTAATATTTTGAAACTAACGTATATTTAATTTTATTTTTGAACTACTAACGCTTCTAGCTTAGCTAAGCGATCTTTCAATGTTTCAATTTCTTGATTCTGCTTTTCTAATTTAGTCGCCATCTCTGTCTTACTCATATTAGTGTATGGCGAAGAATCACCAAAGCGGAAGGAAACGCCAGCATTGTATTGATCATTGGAATTACCAACTGTAGCACCTAAACTGAACATCAAGTCGTCATTGGCACGATAGAACGCACCAAGAGCCGCTGCATGTTCGCCTTTGTAGCCACCAAAACCTACGGCAAAACTCAATTTATCATCAGAATCAAAATCTAACGGGTGAAGTGCTGCTAAAGCGGCAGAGCCAGCTGCTACCTTATCGACGCGATTGCTCAAACGATTGACAGCAGAACCTACATTGTTAACACCTTGTGCAACTTCATTTAATTGATTCATGTTAACTGCATCTGTGCCCTTAACACCAGGCGCTACGCCAGTAATCGTTTTATCACCAGCATTTAAACCGTTTTCAGAGATATATGTATTGCCACCAACTACTACTTTATCAGCATTTACTGTACCCGTAGTAATCGTATCACCAGTAATCTTTGTAGAGCCTTCACCGTTCGGATTTTTTACCGTAATACCATCTTTATCAATGATTGTATTACCACCAATCGTTGCTTTTTCAGTGGTAAGCTCTTTACCATTATTATTGATAGCTGTGTTGATTTTAGAAATGTCACCTGCAATATGTTCAGCTAAACCTTGAAGTTGACCTTCCGTAGCCGCACGGTCAGCTTTAATAGTTTCAGGTTTATCAGGAGTCCAAGTTGTATTTGTTAAACCAGTGATTTCACCTTTACCATCTTTACCGTCAATCGCTACTTGACCAACTTGAGCCTTCTCTTCAAGGCTTACTTTGGTAGACCCATCAGCTTGCGCCTCTACTTTTACACCAGTTTTATCATCGCCCACTACATTAAGTTTTGCATTGCCATTTTCATCAGTGGTAATGAAATTATTAACATTTTCAATTGCTTTAGTAGCTTTGTCGTCTAAGCCAATAGATACTTGAGCACCCTCTCCAGTAGAAGTTACATCAACTTTTGTAAAGGAACCACCTACGAAGTTTACTTTTTTCGCCCCACTAATGGTAGCCTTATCAACACCACCACCTTGGATAGTCCACGCACCTGCCTGACTTAAGCTTGTAGGATCTACACCTAAAGTTTCAGCCAATTTAGTAGCATCAATACCGTAGGAAATCACATTGCCTTCACGTGTAATAGTCAAACCTTTATCAGCTTCTTTTACATCAAAGGTAATTTCTGGTGCTGTATCACCATCAAGAGCAATGGTTGTGCCTTCACTATCTGCAGTGCCACCTTTAATCTTAAAGCCTTGTGCCAATTTACTGGAAAGAGAATCACCTGCATTAGTTACATCGTCCTTAGTAGCAATATTTTCAATAGTAAATTTTTCATTGTCATTGCGACTAATTGTCAATGTATTACCTTCAAGCTTAGCACCTGTAATGTATTTATCTTGCAAACCATCTACAGTTACAGTACCAGTTACACCATTAGACTCTGTATTTAATGTAATCGTTCCGGTACCATCAGTATTATAAGTAGCGGTACCATCTTTTACTACTGTATCAATCGCATTAATCGTATATTTGGTATAACCAGCTGTCACATCAGTATCAATGGAGCTAATATTAGTGCCTTTTACCATTTCTACTTTAGCCGCTTTTAACTGAGCTACGTTCACCGCATCAGTGTCTAATGAACCAGCTGCTACATTGGTAATTTGACGAGACCCAGCTGGCATGAGCTGATTATTAAGCGTATATTCATCATTACCTATCGAAACAGCACCATATGTCGATTTCCAAACAACAGACTCATTTGTAGAATCCAAACCAGTTAACGGATCATAACCAAGTTTTTCACCCTTTGCACGATTCGTTACAGAGTAAGCACCAAGAGCTACACCGCTATCATGTTTAGCATTTGCCTTTTTACCTAAAGATAAGCTATCAACCTTAGTAGCATAGCTCGAATGCCCAAAAGCAGCCGCACCCTCAACTTTGGCACGAGTATCATAACCTACTGCTGTTGCTCCAACACCAATGGCACTTGAAAGGTCACCAATAGCAATCGCCCGAGGGTCAACATCTGGTAATGATGGATCAAGTACTCCATTTCTATAGCGAGGACCTTTCTCAGCTTTAGCTTTATAACCAATAGCAATCGAATTTCCCACAAGCGCACTAGCACCATTGCCTATAGCCACACTCCATTTACCTGCTTCAGTAGATTTACCAACAGCAACAGCTCCTGAGTCAACAGCTGCAGCAACAGGACCTATAGCGACGGCATTATCTCCTGTAGCCCCGTCATTAGCCAAATTACTCACCTTTCCAGCTTTCTTCTCAGCGCTAGATATAGTCTCATTAGTTAATTTAGAGTTAACAGACATGTATTTTACAGGTGTAATGGAGTCAATTTTAGCTTTAACATCATTGGATAAGCCCACAATCATACCATTAGCAGCTGCTGTAGTGGTCACATTGCCATCACCAGTAATGCTGAAGTTTTGAGTAGCTAAGTTCACTGTACCTGTGCCAACATTACCACTGAATTTTAAGTTAACATTACCAGCATTTTTAGCTAATGTAGCTACATTTTTTAACTGTGCTACGTTTACTGCATCTGTATCTTCAGTGCCAGCTGCCACATTGATAATCTGACGAGTCAATGCACCAGATTTACCAACAGAAACTGCACCGCCAACAGATTTCCACGCTGGGGAGGTTAAGCTAGAGTTTTGACCGGTCAATGGGTCATAGCCAACAGAGCCAGCAGCACGATCGGCTAAGGATTCCCAACCTAATGCCACAGAGCTAGTAGCCGAAGCATTCGCCAATGGTCCTAATGCCATGGACACATCACCTGTAGTTGCTGCTTGATCGCCTAAAGCAACAGAGCTTCTAGCGTCAGCCTTTACATCACTACCAATAGCAATAGCTTGCGGCTTTTCAGCTTTTGCCTTAGACCCAATGGCAACGCCTTTATTGAGAGATGCTGACGTATTATCCCCAATGGCCACTGCGTAGCCATTAGCATATGCATTTTGCCCAATTGCCACGCTTACTGAACCATCAGATTTAGAGTCTGTACCAATGGCGATTGAATCTTTCTCATCAGTAAATGCATTGGTACCTATCGCAATAGCATTCATAGCATGTGCCTTTGCCGTACTACCAATAGCCACAGCAGCAATGCCTGCTACTTCTGATTTTTTACCAATGGCAATGGACTGATTATATAAAGCCTTAGCTTCTTCACCAATAGCGATAGAGTCCTCAGTATTAACTGACGCCCTTGAGCCTGTACCAAGAGCTACCCCTCTACCTTCACCAACTGTATTATCTGCAGCCCATACAGCCGTTGTGACACTGCCAGTTACGGCAGCTACTACCAATGCTAAACCTAATTTTTTCATTTGTTTTAAATCTTGAGACACTAAAGATTCCCTTTCTTAATAAACCACTAATTTCACTAAACAACACATTATTAACTACTTATTATTTTTTGTTTTTATCCTATTTTATCTTTTTTATAAAATAGTCCATATTCTTAACAATAACCTTACTATAAATCAATTTATCTGATTTTTTATTAGCATCAATCAAATTAATCAGATATTCATATAAGGCTGCCTTCTAATAATAATCTATACATTTCGATATCGTCAATCAAAAAAAAGTTCATAATCTCCTAAAAAGTCTTTTTGTGGTAGACATTCACAAATTTTCTACTTTATCCCAATATAATCCCTCTAAAATAATATGTTTTTAATTTTCAAGACATTCCACTCTACGTGTACTCAAATCAAAATTTACACGAATCGTGTATCCATAAATTAACTGCTAAAAAACTGCAACGTTACATCAATCTGATGTAACGTTGCAGTTCTCTATATCTATTCAAATTATTCTCTTCTCTATTTTATCAATCCCTCAGGTCTAGCCCCCGCTGAGTCCTGAGGAATTATTTCACCCAATTAGTAAGACCTATATTGCTTCACTTAAAACGTGATTGTCACATCCACATATATTATATTTACAATAAATTATGCCTATGTTTTAAATGAACCAAGCCATATCGTCTGTCATATCTTTTGGAGTGAAGGCTACTTTATGACGCGGCATATGTTTACGCGTATGACTATCTACTAAGTGAATTGTAGAGCGAATCTTGCGTACTACAATGTTTTCTGGTTCTGTTTCATAAATTATAACATTTTCAGGAACATCGCGTTTAATTACAAGATTACAACCAATGCGACTACCACTGCCAACTAAAATATCACCGAGTACCTTAGTCCCAGCGCCAATGAGCACATCATTGCCCACTGTAGGATGTCGTTTCACACGCCTAGAACTCATACCACCAAGGGTTACACCATGAAATAAAGTTACATTATCACCAATAATCGCCGTTTCACCAATCACAACTCCCATGCCATGATCGATGAATAAACCTTTGCCAATCTGTGCACCCGGATGTATTTCAATCCCAGTCACATGGCGAGAATGTAAAGCAATCCGACGGGCTAATAATTTATAGCCACGTTTATATAAGCGATGTGCAAAGAAATGCCAAAATAAAGCTGTAATATGTGGATAGGTCCACAACACCATCAATACGGACGTGGCCGCTGGATCTGAATCCATTACTCGCTTAATATTATAGCGAATCGATTGCCAAACTTCTTTCATATACCCTCCTAGCCAGTAAATCCCTAGCCTCTAACACTATACCCAATACGCGGTCAATTTATTCTCTCTTCTCAAATCCCTAATTAAGCTTTTACATATTCTACGTCATCAAATTCAAGCATAGATAAATATTTTTCTACTCCATCTGGAGCAATCGCTACTACTGGTACGCCAGGATTTTTAGCGCCTAAATCTTTGGCAACTTTAATAGCTGCACCAGCAGAAATACCAATACTAATGCCGCTTTCACGCATGAAAGTCTGAACTTGTGCAATAGCATCATCATCAGTAACTGTTACCACTTCATCCATAAGGGATTTATCAAAGTTTTCTGGAATAAAGCCAGCACCGATACCTTGAATTTTGTGAGCGCCACCTTTACCTTCAGAAATCATAGGTGAACCAGCTGGTTCAACAGCAACGGCTTTCACATCCGCTTTCTGTTCTTTTAATTTACGAGCAACCCCTGTAAAAGTACCACCAGTACCAACACCAGCAACTATGATACCTACATTAGGTACTTGTTCAATAATTTCTGTAGCTGTTGTTTCATAGTGAATACCAGGGTTAGCAGGGTTCACAAACTGGCCTAATGTAACAGCACTTGGATTAGCATCTAAAATTTCTTGTGCTTTTGCCAAAGCCCCTTTCATACCCGTTGCTTTTGGTGTCAAAATAAGCTGTGCACCATACGCTTTTACTAACTCACGGCGTTCTTTACTCATGCTTTCAGGCATTAAGATAACTACTTTAATACCCAATACTGCACCTAACATAGCTAAAGCAATACCAGTATTACCAGATGTAGCTTCTACTAAAATAGTATCTGGTTTAATCAAACCTTTTTCTTGTGCATCTTTTAACATGCCATATACAGCACGGTCTTTAACGCTACCACCAGCATTATATTTTTCTAATTTTACAAATACATTAGAATCACCAATTTGATAAACTGGCGTATTACCAATTAATTGTAATGTATCATTTACAGGTTTTGTACTCATATTAATCATCGTTCCTTTCATACAGAGTATCTCTCTTCTCTAATAGAGTATTTCTCATTTCAATAAAAAAAGCCCTTGGTCACTTTTGTGACCAAGGGCGATATATCGCGGTTCCACCTTGTTTCATTTGATCGTGCGCACAACCAAACCTCTACTGTACAGGTCAAACAATGTACTTAGAAATCAAACTCTCACTGCTTAACTGTATACAGATTCGCTGTAACGGGCGACACCCGAAAAGGACTCCCCTAATAATTAGCTTTGCCCTTATAGCTCCGAGATGCACTTCCACATATCTTTCATGACCCGCTTTCACCATCCGGGCTCGCTGCACATAAACCAATATGTGTACTTTTCTCTTCCTCGCTATGATTCCTATTCAAACCATATGCCTACTATAACACTATGAATTAAAAGTGTCAACTGTAAAATTTAACTTTTTGATTTTATTGTTATATTAACTAACAATATTTATAGTTCCTTATAAATTATATACTGTAAGGAAAGAACAGTCTATAAGAATAGACTGTTTTCCTGTTATACATATATAAATTTATGCTCGGTATAACCTATCGTAAATAGAAAACATATCCTTAGCAGGACATAAATAAAGCAAGACTACAGGGCCTGTAATTCCCGGTCAATAGAGTCCCTCATCTATTGGCTCTTCACAGGCCAAAGCCTCACTGTGAGCTATCACATAACATACTGCGTATGCTGTATTACACTCTCCGAAATAGTCATACCTATCATCTATTCGTGCTGGTTTAATACAAAAATTGATAGCTTTAAAATCTATATTAATTATAGCAAACCTTTTGTGTATAAGGAATATCTAAAATGAATTTGTCACATAAATAGTCGTATCAATTCTGCATAATAAACGTCAAAAAATGGTTTTTCTGAATCCAAAATACCAATCTATTCTCAATTACCCATTTTAAAGCAAATATGTGCCGTTTACCAATAATTACCACAGTTCATCGTTTCGTGTAATTATAAACCCTTAAAAACGTCCTAAAAACGTCAAAAACATTGATGCAATCCAATTTTATTCTTATTTTCTCATATTTAAAATTTTACACACGCCCCACGCTCTGTTGTCTCTATATTGATACTGACAGTAGCTAAGAGTATCAATATCCATCTATTACCTAAACTCATATTTAGCTTGACTTTTATTGGATACAATACGACTAAACTGCTTACTGACGCTTACTGATATAATGCATTCACTCAAAAAACACTCTTATTCCTTATATCTTTTATTCCTTATATAACAAATATTAACTCAGGTATAAACTCTAATAAGTACCAACTTAGATACAAAAAGACTGTAATCTGTGATAAGTTTGTACTATCTTGATTACAGTCTCTTTGGTGCATTGTAGTTTGTAAAGCTCTTTTCTATAAACTTTACATTCGTATATGTGTTGTGAGTATATTATAGGTTACTCTATTTTATATTATAGATGTTTTGTGTTTTTGTGTGTTTTTGTGTGTTTTTGTGTGTTTTTGTGTGTTTTTGTGTGTTTTTTGTGTTGTATTTATTTTGTGTTTATTTGTGTGTATGTTGATTAGTGTTGTTTCAAGTAAAAAGGGGATTATGTATTATAGTCTATGCATTCATAAATAGACCTGCTTGTGGAGCTGGCGGATTCTGCGGTCTCTTTTCAGAATTCTGATCAGGTTTTACAGTCGCTGGCTTTTTTGCTTCTTTTTTAGGTGGCATTGTTTTTTTCGCATCAGGCTGTACTTTTTGCTCACCTCTTGGTTTTACCATGTTACCATCTTTTGCTTTACGCTGTTCATAGTCATTGGCTAAGGCAACTCTACGTTTTTCTTTAACATCAGCATTTACCTTTGTCTGTGCTTTATCTTTAGTTACCTTAACAGGCTCTGCACCTGGCTCATTACCTGGTTTTACCTGATTTTGTTGATTGTTAATCGGTGCTGCTACCTTTGGCTGGTTACCTTCACGATTTTTTACAGCTTTATCTTGATTTTGATCAGCTTGTTGCCAAATCGCATTATTTGCCTGACCTTTTACTTCATTAAAATCTTGTGCATTTACTAAAACCCCAAAGGAATTAGCCCACAGCGTGACCGCAGCAAGAGGAACCATCAATACAAACTTACGTTTCATAACTATACCTCCTAGTACAAAAATATGCATAATTTTACATTTTCATAGAGCTAATTACTGCCCTATTTACTCTCTATATTCCGTTGTTATCTGCTAAGCAATGATTAGCATGTGTACATAATATCGCCATTCAGTGAGATAAAAATGAATTTTCTCATGAACATTTTGTGAACTTCTTCATAATTCTAATTCTAAAGCTAAGATGAATAATTATACTGCAACAAAAAAATTCTAATAGCTTTACACTATTAGAATTAATCATTAATGGGCTCATTCTGCTCACTATATAACAGGCTTCTTCTACTCACTATATAATGTACTTATTCTGTTCATTATATTATTACGCCCTTTATCCTATTATCTTACTATAGGCTTAACAAGATTATCTACAAACTATAAGAAAGCCATAATATGTATAAAAAGAAAAGTGCCGTTGCCCTTAGGGAGGAGGCAACGGCAAGTTGTTCGTACATATCTGTACTCACGATTAGGTATAGGTATTTAGAGGTTTAACAAGTGGACTCACCCATAAGTACTTCCGGGATAAAGAATTACTTCGAGCTGTAACGCCCAGTTCTGAATAACTGTTAGTTACTGTTCCCTTGTTATGAACCCATTATAACATGTAAATCTAAAAAGTTCAATACATAAAATTTATTTTTTTCGATTTAATTTAAAATTTTCCATATAACAACATCAATCAAAGCTAAATCCCTGATTTTACCTATAGATTCTATACTATTTTAATTTTGGGGCCAACACAGTTAGGGCTGTTTCAAACATATAACGATAGCCTAATTCATTAGGATGCACATCACCAGCATATAAGATTTCACCCCGCTGATCCGCTTCAGCAATCGTAGCATAGAAATCAATATATGTAATCCCATGATTCTGACAATATTGTTTTAATTGTGTATTATATGCCACCAAAACAGCGTCTTCCCCATCAGGATCACAGTCAATCTGAGGCGCTAAACCTATAATGACGTCCGCTCCCACTTTTTGTATTCGTTTCACCGAGCGCAACATATTAAAATAACAATCCTCAGCTGAGCGACCATGCAAAATATCATTGGTGCCACCCATGATACATACTATATCATAAGTCTGTTCACTCAATACCCGTTCTACATTGTTAAAAATGGCTTGCAAAGTAGCCCCATCTACACCAGCATTCACAATTTGCCCGGCCTTGCCTAGCTCCTGCTGTAACAATTCAACCCAACCTTGCCCATAAGGAACATCATAGCCACGAGTCAAACTATCACCAATACATAATATGTTCTTCATTGTATCACCTACTTCGTTCCACCTGTTTCGCCTAACCTTATGCCTTAGTGCCTTTTAAGAGAGGGTCTACTGTCCCATTAAGCTCAAAGGCCTTAATACGATCAATACAAGTACCACAAGTGCCACAAGGAGTATCGCTCCCTTCATAGCAACTCCAAGTCAATTCATAAGGCACCTTAAGATCCAGACCAACCTTCACTAATTGAGCCTTATTTTTGGCCGCAAAAGGAGCTACTACCTGCACCTTATCATAGGTACCAATAGAAATCGCTTTTGCCATAGTACTAACGAATTCTTCACTGCAATCGGCATAAGCATTACCAGCCGCATCATCGGCATGAGCGCCTAAGTAAATCTGCACTGTATCATCAGGAAACAGGCTCATGCCCAAACTAGCTACAGCAGATAACATCAAGCCATTGCGAAATGGCACATAGGTACTCACCATTCCTTCTCCCTCTTCTTCGATTTGCTCAGCATAACTCTTATGTGCAATCTCTTCGGTGGAACCTTGCAACAATGAACAATTAGAATATTTTAAAATTTGAGACACATCTAATTCATAATGTGGTACTTCATAATGAGCTGCTATGTTACGTGCACATTGCAATTCTTTATCATGTTTTTGTCCATAAAAAATTGAAACGGCCGCCACATTGTCTTTGCCCAACTGGTCAATGGCTAAGGCCAAACAAGTTGTCGAATCAACGCCACCACTAGATAAAACAATTGCTTTCATAAGAACATCCTTCCCATCTATCGCTTACAGTATTGGTTAACTATTTGTTATACCATCTAATACATCTAATAAAAGTAGCCAAAATAAGGGCGAATCTTCTCCGATTGCCCTTATCTATAGCTCTATTATTATCATATCACATGGTGCAAGTCTCTAAAAACTGCCCCAATAATTGTTGCATTATTTTACAATCTTCTGCTTCACCGATGGTAATGCGCAGCCATTGAGGCCGTAATCCTACACGAACTTGATAACCCGCTTGTAGCCACATATCAGCTACAGCCTTTGCCTCTTCTGGGGATTTAAATTCTACAAATAAAAAATTCGCTTCACTGGCATAATAATGGAGGCCTTTTTCTGCTAAATACGCTTCCCAACCTGCACGAGCCACTGCATTGGCCGCCACTACACGACGAATAAACGCTTGGTCTCCCAATGCAGCTTCCGCCGCCACTTGTGAAACGCTATTTAAGTTATAGGGTAAACGAATGGTCTGTACATAATTCACTAAAGCTTTTCCTAATACTAAATAGCCCACTCGGTAATTAGCTAAACCATACGCTTTGGAAAAGGTACGCATAATCCCTATATTTTCAAACTCAGCCAATAATGGAAGCGCACTCGGCGCTTCAACAGAAGAAACAAATTCAATATAGGCCTCATCAATAAGCACCAAAACATCCTTAGGGATTTGCTTCATAAATTTACGAATGGCCTCCACAGATACATAGGTACCTGTCGGATTATTAGGATTGCAAAGCCAGACTAATTTTGTCGTTTCATCAATAGCATCTACCATTCCCTCTAAATCAGTAGCCCCAGTCACTTCATTACAAGGTACCCCTTTAATAATGGCCCCTTCCAACTGACCATTAAGGGCATATTCTGAAAAGGTCGGCGTACTGATGACGATAGAATCGCCAGCAGTCAAAAAGGTACGACTTAATAAGGTAATCACCTCATCTAAACCGACACCAATAACTAAAGACTCTGCCGGAACTTTAATAAAATCGGCAATAGCCGTGCGAAGCGAGGTAGCGTAACCGTCAGGATATTGGCTACAATCATAACTATTTACATAAGCGAGTACCGCCTCTTTTACCTGTGACGATGTGCCATAAGGATTTTCATTGGCTGATAAACGAACCAATTTCGTTAATCCTAACCGCTCTTTCAAACGACTAATTGGTTCCTCCGGAATATATGGTTTTAATTGTTGAATACTCTCTTTCATAGCCAATCCTTTCTAACACGTATACTACCTATTACTTATAGATTTTCAATTTTAGGGCGATCCGTAGTCTTACTCACCAAGCCTTCGCGCTGTGCTAATTCCTCAGTAATCGCCTCATAAGGAACGCCTTTTTCAACTAACAATACGAGCAAATGATATAGCAAATCGGCCGTTTCACTCACCAATTCATCAGTACCCTCATTCTTAGCAGCAATCACCACTTCCGTCGCTTCTTCGCCGACTTTCTTCAAAATCTTATCTAAACCTTTAGAAAATAAATAGTTCGTATAAGACCCTTCTTTTGGCGTTTCTTTGCGGTTTTGAATAATATCATATAATTCAACTAATTCTTGTGCCATGCTTAGTTCTCTCCTTCCAAGGGGATTGTGTTAAAAAAACAACTCCTAGCCCCAGTATGACAGGCAGGCCCCTTAGGAATCACTTCTAACAACAAAGTATCGCCATCACAATCTAAGGCGGCTCGAACTACTTGTTGCGTATGCCCACTAATGCCACCTTTATGCCATAGTTCTTGACGGGAACGAGACCAAAACCAGGTTTCTTTAGTCTGTAAAGTCCGCTCATAGCTTACTTCATTCATCCAAGCCACCATGAGCACTTCTTTCGTATTTGCATCAACCACGACGGTGGGCAATAGGCCTTGTCCTTTTGCAAAATCAGGTGTCATCCATCTTACTCCTATCAAATCATACCTTTCAAATTGTATTTTTCAAATCGTATGCTTCCTATCGTATTCTTCATAGCGCACTCTTCATAGCGCACTCTTCATCTCGTACTTTTCCTATCATACCATTCATACTATATAACTTAACGGACTGGTATATTATGAGCGCGCAAGGCCTCTTTCACATCCTCAATTGTTAATTCTTGGAAGTGAAAAATAGATGCCGCTAACGCTCCTGTCACTTTAGTTTGTTGAAATACCTCCACAAAGTGTGCCACCGTACCTGCCCCACCAGAGGCAATAATCGGCACCTGCACTAAATCACCTAAGTTTTTATATAAATCAATATCAAAGCCCGATTTAGTACCATCTTTATCCATGCTAGTTACAAGCAATTCACCAGCCCCTAGCCGAACCGCTTCCTGTGCCCATTCATAGGCCAGTTTATCCGTCTTTTTACGGCCACCATGCGTATAAGCATAGCGTTTACCCGTTTCAGGGTCAGTCTTAACATCAATGGCAACTACAATGCATTGATTGCCAAATTTTTCAGCCCCTTCACGGATAAGTTCTGGATTCGCTAACGCCGCAGAATTCAAAGAAATTTTATCCGCCCCTGCTTGCAATAAACGTTGCATATCGTCGACAGTACGAATGCCACCGCCAACAGTGAGCGGCATAAATACTTCTTTAGATATAGCGGAAATTACATCCTTAAAAGTGCCTCGCCCTTCTGTCGTAGCCGTAATATCTAAAAATACTTGCTCGTCAGCACCCTGCGTTTCATAGGATGCGGCTATGGCCACTGGATCACCTACATCCACAAGATTCACAAAGTTTACGCCTTTTTTTACACGACCATTATCCACATCTAAGCAAGGAATAATTCGTTTTGCTAACATAATTCCTCCTCTAGCGCTACTACATCCGCCAAGGTTAAAGGCCCTTCATAAAGCGCTTTACCTACGATGCAATCAGTAAGCCCTTTAGCTCTTAAACTGATAATATCTTCCTTATGTCGAATCCCACCAGAGGCAATGATAACCGCTTTAGGAAACAACCTTTGTAAATCAGCGAGTAGTGTTTCATTAGCCCCTGACATAGTGCCATCACGGCTAATATCGGTGACTATAAAGTAAATGGCCCCTGCTGTTATCATTTCACGAATTAAATCAACCATAGTCACTTCTGACTGTTCTAGCCAGCCTTCGGTTGCCACTTTACCGTCAATGCCATCGACACCGATAACAATACGTTCAGCCCCGTAAGTCTTAAGCATACGTTTCGTAAAATCTGCCTGTTTCAGTGCCACTGACCCTAAAATAATTCGATTAACCCCTGCCTCCAAATAGGCCTGAATAGTTGCTTCATCACGGATACCGCCCCCCACTTCCATAATGCCTGTGAAAGCTTGACGAATGCCTACAATGGTATCATAATTAACCGGTTTGCCCGCTTTAGCCCCATCTAAATCAACTACATGAAGGGCCTTAATGCCCGCTTTCTCATAGGAAGTGGCTTGATCGACTGGATTGGGATTAATCACGACTTCTTGATTAAAGTCGCCTTTAAATAAACGCACACTTCGTTTATTTTGTATATCAATGCCAGGAAATATCATGTAAACCTCCTCAATAGCGCCTACAACTTTACACAGCGCCACATAAACTACCAAACTGTTTTAACAAACGAAGTCCAATGGCCGCACTCTTTTCAGGGTGAAACTGCATACCATAAATAGATCCTCGCCCCACAATCGCTGGTATCGTAACGCCATAATCAGCAGCAGCTACTATATATTCATCATCACAACAAGCATAATAGGAATGAACAAAATAAGTATATTCATTATCCACAAAGCTAAATGGACTGGCGGGCTTATATACTCGGTTTTGATTCCAACCTGTATGTGGCACCATAAGACCTAAATCAGTAGGAATGGCTTCTACTGTACCTGGAATTAAACCTAACCCCGCTGTCTTGCCATATTCCGTAGACGATTCAAAGAGAATCTGCATACCTAAACAAATCCCTAAGAGGGGCGTTTCCTTAGCGGCTACGTCTTGTAATACAGGCACTAACCCCCTTTGGGTGAGCGTTTCCATAGCCTGTTTAAAAGCACCTACACCCGGCACAACCACCCCATCGGCCTTAAGAATTATCTCCTTATCCGCTGTCAATACAGTAGGAATGCCTAAATGGGTGAACGCCTTTTGCACATTAAATGTATTCCCTGCATCATAATCCACTATTGCAATCATATCTATCCTTTACTCTACACAGTTAAGCTACCCTTGGTGGAATTAATGCCTACAATATCTGCATTAAATGTAACCGCCTGTCGCAACGCACGGCCTGTAGCCTTAAACATACTTTCAATAATATGATGGGTATTACGACCATACTCATTGCGCACATGAAGGTTCATTAAGCCATTCATAGCTAAAGCTTGAAAAAAATCTTCCACCAATTCTGTTTCAAAATTACCACCTAATACAGGGGTGCTAAGCGCCGCTTGATACACTAAATAAGGGCGACCACTTAAATCAATAACCACCTGAGTCAATGCTTCATCCATCGGTACCCACGCATTGCCATATCGTTCAATTTGCTCTTTAGACCCTAGGGCTTGCGTTAAAGCTTGCCCCAAAGCTAAGGCTACATCCTCTACCGTGTGATGCGCATCAATATAGGTATCCCCTTTGGCCGTAATAGTCAAGCCAAAGCGACCATGTTTGGCCAATAAGGTAAGCATATGATCTAAAAAGCCGATCCCCGTCGCAATGTCTACCCCGGTCTGCTCATCTAAATTGAGACTAACTTCTATGTTAGTTTCTGCAGTCACTCGTTTCACAACGCCACAACGCCCCGCACGCTGGCTAACCGTATCAGCCGTAACCAAATTGTTTGTATCAGCCGCAACCAACCCTTTCATATCCATAGCGTTCCCTTTAGTATTACCTAGTGGTATCTCTTTATTCTTAGTGTCCATAGGAACCTCTCGCTTCCTCATCATCAAATGTAAACTGATCGGCTGTTTCGTCAAAACGAATTTCAATAGAACGCGCATGCCCTTCTAAGCCTTCGGTGCGAGCTAAGGTTGCAATGTGAGGCGCTAATTCTTGTAAACGGGCTTTGGAGAACTGCATAAAAGAAGTACGTTTCACAAAGTCATACACACCAAGGGGCGAAGAAAAACGAGCCGTACCACTGGTAGGTAATACATGATTAGGGCCTCCCATATAATCGCCTACTGGCTCAGCCGTATAAGGGCCTAAGAATACAGAGCCTGCATTTTCAACTAAGCTCATATATTCCACAGCATTCGCCAATTGAATTTCTAAATGTTCTGGCGCCACTTCATTCATCAAGGTGAACATATCTTCAATAGAGTCAATAATAGCAATGAAACTCCGCTCTTCAATAGCCGTTCGAGCAATCGCTTCACGCGGTAATTCCTTGAGTTGCCGTTCCACTTCCTTAGCTACCGCATTGGCTAACAATTCACTATTAGTAATTAAAATAGAACGCGCTCGTTTATCATGTTCTACCTGCGATAATAAATCGGCCGCAATGTGAATAGGATTCGCCGTTTCATCAGCTAAAATACCGATTTCAGATGGGCCCGCAATCATATCAATGGATACTTGCCCAAATACTTGGCGTTTAGCGGTGGCCACATAAATATTACCAGGCCCTACAATTTTATCCACTTTTGGCACCGATTCCGTACCATAGGCTAAGGCAGCTACTGCTTGGGCCCCGCCCACTTGATACACCGCATCAACACCAGCCAATTTGGCGGCCCCCAATACGATAGGAGCAATGCCGTCTTTCTGCGGTGGCGTCACCATGATAACTTCTTTCACGCCTGCAATTTTTGCCGGCAACGCACACATTAAAATAGTAGATGGGTACGCAGCGGTGCCACCAGGCACATAAATGCCAACTCGTTTCAAAGGCGTCACCTTTTGCCCACGCAATACACCAGTTGTGTCTAAATCAATAAAGCTTTGATCAATTTCTCGTTTGTGAAAGGCTTCAATATTCGCTTTAGCCACTGTGAGGGCTTCTACTAATTCAGCAGGTAAACTATTATACGCCGCTTCAATATCTTCCTGTGGAACACGCAACACCTCAAGGGTAACACCATCGAATTGTTCGCTGTACTGACGAAGGGCTTCATCGCCACCAGCAATAACCGTTTCAATAATAGTTCGTACCTGCTGTTCAATCGCCATATCCGTCGTTTGTGCTGTATATTCATTAACTAAGTCAATCATCTTAGCTAAGGGCTCTCTATATATCTTCATCGTTCTCTCCTCTTAGTTTTCTCTATATAGGCTGTCAGACTTGAGCAGCCTTTAACTGATCCACAAATTTAAAAATCTCACTACGCTTTTGTTTCAAAGCCAATGGATTTGCCACCAAACGCGTAGAAATAGGCATCAGCCAATCAAAAATTTGCAAGTTATTTTCTCGCAAGGTCGTACCCGTTTCGGTAATATCTACAATAGCATCGGCTAAGCCAATTAAAGGGGCCAGTTCTACAGAGCCTTCAATTTTAATAATTTCTACGTCCTTACCACGACTGGCAAAATAGGCCTTAGTAATGTTAGGATATTTAGTCCCAATTGTATGTCGCCGTGGCTCATTCATGTCATAGCCTGCTAAAGAGGCTAAAATAAATTGGCAGCGTCCTGTCTGAAGGTCTAATAATTCATAGCTCGTATTTTGCTGTTCCTCTAAAATATCACTACCTACAATGCCGATGTCTACGACACCATTATTGAGGTAAGTCAAAACGTCGCCACCTTTAACTAAAATCACTTCTAAACTATCCCCTAGCTGAATTACGAGTTTACGTTTCTTATTGCGTAAAGGTTCACAATCAATGTCACAAGCCTCCAGAAGGGGAATGACCTGCTCCTCCACACGGCCTTTTGTTAGGGCTATACTAAGCATCTTCACTCACTCCTTCTTCAGTGACTACATATAATACAGCATTTTCACGCTCCGCCTGACGTCGTGCGTCCTCCAAACTATCAGCTAGCACTAAGCTATACGCCGGATGATTCACTAAATACGCAGCTGCTTTAGGCCAGGCAGTTGGCTCATAATAAACTAGCACTGGTTTAGCTTTCGGCACTTCCATTTCAGCTACTTGAGCTAGCACATCTAAATCAAAAGCCATGCCTACAGCACAAGTAGGTTCTTTTTGAAAATTAGCTAACAAACGATCATATCGGCCACCACTGACAATATAGCTAGCCACTTCATCAACATAACCTCTAAAGGTCAAGCCCGTATAATACGGCTGCGGTGGTCGACTACTTAAATCAAGGCGAACCTGCTGATTTGACATATGTTGTACCGTTTTCGCTAAATCCATCAATTGATTGACAATTCGTTGGGCTGTCATGGGTAAAATCACTTGATTTAACTCTTGCTGTACTTCTTCTACAGAGCCAAATAAACGAGGCCAAACCACTAAAAGCGGATATAAAGCATTTTCAGCATAACTTTCAATAATCGTTTCATACCGTGGCAAATTCTTATTGAATAAAGCATCAAACAAGGTCTCTTCCTCATCAGCCGTTAAGCCTAAGGCTTCCACAATCGCAGGAGCAAAACGAGCATCACTTAATTCTAAATACAGGCGATTATTTAATAACAATCGATTTACTTGATTGATAACTAGCAAACATTCCAGTTCAGCTCGATTCGACTCATAACCAACTAATTCAATGCCCGCCTGTGTCACTTGATTTGCCCAGCCACGGTGAGCCTGATTCATAGCCAACACGTCACCAATATAGTAAAATTTAGTGGGCAAGCTTACTTGTATGTTGGATAAAAACCGCGCAATTGGTAAGGTTAAGTCTGGTCTCACAACTAAACGCTCTTGCGAACTATCAACCAATTCATAGAGCTTTTGTTGAATGGCTAAATCATAATCATCAAAGACATTTTTATATTCAATTAAAGGTGTTATAATTTTTGTATATCCTCGTTTGTAAAAGCATTTCGATAATAAATTGCTAAGGAGCGCCTTCTTCTGCGCTTCCTCACCAAACTCATCACGAAAGCCTTGAGGCAAGCGTTTTTGTTTCATATCCCAAACCCTCTCTTTACTCGTACTGCCTATCTATATACATCATCAAATAGAAATGATAATGTGACTACTACTTAAATTTTAATCTTGCATTTAACTCTTTATCACTTCATCTAACTAAAGTGTTAAAGATATAATACACTGTAAGACACACTTCGTCAATATAATATTACGCATAGATTTTATGCCTTCCAGTCATATAAAGGTATAAGACCTATGTTCTTATACCTTTATATTATTATATCTTTATGCCTTTATACTCTTTATCCTTATACTCTTATATTCTTACATCTTTATATTCTTATAGTCATATCCCCTAACATCTCCTATCTCTATAAACGAAAACATAGGTGAGTAAGCCAGAACCTCCTAAAGCCATATATACAAAAACATCCTTTACTATATGTCGTCACGTATTCAACGTGAACTTCATGACAATAGTTAAAGGATGTTTTTATTTTTCTGAATCGCTATCTATTAATTATATTTCAATTTATATCAGGTAACCGGCGCTATATAACTCTAAGCCCAAGCCGTTTCAAAAGCACTCACCCCATGGGAGTCAGATCCCACCATATACGGCACGCCCAACGCATAGGCCATCCCTTGGATAAAGGAACTAGGATACATTTCACGACAATTTGTCTTGAATAAGCCAGCAATATTATAATCAAGGGTACGATTCTGGAAGCGTAACGTTTCAAGAATCTGCCGAATCACTTGCTGCGTAACACTATCATAAGTGTTTTTAAAATTAAAATGGTGCTGATACTTTTTAATCAAATCTAAATGACCAATACGCACTGGTGTGTGAGGCCCAAAGTCAGTCTGCACGCCCTCTAAAACCAGTTGGAAATACCGACGATACAGCACATCTTGCTTAGTAAGCCACGGTCCAAAGCCCTTCGCAAACTCCGCTTCACTGTAATCTACACACCAAAAGCCATCGTCCACACCGGGCATAAAATGAACAGACAACAAATTATCCCCCGTATAGGGCCCTACCAAATCTAAAAATTCGCGAGTCGCTTCCTCAAAGCCAGGCAAATAATCCACTTCAAAGCCGATAGATAGATTAATATATTGACCATACTCTCTTTGTAATTCAGTACCTAAGGCTAAATAGGGTTCTACTTGATCCATACGAATTGACGCCGTATCATAGGCTTCTTTATCCCCTTTATACCGCCGAGTAAAACCATTAGGTAGGGGGGCGTGTTCTGTTAAACACAATTTATAAAACCCCAGTTCAATAGCCTTTTCAATTAAAAGAGCAACCTTTTCACCACTCCCATGGGGGCATAATTCAGTGTGTAAATGACCATCAACCAATTGCCCCTCATATTGATTGTGACCTACGATGGAATATTGTTTACTCATAAATGGCTCCTACTTGCTAACAACAAGGCCTAACGTCTTGTACTTATGAGAGGCCCACTTAGATAATACATACTTACCTATAGTGTACAACAATATCTTAGAAAGCGCCACGCACATACATAATAATAGCTACTGTTAAAATAGCTAACACAGATACAACTACATAATCAAGCCCGCGCATCCCTACTGTAGCAACAAAGCTGTGATTTTTATTACCAAAACCACGTAACTCTAGGGAAAGTGCCATCGTTTCAGAACGGCCTAAAGATTTCAATAATAATGGCTGAATAACCGAACCGTAGGAAGCAAATCGTTTGAAAATGTTCCCGTCTAACGCTAAACCACGACAAGCCTGTGCTTCTTGTACGGCTTTACTTTCTGCAATAAAATCTGGCACAAAGCGAAGTGCCGCAGTAAACATAAACGCATATTCATAAGGAATTTTACATTGTGTCACCAAAGCTGCCGTTAAATCCTGCAACTTAGTTGTAGCCAAGAGCATAATAAATACCATCGTCATACAAAGCATGCGCAACCCTGTCACATAAGCAGATTCTAAGGTGCCACCGCCAAGATATTGTACAACTGCTAAGAATACGGCAAAGGCCGCTAAGACTAAAACAGCTTTAAACTGTTTGCCCAAAAGGCCCGTTACTAATAAAATAATAAGCTCTAAGGCTAGTAATAACGTTAATTCGTAAGGAGTTTGGAATAGAACAGCCCATACGGAAAACGCAATAGTCATCAATATTTTGGTAAAAGGTACTAATCGTTGCATGGGTTTCCTCCTAACTGCGACCCTTACGAGCTAGCATTTTTGTTTCAAAATCTTTCATAGACTTACAATAACCAAGGCCTGGTACCGCTTCGGCTAATTCCACACAAGGTGGTTTCGTAAGACCTAAATCAAATAAATCTTCACGAGCAGTAAATAATTCTTCTGGTGTACCATCAAACGCTTTGGTTCCATAACCAATAATGATAGCCCGTGTACAATGGGCCGCCATAATCTCCATATCATGCGTTACCAACAAAATGGTAAGCCCTGTAGAGCGTAAGGTTTCTAATAACTCTAATAATTCCCGTGTTTCTTTGCCATCTTGGCCACTCGTTGGCTCATCTAAAATTAAAATTTTAGACTTCATAGCTAAAGCCGATGCAATCGCTACTCGCTGTTTTTCCCCACGGCGAAGCGTTGGCGGATAAGCATCACGCAAATGGCTAATCCCTGTGGCTGCCAATGCCTTCGACGTAATATCAGCTACTTCTGCTTTCGTATAACCTAATTGTTCAGGGCCAAAGCCTACTTCTTCAGCTACGGTAGGACGAAACATCTGACGGTCTGGTTGTTGAAACACATACCCGATAAAACGACCACGATCAGCAGGGGATAAATTAGTAATATCTTCCCCATCATAGTACATCTTGCCACTTCGTGGCTTTTCAAGACCCATCAGCAAACGAGTAACTGTTGTTTTACCACAGCCATTACGACCGCCAACGGCAATAAATTCACCTTCACCGATAGTAAAATCTACATTATCTATAATATCTTGCCCTAGGACATAGCCAAAGCGCAAGCCTTTAACTTCTAGCATAGTAACCTCCTTATGATACGCGTAAACCAGATTTAGCAGCGGTTACACTGAGCCATGGCTGTTCAAATTCATAACCGGCTTCTTCTAAGCGCATATAGGTTGTAAAGATAGATGGTAAGGCATCTACATAAATAGTATGGTTATACATATAACGCAATGTGTTTTCAGGCACATCATCACAGCGAAGTTCCCCGTCCACCATAAGGGCCATACGATTGGCATATGGTAATACAGCATGTAAATCATGATCAATAACCACAACGGTAATGCCATATTCTTTATTCAAAGAACCTACTAAACGATATAATTCATCGGTACCTTCTGGGTCAAGTGAGCTGGTTGGCTCATCCAACACTAAAATAGAAGGATTCGTAGCTAACACCGAGGCAATCGCCAAGCGTTGACGTTGGCCACCAGAAAGGCTTGTAATCTTACGCTGTTCCATGCCTTCAAGGCCGACTTGTTTAAACACGATAGCACTGCGTTCTTTAATCTGCTCTGGCGTATACCCACGATTTTCCATAGCAAACGCTACTTCTTCCGCTACGGTCATCGTCACAAGCTGCGTATCGTAATCGGCTAACACAACACCGATTTCAGTAGCCAATTCGGAAATTTCCGCTTGCGTTGTCGCCTTGCCATTAACATATACCATGCCTTCCATGCGACCACCATAGAATTTAGGCACGGCCCCAATCATAGCCATACACAAAGTGGATTTACCACAGCCTGCAGGTCCCGTAATTACTAGAAAATCGCCATCATTAACAACTAAGTTAATATCTTTAATAGCGGGCTTCGTTTGTTTACCATAGTAATAGGAAAAATGTTCAATTGAAATTTTAGCATCAGTGGTTGGTACTAATTCATACTGACTATGATCACTAGAAATGACTTCATCTGCATTTGGTAAATAGCCACGACGAGCAAACAAACGTTGGGCTGGCACATAGAGTAATGGCGTTACTACTGCATTACAAAGCGCTACAATTAAAACTAAAGGCCACATCCCTTTAAGATATACATCAAGCGGTAAAGCTAGTACATAAAATAAAATGGTTACGAAAATACCTCCTGACACTAAAGTGCTACAAAACCCAGATACAACAGGAGGAATCATATTCCCACCAATTTTTACTTTGCTAAACATATGCACAATGAAAGCACAAGTTAAAGCACCAGCTGGTTCACTTAATAAGTTAGCATAAGGAAAAGCCGATTTAGAGGTCATCAAATTGATGAGCGCTGCTACTAAGCCAATCCCCAAAGACTGACGAAAATTAGGTCGTGTCAAATGAATAGCTACACAATAAGTAGCAATCATCCAGTTTGGTGTAATCCCTGCTACACTAGGGCTAACTAAGTGCAAAATCGTACCCAAGGCCAACATTAACGTGCTCACTGTAACCCAGCGAAATTGACCGCCTTGCACATGTGTATATACTAATTTTGAAACATCTTGAATTCGCTCCATACTTCTTTCCTCCTAAAAATGGGTATAAAAAAAACCTTTCAATCCCAGAAAATCTAGGGACGAAGGTTATCCGCGGTGCCACCCCAATTGGTCATAAAGACCCGGCTCACTACGTACGGCCTACCCATAGGCGATACGCGCTCCTTTGTTAACGGTCGGAGATGACCGGTGGCGCCTACCAAAGTTCGGGCCACGTCTCCCAGGTCCATTCATTATAAACTCTTGCATCAGGCTCCCACCATTCCCGACTCGCTGTAGCCGAACTCTTATAATTACTCTTCCTGTTCGTCGACGATATCTTTATGTTTTTTTCAATTATACACAGGTAGGGAAAAGAAGTCAATATAAAGTTTAAAAGTTTATAAAACCTTACATAACTCCCTATATCTCAAAGGCTAGACTCATTAAATCTATCTCAAACATTAAAACCGATAGTAACTAGATTACAGAATGGACCTTTCTTGCCGCAAACCAATCTTACCATTAACCGTTCTACTTTAGAAAAGTCCTCTATAATCTCTTTATACTTATAATATTTACAATATTTAAATTAATAAAATCTTAAAACATCAATTCACAAAAATCTATAAATATAAAACTAGTTACATAACTTATTTAATATATGCTAACACCGCCTCCGTCATGCCTTCGGTATTTACTTTTTTCATGCCAGCCTTGTAAATATCACCCGTACGATACCCCGCTACAAGTACGTCTTCCACTGCTTTTTCAATCGCAGCAGCCGCCTTAGGAGCGCCTAATGAATGGCGACACATCATAGCCGCTGATAAAATCGTTCCTAATGGATTGGCAATGCCCTGACCCGCAATATCTGGCGCTGAGCCATGGATAGGCTCATAAAGTGCTGTGCCCGTACCAATCGAAGCTGATGGCAATAAACCAAGGGATCCTGAAACAACCGCCCCTTCGTCACTTAGAATATCTCCGAATAGATTAGTCGTCACAATCACGTCAAACTGACCAGGATTAACTACTAATTGCATGGCTGTGTTATCTACATACAAATAATCAAAAGCTACTGTTGGATTAGCAGTGGCTTTTTCTTGTGCCACTTTACGCCATAAACGAGAGGATGCCAATACATTGGCCTTATCTACGCTCGTTACCTTTCCTTTGCGCTGTTTGGCTGTATTAATAGCTACATCCATAATTCGTTCAATCTCATAGCGATGATACGTTTCTTTATCCCACGCCACTTCATTGGCCCCTTCACCGCTAGCTTCCGAACGTTCACCGAAATAAATGCCTCCAGTCAGTTCACGAACGATAACAAAGTCTACATCCTGCACCAATTCAGGTTTTAGTGGAGAATAGTCCTGCAAGGCTTTGAAAATACGAACAGGGCGTAAATTACAGAATAAGCCCAACGCTTTACGAAGGCCAAGAATAGCCTTTTCTGGTCGAATGGCTGGATCTACCGCATCCCATTTAGGGCCACCTACAGCCCCCAATAGCACAGCATCTGCCGCTTTACAAGCCTCAATGGTCGATTGTGGTAGAGGCTCACCATAGGCATCAATCGCTTCTCCACCAGCCTTATGCTCCGCCCAACGAATTACGATATTATCTTTAGCCACCGCTTTGTCCACAACACGACGAGCGGAATTAACAATTTCACGCCCTATACCATCGCCATTAATGGCGACTACTCGTTTCTCTATACTCATATAAATGCTCTCTTTCTCTCTTCTATTCTCTTTTGTTTATTTTTCTACTTCACTCTATCCTTTTTATAGCTTATTCTATCTTTTTATATCTTATTCTATTTTTCCTGTTTTATTCTATCTATTACCGTTGTATTTCTCTTTTTTCTATTTCATGCTTTCTTTTAAGCGGATTCCTTACTTAGCCCCGCTGTTTAGCAAAGTTTACAAGGCCACCCGTTTTGGCAATGGCTTGTACGAAAGGAGGCAACGCTGTACCTTGGTACGTTTCACCAGTGGTTAAATTATGCACTTCACCTGAACTCATATCAATCCCAATTTCATGGTTCGCCTTAATATGTTCAACCGCATCACCAATTTCAATCACCGGCAAGCCAATATTAATGGCATTACGGAAAAAAATTCGTGCAAAACTATGGGCAATAATACAAGGTACCCCACTCGCTTTAATGACCGCTGGTGCATGCTCGCGCGAAGAACCACAGCCAAAATTCTTACCAGCTACCATCAAATCGCCAGCTTCTACATTAGGAGCGAAGGTCGTATCAATATCTTCCATCGCATGGGTAGCTAGCTCCGCCATATCAGCAATCGCCAAATATCGAGCGGGAATGATTACATCTGTATCTACATTGTCGCCGTAGCGCCAAATTTTACCTTGAAAATCCATATTAAACCTCCTCTGGCCCTGCAATACGCCCAAGTACAGCACTAGCTGCTGCCACATATGGGCTAGCCAAATATACTTCACTATCTACATGGCCCATACGCCCTCTAAAATTACGATTCGTTGTGGAAACAGTTCGCTCCCCCGCTGCCATAATGCCCATATAACCACCTAAACAAGGCCCACAAGTTGGCGTACTAACGGCACAGCCTGCTTCAATAAAGATATCTACCAAACCTGTTTTTATGGCTTGATCATACACATCTTGACTGCCTGGAACTACAATACAACGTACAAAGTCCGCCACTTTTCTATCTTTAAAAATGGACGCCGCTGCTTCTAAATCTTCATAACGCCCGTTAGTACAAGAGCCAATTACTACTTGGTCAATGGCAATATCGTTAGCAATATCTGTAATGTAGTGCGTATTCGATGGCAAATGAGGGAACGCTACCACTGGCTGTAAAGTAGCTAGGTCAATAACTACCGTTTCACTATATACGGCATCTTCATCCGCTACCACAGGCGTATAAGCCCGTTTCACACGACCTGACACATAGGCCTCCGTCACTTCATCATAAGGGAAAACACCACATTTGCCACCTGCTTCAATCGCCATATTGCAAATAGTCAAGCGGTCGGCCATAGTCAAATGGGCAATGCCATCGCCACAAAATTCAATCGCTTTATAACGCGCCCCATCAACGCCAATGCGACCAATAAGTTCGAGGACAATATCCTTGCCTGTTACCCACTGGTTAGGCTTACCCGTCAGCTCCACTTTAATGGCTTCTGGTACTTTAAACCAGGTCTGGCCCATAGCCATCGCCACGCCTGCATCAGTAGAACCTACACCCGTAGCAAACGCGCCTAGCGCACCATATGTACAGGTGTGAGAATCGGCACCAATAATCATATCACCTGGCGCCACCAATCCTTGCTCTGGTAATAGTACATGTTCAATGCCCATACGGCCTACTTCAAAGTAATGAGTGATTTTCTCTTGCCGTACAAAATCACGCATAACTTTCGCTTGTTCCGCTGATTTGATATCTTTATTCGGTGTAAAATGATCTGGCACTAGATAAATTTTCTCTCTATCAAAAACAGGTTTACCAATCTTTTTAAATTCTTTTAACGCTGGCGGAAAGGTAATATCATTCATCAACACGGCGTCTACTTTACACTCTATAATTTCCCCTGCCTTCACCGTTGCTACGCCTGCATGGCGCGCCATATTCTTCTCTGTCATCGTCATCCCCATAACGAATGCCTCCTTATATTACTCTCATTAATTCTCTTAATTTATTTTGCTTAAATTGGCTATTCTTAATTTAATGCTTTTAATGTAATACTCTTGATTTGCTTCTCACGGTATAATTCTTTTGATTTAATTTTCTTGTTCTTCAAATTCTTTTTCAATTTCTTCTGTTAAATACACATAGTTAACCGCATTAATATAAGCTAACACGCTAGATAAAATAACGTCAGTACTCACACCACGCCCATTATATTGGCGCCCATTATAAGCAATAGTCACTTGTACTTCACCAAGAGCATCTTGACCAGCTGTTACCGCTCGCACCTGATAGTCGATAAGTTCTATTGGTAAACCAATGACACGCTGTGCTGCTTTAAGGGATGCATCAACAGAGCCATCCCCAACGGCGGCATCTTCACGAATGCCCTGTGGGGTCTTAAGGCGCACATCAGCATATGCATAGCCACGCTCATTGGATTTATAGTGATGATGCACTAATTCAATAGCTTTTACATGGTCAATATTATCTATAACCAATGCTAAAATATCTTCATCAAAGATCTCTTTCTTGCGATCCGCTAAGGCTTTGAATTTTGCAAATAAATCGTTCACTTTTTCAGCTGTAAAATGGAAGCCCATTGTTTCCAAATGACTGTCAAAAGCATGGCGACCAGAATGTTTGCCGAGGACGATACTCGTTTTTTCAGCCCCTACGCTCTCTGGAGTCATAATTTCATAGGTGGTAGGATTATTTAACATACCATGTTGATGAATGCCTGACTCATGAGCAAAAGCGTTGCGCCCCACAATAGCTTTATTCGGCGGCACGACCATACCAGTTAGCTTACTCACTAATTTACTAACCCGTGTGAACTGCTTCGTATCAATAGCCGTAGTAACACCATACACATCTTGCCGTGTTTTAAGGGCCATTGTCACTTCTTCAATCCCCACATTACCAGCCCGTTCGCCAAGACCATTAATAGTCCCTTCTACTTGGCGTGCCCCAGCTTGAATAGCTGCTAAGGTATTGGCATTAGCCATACCTAAGTCATCGTGGCAATGAACACTAATGATAGCCTTATCAATGTCTTTCACATGCTCCTTGATGTAGCGAATTTTATAAGCAAATTCATCAGGTGTCATATAGCCCACTGTGTCAGGTACATTAAGTATAGTAGCGCCACCAACAATGGCAACTTCAAAGACTTCACATAAATAATCTAAATCTGTACGGGATGCATCTTCTGCGGAAAATTCAATTTCATCAAATTTCCCCGCTGCAAAAGCCAAGCACTCTTTCACAATAGCAATCACTTCTTCACGAGTCTTTTTCAATTTGTATTCCAAGTGAATATCGCTAGTAGCAATAAATACGTGAAGGCGACTGCGTTCAGCCTGCTGTAATGCTTCTGCAGTCCGCTCAATATCCGCCTTATTCGCTCTTGCTAAGCCACAAATAGTAGCTCCTTTCACTTGTTCAGCAATGGTCTTTACCGCTTCAAAATCACCTGGTGATGCCGCTGGAAACCCCGCTTCAATAACATCAATGCCAAGTCGCACTAGATTCTGAGCGATTTCAATTTTTTCCGGAGTCTGTAAAGATACACCAGGGCTCTGTTCGCCATCACGTAAAGTAGTATCGAAAAAATACACTCGATTCACGTCTTGTTTGTTAGTTATTGCTTGTACTTGGCTCATAAGATTACCTCTCTTCTCACTCAATATAGCCCCCTTATTTTGCTAAGAAATGACGCTCTCTCCTTCGTCTTTCTTAATGGCTCTCTCTTCTTTCTCAATAATTACTCTTAGACTTAACTAATTTACACTATTACTAACACGTAGCAAATAAATGACCCGTACTACTTGATGTAATACTGATACTAAAAAACACCCCCGGAAGCACAGCATAACTGCACGTCCAGGGGCGTTATAAGTTAATAGATATAGCTGATACAATTAATGAATACCATAATTAAGAAGAATCACTATGTATATTCTTCTTAATCATCGTATCAAATGAAAGTATCAAAAAAGCCCCTGGAATCACATTACTGTGTTCCAGGGGCATCATAAACTATAACACGGTACCACCCTAGTTGGTTCTCTTCTAGTTATAACGGAACTACCGTCATGGCTTACTTCTATTCAGCCACAAAGCTCACAGGAGAGTTTCGATACTATTCGTCCTATTGCCTCACACCAACCGGCAACTCTCTGTAAGCCACTAAATAGTTCTTTATACCTGCTCATCGCTTATTTCATTTGATGGTTGTTATTCTCTCACAAACACATATACTTTGTCAAGAGATATTTTGCATATTTGACTTAATTTCAGAATAATCTGGTAATGGCCCATACTCATTAGGCCCTAATTGACTTGGCAACAAGGTAAAAATAAAGCAAACCATGCTACCGCCTGGTATAAAATTCAAAAGTAGCCACCAACCACTAAAACCAGCATCATGAAAACGACGAATTTCACAACATAGATTAGGTGGTATAAAAGCTATAAAAAGCACGACTAACAACAGAAAAAATAGCCCCATAGACAGATCATGTCCTACCGTATCACCTAACATAATGGCAGCAAATAGGCAAGGCCCTCCAATTAAAACCCAAAGAGCTACCAATAATAATTGAAATTTCCAATATTCACCGCGAGTGGCACGACCCTGAACTGACCAATATTTTTTAGTCATACACATTTTAAAATTATCTATTAAACCTAACGAGCCTATACGATCAGTTACGATAGGCACTGATGTAATAATAGTTGCTTGACCACAATGGGTACAAAAGCGAGCCCCTGGTTCCAAAGGCTGACCACAATGAGAACAAAAATGACCACCCTGCTGTTCACGCCCACATTGTTTACATGGCATATAGCTCACTCCTCTAAAATAAACTACTGTACGATACTCTTTATTATACATGATTTTTATCAAAGTAACAGTCCTTATACAATAAAAGCAGATGCTAAGAGGCATCTGCTTTTTCATACTGCTAATCTTTATTATTCCCCATAATAACTATAATTAGGGACAGGACCATATTCATTAGCCTCTGGTTTCCCTTTCATAATCGAGAAAATAAACAATACGAAAGAGCCTGCATAAGGGACTAAATGAAGTAACAGCCACCAAGCACTACGGCCCAAATCGTGCAAGCGCCGAACTTGTACCGCTAGGGAAGGCAATAAAAATGGCAAGCCTACAAGAGTCGTAATAATGTCTAATGTGCCTTCATCGAAGGTAAACATCCAAGCGATAATACCTACTATGAGCATAATAATAAACTGCACTAAAACAAACTTCCAATATTCACCACGACTCGCACGCCCTTGAAAAGTCATGTATTTTTTAGTCATACACATTTTAAAATTGTCAACAATTGGTAATGAACTCATATATTCTCCTCACTTTTAAAAAGGCGCCAACTATAGCCAAATTAAGGTTGTAGTTGGCGTCAATCTATAATTTTATTTCTTCGCAATCATAAAGCCTGTCGCTTGCTGATTTGCCATAATCGTAATATCTGAAATCTGTACTCGTTTTGGTTGTGTAGCGGCAAATACGATGATTTCAGCAATATCTTCAGCTTGTAATGCTTCTACACCAGCATATACAGCAGCCGCTTTAGCCTTATCACCATGGAAACGAACTTCACTAAATGGCGTTTCTACAATACCCGGCTGAATAGTAGTCACTTTAATATCTGTTTCAATCGTATCAATACGAATACCATCACTTAACGTTTTAACAGCCGCTTTAGTGGCACAATATACAGCCCCTTTAGCATAGGCATAAATACCAGCGGTAGAACCTAAGTTAACAATATGGCCTTGATTTTTTTCAATCATAAATGGTAATACTGTACGGGACACATACAACAAGCCTTTTACATTCGTATCAATCATAGTTTCCATATCATCAATGGAGCTCGTTTCAAAAGAATCTAACCCTTGAGCAAGGCCTGCATTATTTACTAAAATATCTACACCACCAACGGCTTCAATTTGTTTAGGTATTTCAGAACTTACCGCTTCACGATCGGTTACATCAAGTGCAAAGGTAGTTACTTTAATCTTGTATTCTGGTTCAAACTCAGACTTTAAATTGTCTAACACGTCTAAGCGGCGAGCACATAATAACAAATTATAACCTGCCTTAGCAAATGCTTCAGCCGTAGCTCGACCAATACCAGAGGTAGCTCCTGTAATAAACACTGTTTTACTCATAACTCTCATCCTCTCTACAACGATTCAGTAACGCTTGAATTACTAACAATTTATTTTTCAATCATTGATTGTAAAATAACAATATCGGTTTCACGCATTCCATCTCGAGCAATGCGCCCTACTGTGTGCACTGTATCATCAATGGAGCCCTTCACAATACCATCGCCATTTTTAAAACTATTATTCGTCTTAGCTTGACGATATGATAACAGAGCATTGCCTAAGGACATACCGATTTTCATAGCGCAAGATGCTTTGGCCCCATCACAAACAACCCCAGATGTACCTACTAAAGCATTAGATAAGGTTTCCCAAACAACTTCTTTAGGCTCATCTAAAAGATAGGCAATCCCCGCCGCCGTAGCGGACGCTGCACTAACCACGCCACAATACGCACTTAAACGACCAATATCATGCTTAATATATAAAGCTAATACATTAGCTAGAGCCAATGCTCGATAACGACGT
Organism: Veillonella intestinalis; assembly: GCF_943193155.1. Classification (GTDB taxonomy): domain Bacteria; phylum Bacillota; class Negativicutes; order Veillonellales; family Veillonellaceae; genus Veillonella_A; species Veillonella_A intestinalis. Next base: position 59,137 of record NZ_CALPDB010000004.1, on the reverse strand, counting down.
TCTTCTGAAATCTTATATTCTTCTGCATATACTAAAATAGGCACTGACAAGGTAATACCTTGATTACCACTGCCACAATTAATCATAACTGGCATGCTACAGCCACCCATCCGCGCATCAGAACCAGCGGCTGCATAAGCGCGTGCCTTATCAGCAATAGAGGCAGACTCTTCTATAATTAATTTGCCAATATTAGAGCCATAAGAATTTTTCATTCCCTCTTCGGCAATCGCCATATTATATTCAAACTGGCGGCTTAAAATTTCTTTTAAACGCCCTAAATCAGCTTCTTCTGCAAATTCATAACAATCATCAAAGGTCATTTGAAGTTCATCAGCTAATATTTGCTCCATAGGAATATCTAACAATACAACCCCATCTTTTTCAATATGAGTAATATTCGTATGTTTCTGCTGAACAGTAACTTGTACCTCATGATCTGCCGTTTTAGCTGTCACATGAATATATAAATTAGCTACCCCTTCAGCTAAGGCAACCGTACAGAAATTGCTGTCAAATAACTCATCAGCTCGTGCTACATCAGCACTTGTAAGGCCTTCCAGAACTTCTAACTCCTTAGATGCATCACCAACGATGGCCCCCAAAATTAAGCTATAATAAAAACCTGTGCGTCCCTCTGCATTAGGGATAGTCACACTTTTAGCATTTTTAATAATATTACCACTACAATCAGCGTGTAAGGTGGTAGGAAATGTTCCCAAAACCTCTACAGCTTTAGCCGCTGCAAAAGCCAAAGCAATCGGCTCTGTACAACCAAAAGCAGGTAGTACCTCTCTCTCTAACATGCAATATAAATCTTTCATTCGGTCCTCCATGCTTTTAATGACAATACAGTATTATAACTCCATTATATCCATTATAACACTGATTAGCCTTACCACCATTCATTAATGTATGTTTTTTGTTTTGGATATACACGATTCAGCATCATTAAAGCCGTTTCATCACCCTTAATTTTTCCTTCAAATACTAATTCGGTAGCTGTCATGCGGCCTATAAGGATTAAACTTAACGCTCCCACTTCACTAACGACTTGTGCACTCTCTAGTATCTGGTCAGCTATTTTTTTGGCCTGAACACTACCATCGCTTTGAATTGTTACTTCATACGTTCCTTCATTCCAAGTAGCTAATGTATCTTTCACACCTAATGTAAAAGTATATGTACCAGACTCTGAAACGCAAGGAATATGACGCCAATGGCCATCAATATGAACTGGTACACTAGCCATAGCAGTGCTGACATCCACAATACGACTCATCATATACGGCATAGTTGTATGACCTATTTTACCATTAGGATGAAAAATGTACGACTCGTCATGTAACCCTTCATTCCAACGAATAGAACTTCCTTGGGAGCGATGATTATATAAATAATTAAGTAAGCCCTTCTGAGCGCGACGCGAAGTATATACAAACTCAGTCACAGGGATTTCTTCTGCGCCTAAACGATATACAGCATACCCTTCAATTTGCCCCGCTTCATCAGCTACATAGGCTACGCGCACACCTTCAGCAAAAAAACTCCCCAATAAACGACGCCATTCTTTTTCTCCACGAATAGCATAACCAGATAGGCCTTTAGTATACGCTTCATATACAGGCGCTAATGTTTGCCACTCCTCTTCACTCTGTAATAAACCAAACTGCAGCGTCTTATCCGTTAATGGACGAAGTTCTTCCAACGACATGGTCTGCACCCATTGATGCGCATATAATTCCCAACCATACTGCTGATAAAAAGCAGCCTTTGATGGCATAAGAATTGTTATACCTTGACCACGCTGTTTTAACTCCTCTAGTGAAGACAGCAATAATTGGCCACCAATACCACCACGACGGGCTACTGGATCAGTAGCCACCCCTACCATGTAACTAACAGGTAAGGCCGCCCCGCGAACATGTAATGTATATTGGCGCAAATGTACCATACTCGCTAATAACTCACCATCATAGCCTACCATTGTATGTTCTGGTTCATAGGCCTTTGAAAAATAATACTTAAAAAATGGATCCTCGGCTGTTTCAAAACAGTACGCCCATAAATTTTTAACCGCTTCTGTATCTTGAGCTGTTGCTATTCTAAAGTCCATATATTACCTCTACTATTACTATTTAATATTAACCAAATTCTATACAAAAAGAGGAGTCCCATGGACTCCTCTATGAATTATAACTCAATGGGACATTGATCAGCATACACTGCGTCATATTTTTCTGCAAAATGATCTGGATTATATGACTCTTTCGCTTTGCGAAGACCTGGTAAGCCCATATCTTCTTCACGATTTACAAACTCTGTATCGGCAAATTCATGACGAACAAATTCATTATTAATCGCCTGATATAAGCCACGAATTGTTGGATTAGCTTTTTCAATATGAATTAAAGCAATTCGTTCATTCAACAACTGACCAATAGTAAATGCCTCAATACGACCAAATAACTTGATAGCACCGCCAACAAGACCTAACTCATCCCAGTGTTTAAATAATAATTTAATAGCTTCTAATTCATCTTCAATGCCTTCTTCATGATGTGTTTCTACCCAGGACTCAGCAGTAGCAATACAATCAGCAAAAATATCATCCGTAAGTGGCATATACTCATAATTTGTGTATTGCATACGGAACTGATTCAAGTGATTTTTCTTCTGCCGTAATTTTTTACCGGACAAAGAAATTAAATCTTGTGTTTTATAAATATACTCAAAATTATCTCTATCTGGTGTAAATTCATAACAATCAGGGCATAACGTATTCATCCGTTCCATCATAATAGGATTTACCCCTTTAAGACGGAAAGGCAAATTATTTACTTTAAACCATTCTTTTGCCATTTCAAGACCATCTACAAATTTAGCATCTTTACCAGCAAATGGGGGTAACATAAATGGTTCTCGTTTACCGCCCCCTTTAATAAAGAGTACCCCATCTTCTTCAGCCCACTGAATACCATAGGGATCTTGCCACATAAATAAAGTTGTGAAACAACAATCCGATGCTTCGTAATGATGTTCCGCAAAATAATCATCAATAATAGGTTTATCTTTTAATTCAAATCGTTTAAATTCTAAAATAGGACTCGCCTCCTACAATACTGTCTATTTAAAATCCTAAGCCTTCCCTCATAGGGACGAACTCTTTTATTATACTATATAATACTACTTTGTAAAACAAACTATATCTATATATCTCATTCTTTATATATGTATTGTACCATAAAATTGTGCAAAAGAGAATTCCTTTCAATGAAAGTTATAAAAAAGTTACGAATCCTATAAACTTCCTATATCCGCCAGCTTAATTCTTTGGTACTATACATAGTATAAACAGATACTTGCTCACCCATTTTCATATAAGCAGGCTATCCACTACTCGATAATTTAATTACTTTAATTACTTCATCTACCTACTCACCATGAGGAGTTCCTATGACCTTACAACAACTGAAATATATTCTTATGATTGCTGAAACAGGCTCAATCACTGAAGCAGCACGTCGTTTATACATATCACAACCGAGCCTCTCCAATGCACTTCATGATATTGAAAAAACAGTAAAAGAGCCTCTGTTTATTCGTCAACGAAATGGTGTTATCCTTACACAATTTGGGCAACAATTTATAGGATATGCACGTTCCGTATGCCAACAAATGGAATTATTAGAGGATACCTTCATTAATAATCAACCTGAAAAAGTACGATTTGCTGTGTCAACACAGCATTATACCTTTACAGCTAATGCTTTCGTAGATATGGTCAAACAATTTGGCGAAGATCGTTTTGAATTCATCCTCAATGAAACAAGAACGTATCAAATATTAGAGGATGTTAAAAATCGCTTTAGTGATCTTGGCATTTTATATATCAGTGCCAACAATGAAACTGTATTACGTAAAGAAATCGCACAACGACAACTTACCTTTACACCCTTATTTACAACTAAACCGCATGTGTTTTTACGCCGTCATCATCCATTAGCTCATAAAGAAATCATCACCTTAGATGATTTGAAACCGTATGCACGACTTAACTTTTTACAAGGCCCTTATGAATCAGAATATTATGCGGAAGAAATCCTTAGTACTTTACCTACCGATAAAATCGTACGCATTAGTGACCGTGCATCAGTCGTTAACTTATTAATCGGTCTAGATGGTTATACCGTATCCAGTGGTATTATGCCAAGCTACTTACAAGGAGACGCCTTAATCGCTGTGCCACTCGCAGTGGAAGAAACAATTACTATTGGCTATATTCAACTAGCTAATCAACCCCTATCCACCTTAGCTAATTTATATGTAAATGCCCTAAAAAATTATGAACATTTATAACCCTATATAGTGCTGTAACACTTTTATGTAACACATAAATTAAATTTTAAAGGTTATCCATAGTTTTAAGCTATGGATAACCTAATTTTTAATGTATTACCTATCAATAAACAATTTATGATATCCTCTTAACTAATACTACACATTCAAATTTCACTTAGCATATATTATATTAGTTAGGAGATGAATTTATGTCAGCCTATATAGTTAGCAATTTTATTATATACTGTATTATTAATGCCTTTACACCTGGGCCAGGTAATATATTAGCCCTCAATACTACCAATGTATATGGTTGGTTAAAAGGTAAACCTTTGTTTTTTGGAATATTTGTAGGCTATTTTGTAGTTCAAGTTATTTGCGGGCTTTTTGTCTTTTTTATGGGTGCTGCGTTTCCCGAACTATTACTAATTATAAAATATATTGGCATTCTGTATATACTATGGCTTGCTTTTAATATAGCTACTAGTAAACCACAAAAGGCTACAACTACCCAGTCGGCTTCCTTTTTAAAGGGATTTTTACTTCAATTCGTCAATGTAAAAATCTATATTTTTGGCATCACAGCCTTAACAGGATATATAGCACCAATTACAACCGAATTATTTTGGCTGATTACCGCTAATGTATTTATTGCTACTATGGGCTGTATTGCAACGGGTTCTTGGATCGCTGCCGGCCTTGCTTTACAACGAATCTATAATCAACACTTTCGCTTGATTAATTGTATCTTAGCCCTTACTTTATTAGAATGTGTATATAGCATGTTATAAAAAAGAGCTGTAACGTCATTGTGAAATAAATCCACATATCGTTACAGCTCTTTATTATGTGCAAATTTTATAATTTACAATGCCAACTGTTTATAATAAGTCTACTTAGAATAAACTAGTTTCTTCGTCTTCTAATTCTGCTTTTGCAATGATAGCAACGGAAGCTACTTTATCACCTGCATCAAGACTTTGTGTTTTCACACCAGAGATAGCTTTGCCTTTTTTGATAGCAATGTCTTTCATATCAAAGCGAATAATCTTGCCTTGTTCGGAAATCAACATCACTTCGTCATTATCAGTTACGATTTCAACAGCCACTACATCACCGGTTTTGTCGGTAATACGGAAGTTTTTCGTCCCTTTACCGCCTCGTTTTTGGAGACTGTACGCATCTTCACTATTTCGTTTACCAAAACCTTCTTCACTAATAGTGAATACCTGACAAGCTTCACCTGATTCTGTAATGACACCGGCTCCAACTACTTCGTCACCAGCATTCAATTTAATGCCACGCACACCTTGAGCCGATCGTTTCATAAGGCGAGCATCTTCTTCATTGAAACGAATCGCCATACCTTTGCGAGTACCTAAGAGAATGTCTTGACCACCGGTGGTTAAGCAAACGGCAATTAAGCGATCTTCTTCCCCTAAGGAAATAGCATTAAGACCACTGCGACGAATATTGCGATATTCTTCAATAGAAGTACGTTTCACCACGCCTTGTTTCGTTACTAAGAATAGGTTCAAGTCATGATTTACTGTTTCCATATCAATCATCGTGGTAACAGCTTCCCCTACATTGAGTGGTAATACATTGATAATCGCTGTACCCCGTGAATTGCGACTCGATGCTTCTGGCACTTCGTAGCCTTTCAAGCGATATGCCCGACCAGCGGTAGTGAAGAATAGAAGTGTATTATGAGTGCGTACATGAGAAATCTGTACTACATAATCATCTTCCTTCGTCTTCATCCCCACAACGCCTACGCCACCTTTATGTTGGTTGCGATATACATTAGCATTCATGCGTTTAATATAGCCTTGACGAGTTAAGGTAATTACCATTTCTTCGTCAGCAATTAAATCTTCCACATCAAGTTCTGATGTATCAATTGTAATTTCACTGCGACGGTCATCACCATATTTTTGTTTCATTTCCGTCAATTCTTCTTTGATGATACCACGTTGACGTTCTTCGCTAGCTAAAATAGCTTTCAAATCAGCAATAAGAATTTCAAGTTGTTTGTATTCATCTTCGATTTTTTCACGTTCTAAGCCTGTTAAACGACGTAAACGCATATCTAAAATAGCAACGGCTTGCTTTTCAGATAAACCGAATTTTTCAATTAAGGCCTTCTTCGCAATATCATCCGTTTCAGACGCACGAATAGTAGCAATAACTTCATCAATATGATCAAGGGCAATGAGCAAACCTTCTAAAATATGAGCACGAGCTTCTGCCTTGGCCAATTCGAATTGCGTACGACGCACAATAACGCCTAAACGATGATTCAAATAATGGCTCAATACTTCTTTCAAGGTTAATACTTTTGGATGGCCGTCAACTAAGGCCAACATAATAACGCCAAAAGTATCTTGCAATTGCGTATGTTTATATAATTTGTTAAGCACAATATCTGGCTGCACATCAGCACGAAGTTCTACTACAATGCGCAAACCACGACGGTCACTTTCATCACGAAGAGCTGTAATGCCATCAATTACTTTATCACGGCTTAACTCGGCAATATTTTCAATAACACGAGCCTTATTAACCTGATACGGAATTTCCGTCACTACAATGCGGTGCTTCCCTTTATTCATCTCTTCAATGGTAGCGCGAGCACGCATCTTAATGCTGCCACGACCAGTGCTATATGCCTTTTTAATGCCTTCACGGCCAAGAATTAACGCACCGGTTGGGAAGTCTGGTCCTTTGATGGCCGTCATCAAATCTGCTACATCCGCATCTGGATTATCGATAAGCATAATCAAACCATCCGCTACTTCATTTAAGTTATGCGGTGGAATGTTAGTCGCCATCCCTACAGCAATACCAGCCGAACCATTAATCAATAAATTTGGAATCTTCGCTGGTAATACAGTTGGTTCTTGCAAAGATTCGTCATAGTTTGGCATGAAATCAACAGTATCTTTGTCAATATCAGCCAACATTTCCGTTGTAATGCGAGCCATACGAACTTCTGTATAACGCATAGCCGCCGCTGAGTCACCATCAATAGAACCAAAGTTACCATGGCCATCTACCAAGAGGTAGCGCGTATTGAAATCTTGCGCTAAACGCACAGTGGCATCATATACTGAACTATCCCCATGTGGATGATATTTACCAAGTACGTCCCCGACGATACGGGCCGATTTCTTGTATGGCTTATTTGGCGCCATGCCAGTTTCATGCATAGCGTACAAAATACGACGATGCACTGGCTTTAGACCATCGCGAACATCTGGTAAGGCACGCATAACGATTACACTCATAGCATAATCGATATAGGAGCTCTTCATCTCTTTATCAATCTGGATGGGTTCTATTTTCCCATGACTCCAGGTCGTTTCCTCCACAGTCTCACCTCATTTAAAATAACTAATCGCTTGTTTATTCTTCAATTTAATTTATTAGCAACTTATATTATAGCATTTTTAGCGGTATAATGCTACTTATTAGGCTTTATACCTGAAAAATATGGTCTTTAATCATTATTATTTCATTACATACGCTCTCTGTAAAATGATAATCTCCTATCTGTATTTTACATGTAACAAAAGCAGGTTACATAGACCATAGGTCATTTTATTTTGCCTCAATCCCCATCAGTGAATCTAGCCGATTCATGCGGAAATCTTCCACCATGAGCATAAAAGGCTCATGGTGAATGGGGTTGTAGCTACTACCAAAGAGATGGCTTGTACAGTCGCAATCACTACACCCAAAACCCGTAATCTCCCAAGTATCTAGCTGTTGCATCGCCTTTGCTAGCTCACATTCTAAATCGGCACTACTACGAATAGGCATGGCGGCTATCATTTCACAATGGGAACGAAAATAATCTAAATGCCAATGCAATTTCTTACGTTTTCGTTTATGACGCTCCAAGCGTTTCGTCAAATTCGCTTTAGCTGAACCTACATATGTATAATAGCCTCGTTCAAAATGCATAGTCCCTTTACTACCAATTTCTAAATCCATTGTCTCTGGCAAATATAACACTACTAAATAATCCCCTCGATCCTGCCCTTCTTGAGCTACTAAATCAGCCTTATACTGACATTCACGAATAACCGTAGGCATGGTAAAATCCTCAGTCCACCGAAGTGCGACTGCCTTCCAGTCCAGATCACCCGCCACGGCTGCAAAAGTCTGAGCAAAGGCTAAATCGGTATGATAATCAGGTAAAAACCATTGCGCATACTCCCATTGTACTAAAAACAACACTCCTGTATGATAGCCTTCACTTTGTAAATGTTGCAAGTGGAGTAAATGTTTACGCCCACGTTCTGTAATAGCATCAGGGAACATAGCCCCATGACGGCTAAACAAGGTGCAGGACTTCACTTCCAGTAAAAAGGATTCTTCTTCTTCATTAGTGAGTAATAAATCAAAACGACTTTGCCCCACCGTATACTCTCGGCGCACTACAGACCACGCTTCCCAACCGGGAATTTGTTTAGTACTAATTAAATATTCAGCTACATCATTACTATAATTAGTATCTAACATAATCGGTACCCCATCACGTTCGATGCCAATAACACGATATTGGGTTTTAGCACCTACTTTAGGGTGATGAACTACATAAAATTTAACATTTGGATATAAAAGTTCCCACATACGCCCTGGATTTGGCAAATGAGCCGATACAATCTCACCTTGCAAGTGATCCATTGCTAACTGCACGACAAAACGGTTCGGCCGTTTCACAAAGCGTCCTGTAAGAACCTTTTCATATAATTGTTTCATTGTTGCCTCAACCTATCTCAACTATGAGTAAATTGCAATTACGAATCATTTTAAAAGTATATCTAAAAAAATAAAAATGTAGCACTGGCTACATACAAATCATGTAACATGCCCTATAATGAACATGTAAACACGAAGTAGTGTTCCCACAAGATGATACACTACTCTTTAATTATACGTAGAAGTAACGCGCTCGTAAAGAAGCGCCGTCAAGGGAAAGGACGATGAATTATGGCTCAAGTAGCAGGTAACTTACAACGCATTCGTAACGGACAACGCCGTTACGCTATTACTCCACGCATTCCTGGTGGTTTTGTACAACCAGCAATGCTTCAAAAATTTATTGATGTAGCCAATACATTTAAAGCTACACTAAAAATTACTGGTGGTCAACGAATTATGATCACTAACTTAAAACAAGAAGATGTAGATAAAGCTTGGGAAATGCTCGGCATGGCACCAGCCTATACAACATCTAATCGTGTACGCAGCGTAAAAATCTGCCCAGGTACAACCTTCTGTAAACGTGCTAAACAAGACAGCGTTAGTCTTGGTATGAAATTAGATAAATTATATGTTTCACAAGAAATGCCTTCTAAAATGAAAATGGGCGTATCTGGCTGCCCTAACTCTTGTTCTGAATCCATTACTAAGGATATTGGCGTTATTGGTACCGCTGAAGGCTGGCAAGTATACGCTGGTGGCAGTGCCGGTGCTCATCCTCGATTTGGCGATTTAATCGCTGAAGTAGCCACTGAAAAAGAAGTACTTGAATTAGTGGACCGTATGGTGACTTTCTACAAAGAAAATGCTCATATTGAACGTATTGGTGCCTTCATCGACCGCATTGGTCTTGAAGCGTTTAAAGAAGCCGTATTAGGCAATATTACTCCAGTTGATGGAGCTAAAGCCGTAGCTAGCCCTGTGAATACAATAAGCGCTACAGCAGCAAATCCAAATGCTAACGAACCACTTGTGAACTTACCTGGCATGGGTAGTAAAGGAGCTCAAGGCTTAAATCAAGGGGATCCAATTACTGAAAACTCTATCATCCGTGAAATTATTGAAGTTTACCCAAATACAATTCCAGCGCTCCAAGAAATTGGTATGGGCTGCCTTGGCTGTCCTTCCGCTACGTCAGAACCATTATGGCAAGCCGCCTCTATCCATGGTTTTGATGTTGATGAATTAGTAAGTCGTTTAGAAAAAATTCGTAAAGGAGCATAAGCATGTCAGCAGTATTAGGTCATATCCATTTTTGGTTATATAAAAAAATTCGCCTCGTTATTGAGCGCGAACAATTAGTGTATGAAGAAGCGCAAAAAGCGGTAGGCGATTTAGCTGATGAACTTCATTTTGTAGCTCTTGATTTATATGGCAAACCAATTCCAGCGGATCGAAATTTACAGATGATTATCGACCATAATAATATTCATGGCTGGTTACAAAATCAAATAGAAATTGCTACAGTCCGAGAAGCAAATTTTATTAAAGATTTATTGGACTGTGCTGGTAGTGAAGTAGAAGAAGCAATTTTAACAGCCTTCGTAACCCAAGGGGCCGCTTGTGGTAAAGTAGCTGCTGACGAATTAGGCAATGGTGAACATCGTCCTCAAGAAATATACCAAATTATGCAAAATTACTATCTCAATGGCATGCCTTGTGATGGTGGCGATACCGTATTAGCTGATACAGATGCTGAATTTATTTGGGAAGGTAGTCATGCTAATCAAAAATCCAACTGGGCCAAAGCTGGTGTTGATCAGACTTTTATGATGGCCGCTTATCAAGCCTGGTTCCAAGGTTTTATTAGCGCCGCTGATAGCAATTTTAAATTTGCGGTTGAACTCATTGATGGCGAATTCCCACAATATAAAGTAGTTCGTGCCTAATACAAGTCTATAAATACATATCTAATAGCTATTGGTAAGCTAGCGTAAGAGGCCATTTACCTTCGATATAGGTTATGCTGCAACATATAGTTTGAAACCCTGTAAAAACCTATAATGCCTTACTGTTGTAGCATACTTATATATATCTTGCCGGCAGGTGACCCATTGCGCTTTCTTACTAATTACCTTTCCCTTATAGTGTGAAACGCAACGTACTGTCGGCAAGTATTTTTTTGTATTCTCTAAGGAGGAATTCCCATGGTAGGTACTGAAAAGAACGACTTAGGTTTATTATTCCAAGGTCCTAATTTTATCGTAGTAAAAAAAGGTGGTAAAGCTGGTGAAAAAGTTGAAAACCACAACCATCCTGAAGCAAATGTAGTCTTTACTGTTGTAAAAGGCAAAGTAGATGTACAGCTTAACCAAGAAGAACAACATATATTAACACCAGGTACGGTACTTCAATTTAATGGTGACAACTTTATTCAAGCCACATTAGTAGAAGATAGCGAATTTGTTGTTACTTTAATTAATAAACCTGAATAAAATACATAGTTATAAAACAATACATAACAAAAGAGAGCCAAGGAAATCCTTGGCTCTCTTTTTATAAGGGACTGCCCTAAGGCAGTCCCTTTACTGATTCAATTTGTTAACTGCTATTATTTTAACAAAGCAATTACATCATCAGTGATGTTTTCAGCAGTAGAGTTTGGCTCGATGCTTACGATTACGCTAGGGTTAGCTACGATGAATGGTAAGTTTTTCTGAGCACGTACTTGATCCAATTTTTCTTGGATTTTGCTATCTACAGGAGCGAAGATTTTATTCATTTCTTCATTGTATTTCTGAGCTACTGGTGCATATTTTTTATCAATAGCTTCCTGTTTAGCTTTTTCATCTTTAATAGCATTAATTTCAGTTTCTAATTTCTGAAGTTTAGGCGCATATTCCTGTTGAACTTTTTGAGCCTGCATCTGAATAGCACCATAACCAGGGTAAGATTGCATTACTTGACTCATATTAACTACGCCTACGTTAGCTGCGCTAGCTGCACCCAAACCAATTGTTCCAATAACTGCTAAAGCAGCAAGATTCTTTTTAAAATTCATGTCCCAAAGACCTCCTTACAAATCTAGAGCCTACATTACTCTATACTCTTTATAGTAACAAAAATGTGAGTAAACTACAATACATGACAAAATAAATTCTCTTTTTACACATTTATTTTTGTCTATGTATACATCTTACCTATTGATAATGAATCTCACATGAAAGAATTAATTTTATTCAAAATTAATTAATATTGGAGATTATTTCTTATTTTTCATCATTTTCATTGATGTAAATATATTTATCCTTCTTTAATTTAGAGATTACTTCAGGAACCATACCAATAAGACGATCAAAACCGCTGTATTTAGCAGAACCTTTAATGTTGAAGAGTTCAACACGTTCACCTTTAATTACAAGAATAGCTGTAGGTTCCATTTTAGCGCCGCCACCAGCACCGCCACATTCAGCTTTACCAGCGCCACCGCTACCAAAGCCCATAGTTACATCAACAAAAGGAACTAATGTAGCATCGCCAATTTGAATCGCTTCACCTACCACAGTTTCTACTTTAATCATATCTTTGAATTTTTCAAAAATTGGCTCCAAATTATCTTTAATAAAAGTGCATTTATTTTCCATGAGTATCCTCCTTATATTGCATGTGTACTTCACACCAGTTATGGTTTCGTTATTTTATTCTGAATATTAAGCTGCCATAGCTTTATCATTATCGTCTGTATTTGCCTCAGCTTGCTTCTTAGCTTTTTGCGCTTTGCGATAGCGCCAACCAGCTTTTACCGCATCAATTAATAACGCTCGTACTGGTTGAGATACAGCAAATAAAGTCCCATACCAAGCTAAGACACCAGGGCTAATATGTCCACGAATTTCAAAACTACCTTTGCAAATTGGCTCTACATAACTCAATTCTACATGCGCCATTTTTTCAGGCCAAATAGAATATAAAGCTGCAGCGGTTAATCCCATTTTATAAGGGTCACCCGTGCCAAATTGACCTTCAATATGACAGTAACGTGGCTTAGAATGATTGTAGCAACGTTTAGTTACTAATAAAAGCTTTTCATACAAAGCACCATTCAACACATGTTTTAACCACCAACGTTTATGAGGGTCTTCTTCTTTTTTAATTTTTGCTTCGGTAGCTTCTTCTGTTGTTGTATCTTCTGTAGCCACTACCTCTTTATTAGCTGTTTCCGTCTCAGTTTTTGATGGATTTTCAACATTACTACCAAAGGTAGATTTGATTGGTTTCTCCATAGTTTCTTCAATTCGTTCAATGGGATTCCCTTCCGCATCAAAGCGAACCTGTTTAACAACTTTAACGGTTTCTGTAGTTGGTTCTTCTACTTGTGTCCGATAAGGCTCTAATTCCTCTTCATATACTTTAGATTCATCAGGATCTTCCGTTTCTTCTGCCACACGGCGAGATAGCCAATCTTCATAATCTCGTACAGCGCCTAATTTGGCTTTGCGCAAAATATATACTTCTTTAAAAAACGGTTTACCTTGTTCATATATAAAATGTATACGGAACATTTTACCCCACCATTGGATATAAAAGCGGAATTTATATGGCTTACGAGTCACCAATTCTACAGCATAGCTAATAGGGTTAAAAATAGCAACAACGATCAGAATAAAAATAACCAGTAGCACTATGGCTAATCCGGTCACAGGCAACACCTACCCTCCTATTACAATCTTTGCGGTTTTCTCTATATCCGCTGTACTTCTTCTATCCTCAAAAAGGCATTCTTTTAAATATTCTCCATGAGAATAAGAAAATCCTTTATTTTATCAAAAAATCTTCTATTTAGTTTTCAATACCTAAACGTGCTAACACACCTTGTTGGTAATAATGTTTCACTTCTTCCATAGAAGTAACTAAATCGGCTGTTTCAATGAGCCAATCAGGGGCGCCTCGCCCTGTAAATACAACTTCTGTATTCGATGAACGATGAGCCAATAAATCTTCTGTCTCTTTTCGCGTAATTAAATCAAAGAATAAAGCCATTACATATTCATCGAGAACTACTAAATCATATTCACCTGAGGAAATTGCTTCTTTAGCGCGCTCCATACCTTTAGCGATTAATGCTACATAATCTGCCGGTGGCTTACCTACAGGAAATACCACTACTTCATCACCCCAGCGAGCTAATTCTTCTTTTGATTTTACCCCTTCTTGAATAATGAAAAACGGCTTACCTACCGTTTCTAAGGTCATATTTGGTAAGTTTGGTAAAATATTATGTTCACTATATACTTTAGATTTCATAAATTGTAAAAATAAAACTTTTTTACCTGCCCCTAAAGCACGAATAGCAAGACCCATGGCTGCTGTCGTTTTACCTTTACCATCACCCGTATAGACTTGCACATACGTATTCATCATAGACCTCCTCAATATAATCATATATTATTATTTTACCACATCTGTTTGTTTCGCGTTATATAAAAAGGGTATATTTCAAAAAAATAATGCTGAAGTCATGCCCATTTTACATGACTTCAGCATTCATTGCTTTAAATTACTAATTAAATATCTCTTACAACACCTTAAGGCACTATAGAAATTAAAATACATACTATTAATTATTGAATGGGCAAGAATAACATAGGATCTACCGCTACACCATTAATATTCACTTCATAGTGCAAATGACTGCCGGTGCTCTTTCCAGTACTCCCCATTAAAGCTACCGTATCCCCTTGTTTTACTTGCATACCTTCATGCACTAATACCACCGATGTATGACCATAACGAGTGACGAAACCATTGCCATGATCAATTTCAACTAAATTACCATAGCCGCCACTTGTACTACCAGCAAAAGTAACCGTACCTGCCGCTGTTGCCATAATTGGTGTGCCATAATCATTAGCAATATCCAATCCTTCATGAGTGGCTGCCCCACCATATACAGGATCAACACGACCACCAAAACTAGAGGTAATAACCCCTTTAGTTGGCCAAATTGAAGGCATTGTAGTTGTAGCCCCAGGATTATTAGAAGCAAACGCTACAGACTGCAAATCACGAATATTTTGGCCCGCTCCATCACGTAAAATATTACGCAACATATAAAATGAAGCCATTCGTTGTTGTGCTACCCTATCTAAGTGGGATAATTTAGCTGATAAACTCGTTACTGAAGTTGGATTAGAGCTTGCGGCTACTGAACTAGCACCGCCAGGCTCTTCTTTATCACTACTTGTCGTAGGCGTCTGAGCTTCCCCACCACCTTGTGGTATAGTACCGCTTTCAGAACCCTTTACCATTTGACGAATCTCCTTGTCTAATTGATCAAGAGATTCCATCTTCTTATCTAAAATTTCTGTCTTTTGCTGCAATAACTTTAATTGTTCAGTTTGCAATTGTGTTTGTTGACGAAGTTGCATTACCTCTGCTTGTCGTGAAATCCCCCAAATACCAAATATAAGGGCTACCACTACAATAGCAACAATAATGCCAACTACTAAACGAAATTGTTTTTTAGTCATTTGCAGCGTGTACGAATCGCCCTGACTTTGCACCTGCTGTGCCAAAAAGCCTGGTAGTTTCATACTATCACCACATCCTATCTTTTATTTAACCACCGAAGCACTAATCAACGCTTCTTCATTACTCTTTGTACCTAGTGCTTCTTGTAAACTTTCCATTTCTTCTTGTGAAAGGCTTGCCAAACTTTTACCTTTTACAATAGGTTTACTAAAAATACGTGATTCACTACGACCGTATACACTAGATATACAAATCCCATTATTATTTCCATCTAATAAAGTAACGGAAAAGGATAAATCATTGCCAATATTTTCAAAGGCATTATATTTAACAAAGCCAATCTTTTGAAATGTGTTATGTTGTGTTGTTTGAATTGCTTGTTGCTGTTGAAATAAATTTTCAATGGATTCGGCAGCATCGCGCAACTCTTTAATTTCCACGGATAATTTCCGTTCTAAACTACTGCCATTTTCGCCGCGCATAAAATATTCATATCGTTTACTAAGCGAATTTATTTTACTCTGCAATACGAGGCAATAAAGAAATAATACAATGAGTAATAAACCGCCACCAATGACGATCCAAAGTTGCATATTTTCTAACATGATTTGCCTTTCTATTTTAAATTATACGAATATAATGAATTTACAATGTTATAATTCAGCCGCAAAGGGACTAAGGGCACGGTCTAGTATACCATGTAATGACGCAATTAGCACGCCATAATTTACAATTGGCACACCTTGTTCTTGTGAAACTTCTAAACGCCGCAATACTTCACGACGAGTCAACATACAAGCGCCACAATGAATAATTAAATCAAAAGACCGTACATCATCTGGAAATGCACCACCGCTAGTCCATTGCAAGTCTAAATTTTCATGACCAGCTTGCTTAAGCCAGCGTGGAATTTTTACACTACCAATATCATCACATTGACGATGATGGGTACAACCTTCACTAATCAGAACTTTTGCACCACTTTTTAGTTCTTTCACCGCTTTAACACCAGCTGCTAAGGTTTTCAAATCCCCTTTAAAACGGGCCATTAAAATTGAAAAAGAAGTTAATGGAATATCCTCTGGCACTTGTGCCGCTACGGCTTCAAAAGCCTGCGAATCTGTAATAACTAATTTAGGTTTAACTCCTAATTTAGCTAACGAAGCTGCTACTTCTTCCGTTTGAACAACTAAACTCATACCATGAGCATCTAAAATTTCACGAATCATTTGTACTTGCGGTAAAATAAGCCGACCTTTAGGTGCCGCTGCATCAATAGGGCAAACTAATACAATTAAATCATGAGGTTCTACTAAGCCAGCTAATAGACTCTGTTCCTCTTGATCTTTAGGTCGCATAGAGCCTAATTGATTTAAAATTGCCCCTTGTTGCTCCTTATGTAATAAATTTGCACTTATATAAGGAAGCTTAAAATCACGCAATACATCAGCATTTTGCGCCATATAGGTATCACCATCAATGGCATCGACTTCATTAAGTACCAATAAGGTAGTCACTTTTTTTGCTTGTAACAAACTAAGCCAAGCTATATCAGCTTCACTAGGTGCTGCATCTGTTTTTAACACATACACCGCCATATTTATGCGTGGCAATAACTCTTTCGTCTTACCAATGCGCAAAGGACCTAATTCTGATGTATCATCTACACCTGCGGTGTCTGTAATAACAACAGGCCCTAATGGCAAAATTTCCATAGCCTTACTCACTGGGTCTGTTGTTGTCCCTGCTACATCAGAAACAAGAGCTATAGGTTGCCCTGTTAACATATTAATCAAGGTTGATTTACCTGCATTACACCGTCCAAAAAATCCGATATGAACTCTATTAGCTTTTGGCGTTTGTTCCATTGTTGTCATCGCTTCTTACTACCTGCCTCTATTATACGCATTAAACGTGAAATGAAATTGAACCTATATCCTCAGATTCATCGTGTGCAGGGGAAGCTCCCTTAACTTCACCCATCCCTTGGGCCTCTAAATATTCGATAAGATAAGCCAGTTCTTCTTCATTTTTAAAGGCTATCTCCATCTTCCCTTGTACTTTTTTACCTACTTTTACTTTTATATCTACAGGCATACCTAAACTTACCTTTAAACGATCCATAATCGCTCGTAATTCAGCTGTATTATGTGGGTTTTGCTTAGCTTTTTGTCCCTGTTGCTGCTTATCCTCTAATAACTTCTTAACTAGAGTTTCTACTTGTCTTGCCGTTAATTCTTTCTCTTTAATTAACTGCAACGCTTCTTTCTGTAACTCTTTATTTTTTAAACTTAACAAAGGTCTTGCTTGGCCAATAGTAATATCTCCTACCGATAATTCCACCAACACAAAATCTGGTAAATTTAAAAGACGTACCATATTAGCCACATGAGAACGACTTCGTCCAAGACGGCTAGCTATTTCCTCTTGCGTCTTTTTAAACGTTTCCATCAACCGCTTATACGCATACGCTTCTTCTACAGGGTCTAAATCTTGACGCTGTAGATTTTCAACTAATGCAATTTCTGTAATTTGTTCTGAACTGTAATCTTTAATAACTACAGGAATAGTGGTAAAACCAGCTAATTGAGCTGCCCGCCAACGACGTTCACCAGCTACAATTTGATATATATCTCCCTGCTTACTCACCACAATAGGCTGAATTAAGCCATGCTGTTTTATTGACTCTACTAATGTAGCCATTTCATCTTCTAAAAAATGACGCCGTGGCTGATTTGGATTTGGTGTAATATCTGTCAGGGCTAATTCTACTAGCCCGGTTTGCTTATTTTTTATTTCCTCACTAACCAATACCTCTTTAGCATCAGCTTGTGGCATTAGCGAAAGAACACCTCTACCTAGGCCACCTTTTTTCTTAGTATCTCTAGCCATTTTTCAAGACCTCCTTCGCTAACTTCATATATACTTCGGCCCCTTTAGACTTAGGATCATAAATAATAATCGGCTCACCATAACTAGGTGCTTCACTCAAACGCACATTACGAGGAATAATTGTCTTATATACTTTGGTCGTAAAATATTTTTTAACTTCATCAGCCACTTGAATGGATAAATTAGTACGTCCATCAAACATGGTTAATAAAACACCTTCTACGTCCAATTTTTCATTTAAGGATTTTTTTACCAAATTAATAGTATTCATCAACTGGCTTACCCCTTCCAAAGCGTAAAATTCACTCTGTATAGGAATCAAAACACCATTAGCTGCAACTAAAGCATTTAATGTAAGCAAATCTAAGGATGGGGGACAGTCGATAAATATATAATCATAATCATCTTTAATTGATTTTAAAGCTTTTTTCAAAATGTATTCACGCTTTGGTAAACCAACTAATTCAACACCAGCGCCAGCTAAATCAATCGATGCCGGTGCAATTTTAAGCTTTTTAATAGCTGTAGGAACAACTACCTCTCCTACAGCCATGCCATTAATTAGTACATCATAAATACAAGTATCTAAATTATCTTTATCAATACCAAGACCACTCGAAGCATTGCCCTGTGGATCCATATCTATAAGCAGAACTTTTTTGCCCAATTTGGCAATACAAGCACTTAAATTAACCGATGTCGTTGTTTTTCCTACGCCACCTTTTTGATTAGTAATTGCTATAATCTTTCCCACAGGCTCACCTCAGTTTCTTAATATTAAACACACAAAATATTATACCATACTCACCAGATAAAAACTTGTAAAATACAATAATTTCACCGTTTTAATAAAAATGTTTCACGTGAAACATTAAATTTTTCAAATTTCAATCGTATCTTTATCAATTTTCATACGTTCTTCCCCTTCAATTCTATTTTATAAATGTTTCACGTGAAACATTTATAAAATTAGCCTCCCTTAAAACTTATATTTTAAAGGAGGCAAATCAATAAAAACCTAATAAAAGCTAACAAGAACGAAAAAACTAATAAAATTATATTCAATTTAATTCCATAATTTATATATGATCAATAAGGTAAAGGACCGTCTGAATATCATTAAGAGGCATAATATGAACGCCCTGAGCAATGTTCTTTATCTCCAATAATGTTTCTAAGGCAATCTCTAACCCCGCTTCTTTGCCACCCTCTTCCATACGTTTTAAAATATCTTCCGTCAAAGAAATGCCTGGCACCTTTGTATGTAAGTAATTTGCCATTTTAAAACTTTTCAGAGGAATTAAGCCCAACATCACGGGCACTCCTAAGGGCGAAATCATATCTACAAAACGTTTTGCCTTCTCTAAATCATAAATAGGTTGTGTCTGAATAAAGTTGGCTCCTGCCTCTATTTTACGAATAAGCTTAGCTTTTTCCTCTTCTAAATCGTCCGCCCCAGGATTACCGGTAGTACCAATATAAAAATTAGTGGCTTCATCTAAAGGATTACCTGCTAAATCAAAACCTTTATTTAATGTATGGGCAATCTGTAATAGTCCCATGGAATCAACTTCAAATACAGCCTTTGCCTCAGGATGATCGCCTCGTGAAGGCTCATCACCAGTAAGAGTCAATATATTATTAACCCCCAAGGCAGCCGCCCCTAATAATTCAGCTTGCAAACCTAAAATATTACGGTCACGACAAGTTAAGTGAAAAATTGTATCTATCTGGGCTCGGAATTTTATTAAATGAGCTAAAGCTATAGGACTCATACGCAATTTTGCCATCGGACAATCTGCAATATTAATAGCATCAACTTTATCAATTAATTGAGCTGCTTCCTTAAACGTCTTTGTTACAGAAGCACTCTTAGGTGGGTCTAATTCAACAGTAATTGTGAATTGACCCACTTTATGTTTATCTCGTAATGATCTTACCATACTATCCCCAACTCTCTCTAAACTCTATTTCCTATCTACTCTTTTCTAATAAAATATAGCTTAATATATAACTAACAAATACATATTAATCATCGCCTAATAATTCTTTCACAATATTCACTGCACTAATACCATCTTTAGCATACCTATCAGCGCCTGCTTTCGTTGCATAGTCCTGTGTCAATACAGCACCCCCAACAATAACTTTAGATGGTAAACCAGCTTCATGAATAGCCTTAATCGTCACATCTATCATAGGCATGGTTGTAGTCATTAATGAACAAATTCCAACGACGGATGCATTTTCTCGTTTAACAGCGGCTACAATTTCACTTGGATCTACATCTTTACCTAAATCAACTACACGATAGCCATTATTTTCTAACAAAGCAGCTACTATATTTTTACCTAAATCATGAATATCACCTTTAACTGTAGCCACTATAACTGTAGCTCGTGTAAGTCCATCATTTTCAGGTAGTACACGTTTAATAGTCTGAAAAGCACCTTGCATAGCCTCTGCAGCTAGCATAACTTGTGGCAAAAACACCTTACCGCTGCCAAATTTATCCCCCACTACATTCATTGCTTCAGATAAAGCCTGCTTAGTAATTTTTAAAGGATCAAGTCCCTCTGCTAACGCTTGTTCCACTAATTCAATAACTAATTCTTTTTCCCCTTGCTCTACAGCATGCTTAATATTTTCTAGAGGATCCTCACTATTAAATACTGCTTTTTCTATTTTATTAGCTGTCACAATACCAATTGGCATAGCTTCTTCATCTTGACCATAATCAGCAATAAATTCGGCGGCTGCTGGATCAAAACCTAATAAAGTACGTCCCGCTATAAACGCTTTTTTAACAGTGCTATTTAAAGGGTTTAATATAGGTGCTGTTAATCCATGTGATAAAGCCATCGTTAAGAATTGACTATTTAAATACGGTCGCTGTGGCAGTCCAAAGGATACATTAGACAAACCCATAACTGTAGGAAAACCAAAAGTTTCTTTATACATGGCTAGCGTACGCAAGGTCTGTATAGCACTATCTTGACCACTAGCCAAGGTAAGCACTAATGGATCAAGTAATAAATCTTCACTGCGTAAACCAACTTCATAAGCTGCCAAAACAATTTCTTTGGCCAAAGCAACGCGCTCTTCAGCCACAACTGGTAAATCACCTTTTCCTAAAGGTAAACAAAGCACTGCAGCTCCATACCGCTTAGCTAAAGGCAATACACGTTCTAGTTGTTCTGGTTCTGCATTCACAGAATTAATCAAAGGACGACCTGGATATGCTTTTAAACCTGCTTCCATAGCGGCTGAATCTATAGTATCAATTGATAAAGGCACATCTACTAGCATTGTTAATTCCATAATAGCCCGTTTCATAGTAGCAGCTACATCTATATCAGGTACACCCATATTTACATCCAACACATCAGCACCAGCTGCCACTTGTGCTAAAGCATCTCGTTTCACCATAGCAAAACGACCTTCTTTAATCTCTTTAGCTAATACCTTCCGCCCAGTTGGATTAATGCGTTCTCCAATAATAATTGGTTTTTCCTTATGGCCAACTTTTACAAAATTAGTACGACTAGTAAAGACTGTAAATGGCGCTACAGTCATTCTCTCTTTAGGTGTATGGCTATGAGCTGCCTTTGCAATTTCACTAATATGTGCTGATGTACTACCACAACAAGCACCTAAAAAGGTAGCCCCAGCATCTATTAAAGCCGGTACATATTCGCCCATTTCAACCGGTGATAAAGGAAATATCGTTTCTTTACCGACTAATTTAGGCATACCTGCATTAGGTTGAGCACTTATAGGCAAATTAGTAACCGATGCTAACCGTTCTACTAAAGGAATTAATTGCTCAGGTCCCAAGGAACAATTAATACCTACTACATCAGCGCCCATAGCTTCTACTGTAATAGCCGCTACTTCTGGTGGTGTACCTGTAATAGTTCGGCCATCTTCATTAAATGAAAATTGGCAGATAACACCCACTTCTTCTTTTGTTTTATTAAGAGTTTTACGCGCATCAAGAGCCGCTAATAAAGCAGCCCGCATTTCCTGTATATCAATAATAGTTTCAATAATAATAAAGTCCACACCTGCTTCAATTAAAGCAAGAGCTTGTTCATAATAAGAATTATAGACTTCATCAAAACTAATTTGTCCCAAAGGTTCTATAAATTGACCTGTAGGTCCCATAGATCCTGCCACTTTAGCCTCTTTTTTAACTGATGCTATAGCTTGTTTGGCTACTTTTACAGCTGCTGTATTTATATCCTTAACTCTATGAGCTAAGCCATAATCAACTAATTTTAAACTACACGCACCAAATGTATTGGTTGTTATGATATCACTACCACTTTGTAAATATGCTTTATGAATAGCCGTCACTATATCTGGTTGATTCACATTAAATAATTCAGGACATTCCCCTTCTACTAGCCCTGATTGTTGTAACATTGTGCCCATAGCACCATCAAAAATATACATACTATCGCCTCATCTCTCTAATTTATCCCTATACTAATCTTACATTTTGATACTCATATACTCATATTTTTCGTGATATACAATTTACTTGAGCACAAGATGTACAACCTCGCTTAGTTAATACCTCTTCATCATTAGGCATACAACCGATAATAGCAGTCACTGATTTTCTCGGAAATAATAAAAAACTATCAGTCACTGATACATTAATTTTTTCAGCACCTATAATACGGGCTAAGTCCTTTTGTACTGTTAAATCCCAATTACCATATCCAGGACTAAAACGCCAAGTTGTCTTATATCCAGCTTTTTCAGCTTCTTGCTGTATTACTTCATTGACTTGATTAGCTACTTGTTCTACTGCTGCCGTAGCCGCTGCATCCATCAATAACCCCAGTGTATAATTACCGTCCTTAAATAATTCAGCACTGCGTAATTCTACATCTTCACCAAGGGTAACTGCCATAACATAGACTTTAGTAGCATTGCCTAAATGCTCACGAATAGAACTTCCTTCAATTTGAAGTGGTGGATTACTCTTAATCAGCCCCTGTTTAGCATCATATTCATAAGCTTCATATACACCGCTAGGATCTGCCACCAATTGAACTTCTAAACAAGCCTCTTTGACATATTCTTTTGGAAACTCTTTGGCCTTCTGCAAACCTGCATAGCGTGTGGCTTCATCTATATCAATTTGTGGTAAACGTCCATTATAAATTGCCATACGCACATCTCCTCTATCTAAAAAAAACCTCTATCTAACTTAGATAGAGGATCTCTCCTTATCTATCAGTTTCCTGTTGGAAGTAGCACCTTGCTA
The DNA here is from genome assembly GCF_943193155.1 of Veillonella intestinalis. Taxonomy (GTDB): domain Bacteria; phylum Bacillota; class Negativicutes; order Veillonellales; family Veillonellaceae; genus Veillonella_A; species Veillonella_A intestinalis. Next base: position 35,379 of record NZ_CALPDB010000004.1, on the reverse strand, counting down.
TTGCTGGTTGCCGGATATCATTGGGCCAAGTCCCTCCATCGCTCTTGATAAGGCTAACATATAAAAATAGAATACCGTCTACACTATAGATTGTCAAGAAAAACCCCTGAGTATGCAGGGTTTCACCTATATGTAAAAAATACACTTTGTTATAGGTAAAACCTTCAACACAGGGGTTTTATATTATTTGTCCAATTATATTTAGTTATTTAGGCTATTATTTACTCAACCATCTATTCTATTATCTATTTAATTATACTAACGGTTTTAACTTAATCTCTTTTGGTTTTCGAGGATACTGCTTAGGCGTAACACCTGTTTTACGTGTATAAATAATTGCTCGCTTATCTGTTAACGTCGGTAATTGAACCGGCTTCATATTAGCAATTTCGCCTTTTAATACTTGTAAAGCTTTCTTTGCTTCGCCTATTTCCTCTTCATAAGCAGCCCCTTTTAAAGCTACCATGTAACCATTCTGTTTCACATAAGGCAATGCCCATTCTAATAAAATAGGTAATCTAGCAACCGCACGACTGGTTACAATATCATAAATCCCTCGATGATCTAAAGTATGACTCATGTCTTCAGCACGACCATGTAAAGTTATGACATTAGATAAGTCTAACGCTGTAATAACTGACTCTAAAAAAGTAAGTCTCTTTTGTAAGGAATCAAATAAAGTAATTTTTAAATCAGGACGCATAATAGCTAATGGAATGCCTGGAAAACCAGCGCCTGTCCCCAGGTCTAACAACTTAGCGCCTTCTTTAAATACTACACCAATTAAAGAGTTTGTAGTATGTTGAATTGCTCCATCAGTAGTATGGACCTTTGCTGTTTCATCGGAAACAGTATCTAATGCTGTTAAAGAGTCTACAAAATGCTTTACTGCTACTTCATGAGGATCTGTAATAGCCGTTAAATTTAAGCTTTTATTGGTCTCTATAAGCATTTCATAAAATGTATTAAATTGTCCCAACTGCTTTGCGGTTGCCTTAAAACCAGCAGCTTCTAATTGAACAGCTAAATTATCAGTAAAGTTCATAGACCCTCCTAGGATTGTTGTTCACGACGATATTGCTCTAATTGAATCAACAATACAGATACATCCGCTGGTGAAACACCAGAAATACGACTAGCTTGGCCAATGGAATGAGGTTTAATTTGTGCTAATTTCTGTTTCGCTTCTAAGGAAATGCCCTTCATAGTCTCATAGTCCCAATCAGCGGGAATAATCTTTTCTTCTAATTTTCGCACTTTAGCCACTTGTTCCATTTGTTTTTTAATATAACCATCATAAGTGATCATAATGTCGATTTCTTCTTCCACATCTGGCGTATAACGGGATAAATTGAATGATTCCGCTACATCACCATACGATAACTCATTACGTTTTACTAAATCAAATGCTTTAATACCAGTCTTAATAGGCGCTGTTCCCATAGCTTCTAATTTAGCCTGTACTTCAGTTGATGGATTAATTGGCGTATTTTGTAATTCAGCTAATCCTTGTTCAATTAAGGCTTTCTTTGCTTTAAAACGAGCATATCGTTCTTCTGTAACAAGGCCAATTTCATAGCCTTTTTCAGTTAAACGCATATCCGCATTATCTTGACGTAATAATAAACGATATTCACTTCGACTTGTCATCATGCGATACGGTTCTTTCGTCCCTTTAGTTACTAAATCGTCAATTAATACACCAATATACGCTTCTGAACGCGATAAAATGAATGGCTCTTTACCCTGTAAGTATAAAGCTGCATTAATACCAGCCATTAAACCTTGAGCAGCTGCTTCTTCATAACCAGAAGTGCCATTAGCTTGTCCTGCAGAATATAAACCTTTAATGGATTTAACCTGCAAAGCTGGAGTCAATTGCAAAGGATTTAAGCAATCGTATTCAATAGCATAAGCAGGACGCATAATTTCAACCCCTTCAAGGCCTGGAATTGTACGCAAGAATTTGTATTGCACATCAATTGGCAAACTTGTACTCATACCTTGAACATACATTTCATTAGTATGATTACCTTCTGGCTCAACAAATAATTGATGGCGATTCTTATCACTGAAACGCACTACCTTATCTTCAATAGAAGGGCAATAGCGAGGGCCTGTACCTTCAATGATACCTGTATACATAGGGGCTCTGTTTAAATTAGCACGAATAATATCATGCGTTTCTTCACTCGTATATGTCAACCAACATACTTGTTCATTGCGATTTGTCCAATCAGACATAAAGGAGAATGAGCGATACATGCCATCCCCTGGTTGTTCCGTCATATGCTCTAAAGTCAAAGTACGCTTATCTACACGAGCTGGTGTGCCCGTTTTAAAACGCATTAATTCAATGCCATGCTTACGTAAAGAATCTGATAATAATTCAGCCGTACGCTGTCCATTAGGACCACCTGTATAGGTCAATTCGCCTGTAATAATTTTACCTTTTAAGTAAGTACCAGTGCAAAGTATGATAGCCTTTGCTTCATATACTTCACCTAGTTCACTTAAAATTCCTTTCACTTTACCATCTTCAATAAGCAATTCATTGACCATAATTTGCTTTACATTTAGATTATCTGTGTTTTCTAGCGTCTCTTTCATTAAACGTTGATAAGCTACTTTATCTGATTGTGCTCGTAACGAATGAACGGCTGGCCCTTTACCAGTGTTAAGCATACGCATTTGTATAGCTGTAGCATCTGCATTAATAGCCATTTGACCACCTAAAGCATCTAATTCATAAACTAAATGACTTTTACCTGGTCCACCTACGGCTGGATTACATGGCATAAGGGCAATATTATCTAAATTAAGGGTTGCCATTAACGTGCGTTGTCCCATACGAGCTGTAGCAAGTGCTGCTTCACAACCAGCATGACCACCACCAATGACAATAATATCATACGTATCAACTGTGTACATACTATCTCCTATCCCTCTTGCGAGGCTATCTTATTTACCTAAGCAGAATCGACTAAATAGCTCATCTACCATAGATTCTCGTAAACTATCCCCTGTAATATCCCCTAAACGCTCCCAAGCTTCACGCATATCAGTTACTACAAAATCAACTGGTAATCCTGATTCAATCGTTGACAAAGAAGTTTCTAATTGGCTTTTTGCTTGTTCCATCAATGTAATATGACGAACATTACTTAATAAAGCAGTGGATTCATTTTGAACAGTGCCACCATAAACTAATTGTTTTACAGCTTCTGCTAACACGTCCATACCTTCTCCATTAGCTGCACTAATAGTAGCAATTACAGTAAATTCACCATAATCACTTACTGTAGATTCTGTAATAACAGCCCCTTTATCCGCTTTATTAAGAAAGACTATCGTATTTTTTCCTGAAGTACTTCGTAGCATCACTTCTTCTTCCGCTGTTAATGGCTTTGAAGCATCAATAACACAAACTACGATTTGTGCTGATTCTAAATACTCTTTTGCACGATCAACTCCGATTTTTTCTACAATATCATCGGTTTCACGAATCCCTGCTGTATCAATCAAACGTACAGGAATTCCTTCAATCGTAATAGCTTCTTCAATACTATCGCGAGTCGTTCCTGGTACATCCGTAACAATGGCTCGGTTTTCACGTAATAAAGCATTCATCAAACTTGATTTGCCCGCATTAGGACGACCTACAATGGCTGTAACTATACCATCACGCAATAGACGCCCTCGATTAGCCATAGCCAATAAATTATCAATTTGTCCTAAAATTGGTCGCAATTTAGCCGCTGTTTCATCCATCGTAAGTTCTTCAATATCTTCTTCTGGATAATCAATAGCCACTTCTAAATGAGCAATTAAAGCAATTAAATCTTCACGAATAGTACGAATTAATTGAGCTAACGTACCATCCAATTGTTTAACAGCTACAGATAAGGATTGCTCTGATTTTGCTTCAATAATATCTATAATAGCTTCTGCCTGTGTTAAATCGATACGGCCATTTAAAAAAGCTCGTTTCGTAAATTCTCCAGGCTCCGCTAAGCGGGCCCCTTGGCGAAGCAATACTTTCAAAATTTCACGCACCACCACGATACCGCCATGGCACTGTATTTCTATCACATCCTCAGCTGTAAATGATTGAGGACCTCGCATAATTAAAAGTAATACCTCATCCAGCACTTCATTGTCTTTCTGAGGATCTATAATATGACCATATTGAATGGTTCGATTCGGCCGTTTTTCTAAAGGTACGGTTCCCTTAGCTTGAAATAATGAGCTCACTATTTCAAAGCAACGAGTGCCACTCACTCGAATAATTCCTACACCACCAATACCAGGGGGCGTAGCAATAGCAGCAATCGTATCTTCTGTATACATGGTTTGCTCCTTATAGCAACGATATTACAATGTATAATTAACTTTCGTATTTAACAATTAAAACATCATAAATCATAGTAAAAATAAAACCCGATCATAGATCGGGTTTTATGACTCGCACATAGCTTATCGTTTATAAGCAATGACTACGTGACGATATGGTTCTTCACCTTCACTATCAGTCACAATATGTGGTTCATTTTGAAGCGTTAAATGAATAATTTTACGTTCAAACGCACTCATTGGTTCTAACGAAATTTTTTGACGATTTCGTTTAACCTTTGAAGCTAAACGTTTTGCTAAATTCATTAACGTTTCTTCACGACGAGCTCGATAATTTTCCACATCTACCACAATATGGCAATGACCCGCTACTTCTTTGTTGGCCACTAAATTAGTTAAATACTGAATAGCATCCAAAGTTTGACCATGTTTACCAATCAATATGCCTAATTCTTCACCATGAATTTGGAAGGTAATTTTATCAGCTGTCATCATTTTTTCAATCTGCACAGTTAAGCCCATTTTAGCAAACATATCTTGTAAGAATTGTTTACCTTTATCAGCTATGCGGATTTGTTCTTCTTTTGAAATCGCTTCACGCTGTGGTTTTACAGCTGCCACTACTTCAGTAGCTACTTCATCAGCTGCAGTTACTGTTGATTCAACAACTTCAGCCACTTTTGCTTCTGCTTCATTTACAGCTACTTTTACTTCTTCTACAGTAGCTTCTACTTTTTCTTCCACTACAGCAACTGTTTCATCAATAGCTTGCGCTATTTTTTCTGTTACTGGGGCTTCTTCAAAGTATAAACGCACTAACGCATCACGACGACCAATGCCTAAAAAGCCACTGGATGGCTGTTCTAATACTTTAGTATCAGCCACTACTTTACCATCTTCTTTAAGCTGTGCCGTTCCTTTAGCTACAGCTTCTTCGATAGTTTTTGCCGAAATTTCAATATAATCCATAATTAAGCCTCCTTATTATCATTGCGATAGATAAAGAATTGCTGAATCATTTGGAATACATTTGATACAACCCAGTAAATAACCAAACCACTTGGGAAATTTAAACTGATGTAACCAATGAATAAAGGCATGAAAATTTGCATTACTTTCTGTTGCCCTGCTGCTACACCAGAATTATCACCAGCTGTTTGTTTACTCATTACAAATGTAGAAAGAGCACTCAAAACAGGTAAAATATACAAATGATCCGCTTCACCTAAACTTGGCAACCATAAGAAGCTTTCATACGCTGGATCATATGGATACCCTTGTAAGGCATAGAAAATAGCAATTAAGAATGGCATTTGCACAAGTAATGGCAAACAACCAGATAAAGGATTAACCCCTAATTCTTTATACATCTTAGCAATTTCTTGTTGTGCCCGCTGTGGATCATTCTTATATTTCTTTTGAATTTCTTTCATTTTAGGCTGCAACTTCTGCATGCCCTTCATGGATTTAACCTGCTTCGCCGTTAATGGTGCTAAAACAGCTTTAATAGCAATGGTCAAAATGATAATCGCTATACCATAGCTTGGGAACCCAACTGCTTGCGTAAGATTATAGCAATACGTAAGCAAGGTTCGCATAAAATCAACTAATACCTGAAAAATTTCCAATAGTCTTCTCCTTACGAGTATTGATGACGAATACAAATGGCCTTTGCGTGTCTATATATGTTATGGTATGGTCTATATTTCATCCATACAGACACTTTGACATTTCCAAATTTGTGTTATTACGGAAGTGGATCGTAACCACCCGGATTAAAAGGATGACAACGTAAAATGCGCCGAATTCCTAAATAACTGCCTTTAAAAGGTCCATATTTGCGTAATGCTTCCAAGGTATACGTCGAACATGAGGGATAAAATCGACAAGTTTTAGGCTTCAATGGAGAGATTCCATAGCGATAAAATTGCACCAATCCAATGAAAATCCAATTTAATGCGCCCATTAATAGGGATACAAGGCGTTTCATAAATGTCCTCTTTTCTAAGCATCACTATTTTTCAATAATTTACTTTTCTTAAAAAGATACATCATTTCTTTACGCGCCTGCTCATAGGTAGCTTCGGCCATACGAGCACGGCCTACGACTACAATGGCATACCCTTCTCTAATGGCATGCTGATTAAGGCGATAGACCTCTTTCATTAAACGTCGAGCACGATTACGTTCCACAGCGCCACCAACCTTTTTCCCCGTAACAAAACCGATACGAGTTAGCTGCTTAGCTACTGGCATACGATAGATCACACAAAGGCGACCTACTTCATAATTGCCATGTTTATAGACAAGACGATATTCATTATTTTTACGAATTCTTCGTTCTTTATCTAGGGTAAACGTTAATTCACTCATACTTTCTTCCTATGCCATTATGAATAGAAAAACTTGGCAGCAGCGCCAAGTTTTTTTCTCCTGCCTAAAAGCTATTATATTATGCAGATAATTTCTTTCTGCCTTTAGCACGACGTCTTTTTAAAACAAGACGACCGCCAATAGTCTTCATACGTTCACGGAAACCATGAGTACGTTTTCTCCAAAGCGTATTTGGCTGATATGTACGTTTCATGTATAAAACACCTCCTCGAGATTGGTCTAGTAATTACTTATACCATAACAGCATAATTATAAATATAAACCCTTATAATGTCAATACTTATCTGGATTCTCTTATATTTTATTTACCTTATTATATATAATATACCTTATATTGTATATATTAAAATTCTCAACTACTATTTTTAGATAACTAGGTAACAATATGGATATATCCTTAACTAGCAATGACAAGATATGCATTTTCTGATAAAATATTAAGTGATAAAATAAATCAGGACAAACATATTGTGAGTATCTAACCACAGGTTATCAACAAGATATACACAACTTATACACGTATTATCCACAGCCATTCCATCTTTCGTATAAAGTCAGTGTCTATCTAAGGTGTTAGCCTTTTTATTTTTCTTATTTTACCATAAACTAAGAACTTATACACAGTTATAGGTATTTAACTTATCCACTTATTCACAATTTGTTACACCTAGGAAGGATATAGTATGTCAAACATAAATCTCAACGATTTTTGGAATAAAGTGCGTGAAGACATTGAGAATACATTGCCTAAAGAAATCTTAGAAAGTACCATTCTTAGATTATTACCACTCACTTTAGATGAAGCTAGCAAAACATTAACCTTAACGACTATGCAAGCATATATTAGGGATTTCATCGAAAAAGAACCGATGATAAACAATGCATTTCGTGACTCCGTTAATAATATTTGGCAACGCTTATCAAAAAGTAATTCTACGCTCACAATTATACTCACTACAGTTGGTGATAAAGAACCAACCATTGTCAGTGAACCTTCAGAACCTGCAGGAATACCAGTATATACAGCAGAAAGTACTAATCAGACAGTAGCTACAGATCAAATAACACCTATAAATAAGGAACCCCTAATAAATGATTCGTATTTAGAGAACCAAATTAATACTGAAACTGCAGTAAAAACTAATATAGATGCAACTAACCAATTCAATACGCAAAATAATGAACAACAACTAAATGGATATAATCAATTAGCTCAGCGTTTTGGCTTTTCACAAAAAAAGGAAGAATCCACTAACAGTGAACCAGTAGCACCTATATATGATGAACCTATCCAAATTGTAACACAACCACCAATGAATCGAACGGATAGTAAACGTCCTTATATTCCAGAAGAACCAGCTATAGGGTCTGATTCCTTATTTCCTCATTTAGAAGTAGCAACAACTGATACTAATACAATTTTAAATGCTAATAATAAATCTATTTTGCAATTAAATCCAACTTACACCTTTGACACCTTTATCCCTGGTGGTTCCAGTCAAATGGCTTATGTAGCAGCACAAAATATTGCTGAAAACCCAGCAACTCGCTATAATCCGTTCTTTATCTATGGTAAATCAGGCCTAGGCAAAACACATCTAATGCATGCGATTGGTAACGAAATCAAACGTCGTTATCCTGAATTACGCATCATGTGTATTACCAGTGAAAATTTCTTAAACTTATTTGTTCAAGCTATCCGTTTTAAAAAGAACGAAGAATTCCGCAATACCTTCCGTAAAGTAGATGTCTTATTAATTGATGATATTCAATTCATTCAAGATAATCGCTATGCAGGTACACAAATGGAATTTTTCCATACTTTCAATGCCTTAACAGAAAGTAAAAAGCAAATTGTATTAACCAGTGATACATTGCCACAAAATATGGATCAAATGGAAGATCGATTAAAAACACGATTCAATTCAGGTTTAGTCGTTACTATTGAACCACCAAATTCAGAAACGTTAGAGGCAATTACAAAATCCTATGTAGATAAACAACGAGAATTATTACCAGACCTGCGTATTCCTAATGAAGTCATTCGCTTCTTCGGCACCACCTATTACAATCGCAGTGTTCGTGATTTACAAGGAGCCTTGACTAAATTAATTAGTGCCGCTGAAATGGAACAAAAATTAGATCAAATTACAGTAGAATATGCGCGCTATGTATTGCGTGATTTAATTCCTGAAACAAAAGAAACTATTTTATCCATTACCTATATTCAAGATTTTATTGCTGACTATTTTAAAATCAAAAAAGAACTCTTAGTTGGTCAAAAACGAAATAAGCAGTATGCTCACCCTCGTCAAATTGCCATGTACTTGTGTCGTGAACTAATTAACGAAAGTTATCCACAAATTTCACAAGCTTTTGGTAAAAAAGACCATACTACTGCTATTCATGCCTATACTAAGATTAGTGAAGATTTAGAAAAGAATGCTGATTTAAAGCGTATGATAAGCGATATCATTAGTAAAATAAACGGTCATACGTAAATACTATAAGGGTGTGGATAACTCTGTGAATAAACTGTTTATAATTTGTGTTTAACTTCCAACTTTTAAACAGTGCTGGAAAATAAAGTCTATATGTGGATATCTTAACAATTCCATTCACAGATTTATACGCATGTGGAAAACCTATTCAAAATGCTACTTTCCACGACTTATCCACTTATCCACCATCCCTACTACTAAGACTACTAATAATTAAAAATTTAATCACATCAGTATTAGTAAAGGAGTACCTATGAAAATTCAATTTTCAAAAGACACATTACAAAAAGCACTTAATGCTTTAGCCAAAGTAAGTCAAAACAAAACAAGCTCTAATTTACCAGGTGCTATTTATATAACAACTAAAAACGGTAAAGTGGAAATGCAAGCTAATGATTATGAAATTGGCATTCGCATTACTATAGATGCCAATATTATTGAAGAAGGCACTATTGTTCTTAGTACACGTTATTTTCAAGAATGGGTTCGTAAAACACCAACTGATACAATCACTTTAGAATCCAATGAAGATACTAAACAATTATTATTGCACTCTGAAAGCTCTCAATTTAATTTAATCATGATGGATGCTAGTGAATTTAATTTAGTTGAGCAAATCCATGATGAATATCATATTGATGTAGATGGTGAACAATTTAAACAAATGATTGATTTAACCAACTATGCAGCCGCTAGTGATGATGATCGTCCTATTTTTACAGGCGCTTTATTAGAAGGTGAAGGTACCAACTTAACCATGGTAGCTACAGATACTCATCGTATGGCTGTTAAAAAGATTACATTAACTGAAGCTATTCCAACAGCAATGCGTATTTTAATACCTACTAAAACATTAGCTGAAGTATCCCGTTTATTACCAACAGATCAACCAACTATGGTTCGTATTATCTGGAATCGTACTAATGTAGTATTCTTATTTGATACTATTTATTTATTCTCCCGTTTAATTGAAGGACAATATCCAGATTATGAAAAAGTTATTCCTTCTCAATTTGACTCCAATGCTATTTTAAATAGCCGTGATTTTGCTGGCGCTGTTGATCGTGTATCATTATTAGCCAAAGATGCTAGTTATAATGTAATTCGTTATGATTGGAATGATAAAGAAGTTACTTTATCTACTCAAAATGCTGAAATTGGTATGGCTAAAGAAGAAGTATTATGTGAATTTAATGGCACACCATTTACGATTTCTTTCAATGGTCGTTATATTGGCGATATTTTACGTCATAGCAGTGGTGAACGCATTCATTTATACTTAAAACAAAATGGTCCTGTTGTTATTCGTCAAGATGATAATCCAAATTATACCTATGTTGTAACACCAGTGCGTACTAATTAAGCACTAAGTTAGGAGGATCCTATGAAAACTAAAAAGGAACCAATTCAAGTTGAAATTCATACCCCTTATATTAAATTGGATCAATTATTAAAATTTGAGCAAATTATTGGGACCGGTGGACAAGTTAAATTTTTATTAGATGATCAAAAAATTACTGTTAATGGTGAAATATGCCATGAAAAACGAAAAAAAATATATCCTGATGATATTGTAGAAATTCAGGGAATTGGTACTTTATTAGTTATAAAAGAGGAGGCTGACGAGTGAATATTCACTCCTTAGAACTCGTTAATTTTCGTAACTATGAACAAGCTAGTTGGTCATTTCCATCACATATTATTGTCCTTTATGGGCCTAATGGTGTAGGCAAAAGCAATATTTTAGAAGCCCTTTATGTTAGTACCATAGGCAAAAGCTATCGTACCAATGATACGCAAGATTTATTACAATTTGGAGCTACTGAAGCTGGTATTATTGTGGATTTTATAAAAAAAGAAACAAAACAAAAAATCAATTTACGGTTAAGTGGTAAAGAAAAAAAAGATATTCGTCTTAATGGGAATAAAATATTGCAAAAAGAACTGATGGGTACTTTAAATACTGTTATTTTTAGTCCAGAAGATTTGCAATTAATTAAAGGAAGTCCTTCTTTACGGCGGCGATTTTTAGATATAGAAATTTCACAGACCAGTGCTTTATATTATCAGCAATTGCGCATGTATAATAAAATATTGCAACAACGAAATAAGGTGCTGAAAGATTCCTATGGCAAACGAAATATATCATTAGCAGAATGGGATTATCAATTAGCTGAAACAGGATCTTTTATTATAAAGAAACGATTAGATAGTTTGCGAAAACTTAATTTATTGTTAGATTTAATGAATCGTCGTTTAACAGGCGGTAAAGAAAATCTAAAACTCACTTATGAACAGCAACAAGTTGATGGTTTATATATAGTTGAACCAGAAGCTATTTATAATCAATTACAAAATAATTTACCGATAGATCGTCATCGTATGAGTACTTCCTTTGGCCCTCATCGAGATGATTTAGGATTTTTTTCAGGTCCTATTGATTTAAAACGTTTTGGTTCGCAGGGGCAACAACGAACTGCTATTTTATCACTTAAATTAAGTGAATTAGAATATATCAAATCAGAAGTTGGTGAATATCCAATTTTATTATTAGATGATGTATTAAGTGAACTTGATAAAGAACGGCGACAAAATTTACTGCAATTTATTCATAAACGAATTCAAACATTTATAACAACTACCGATTTAGAGGAAGTACAACATTTAACTGATGTGGCTTTGATCAATTGTGAAAGGCGGTGAACACATGAATAGCGAAGATGTAAATACTAATGAAAATCAAGCGTTTAATAATCAAAATAAAGAGATGCCACAAAGTACGATTGAGTATGTAAACTCTCTGACTAACAGCCATCGATCAGCAGGTCCTGTTGGTTATAAAGTAGATAAGGCGCTTAAACAATATGATTCTCATTTAGATACTAAATATAATCAATTTAAAGTATTTCAAATCTTTGCTATTATGCGTCTATATCACGATTGGCCAAAGGTAATTGGTCCATTATTAGGCAAGCAAACGCGATTATTAGGGATTGAGCCACCTATTATTAAAGTAAGTGCTTTGAATTCTCCTTGTTTACAACAATTGCAAATGATGAAGCGTCAATTATTGCAAAAAATTAATGCTTATTATGGTAAAGAGATTATTACTGATATACAGCTTTCTATGTATAAACAAAGTTATATAAAGGATGAAAGGCAAGTATATTATGGAACTACTCATAAAACGGAGCAATATGAAAGACCTTTATTAAATTTTGAGGCTATTCCAATTAGTAATGAAGAATTAGCTGCTATAGATAAAGTAGTAGCCGTTATTGCTGATCCAACGCTTCGCGATTTATTTAGAGAAACCCAGATAAAACAATATAAGAAAACTAAATATTTAAAGTCTAAAGGATATCATACGTGTGTACATTGTGACACTTTAATAAGTCCAGAGGAAACAATATGTACAAGTTGTGTTATAAAAGCTAAAGAAAAAGCTGATTATGAGTATCGACAACATATTGAAAGAATAAAGGACATTTTGTTTGAACAACCATATTTAGTGTATGAGGATATATGTAAACAAATACCTAAGTGTGCGATGCATGAGTATCAGTTAGCTCATAGAGAATGCGTATATTTTTTTAGAAATCGGGTTATTCGTGAAGCATCGAATGATAATTATGATATTTATATGTTACTTATGTTAATTACCCATAAGAAAGCTCAACAATTAGAGAAAGAGTTTGTCCAAAATGCAATAAAAAAAATGCGATTTCAATATGAACAAAAACGAGCTAATTATGAGCAACATTAAGTAATCATGTGATTAAGAAAGTGATGGAAGTTTTATGTTTGTACATTTATCAGATACGTATAGTGTATCTATTGAGGATATTGTAGCGGTAGTTCAAGATATTCCGCTTTTAAAGGGACGACGTCGCCGCAATAAACAATGGCAAAATAGTGAAGTGATTCACGTTTTTCCAGATGAACCCATTGAAAGTTATTTAGTAACAGTCAATGCTATTTATGGTTTGAGCATGTCAATTACAGGTGTAGGACGTCGTTTACAGCGAGCTACTACAGGAATTCCTGTTAGCTTATACACAAAACGATAAAAATAGAGTATAATTAAGGTTAAATCTTTAAATAAATAAAATTTAACGATATATAGGTAATTTACTCTAAATAGGGAGGATATGGAATGGCAGAACAAAATTATAGTGCCGATAATATACAGGTCTTAGAAGGTCTGGAAGCGGTACGTTGTCGCCCAGGGATGTATATTGGTAGTACATCATCTAAAGGGTTACACCATTTAGTATATGAAGTTGTTGATAATAGTGTGGACGAAGCCTTAGCAGGTTATTGTACACATATTGAAGTAAATATTAACGAAGATAATAGTATTACTGTTATTGATGATGGGCGTGGTATTCCTTGTGGCATGCATGAAACTGGTGTACCTGCTGTTGAATTAGTTTTAACTAAATTACATGCTGGTGGTAAATTTGGTGGCGGCGGCTACAAAGTATCCGGTGGTCTCCATGGTGTTGGTATTTCTGTAGTAAATGCATTGAGTGAATGGACTATTGTTACTGTTCGTCAAGATGGCAAAGAACATGAAATTACATTTGAAAGAGGCTATTTAAAATCACCATTAAAAGTAATTGGCGAAGCTAGTGACACAGGTACTACGGTAACTTTTAAGCCTGATGCAGATATTTTTGAAACTACTGTTTTTGACTTTAATGTACTACGTACACGCTTACAAGAATTAGCATTCCTTAATAAGGGATTACGTATTACCTTAACTGATAAACGTGCAGAAGAACCAATTGTTGAAAGCTTTATGTATGAAGGTGGCATTGTTTCTTTCGTAGAATTTTTAAATGAAAACAAAGATTTAGTGAATCCAACAGTTATTGATGTAGAAAATACTCGTGACGATGTAGTGGTGGATGTAGCGTTCCAATATAATGATGGCTATAGTGAAAATCTATTATCCTTTGTTAATAATATCAACACCATTGATGGGGGGACTCATTTAAGTGGTTTCCGTAGTGCTTTAACACGTACCCTTAATGATTATGGTCGTAAAACAGGCCTTATTAAGGAAAATGAAAGCAATTTATCTGGTGATGATGTTCGTGAAGGTTTAACTGCTGTTGTTAGTGTTAAAGTTTTAAATCCTCAATTTGAAGGACAGACAAAAGCTAAATTAGGGAATAGCGAAGTAAAAGGGATTACAGATACGGTTGTTTCTGAAGGGCTTAAAACATTCTTAGAAGAACATCCAGCAGAAGCAAAACGCATTATTGATAAGGCGACTACGGCTAATCGGGCTCGTGAAGCAGCGCGTAAAGCTCGTGAATTAACACGTCGTAAAAATGCGTTAGAAATTAGCTCATTACCAGGTAAATTAGCCGATTGTTCTGAAAAAGACCCTATGATGACTGAAATTTATTTAGTCGAAGGGGATTCCGCTGGTGGTAGTGCTAAACAAGGGCGTGATCGCCGTTATCAAGCTATTTTGCCATTGCGCGGTAAAATTTTAAATGTAGAAAAAGCACGATTAGATAAAATTTTAGCAAATAATGAAATTCGTTCAATGATTACAGCCTTTGGTACTGGCATTGGGGAAGAATTTGATTTAGCTAAGAGTCGTTATCATAAGATTATTATCATGACAGATGCGGACGTTGATGGTGCTCATATTCGTACGTTATTATTAACTTTCTTCTATCGATATATGAAACCGTTGATTGAAGAAGGACGCGTTTATATTGCGCAGCCACCACTTTATCAAATTAAAAAAGGTAAAGGTCATTGGTATGTGTATAGCGATGCTGAAATGGCAGCTAAATTAGATGAAATTGGACGAGATAATATTACGATTCAACGCTATAAAGGTCTTGGGGAAATGAATCCAGAGCAGCTCTGGGAAACGACGATGAATCCAGAAAATCGTACTATTTTACAGGTAAGTTTAGAGGATTCCATTGAAGCGGATAAAATTTTTAGTGTCCTCATGGGTGATAAGGTAGAGCCACGCCGTAAATTCATTGAAGATAATGCAAAATTAGTTCGTAATTTGGATTTATAGTAGGGGGGAGGCTATTTAGTGAGTAGTGAAGCGAATAATAAATTAAAAAGAAGTTTGAAATCGCGTCATATGAATATGATTGCGCTAGGTGGAGCGATTGGGACAGGTTTATTCGTAGCTGGCGGTGAAGTAGTAAGTACAGCTGGTCCTGGCGGTGCTTTAGTTGCTTATGGCTTTATTGGTATTATGGTATATTTCTTAATGACTAGCCTTGGTGAAATGGCTACGTATTTACCTGTACCAGGTTCTTTTGGCACCTATGCATCACGGTATGTAGATCCAGCCTTTGGTTTTGCCTTAGGATGGAATTATTGGTTTAACTGGGCTATTACATTGGCTGCTGAATTGGTAGCAGGCGCTTTGATTATGAAATATTGGTTTCCTGAGATTCCAGCCATTGTGTGGTCAGCTTTATTCTTATGTGCCTTATTTTTGATGAACTATTTATCAACGCGTTCCTTTGGGGAAAGTGAATATTTCTTCTCCAGTATGAAGGTTATTACCGTATTTGTGTTCTTATTTGTAGGTACTATGCTCATTTTAGGTATTGGTGGTACCTCGCCTGGTTTTGAAAACTGGACCCGTGGCGAAGCTCCTTTTGTTGGTGGCTTTGGTTCAATTTTAGCTATTTTTATGGTAGCTGGTTTTTCTTTCCAAGGAACAGAATTAATTGGGGTAGCTGCTGGTGAATCAGAGGATCCTGAAAAAAATATTCCAAAAGCGATTCATTCTATTTTCTGGCGTATTTTATTATTCTATATTGGTGCCTTTGCTGTTATAGGTTTCTTGATTCCTTATGATGATCCTAATTTATTAAATGCTAGTGTAGAAAATATTGCTATCAGTCCATTTACTTTAGTATTGGATCGTTTTGGTTTTGCTTTTGCAGCTAGTTTTATTAATGCCATTATTTTAACAGCTGTTTTATCGGCTGGTAACTCAGGTTTATATGCATCAACTCGTATGCTTTATGCTATGGCTAAAGAAGGCGATGCACCACAGATTTTTACTAAATTAAACTCTCGTGGCGTACCAGTACCTGCTCTATTAGCTACTTCTGCATTTGGTGTATTTGCTTTCTTAACCTCTTTAATTGGGGAAGGGACAGCTTATAATTGGTTGATTAATATTAGTGGTATGAGTGGTTTTATTGCTTGGCTTGGAATTGCTATTGCTCATTATCGTTTCCGTCGTGCTTTCCACGAACAAGGTAAGAGTTTAGATTCTATTCCATTTAAAGCTTTATTTTTCCCATTCGGTCCTATTTTTGCTATGATTTTATGTTTAATCATTATTGCTGGTCAGAACTATACAGCGTTTACAGGTGATACTATTGACTGGTATGGTGCTAGTGTGGCTTACATTGGTATTCCTGTATTCTTATTAGTATATGCTAGTTATAAGGCTAAAAATAAGACGCATATTATCCCTCTAAAAGAAGTTAATTTAGATCGGGATTATGAAAAATAAAATAGATTTATTTAAATTTAATTTTAATTTTATATCTAAAAATAGAAAAATTTAAATTTAATACTTGACTTGAAGTTAACTTCAAGTTCTATAATTAGTTTCGTAGTCATAAGTAAGATTTAGTTATGACTACGAAACTTTTTTTATGGAAATTAAATTTGAAGAACATAGGTATTAGAAGAAAGGAACTGAATATGAGTCTATTAGAACATGTAAATACACCACAAGATATTAAGAAAATGAGCCTTGAAGAATTAAAAACATTGGCTCAAGAAATTAGAGACGTATTAATTACTCGCGTTACCACAACAGGGGGCCATATGGCACCTAATCTTGGTTTTGTAGAAGCTACATTAGCCCTCCATTATGTATTTGAATCTCCAAAAGATAAATTTGTTTTTGATGTATCACATCAATCCTATATTCATAAGATTTTAACAGGTCGTAAAGAGGCTTTTACAGATCCAGCATCTTATAAAAAGTATTCTGGCTATACTAATCCAAATGAAAGTGAACATGATTTCTTTACCATTGGCCATACTTCAACTGCTGTTAGCTTAGCTTCTGGTTTGGCAAAAGCTCGTGATTTAAAAGGTGAAACTGGTAATGTAATTGCTATTTTAGGTGATGGTTCTTTATCTGGTGGTGAAGCTATGGAAGGTCTTAATGTAAGTGCGACCTTGGGCAGTAATTTTATTGTTTTATTTAACGATAATGATATGTCTATTGCGCCTAATGAAGGTGGCTTATACCCTCATTTAAAAGAATTAAGAGATAGCAAAGGAACAGCAGTCAATAATTTCTTCAAAGCTATGGGTCTTGATTATATCTTTGTAGAAGATGGTCATAATTTAGAGCATCTTATTGAAACCTTTAAAGGTGTAAAAGACAGTAATCATCCAATTGTTATTCATATGGTAACAACTAAAGGGAAAGGCTTGCCAGAAGCAGAAGCTAATAAAGAAGATTATCACTATATAATGGGTAAAGATTTTGATGTAGATGCTTATATGCAAGAAGAACATTATGATGAAATCATTGCTACTCATTTATTAGCTAAAATGAAAGCTGACAAAACAGTAGTTGGTTTAACCGCTGGTGTTCCTGGTATTGCTGGTTTTAGTGCTGAGCGTCGAGCTGAAGCAGGTAAGCAGTTTATTGATGTAGGGATTGCAGAAGAACACATGGTTGCTATGGCAGCTGGCCTTGCTAAAAATGGAGCTAAACCAGTTATTTTAGACGCAGGTACTTTCTTACAACGGACGTATGACCAATTGACTCAGGATTTAGCTTTAAATAGCAACCCTGCTACGATTATTTCATTCCCACTAGGTGGTGGTATTTCGTCTATGGATGCTACTCATTCCAGTGCTTTTGATATGGCTATGATGAATAGTATTCCCAATTTACGAGTGTTATCACCAGCAACAAAAGAAGAATTAATAGCTATGTTAGATTGGTCTTTAGAACAGACTGAAATGCCAGTTATGATTCGAGTACCAGGTGGCAAAGTACAGACTTATGAAGCTGGTAAAGCCTTTACTGGGGCATTAACAAATGAAGTAACAGCTAATGGTAATACAGTAGCTATTTTAGGTCTTGGTGCTTTCTATGATTTAGGTTTACGTACAAAAGAAGCTTTAAAAACTGAATTAGGTATTGAAGCTACTTTAGTAAATCCTCGTTTATCTTCTGAAGTAGATGAAGCTACTTTAGAAGCTCTAAAGGCTAATCATGAGTTAGTAGTCACTTTAGAAGATGGTGTATTAGATGGTGGCTTTGGTGAAAAAGTAGCTCGTTTCTATGGCCCATCTACTGTTAAAGTATTAAATATTGGTATGAAAAAAGAAGTGAATGATCGAGTGCCAATGAAAGAATTAGTAGCTCGCTATCATTTATCACCAGAATTAATTGTGGCGGATATTAAAGCTATTTTAAATAAATAATAAATGCTGTAATATGGTAAACCATAAAAAATACAGAGTAAAAGAATAAAATAATTGGATAAAGAAAAAAATAACTAAATAAGAATAAATATCTAAAGAAAGCCTTGTTTTTACTTTAAGTTTTAAAAGTAATAACAAGGCTTCTTTTTATAAACTGTGATTACTCATAGCGAAATACCGTAGTTTTTGGTATACTATACGGTAAGTATATAGAATAAATATATACAGAGCGTACATGTGTAAGTACATATAGTACACTAAGTATAAAGTGTCCACTTGAAGTAAGAGGAGAGTGATAAATCAGTGGATGGTGATGTAGGTCTGGAGATACTTATAATATTATTGTTAATTGTAGCGAATGGGATTTTTTCCATGACAGAATTAGCGATTGTTAATGCCCGCAAAGGGTTATTAGAAGATAGTGCTGAAAAAGGTAGTAAAGGAGCACAACGGGCGATACAATTGTCTGAAGATCCTAATCAAATGTTTTCAACCATACAAATTGGTATTACTTTGATTGGCATTGTTACTGGTTTGTATTCAGGTGCAGCCCTTTCAGAACCAATGGCAAAAGTAATTAAAGAATATATGCCTTCTTTAGCTAGTTATGCCGATTCAGTAAGCCCTATTATTATTGTATCCTTAACGACATATTTATCCTTAGTGATTGGTGAATTAGTGCCAAAACGATTAGCCCTTAATGCACCAGAGAAAATTGCTATTTTTATGGCTGTACCTATGCATTATTTTGCAGTAGTGGCCACGCCTTTAGTAGCCTTGTTAAGTGTTTCAACGTCGTCATTATTAAAAATCATGGGTGTAAAAGATAAAGAAGAAGCACCTGTTACAGAATTAGAAATTAATAAGATGTTGACACAAGGTGTTGAATTAGGTGCTTTTGAAAAAGATGAACCTCGTTTGGTAGATAATGTATTCCGTTTAGCTGATTTAAATGCTGGTGATGTTATGACGCCACGCACGCAGTTAAAATGGTTAGACTTAAATAGTCCCGATGAGGAAATAAAAGAACGATTATGTCATTCGACTCATTATCGTTTGCCTGTAGGCCGTGACTCTTTAGATGAGCTTGAAGGTCTAGTTGTGGTAGCCGATGTATTTGCTGAGCATATGAAACAAGATGGTCATAAAACATTGAAGCAATTAGTTGAAGAATGTACGAAACAGCCTGTAATGGTGCCAGAATCGATTAGTCTTATGAAGCTATTAGAAGTATTTCGTACAGAAGGTGTTCATGAAACTGTTGTTTTAGATGAATATGGTGGTTTTAGTGGCTTAGTAACATTACATGATATTATGGAAAAACTAGTAGGTCTTATGCCAGCTAGTGAAGATGAATTAAAAGAAGAAGAAAATCGCGTTATTCAACGTAGTGATACGACTTGGCTAGTAGATGGTCTTTTAAGTATTGATGAATTTAAAGAGTATTTTAATATTACTAAAGAATTACCTGGTGAAGACGAAGATTTATATAAAACAGTTGGTGGTTTTTTAATGTATTTATTTGGCCGTATTCCTAAAGAATTGGAACGTTATATTTGGGAAGACTATACTTTTGAAATCGTTGATATGGATAATGTGAGAATTGATAAGATTATGGTTACCCATGAACCTGTGCAAATAACAGAAGATAGTGGAACCATAGATTAATAAGAAAACCCTAATAGCTATTGTATTAAAATAGCTATTAGGGTTATTTTTTTATTTTTTATAATATTGACCAGGTATTACGCTACCTGTTTTGGCCAAGCTGTCATTTGAAATAACCTTGTCACCATGCATGAGAGCTTCTAGGACTTCTAAGGTATTTTCAACCTTTGATAAAGGTAATTGATTTAAGATTTGATGATAATATTGAATTTCTAGTTTATGAATTTCATCGCATACTAAGGAGACGGATTGTCCAACATCTGTAATTTTTAATAATACAGACTTTAAATCAGTAGGCTGATGAAATCGGATGAGTAAGCCATTAGTATCTAAAAACTTTACATAGCGAGAAACTAATCCCTGTGAGAAGGGCATAGCTTGGACAACTTCTTGGTATGTGGCTACTAAATCAGGTTTATTAGCTACATAATTTAAAATTTGCATTTGTGAGTGATTAAATTTTTTCTTTAACAATCGCTCAACAATATGGGGGGATACGGTATGAATATACTTAGGCAAGGCTTCATTGATGAATTGTTTACGCAATTCTGTATTGTACATGGAAAATAAACGAGCAGTTTCAACTAATTGTTTATATAAGTCTTCCGTACTCAAGGAAGTATGGCTATTTAATGTTTCATCAGTATTCATGTACAGTCTCCTTAAAATATATTACCTGTAATATATTTGACATTATATCATATAAAAAGTAAAATGTAACTAAAATAATAGATATAGATTTTATATTTTAGTGGTGAAAAATATGTAAAGTATGCGTAACTTATTAGCTCTATGGAAATTGTGTTTATAATAGGGCCTGTAAGGCGTGTTTAACATAGTAGGAGGCGTTTATATGCAGTGGAGGCAAAAGGGTGTAATGAAACAATTGGGTAGTCTTATGTTAGTTGTATCGTTACTTATTATGAGTGGTTGTGGCAGTGATTCAGAGTCTAAAGAACAGGCTCCCTTAGTTAAAACTACAGTTGTTGGTAAAGATGCCTCAAGTAGTGAAAATAGTTTAGCTGGTACTATTAAAAATCGATATGAAACAGCCTTATCTTTTCAAATCGGTGGTCGTGTGATTCAAAAGAATTTTACTGTTGGTGATAGAGTTAGTGCTGGTCAAGTATTAGCTGTATTAAATCAGAGTGACACGAGTAGCCAATTACAAAATGCACAAGGTGCGTTGGCGGCCGCTCAATCGCAATATGAATTAGCAGCTACTAATGTAGAACGATATCGTATTTTATATGCGCAAGAAGCTGTCAGTCAATTGCAATTAGATCAGATGGAAAATTCCTATAAAGTGGCAGCCGCTCAATTAGAACAGGCACAGGCTAATGTACAAGCTAGTGAAAATCAACAAAATTATACCCAATTAATAGCACCCGCAGATGGTGTTATTACAGCTAGCTCTATTGAAATAGGGCAAGTGGTTGGGGCTGGTCAAACAGTAGGAATGATAGCTGTAGGTGATGAACCAGAAGCTGTAATAGCCTTGCCAGAACAAATGATGGCCTCCGTAAGTGCAGGTTCAGAAGCTAAAGTTACGTTTTGGGCGTTGCCTAATGTAGTAACTACTGGCGTTGTTCGTGAAATATCGCCAGTTCCTGATGCGGCAGCTCGTACTTATACAGTAAAAGTAAGTTTAACGAATCCACCGAGTCAATTACAGCTGGGGATGACTGCTAATGTGGCGTTTAATCAAGTAAATGGTCCTACTATGGAAGTTCCTTTAACTGCTTTAGTGGGCACTAGAGAGCCAAAACAAAATGGTCAGGGGCAAGTATATGTAGTGACAAAAGACAATACTGTTAAATTAAAAACTGTTACATTAGGTAATATGGGGGCCAATAGTGTACAGGTAGTCTCTGGTTTACAGTCTGGTGATCGTATTGTAACAGCAGGAACTGATAAATTGGAAGAAGGGGCTAAGGTACGGATATGAATTTTAACTTAGCTGATTGGGCCTTACGGCATAAATCAATTATATATTTCTTTATTGCTATGCTCTTTGCTATTGGCAGTTTTTCTTTTATGAAAATCGGTCGTATGGAAGATCCGAATTTTACTATTCGCACTATGGTAGTAGCAGCTACTTGGCCAGGTGCTTCCCCACAGCAAATGTCAGAGCAAGTAACGGATAAATTAGAAGAAAAAATTCGTGATTTACCAGGCCTTGATTATACTAAAAGTTTTACCGATGGCAGTAAAACAGTTATTTATGTTAACTTGAAAGAAACATTACCAGAAGATGATGTTAGAGCTGCTTGGACAGAAGTTCGTCATATGGTAAATGATGAGTGGTCAAAACTTCCATCAGGTGTACAAGGGCCTATTATTAATGATCGCTTTGATGATGTATATGGTACGATTTATGCATTAACTGGTGAAGAATATTCGTATGAAGAAAAGCGTTCCTATGCTGAACAAATTAAACGAGTATTACTGACTGTCCCCAATGTTAAGCGTATTGATTTAAAAGGGGTACAGCAACAAACTTTATATGTAGAAATGAATAAGGATAAATTAGCATCTTATCAAATTAGTAGTGAAGCTATATTAAATGCTTTAAAACAGCAAAGTTCTATGGCACCAGCTGGCATGATTGATACAGATACTAATAATGTATATCTCCGTGTGAATGGTCTTTTTGATAGTGTAGATTCAGTGCGTGAAATGCCATTACAAGTGAATGGACAAACACTTCGCTTAGGCGATATGGCTACGGTCCGTCTTGATTATGGTGAACCAGAAAGTCCTTTATTCTACTTTAATGGCAAACCAGCCATTGGGATTGCTGTTTCAATGGATCCAGGGGCCAATAATATTGAATTTGGTGAAGCATTACAAGCTAAATTAGCCTCTTATAAAGGAGAATTACCGGTTGGCTTAGAAGTGAGTCAAGTATCGAACCAACCTCAAGTAGTAGATGAATCTATTAGTGAATTTACTCGTTCTCTTTTTGAAGCTATTGCCATTGTATTGGTAGTTAGCTTTATATCCTTAGGTGTGCGAAGTGGCCTAGTAGTAGCTTTAACCATTCCTGTAGTCGTTGCTAGTACCTTTGTGGGCATGTATGCAGATGGACTAGATTTACATAAAGTAAGTTTAGGTGCTTTAATCATTTCCTTAGGTTTATTAGTAGATGATGCTATTATCGTTGTTGAAATGATGACCCTTAAAATGGAGGAAGGGTTGGATACCCATTCAGCAGCTACCTTTGCGTATAAGTCCACAGCGTTTCCAATGCTTAGTGGTACTTTAATTACTTGTGCAGGGTTTCTTCCTATTTTCTTATCGGAAGGTTCTGTTGCCGAATTTACCCATTCTTTGTTTATTGTAGTCGCTATGGCCTTGTTACTATCTTGGTTTGCCTCTGTATTAGTTAGTCCTGTACTAGGCAGTCGTCTAATTCGTATTAAAAAAGACCATGCTGAAACAAGGGCGATGCGTTTACAAAAGTCCTTTTTAGCGCGATTTGAAAAGTTTCTTCATTGGGCTATGGGACATCGCAAAATCGTTTTAATTACAACGGTAGTATTATTTGTTATTTCTTTAATTAGTGTACCTTTAATTAAAGTTGAATTCTTCCCTGCTTCGACACGACCTGAAATTATGGTATCAGTACAGTTCCCACAAAGTTCTTCCTTGCAATATACAAAAGAGCAAGCAGAAACATTAGACTCTTTATTAAGTGGGGATAAGCGTATTGATCATTATTCAGCTCATATTGGTGAAGGGGCGCCGCGATTTATTTTGACATTAGATCCAGAAGTAGAACGAAATAACTTTATGCAGTATGTAATTGTAGCTAATTCATTGGAAGATAGAAATGAATTATATACTGAATTACGAGACAAGTTAAATGATACCTTCCCATCGGCATTGGTTAATATGACCTTTTTACAAACAGGGCCACCTTCTAAGTATCCAATTATGTTCCGTGTTGCGGGTCCAGATACAACAAAAGTAAAAGAAATAGCCAATGAAGTCAAAGAGGTATTTAAAACCTATCCGGATATAACCGACATTTCAGAAGATTGGCCAGATAATACACCAACTATACAGGTTCATATTGATCCTGCTAAAGCTCGTTTGATGGGGGTTGACAGTTATTCTGTGGCCACTGATTTGCAAGGTAAAATTTCAGGGGTTACAGTGGGTCAATACTATGTAGGTAATCAGACCATTCCTATGAAATTTAAACTTAGTGGCAATGAAGAACATAATATGAGTGTATTACAAAATATTCCAATTCAAACGGGTTCAGGTGCTTATGTACCATTGAGTCAGATTGCTACCATTTCGTTGGGCAATGAAGATGGTATTATTTGGCGTCGTAATATGGAACCTACCATCACAGTACATGGTAATGTACCACCGAATGTAATGGCGAATTCATTAGCCAATGATTTAAATAAAAAATTGGAACATATTCGAGCTGATTTACCAGCAGGTTATACGATTGAAGTCGATGGTTCGGCTGAACGTAGTAATATTGCTATGGACAATCTAAAAGGGCCAATGCCTATTATGTTATGTCTAATTATGACAATTTTAATGTTCCAATTGAAAAAGATTCCTCTTATGATAATGGCTCTGTTGACGGCTCCATTAGGTTTAATAGGTGTTGTATTGACCATGATATTAACAAATACACCAATGGGCTTTATGGTCGTATTAGGGGTTATTTCCTTAAGTGGTATGATTATTCGGAACTCTATCATTTTAATTGATCAAATAGAATTACATCGTAAGGAAGGGCAAACTACTTATGAAGCCATTGTAAGTTCTACAATTTTACGATTTAGACCAATCATGCTGACAGCCTTAGCCGCTATTTTAGGTATGGTACCATTAATGCGTAGTGCGTTCTGGTCACCTATGGCGATTGCCTTTAGTGGTGGTTTATTAGTGGCTACGATTTTAACTCTCATTGTATTGCCAATTATGTATGCCGTATATTATAAGGCCGAAGCAAAATAACCGATTTATTCATATTTGTGAATTTTTACTGGTAATTTTACGATTAATACGATAAAATTTAATCGAATAGCATTGCCTAGATAGGGTATATGTGGTTAAATAGGTAAGAGTAAGTGCCAATAATAATGAAAAGGAGCATGTACAATGAGTGACATAGCATACTATGCTATCCATTATGGGGTGGACGAAAAAGGATATATCGGATATAACAAGGTGAATCAGGAAGTAACAGTTGTTTTACCTGATGAAGAATGGCAACAAAAAGTGTGGTCATATTTACATACACCACAGACTTTAGAAAAAGCGATTGGTCTAGATACGTATGAAACAGTCACTGTTGATCCGTTAGCATCGTTAGCTGATTTAAAACTTGCTTTAACTGTTATGTGGGGCCGTACGGACGTACAAGTTGATTGGAGTCGTCCTGTTGAAATTGATGGTTCTATGTATTTTCCTGAATAAAAAATACTAGAGGAATACGTTAATATAGATAACGTGTTGCTGAGTATAAGTTAAAACTTGATACATAAATACGAACATATCCACAGAATATACACAAAATTCTGTGGATATGTTGTGTATAGCTTGTGATTAAGTAAATGAATTCGGTGGATAAGTGAATAAATTAGTGGATAACTCTGTGTATAGTTTTACTATAAATACGGTTCTATCCACTTATATTGCGATATGTGAGCATTCCGTTTATAATATATACATACATGCGTACTTAGTATAGGGAAGGAACTGTAACTTCCTAAAGTGCAGGTCATGTTATACATGCGTCTATAGCTCAGTAGGATAGAGCAGCAGTTTCCTAAACTGCGTGTCGGTGGTTCGATTCCGCCTAGGCGCACCATAAGAGTATAAGACTATAACAAAGCCTTGGTTATTTCTGATCGTTTTGTTATAGTCTTTTTTATTTGAAAATAATTCCCAAATACTATGCATGCTATATTAAATAAGCATAGATGGTAATTGTTAGTAAAAAAATAGTAACTTTTTGTTTATTTTTTTCAAAAAAATAAAGTATTTTTTTCAACATAGTGTTTAAATTTAAAGTATCTTTTGTGAGTGGATACTGTCTATTATTTTATTAAAAATAAGAGAAAAATAAATTAAATTATCATTTTATAAAAATAATATAGTATAATACATAATAAATATATGTAAATATTTAATTTTATTCTATTATTTTCTTATATTTGATATAAAATAATAATCTATAGATAATTGAACACAGTGAATGTACACTCTATGCAATACAATCATGATGATTAGTTGTCATTTTAATCATGCCATGCTATCATACGTATATGAAATGTCTTTCCTGAACGGATTTTTGGGGGCTTATATTTAGGAAAGGGTATGCGTGTTTTTTATGAGGTTACATTTTAAGGAGTAATGGTTATGTTGAATGAACAAACAATGGTCCACAAGGACATACCGGTACAAGGTGATATTCCGGTTCAAGAAGAAACACTCACTCAAGCAGGTGTGAGCACCCAAACATTGGATGCAAGTAAATGGAACAAACAAGACACAGTTTGGATGTTAGGTTTGTTTGGTACTGCTATTGGCGCAGGCGTTCTATTCTTGCCAATTAATGCAGGGATTGGTGGTATTTTACCTCTTATTTTAATTACTTTATTTGCATTCCCTGTTACCTTCTATGCACATCGTGCGTTAGCTCGTATGGTTATGGCCGCTTCTTCTCCAGATAAAGGTATTATTGGTGCAGTAGAAGAATTCTGGGGCCCAGTAGCAGCTCGTTTTTTCAATGTCGTGTACTTTATTAGTATTTATACTATTTTGTTATTATATTCCGTAGCCATTACTAATACGACCGACAGTTTATTAACGCATCAGATTGGGATTGAAGGTATTGATCGTGCTGTTATTACCATTGCTGTTATTTTAGGCTTATTAGCTATTGTACGCATGGGGCAAGATATTATTGTTCGTATTATGAGTTATTTGGTATATCCATTTATTGCCACTTTATTGCTTATTGGTATTTATTTAATCCCACAATGGAATACAGCTATTCTTTCTTATGAACCAACAGGTGGTAATATGGGCATGTTAATGACTTTGTGGATGACCTTCCCAGTGTTGGTATTCTCTTTCAATCATTCCCCTATTATTTCTACATTTGTTATGAAAGAACGTCATGTATATGGTGATGATCAAGTTGATAAAAAGACTCGTGATATTCAACGATATGCTGTATTATTGATGTTTGCTGTTGTAATGTTCTTCGTATACAGCTGTGTATTTAGTTTATCTCCAGCTGATTTACAAGCTGCTAAAGATCAGAATATTTCCATTCTTTCTTACTTAGCAAATCATTTCAATACACCATTTATTGCTTGGTTTGCACCAATCATTGCTTTCGTAGCAATTACTAAATCCTTCTTAGGTCACTATGTAGGTGCTTATGAAGGGTTACGTGATATTATCATCGACTTAGGTAAAGTAAATAAGAAATCCTTCAATGAAAAAACAATTGACCGTATTATCTTATTATTCATGATGATTACTTGTTCTTTAATTGCTTATTTAAACCCAAGTATTTTAGGCATTATTGAAACTTTAAGTGGTCCAGCGGTAGCGTTCATTTTATTACTTATGCCAATGGTAGCTGTACGTAAAGTTGATAAAATGAAAAAATACCAAAGTGTTTCCAACTATTTTGTTATTATTGTTGGCTTAATCACAGTAGGAGCTATGTTCTACGGTCTTATTCATTAATAATAAAGTTTATGTTTAGCGTAGCTAATGTAATATACTAATTAGAATACTATCCTTACAAAATAACAAGAATATAGCGAATTTTAAAGCCGCCATTTGACGAAACTTCATCAAATGGCGGTTTTTTATTATAGGGAATGTCCTAAGAGAGGGGATACCTATTTACTAGCTTTAGGGGTTATGGTATATTAGAATTAATTTTATTATTATAGGGAATAGGTAATATATAGCAAAGTTGATGAAATCATCAACAATGAAAAGAGATAGAGGAGGTTTATCCATGGTTGGATTAGATGCAAGCGAACAAGCAAAACAAATTGCTAAAGCTGGTTATACAGAAGATAGAGATTATACGTTAGAGGAAGCCTTGGCTGAGGCAAAACGCTGCTTAAATTGTGCGAAGCCTTTGTGCCGTACAGGTTGTCCTATTGAAAATGAAATTCCTCGGTTTATTCAGGCTATTGCTCGCGGTAACTTTGGGGAAGCGAATGATATTATTGGGGAACGCAGTAATTTACCAGCTGTTTGTGGTCGTGTTTGTCCTCGTGAAAAACAGTGTGAAGGGCATTGTATTTTAAATCGTGCCAATAAGCCGATTAACATTGGTAAATTAGAACGTTTTGCTGCTGATTTTGAAAGTTTGCATGGCCTTCGTCGTATGAAACCAATCATTAAGGATCAAGGTAAAATTGGTATTATTGGTTCTGGTCCGGCAGGCTTAACTGTAGCTAGTGATATGGCTAAATTAGGCTATGAAGTGACTATTTTTGAAAAGCAAGACGAACCAGGAGGAATTTTACTTTATGGGATTCCGGCCTTCCGTTTAAGTAAAGAAGTAGTACACCGTGAAATTAATCGTTTAAAAGCATTAGGTGTTACTTTTGAATGTAATACTATTATTGGTCCTGAGAAAACCATTGACTCTTTATTTGAAGATGGTTATGATGCGATTTTTATTGCTACAGGGACTCACGTACCGATGGAATTGCCTATGCGCGGTGATGAAAAGCCAGGCGTTTTACAAGCAATGGCTTTGTTAACAGCCGTACAATTACATCAAAATGGTCGTGTTGGTGATGATGCGATTCCAGTAAATAGTGGTGATCGAGTAGTCGTAATTGGTGCCGGTAATGTGGCTATGGATGCGGCTCGTACTTGCGTTCGTTTAGGTGCTTCTGTGACTGTAGCATACCGTCGTGGCGAAGAAAATATGAGTGCTAATCCATTAGAATATAAAGAAGCCAAAGAAGAAGGAGTAGCTTTTAAATTTTATGCCTCCCCAGCTAGTGTTGAAGGAGAAGTCGTTGTAGAAGGGCTTCGTTGTGAAATCCAAGAACCACAAGAAGATGGTTCAGTTACTCCGACTGGTCATTATGAAACAATTCCAGCTGATAAGATTATTATTGCTATTGGTCATAAGCCAAATGCTCGTTTAGTAGGCCCTGGCAATGGTATTGAAGTTAATAAAGATGGTTATGTAGTGACTCGTGAAATGCCATATGGTATGACAAGCCGTAAAGGTGTATTTGCTGGTGGGGATGTAGTACATAAGCCAGCTACTGTAGTATTGGCAATGCGGGCTGCTAAAAAAGTCGTAGAAGGTATGGTTAACTACTGTGAAGCTAAACGTTTCTTAGGGGATATGTAAGTATCGTTGCTATATTGGTACACATAAAAAGTAAGAAATACGAATAATAAGAAAATAAAGAATAGAATAAAAAAATTTCGTATTAAATACGTATAGCAAAATGATAGAAAGACAAGTATATAAATAAAAAGAGGACTGTAATGAAATGAGGATTTTATCCGTCATTTAGGTTACAGTCCTTTTATGATTGGGTAAATTTTATAAGGTTTATAAGTTTTTAAACTTTATAGGGCTATAAAACTTGCCTTATAAGGCTAATATTCATTGACTAGATATAGTGATTATATAAGCTTTCGTTGTGCTAAGCCTTGAATAATTCGGTTAGCGGCCTCTTTTATTGTGTCAGGATGAGCGGCTAAGTTAAAACGGCCAAAACCTGGTGTAGCAGGGGCAAAATTAGCACTTGTGTTAACGCCTACACGACATTCTTTAATAAGAAAATCATCCAGTTCTTCAGGTTTAATATAAGCATTGAAATCAAGCCAAGCTAAATATGTTGCTTCTAGCGGTGTAAAGCCTATATTAGGGGCTTTTGCTAGGAGTTCTTTTTTGAGCAATTCATAATTACTTTGAATGGTAGCCAATAGGCCAGTAAGCCATACATCACCAGTCTGATAAGCTGCTTCCGTTGCAATTAAATTAAGTACGGATAATTGTGTGTGATCAATAGTTTTCACAAAATTATCAAACCGTTGGCGATGTTCTTTGTTAGGGATAATAACATGAGCTACTGGTAGTGAAGCTAAATTAAAGGTTTTAGAAGCACTAGTAATGGTAATAATAGAGTCTTTAAAACGACCATCAGCTACTTTTAGGGCAGGAATAAAAGTACCAAAATTAAAATCTTGATGTATTTCATCACTGATTATAAGTACCTTATATTGCTCACAAAGGGTGAATAAACGAGTTAATTCTTCTTCGGACCAAAGACGACTAACAGGATTATGGGGATTACATAGAATAAAGACTTTTACCTGATGCTCTTTAATTTTTTTCTCTACATCGTTAAAATCAATATAATAACGACCTGTATTATCCCGTTGTAATTCACTACAAATAGGGGTTCGATCCGTATCTTGAGGTGTGCTAAAGAAAGGAAAATAAACTGGACTTAGCATCATAACAGAGTCTTGTGGTTTAGTGAAGGCGTGAAGAATCCAAAAAAGAGTTGTAATTGTGCCATTCGTGAAGCGGAGCCAGCCTTTTTTAGGACTGTAACCATGGTGACGAGTTAGCCAATCTATAAAGGTCTGATGATAGGTAGGGCTAATTAACGAGTAGCCAAAAGCACCTTGTTTAATTCTATCTTCTAAGGCAGTCATAACAGTTTCTGGTACTTTAAAGTCCATATCAGCTACCCAGAGAGGAATAACATCGGTTGTATTAAAACGCTGTTCTAACGCATCCCATTTTACACTATTAGTATTACGGCGATCGAGAGCGTAGTGCTGTAAAAATTCAGCAGCAGTCATAGTTTGTGACATATAGGCACCTCCTTGAAGTATGAGTAAATACATATACTTTATAATCGAAACCAGTTTATTACTATAATAATTATCGTATAGTGGTTTATAGATTATATAATATGTTGAAATATATAATAAGAACTACGTTCATTATAGCAAATGGATGTTAAAAGAATAAAGGAGGTGATATAATAATACAGATATAATGTGAAAATTACTAGTGAAATGTGTTAAACTAATAAAAAAGCATCTAACTCCGTTTATTATGATTTATTTAAAAATCATTAATAGGAATTAGATGCTTTTTATTATTTTAATGTTAATAATTCTTGGATACTTTCTATATGCTCTAGTAGTTTAGTGCTATCTGTAAAGCTTCCATTAGCATATTCTAACACTTTAATTGCCTTAGGTGAATATGTATTTATTGTTTTAAATAAGTCTGGCCAATTAATAGTACCTGCATTAATTGGATAATGTTGATCGTAATTTCCGTCATTATCGTGTAAATGAAAGGCTATAATTTGAGAATTTAAGGTTTTTATTACGTTTGATAAATCCCAATTATTTACATGGGCATGGCCTACATCAATGATTGATTGGATATGAGGAATGGTATTAAATAAATTTAAGTATTCTTCTTCATTAAATAAATTATTTTCATGTAAACCTACATTTTCCACAGCCATAATAGGTCCATTGATTGAGTGGTTAAAAGTAGCAATTTCTTGTAAACGTTGAATAACTAGTTTTTGACAGTCTAATCTATCTCCTTGCCAACGCTCATTTGTATGAATAACAACAAATTTAGCATTTATTTCTTTTCCGAAGAGAAGCGTATCTTTTAATTGCTTTAAATATTGCGTATCCTCAGGATCTGCTAAATTGACTGTTACACAAGGACCATGTAAGGAAATATCTCTTTTGTTTATGCTAAATTGAGGAAGTAATTGACTCCAATAATCTTGAGTACCAAATTCATTAAAAAATTCAAGGCCATAAGATAGAGGCAATGTTTTTAATTGACCTTTATTAAAGGCTGGAAATAGAAGATCACTAATTTCAAGTGTGCTCATAGGGGCTCCTTCACAGTAAGTAAAAAATATATTGATTAATAGGTTAGTTACGATTGAAGATTTTGTTGGCTTTCTGGATCAAAAAAACAAGCATCATTAATATTAAAACTTATACCGAGTCGTTCGCCTAATTGTATTTGAGTATCTTTACTTGGTATTTGGATAAAGCCTGTTAAAGAATTAGAAAATTTAAAAAGACAGTTTTGGATATGTCCAATATTTTCTATATACTGGCATTCTCCATAAAGTAAAGCTTTGTCAGTTGTTGTAACTTTTATTTTTTCAGGACGAATACCTAAAATTACATTATCAGTAGTTATTAGTTTTTTTATAGATTCAGGAATATTCAGTGTTGATGAACCTAGCTGAATTTGGCCATTATTGATAGGTAGTGTCCATAAATTCATAGCTGGAGTACCAATAAAAGAGGCTACAAAGGTGTTAGCTGGTTGATTATATACTTCTTGAGGATTACCAAATTGTTGTAAAACCCCTTCGTGAAGAATAGCAATTCGTTGACCAATGGTCATAGCTTCTACTTGATCATGAGTGACATAAATCATAGTAGAGTTACAGTTTTCATGAATTTTTATTAATTCTTGGCGAGCATGTTGGCGTAATTGTGCATCTAAATTAGCAAGTGGCTCATCGAGTAAGAAATAAGGCGATTGCTTTACAATAGCTCGACATAAAGCAACTCGTTGTTTTTGTCCGCCAGATAAAGATTGAATAAGTCGATGTTCATAGCCGTTGAGATTTAACATATTAATAGCAGCTTTGGTACGAACTTCAATTTCAGAGGCCGGTAAGTTTTGTAATTTTAGGCCAAAGACAATATTATCCCAAACGTTAAAGTGGGGAAACAAGGCATAGTTTTGAAATACCATCGCAATATTCCGTTTTCCAGGCGGTACATCATTGACACAGGTATCGCCCATAAAAAGTTGACCTGATGTGATGTCTTCTAGACCAGCGATCATACGTAATGTTGTGCTTTTGCCTGAACCGGAAGGTCCTAATAAGACTACGCGCTCGCCTTCTTTGATTTCAAAGTTTAATTGTTTAATTATTTCTTTTCCATGATATGATTTTGTAACTGCATTAAATACAATATTGTGCATTATCCTTTTACTCCTGCTTGTATAAATGTATTAAGTATGTATTTCTGGCAAATTATGAATAAAATAAAGGGTAAAATGCTAGTTAAAACAGCTAAGGCCATAGCAAGTCCCCACTCACTACCGCCTTCTGCACTGATAAACATTGGTAATGCTAAGGCTAATGTATATTCAGATTTACTTTTTAAAATAAGTAGTGGCCAAAAATATTCATTCCAAGCATTAATAAAAAACATTATGCTAATAGAAATAATAGAGGGGCGTACAAGTGGTATTATGATATGCCAGAGTATATAAAGTGGTGAGGCACCTTCAAGAATAGCTGATTCAAATATGCTTTTAGGAATACTGCGCATAGTTTGACGCATAAGAAATATTCCCATCCCATCGACCATTTCTACTAATATTACGCCAAAGGCAGTGTCTAATAAACCAATGGAAGAAATGAGAAGATAGTTAGGCATAATTAATACAGACATGGGAATAAAAAAGGTTAAAACCATGGAGTTAAATAACAATTCTCTACCTTTAAAGCGATAATATACAAAACCAAAACCAGCTAGTAAGCTTGTAATGATTTTGAATATGGTTACTGTAATAGCAATAAAAAATGTATTGCCAGTAAATTGAAAGATGGGGAAACGATTTAATATAGTTGTATAGTTATCTAGCGTTGGGTTTGTTGGTAACGGATTAAGGGGGTATTGGAAAATTTGATTTAAGTCTTTTAACGAAGCTGAAAGTAAGAAAATAATAGGCCATAAGCAAAGAATTAATGATATGAGTAGAAATATATGGCCTAGTAATTCTTTTTTTATATTAATTTTCATAGTAAACCTTCTTGTCTAATACTTTATTACGCCACCAAGCAAAAAGTATAAAGAGCATCATAGTAATAACAGCATAGGCGGCAGATTTTCCTACTTGATAGAAAACGAAAGCATATTGATAAATTACATAAACTAAATTAGCACTTCCTTGGTTAGGTCCACCTTGTGTAAGAATATTGACAGGAATCATTACATACTGTAAGCCAAAAACAACAGTAATAACAAAAACATAAATAGCAGCTGACGATGTTTGTGGAATGACAATTTTGCGTAGTATCATCCAATCAGAGGCCCCTTCTAGACGAGCTGCTTCTATCATTTCTTTGGATACAGACATCATAGCTGCTAGCATGAGTATAAAATTATATCCAAATACTTTCCACGCAATAATAAGGCTAATAGAAAAAATGACTAATACAGGTTCTTTTAACCATCTTGGTGAGTCTAGGCCGATCATTTGTAGAATTGTAAAAATAGGGCCTGCTAGCGGATTATAAATCCACAGAAATAATATACTGGCTACTGATAAACTAAAAAGAGAGGGAATAAAGAAGCATATTCTATACAAATTTTTTCCATATTTTAATATATAAGCTAAAATATAGGAGTATATATAGGGTAATATAAAATTAAATAGTAGTAAGAAGACAACAAATAGGATTGTATTTACGATAATAGAATAGAATTCTCCATTTTGTAATACATCTATATAATTATCTAATCCAACAAATTTAATTTTAGAACTCACCATATTCCAAGAAAAGAAACTCATACCAACATTGACAAGTAATGGCCAGTAATAAAAGATTAGAAAACAGAGTGTGGCTGGTAAAAATAGTAAATAACCAGTTTTAGAGAGTTTATTCATACAAGTACCTCTTTATTCGTAGGCTATATTTAATAATGAAAATAGAATCAATAGTTTTATCCTATTGATTCTATTTTGAGATGGAATCCTTAGTAGGTATTCCTCTATGTTTAATATAAAAGGCTCTGTCACAACAAATGGTTGATTTTTGACGAGAAATAGCGTATAATAATAGTAAGAAACAGTACCACCGAAGGAGGTAATTGGATATGCCTACTATCAAAGACGCATTAGATATTATCG